>JADLDB010000109.1 GCA_020846875.1 Myxococcales bacterium | reverse complement strand
CATTCCTCGCGTGCCTGTTGGGTCTCTGCACAATCGAACGCGTCCGCGGAATCGACGGGCGACTCAGTGTTCCCCTCTCGCTCTGCGGGTAGAGAGAAACAGAGAGTCGCCGTAAGCTCCCGTAATCAGGACCCGAGTTGGCCGCTTTCCTCTCTGCCAACTTGAGTGAGACAGCGACCCCGGTCCACGACAGCGCGTGGGCGGCGACTGGTCGCTCTCGGCGGGGCAGGGGGCGCGCGTTCGAGAACGGTGGTCGGTTAAACGCTGGCCGAGCCGTCCAGGGAAACGGAGCGAGGCGTTAAACGCTCTCTGTCTCTCTGACGTGGCTGGCCGGAACTCGACGCCGATTCTCCGTCCTTCCCTCGCGAGAACGCCGCCGACGCGCGCCTCGTTCGCTCTCTGCACGAACTCCGTCCAGCTGCGCGAGACGAGCGAATCAGCGTCGAACTCGGCGGGACCGTGGGCAGAAACTGAAACGGCCCCGCGGATTTCTCCGTGGGGCCGTCGGTTAACTTTCAGGAGGCGACCGTTGGTGAACGGCTACCTTCAGCTCCCCGACCTGGGCTCGAACCAGGGACACACGGATTAACAGTCCGTTGCTCTACCAACTGAGCTATCGGGGAATATTCCTCTTGAAACGGCGCGGCCTTGTACGGTGCGACGGCTTAGCATGTCAACCCTGACGAACAGCCCCTTCGAGCTCCCCGAAGGCCTCATTCGGGCGGTGCAGGCGGCGTACGCCTCGCCCCCGCGGGCGTACCACTCCTTCGCGCACGTCCAGGAAGTCCTCGCGCACGTCGGGGATGTGACCGCGGGCCCCGGCTGGAAGCAACCCCGCGAGGTCTTCCTCGCCGCCCTCTTTCACGACGCCGTCTACGTCGCCGGCAAGTCCGACAACGAAGCGAAGTCCGCCGACCTCGCCGGCCAGGCGATCGAGACTTTTCTTCCCCGCGCCAGCCTCGACGTCCCCCGCGTGAAAGAGCTCATCCTCCTCACCGCCCGCCACGGCAAGTTGACCCCCGCCGACGTCGACTCCGACGCCGCCCTCTTCCTCGACTGCGACATGGCCATCCTCGCCGCGGACGCCCCACGCTTCGACGCCTACGACGTCGCCATCGAACAGGAGTACCAGGGCGTCGTCCCCGGCATCGTCTTCCGCTTCAACCGACGCCGCTTCCTGAAGCGCCTGCTGGACGCACCCCGCATCTACCTCTCCGACTTGTTCCACCAGCGCCTCGACGCCCGCGCGAGGGAGAATCTCCGCCGGGCCCTGGCCGCATGACACCCGCCGAGCAACGCGTCCGCGACGTCCCCTGGGAAGCTCTGGAGGGGATTCGGGAACTGCTCGGTGCCCCTATCGACGAGATGCTGGCCGGCTCCGCCGCAGAGCGGGTGTTGGATCGATTCCTCCGCGCGCATCGCGAGTTCTCCGAGGAGCAGCGACGCGTCTGCGCGGAGGCGATCTTCGGCGTCGGGCTGTGGAGGAGGAGACTGCAACTGTTCCCCTCACCCCGGCCTTCTCCCCACGGTGGAGGCGAGGGGGCACGTCTTCTGGACGCGCTGGTCGCTTTCGGTGGCCCGCCGTCCACCGACTGGCGCGACCGCTTCTCCGTCCCCGATTGGCTGGCGAAGGACCTCGTCCGCGCCGTCGGCGACGAAGCACCCGCGCTCGCTGCCGCCCTCAACCTCCCCGGGCCCGTCTGCTTCCGCGTCAACCGCCGTCAGACGTCTCGCCACGAGCTCGCCGCCGCCCTCCTTGCCCACGGTGTCGACACCACCCCCGGCCACCACGCCGCCGACTGCCTCGTCCTCACCACCCCACGCCCCAACGTCTACGCGCTGTCCGCCGCGCTCCCCGGCCACTTCGAAGTCCAGGACGAAGGCAGCCAGCTCCTCGCGCACGCCCTCGGCCTCTCCGAGGGCGCCCATGTCCTCGACCTCTGCGCCGGCGCCGGCGGGAAATCGCTGCACCTCGCCGCCCTCGTCGGCCCCTCCGGGAAAGTCCACGCTGCCGACGCTGACCTCGCCCGCTTGGAGCGCCTCCGCCACCGCGCCTCGAAGGCCGGCGTCACCGTCACCATCCACGGCGCCACGCCCCCCGACGAGCTCCGCGTCCCCTTCGTCCTCGTCGATGCTCCTTGCTCTGAGTTGGGCGCGCTGCGGCGCGGTCCGGACTCGCGCTGGCGCCTCGATCCCCACGACTTCGAGCGCCTCCCGGCCCTGCAGCGCGAGCTCCTCGAGCGCGGCCTCCACCACCTCGCCCCCGGCGGCCGCCTCGTCTACGCCACCTGCACCCTGCGTCCCGAAGAGAACGAGGAAGTTATCGATGCCGTCCTCTCCACCCGCAAGGACGTCTCCCTCGCTCCGCCGGTCCTCGACGCCGAACTCCTCGACGCGCGCGGATTCTTGCGGCTCTTCCCCCACCGCCACGGAACCGACGGCTTCTTTGCCGCCCTCCTGGCGAAGCGTTGACGGCAGGACCCCCAACCAGAGACACCCGGTCACTCCTCCGGCGGGCGCTTCTTCACTGCGGCCCTGCCGCTCGACGGGGCGCGACGACTCACCCCCGGCCGCCCGGGACTCGAGGCCGGCCTCGCCACTGCCTTCGCCCCGCTGCCCGTCGGCCCCCGCTTCGGAGACGGCCTCGGCTTCGGTGGATCCGCCAGCGTGTCGCCGCCTTCCTCGTCGTCCTCCCGCGCGGCGTACTTCGACGGCGCCTGCTTGAGCCCCTCGCGGAACTGCCCCAGCGCCTTCACCTCCGCTTCGGACTTCTTCAGGTCGGCTTCGTGCTCCTTCTCGCGCACCGCCCGCGCGCTCAAGCGCCCGTACACCCAGATGAGGATGATGATCACGCCCCCGGGGATCGACCAGAACACCGCGCGCCGTGGCCCGCCCAACAACTGCTCCGGGCCCCAACCCCGATCCCGTACGCCCACCACCAGCCAGGGATCTTTCTCCCGCTCCCGCCGCTGCGCCGTGGCCGACACCAGCTCCGCGTGCCGCTCCAGATCCTTCGGGATCTTGAACTTCCGCTCCTCGAAGCGGAACCGCAGCCGCTCGGAGTGCTTCGCCAGCTCCAGCTCGTCCGGCACCAGCCGCGCCGTCTCCAGCACCAGCTCCATCGCCTCGACCAACTGCGCCTCGCTGCACTTGCGCCCGTCGTCCACCCCCAGCAGGTACAGCGCCCGCGCGTACTTCTGGGCCGCCTGGTACTGCGGCGAGTCCCAGTACTGGAACTTCACGTACGCCAGCACCGCGAGCGCGTACACGCCCAGCACGATGAACAGGCCCCAGGGAATGGGGAAGCGCGGCTGCTTCTTCTCGGCCACCGGGGACGGGGCAGGGGGCTTCGACGGCGCAGGTGGCACGGCTGTCAGGAAGTCTAGTCCCTCCCGCGCGGTTGTTTCGCTAGAAGCGTGCTCGTGACCTTCGCCCCACCGCGGGCCCTCCGCCCGAATGACGCCGTCGCCGTCGTCGCCCCCTCCGGGCCGTTCGACCGGCCGTCCTTCGAGAAGGGCCTGGCGTTGCTGGCCACCCGCTACCGCCCCATCTTCACCGAGCGGATCTTCGCGACCCACCGCTACCTCGCCGGCCGGGACGAGGACCGTGCCCGAGAGCTGCAGGAGGTCCTCGACAACGACGCCGTCTGCGCGATCTTCATGGCCCGCGGCGGCTACGGATCGATGCGCCTGCTGCCGGCAGTGCGCCTGGGCGGCTCCCGAGCCCTGGTCGGCTTCTCCGACACCACCGCACTCCACCTCGCCACTCAGGCCAGAGGCTGGCGTTCCCTCCATGCGCCCGTGCTGACGCAGCTGGGCAAGCAGCGGCCCGACGTCGTCACCCGCCTCTTCAACCTCCTCGAGGGCCGGTCCGTTGCCCCGCTCGCCGGTACGCGCACCGTCGTCCCCGGCGTCGCCGAAGGGCCGCTCCTCGGAGGCAACCTCTCCGTGCTGACTCGCCTCCTCGGTACTCCGTACCTCCCGTCATTGCGCGGGTGCGTGCTCCTCGTGGAGGACGTGGGCGAGCGGCCCTACCGCCTCGATCGCATGTGGACCCACCTCGAGCTGGCCGGGGCGCTGGAAGGCGTGGCCGGTGTCGTCTTCGGCGAGCTCACCGGCTGCGAAGAGAAAGACGCCACCTACACTCCCGACGAGGTGCTGGACGAGTGCGCTCAACGCCTCGGCGTGCCCTGCGCGGCGGGCTTCCCCATCGGCCACGGCGACGTGAACTTCCCCGTGCCTCTGGGCGCGCGCGTCTGCCTCGACGCCGATCGCCAGGCCCTCACCCTGCTCGAGGGGCTCGTCACGTGAGGCGCCTCGAGGAGCTGCTCGCCTCCGGCGTCCGGGAAGAGATCTTCCCTCTGGCCCGCGCCGAGGTCCTCTACGAAGGCCGCCGCGTCTTCTCCGGTGGCAACGCCCGGGAAGACACCGCCTTCGATCTCGCCTCGGTGACCAAGGTGCTGTGCACCACCGCCCTGTGCCTGGAGCTCAAGCTGTTCGGCTCGCTGCGCCGCTGGCTGCCCTCCGCGGCCGTCGACGTCGGCACGCTGGAGCTGCTCTTCCACCGCAGCGGCCTGCCGCCATTCGTCCAGTACTTCGAAGAGGAGCTGAAGGCGCACCCGGAGCTCTTCGACGCAGACTGTCCGGTGCGCGTGCGCGAAGCCGTGCGCTTCTCCGTCCTCTCCCGCGCGCTGCAGACCCGTCCGGAGGCCGCGCCCGGTGAGAAGGCCACCTACAGCGACATCGGCTTCATCCTCCTCGGCGCCGCCCTGGAGGCCGCCAGCGGGCGCAGCCTCGACGAGCTGTTCGTCGAGCGCATCGCCGAGCCGCTGGGCCTGTCCGCGGGCTTCCGCCGCCTGTCGCGCGCGCTGCCCCTGCCCGAGTCGCTGGCCGACACCGGCAACACGCGGCCCCGCGAGCACGCCCCCGGACAAGAAGGCAGCTTCACCGTCCCCTTCCACCCCGCCCGTCGCGGCGAGGTGGACGATGACAACGCCTGGTGCCTCGACGGCGTCTCCGGCCACGCGGGCCTCTTCGGCACCGCCCACGACGTCGCCACCTTCGGCCAGGCCGTGTTGCGCGGTGAATTGGCGCCCCCGGTCCCGTGGCACCACGACGCGTCCACGCCCGGCAGCACCCGCGCCTGCGGCTTCGACACTCCGGGAGCCGACGCCCCTTCCTGTGGCCCGCGCTTCGGGAAGAAGGGCCCGCGCGGCGCCATCGGCCACCTCGGCTTCACCGGCACCAGCCTGTGGATCGACCTCGATCGGCAACTGGTCGTGGCGCTGCTCACCAACCGCGTGGCCCTGGGGCGCGCCAACCTGAAGATCCGCGAGTTTCGTCCCCGCTTCCACGAGGCCGTCCTCGACGCCTTGAGCCTCGCCTGAAGAAGGAGTCAGTCCCCTCGATGTCAGACGACAACGGCAACACCCTCGACACCGTCGATCCGAAGACGCCCCGCCGCATCCACCTGGTGGGCGTGGCCGGCACCGGTATGGGCAGCTTCGCCGGCATGCTCAAGGCCGCCGGCTACGAGGTGACCGGCAGCGATGAGAACGTCTACCCGCCGATGAGCGACATGCTGCGGGCCTGGGGCATCCAGGCGCTGACGCCCTATGCGCCCGGCAACCTCGACGTGGCGAAGCCGGATCTGGCGATCATCGGCAACGTGATCCGCCGGGTGAACCCCGAGGCCACCGCCGTCCGCGAGCGCCGCATCCCGCAGATGAGCTTCCCCGCGGCCCTGGGCGCCCTGTTCCTCGCCCAGCGGCACTCGGTGGTGGTGGCCGGCACGCACGGAAAGACGACCACCTCGGCCCTGATGGGGCACGTGCTGGCCGACGCGGGCAGAGATCCGTCCTTCCTCGTGGGCGGCGTGGCGCTCAACGCCGGCGGCAACTACCGCCTGGGCAAGGGCCCGCACTTCGTCGTCGAGGGCGACGAGTACGACACCGCGTACTTCGACAAGGGCCCCAAGTTCCTCCACTACCGGCCCAGGACGCTCATCCTCACCAGCGTGGAGTTTGATCACGCCGACATCTACCGGGATTTGCCGCACTACGAGGCCAGCTTCGAGAAGGTGGTGGCCCTGGTGCCCGAAGGCGGCACCATCGTCGTCAGCGCCCGCTGGCCCAACGCCGTGAAGCTGGCCAGCACCGGGAAGGCGCGCGTCCTCACCTATTCGTCCGACGAGGACGCTGACGCCGACGTGCGGCCCTCGCACCTGCGCCTGGGGCCCGAAGGCGCCCGCTTCGGGGTGACGATGCACGACGAGCCGATGGGCGGCGTGCTGCTCCCCATGGCCGGCGCCCATAACGTGGAAAACGCCCTGGGCGTCTTCGCCGCCGCGAAGTCCCTGGGCCTGTCCAACGAGGAGCTCGCCCGGGGCTTCGCGTCCTTCCGCGGGGTGAAGCGGCGCCAGGAGGAGCGCGGCGAGCCGGACGGGGTGCTGGTGATCGACGACTTCGCTCACCACCCCACCGCGGTGAGAGAGACCATCGCCGCCGTCGCCAGCCGCTACCCCGGCCGCCGCCTGTGGGCCGTCTTCGAGCCGCGCTCCAACACCAGCCGGCGCAACATCCACCAGCAGGAGTACGCCACCAGCTTCACCGGCGCCGCCCGAGCGTCCATCAAGGTGCCCGAGAAGCACGACAAGATCCCCTCCGGAGAAGAGCTGGACGTACCCAGGCTGGCCAGGGAGCTGTCCGGCAAGGGCCTGCCCGCCTTCGCCGCCGCCAGCGTGCCGGAGCTGCTCGACGAGGTGATCCGCGACGCGAGGGCAGGGGACGTGCTGCTGGTCATGTCCAACGGCGCCTTCGGCGGCTTCATCGAGCAGGTGCTGGCCCGGCTGGCTTCGCGCTAAGAATGGCCGGGTGAGTGCGCCTGGTCCTTCCCCTCTGCCTGACCCTCTGCCCCGATGGGGGAGAGGGAACGTGTTTCTGGCGATCGCCTGCCTCGCGTTGAGTGCGTGCGTCACGCCCGGCCCGTCCCTCACCGACGGCGCACCCGTGGGCAAGCGCGGCGACGCACCGCTCGACTTCACCCTTCCCAGGTTTGACGGCCAGCCCTACTCGCTCAAGAGCGACCGCGGCAGCGTGGTGCTGCTCGACGTGTGGGCCACCTGGTGCGATCCCTGCCGCGACGCCATGCCGCTCTACCAGGACCTGCTCAAGGAGTACGGCGGCCGCGGCCTCAAGGTGTATGCGATCAGCGTCGACACCGACACGAAGATGATCCCCCCCTTCCTCGCCGAGACGAAGGTGGACCTGCCGGTGCTGCTCGATCCCGCTGGCGCCTTCGCCGAGTCCGCGCTCAAGGTGAAGGTCATGCCCACCGCCTTCCTCATCGATCGCCAGGGCGTGCTGCGCGTCACCCACGAGGGCTTCGACGAAGGGCTCCTCGCCACCTGGGTGAAGGACGTGGAGGCCTTGCTGGCCGAGCCCGCCCGGTGAGCGAGCTGCTCGCCGCCGCCACGGACATAGCCCGCCGCGCCGGGAAGCTGCTGGCCGACAAGCTGCACCTCGCAGGCGTGGCGTTCGATCCGCACTCGGTGCGGAGCGGTGAGGCCTACAGGAAGCTCTCCGGCACGAAGATGATGTCGCCCGGCTGCAGCGCGAAGTTCTTGTCCCGCCCGATGACGATGTCTTCCACCTTCACCGGCACCTTCACTTCCTGGCCTTCCACCACCCGTGTCACGTTCACCGAGTTCTTCGCCGCTGTCTTGGTGAAGCCGCCCGCGTTCGACACCGCGTGGATGATCGTCATCCCTTCCTCGAAGGAGTACGAGCCCGGCTTCTGCACCTCGCCGAAGACGAACACCTTCTTGGAGTTGAACTCCTTCACCAGCACCGACACCTGCGGCCGGCGCAGGTAGTCCTTCTTCAGGCAGCCGGTGATCGCGTCCGCGGCCTCCCCAGCGGACATGCCGCCCACCAGCACCTCCCCGCACAGGGGGAAGTTGATCCGCCCCTCGGGGGACACGCGGTACACCCCGGACAGATCCGCCTCCTGGTACACCCGCACCTCGAGCAGATCGTTCGCCGCCAGGGTGTTGGCGCTGACGCCTCCGTCGGGCGGGGCCAGTTGATCCGGCCGCAACTGCCCGGTGGTGCTCCTCGGGCCCACGCAGGCACCCAGCGACAGGAAAGCCACCACCAGCGAGCTGACCGCCGCCGCGCGCATCAGTAGTGGAAGTTCAGGTTCAAGAGCGCTTCGTGCCGGAAGTAGTTGACGCTCTGGGCGGTGGTGGTCGAGTCGCGCAGGCTGAGGCGGTAGGTGGCCGTGACGTCGAACCAGGACGTCACGATGAAGGTCGGGCCCGCGCCGACGCTCAGGATCAGATCGTTTCGGGGGGTGGGCCGGAAGTACCAGTAGTAGTCGGCCGCCACCTCGGCGTTGAGGAGCAGCCGCCCGCCGATGAGCGCCAGCCGGCCCTGCAGGTAGCCGCGATCGTCGATGAAGCTGCCCAGCGAAGACACCGGCTGAATGGTGCGCACGTAGCCCAGCGCCAGGCGCGTGGCCTCCGTGGGCAGGTAGGCGAACTCGACGTGGACGATCGGCGTGTGCGGCCCGTTGGCCATCGCCGCGGCGTCGTACGCCAGGTTGCCGCCGTAGCCGGCCAGCAGCGTCACCGAGATCCGCGGTGAGATGAGCCCGATGAGGCCCGCCTGGACCCGCAGCACCATGCCGGGCAGGTTGGCCGCCCCGGCGGTGAAGTAGAGCCGGTAGTCGAAGTTCGCGTCCAGCACGAGGGCCGTCTTGGGCAGGAACTTCCAGCGGCCCCCCAGGCCGAAGGTCAGGTTGCCGTAGTTCATCTGCGCCACCTGGGCCGGATTGCACGTGGGATCGCCGGGCATGCAGCCGGTGATGGTGCCGGTGAGCAGCGGATCGAAGAACTCCACCCCGAAGCCCACGCTGGGTGTCACCTCCAGCGCGCGCCCACCGGGGTGGATGGGCAGGGCCAGGCGGGCGTTGTTGTAGAGCGAGATGACGCCGACGCCGGCGGCCGGGTTCTGCGTGCGATCGCTGCGGGTGAGGCGATCGCTCACCTGGACCTCGACGGCGCCCGTCTTGTTGAACGCCGTGTCGAGGCCCACGTTGGCCTGGAAACGGGACAACTGCGTCGAAGACGGGGAGAGCAGCCCGGTGTACCAGAGGTACTCGGCGGCCCCGTCGAAGCTGACCAGCGTGGAGTCGTTGGTGAGGTCGAACTTCAGGCCCGGGCGGACTTGAAAGATGATCTCGGGCGACGGCTGGGCCACTCCGCCCACCACGTTGAAGAAGCCCACCACCGAGTCGAAGCGGCCGTCGAGGGAAAGGTAGGGGTGTAGCCGGCCTTCGCCGATCTTGAAGCCGGGCGCGGCGGGCACCTCGGCGGCGGCGGGGAAGGCGAGGACGGTCAGCGCCAAGACGAGGAGCCGGAAGCGGCGCGCCATCCCGCCCCCCGAGCGATCCCCACCATCGCCTGTTCCCCTCTCCCGAGTCATCGCGTTTTCGCGGGCCTTAGCACACAGGACTGTCCGGCCAAGTCCCTATTGGATTCGCTACATGGTGGGACTGGCTGGCGGCGGCCGTGAGTCGATGATTGGGAAGGACGGAGGGATGACCGTCAAGTCGCCAGGGGGCAGGTACTCGGGCGTCTCGACCTCGACGACCTGGTTCTCGTCGGTGCGGAAGGCCAACTGGCCAATGCACTCCTCCGCCTCCGCGCGCAGCTGATCGACCTTCCCCCGCGCGATGGACACCTTGGTGAACTCGTGCTCCGCGGTGGCCGTCTCCCGCTTGGCCACGGCTTCCTGGAGCTGCACGTCGCTCGTCTCGGAGATGCGCAGCAGACCCTTGATCTGCGTGAGCTTCTCGTTGACGCAGTTCAGCTTCACCACGTCCTTCGAGTTGCGCGCCTCCTCCAGTTTGGTCAGCACGTCCTTCAACGCCGACCGCATCTTCGTCACCGAATCGGCACTGATCCGCACCTTCTCCGGATCAGGCACCTTCGAAGCGTCCGGCGCGTCGGGCGGCGTCGGCGCCTGCGCGATCGCCACGGAGGCCACCGCCAAGGCTGACATCACCAACTGTCGAGGCGACATGGGACCCCCTACAAGGAGCTAAGCCGTGAGAATCTATGGAGACCGAGCATGTAAGTCAATGAGCGTGCGGCCGATTCAACCCCTTGGTTCCCCCCGGGGTTTTGCCGATTCAGGATCGGGCGGCCAAGCGGGTGTTGGCCTCGCGGAGCCGGGCCGAGAGCATGCGGGCGATGTTGATGATCACGAAGGTGAAGCCGTCGCGGTGCTGCTTGCGGAAGGCGGTGAGGTTCTCCGCGGTGAGGTGAAGCAGCTCGCAGTCCGTCTTCGCGCGCACGGTGGCGCTGCGGTACTCCTTGTCGATGAGGCTCATCTCTCCGAAGAACTCGCGGGGCCCGAGCGCGGCCAGGCTGTGGGGGGCGCCTGCCGCGTCCCGGCGGAGGATCTCCACCTCACCAGAGGCGATGACGTAGATGCTGTCGCCCAGCTCGCCTTCCTCGAAGATCGTCTCGCCGGCCTTGAAGAGGCGCGGGCGGGAGAGCTCGGCGACGTACTCCAGCTCCTGGTTGGACAGCATCTCGAAGAGCGGCGAGCCGGACAGCAGCGCGATCTTGTCCATGGGAGTCCTCGTCAGACCGGGGTGCGGCGCGGCTCGCCCTTGCGGCCGTGCAGGAAGTACTGCTCGAAGCGGTGATCGCCCTCTTCTGCGCCGGGGGCCTGGGCGCGGGCGGGCTCGAGGAAGGCCACGCCCCGGCGGTGCTCCACCGAGTAGAGGGCCAGGGGCCGCACCTCGACGTTGTAGTGCTCGGTGTCCTCCACCAGGGCCACGGCGTAGGCGTGGCGGGAATCCTGGGGATGACGGAAGAAGAGGAAGTCGGTGCCGGCCAGGGCGCCGAAGCGCTCCGTCGCGGCGCTCCTGGCGGCCTCCAGCCTCGCCCGGGCGGCCTCCACGGCGGCGGCCGCCGCCTCGCTGCCGGTGCGCAACCCCAGGGCGCGCTTCTTCCGCTCCTCGGCCAGGGCGAACAGGCTCTCGGCTTCCCGGCGCACCTTGCGGGCCTGCAGCTGCTGCTCCGAGCGCAACAGCGACACCTCCGCGCTCTTCGCCCACAGCCGCTCGACCTCGTCCCAGAGGCGATTCTTCCGGGCCGTCTCCTTCTCGTACTCGTCCGCGGCGGACTGCCGCTGCCGCTCCAGGGTGAGGATCTGCGCGGCGCTCTGCTTCGTCTCCTTCGCGTGCTCCAGCTGCGTCTCCAGGGCGCCCAGGCGGTACCAGAGCTCGGACACGCGGTAGCGCTGCTCCTCGAAGGCGGCCACTCCGGGGAAGCTGCGGTTCTCCAGGGTCTCGGCCTCGGCCAGCAGGTGCGCGGCCTGATCCTCGCTCTCGCCGGCGCGGTACAGCGTGTCGATGGCGTGCTTCTGGGAGAGCTCGGCGCGGAACTCCATCGCCGTCAGCGACGACAGCGCCTCTTCCCGCTGGGCCTCGGTCTCGGCCAGGGCCACGCGGGCAAGGACCAGGTCTTCCCACCACGACCTGAAGTCGGGCGAGGCCACCAGCTCCTTGAGCTCGTCGAGGCGACGGGGGCGCATGGACTGCCGGCCATTGTCGCACGGCCCGGCGCGTCCTCCGAGAACCTGGACTGCAGAGAGGCCCCTGCAGCCCTTACGAGGCCGGGGCGAAGACGAAGGGGTAGGCCACCGGCACGTCGTCGTCCGGCTTGAAGGGGAAGCGCCAGCCGCGGATGACGGTGCGGATGCAGGACGCCACCGCGTCGTTGCCCAGGGTGTTCTCCTCGATCTCAATCTCCGAGGTGCTGCCCTGGGTGGTGATGGTGAAGCGCACCACCACGCGGCCCTTCAAGGACGGGTTGCGCTTCAGCTCACGCTCGTAGCAGGCCTGGATGGCGGACTTGCGGGCGCGGACGAAGCCGGCCAGCTTCTCGCGATCGACGGCCTTGGACTCCACCTCGGGCGCCTGCATCTGCACGCCGCCGCGCACGGTGGCCGCGGCCTTCTCGCCCAAGTTGACGTTGCCGCCACCGGCGGTGCCGAGATCGCCGATCCCCGCCGCCGACCCCGACGTGCCGCCCTTGGGGCCGCCGGCAGCCAGCGCCTCGGAGGTGGCCACGCCCACGCCGCTCGCGCCCGACAGCGCGTTGGCCACGTCGCCCACGCCCGAAGAGCCCCCCAGCACGTCCTCGAAGGCGCCGCCACCGCCCGACGCGGAGCCGATCACCTTGAGCAGGCCGGACCGCGCCACCCTCTGCTCCAGCGCGGCCTTCTTGGCGGCGGCGCTGGTGGCCGGCTTGTCGGCTTCCTTGTCCGCCTTGGGCTCGTCGTCCTTCTTGTCGTCCTTCTTGGGGCCCTCTGCCACCTGGGTGGGCGGGGGCTTCACCTCGACGGGCATCATCGCCTTGACGAAGCGGTCGGGCAGCTCCTCCAGCGACAGCTCGCGCTCCTCGGGCATCGGCTGGCAGGCGATGAAGGTGGCGCCTGAGAAGTGCACCGCCAGCGACACCGCCAGGACGATGAAGAAGAACTGGTCGATCTGCGACAGCACGTTGCCGCGCACGTTGGCGGGCAATTCGGCGCGCGGCGGCTCGGGCGGCGGGGTGACGAACTGGAAGAGCAGCGACACCTCACCCAGCGACACGCGGCCCTTGGCCCCGTCGTTCAACGGCAGCGCGAAGCCGTCACGGCGCGGCTTGGCGAGGCCCTGTTCCCGCGCCTGCTGCAGCGTGAGATCCGCCCCGTTGATGGAGACCTTCCCCTCCATCTGCGCGGTGAAGATCAACGAGTACTGGTTGTTGACCAGCTCGAAGAGGGTGAAGGACGACGGCAGGTTCGACACCGGCACCACGATGGTGTTGGTGGCGTTCTGCCCGACCGACACCGACACGCGGCGCTTGAGCGTCCGGTCCTCGGTGATCTTCGCGCCCTGGATCAACGCGACGCGCAGGTGCTTGGCGGACGACGAAACCGGAGGAGGTGCCATGGTGGCTCTTCAAGACAACCGGCCAGGTGGGGAGTTCCCGGGCCGGAAACGAAAGAATGCCGCAGCTTTAGCGCCCTTTGGGGGGACCCTCAAGGATCTGGATCAGAACGAGTCCTTCTCCACGCTCTTCTCCACCTTGGGGATGAAGGACTCCTCGCGGTTGAGCTCGTCGAAGTTCAAGGTGGAGCGCTGGAGGATGTAGAAGGCCTGCGGCTTCTGGATGCGGCCTTCGACGGTGATCGCGTCGAGGCGGATCACCTTCTTCTTCTTCGCGCCGCCGGCGGCGGGGGCGGGGGCGGCGGCCTCCTGGGCCAGGGCGAGGCCGGAGGTGAACAGGCAGGCGAAGGGGATCAACCAGCGCATCAGGGCCTCACTTGTCGTCTTCGCCCAGCTTACCGCCGCCGGGCGGGGGAGGGGCAGGGGCGGCCTCGTCATCGCCCAGCTTGGAGGCGGGCGTCTTCTTCGCGGCGGCCTCGGCGGCCTTCTTCGCCGCGGCGTCGGCGGCCTTCTTGGCCTTGGCTTCCTCGGCGGCGAGGCGCTTGGCTTCCGCGGCGGCGGCCTTCTTGGCCTTGGCTTCCTCGGCGGCGAGGCGCTTCTTCTCGGCGGCCGAGGCCTTGGCGTCGGCGGCGGCCTGCTTCTTGGCGTCGGCTTCGGCCTTCTTCGCGGCGGCGGCGTCTTCGGTGGCCTTCTTCTTCGCGGCGTCGGCCTCGGCCTTGGCCTGGGCTTCCGCGTCGGCCTTCAGCTTCGCCTCGGCGTCGGCCTTCGCCTTCGCGTCGGCTTCTGCCTTCGCCTTCGCGTCCTCTTCGGCCTGGCGCTTGGCGTCTTCCTCGGCCTTCTTCGCGGCCTCGGCCTTCTTGAGCTGATCCTTCTTCTCGCGCTCCTTGCGGCGCTCTTCCTTCTCGATGCCCTTGTTGGCGTCCTTGAGGTACTGCTCGACGCGCTCGTCCTTGCCGCCCTTGGCCGTGTACTGGTTGAAGTACGAGATGGCCTGCTTGAAGCGCTCGATGGTGTCGACGTTGGGCACGTCGAGGTCGAGGTAGGTGAGGGCGATGTTGAAGTAGGTGTCGGTGAGGTCCGGGCGGTCCTTCACCACCCGCTGGTACTCGGCGAGCGCCTTGTCCACCTGCTGCAGGCCCCGGTACGCGTTGCCCAGGTTCAGGTGCGCGGGAAGGAAGTCCGGCGCGGCGGAGACGGCGGCCTCGAGCTCCCTCGCGGCGGACTCGTAGTCGTTGGCCTCATTGAGCATCATCCCGTAGTTGTTGCGGGCCTCGGCGTAGTCGGGCTTGAGCAGCGCGGCCTGGCGGAAGGACTCCACCGCCTGGGTGCGGTTCTTCAGCTTGAGCGACACCAGGCCCATCGCGTTGTGGGTGAGGGCGTCGTTGGCGTCGATGGTGCGGGCGTTCTCCAGCACCAGGCGGGCGAGTTCGTACTTCTGCTGGCGGAAATACACCTGGGCGAGCAACTGCATGGCGCGGGTGTCGCGCTCCTCGGCCTTCAGGACCTTCTTGGCTTCGCTCTCGGCGGCGGGCAGCTTGTTCTGCAGCAGGAGGGTGAAGACGAGCGCGTTGCGGGGGCCGATCGCGGCCGGGTTCTTCTGGATGGCGGCCCGCAGCTCGTTCTCCATGTCGGCGCAGCGGTTGCGACGGCAGGACAGGCGCGTCAGGTAGTCCCACGCGGAGTCCTGGGTGGGATCGAGCTCCAGCGCTTTGCGGTAGTTGGACTCGGCGTCGCCCAGGTTGCCGCGGCGCTCCTCGAGGAGGCCCAGGTTGGTCCACGCGTAGGCGGCCTTGTCGTTGCGGCCGATGACTTCCCGGTAGACGGCCTCGGCGCCGGCCAGATCGCCCTTGGTCTGCAGCGCGACGGCGGCCTTGAAGCGCTCTTGGGAGACGGGATCGAAGCCGGCAGCGGCGACGGGAGCGGCCTCGGCGGGCGCGACGCCTCCCGCGGCGGGCTGGGGGGCTTCGGCAGCCGGCGCCGGGGTGGGAGCCGGCTTCGCCTCGTACGGCACCTCGGGCGTCTCGGCGGCGGGGGCGGGCGCCTGCTCTTCCGGCTTCGTCTCCGGGGTGGTGGCGCAGGCGCCGAGGAAGGCGAGCACCGCGGCGAGGCTCAAGCGGCGGGTCGTCACTTGTCCTCGCCTCCCAGCTTCTGCGGGGCCTGGGTGGCCTTCTCGTTGCCGGTGATGGAGTTGATCGCGCCGTCCGGGTACGTGAGATCGCTGGCCAGCGCCGAGCGTGGATCCTTGAGCATCGGGTACTCCTTGGGCCGGAAGCGGTTCAAGGACTCGAGCGTCTTCTTGGTCCACTCGTTGGACACGCGGTACTTCTTCGCCTCGCCCCAGGCGGCGGCGTACGTTTCTACCGCCTTGTCTTCCAGCGCCACCGTCTGCGCGGCCAGCTGATCCTGGTAGGTGATGACGGCCTCTTCGCCCAGGCGCTTGATCTCGGGCGGCACGGGCGTCTCGAGGATGGTCTGGGCGAAGCGCTCCAGCGTGTAGCCCTTGCGGTAGAAGGCCGCGAGGATCCACTCCACGCGCTTGTACTTGACCACCTCGTCATAGGCGGCGTTCACCTTCTTCACCGACTCCTTCTTCTTGGTGAAGGAGTTGGCCAGGTTCTTCCCGGTGCCGCCGATCTTCAGCTTGTCGAAGTCGGCGAAGACGTACTCGGCCAGCTCGAAGCGGCTGTAGGCGGCGGCGTCGGCGGCGATGGGCGAGGTGTCGGGCTTGAGGCCCCGGCGATCGAAGTCGTCGGCCGCGTCCTTGAAGGCCTTCTTCGCCTCGGTCTCCTTCTTGAGCTTCTTGTACGCGTCGCCGATGCGCTTCTTGGCGTCGATCACCAGCTCGGCCTGGGCGGGCTTGCCCGAGAACTTCTGGACGAACTCCCGCAGGGCGCCGATCTCCTTGGTCGGATCGTTCATCTTCTCGTAGATGAGCGCGGCGCGGAACTGGTTCTTCGGGGCCTCGTCCGCCTGCGGGAAGAGGTCGGCGTAGCGCAGGTAGGCCTGGGCCGACTCCGAGTAGCGCTGCAGGCCCTCCAGCAGGCGGGCGGTGTTGAAGAGCGCGTTCTGCCGATCCTTCGCCTGGGGGTAGTCCTTCACCAGCTTCTGGTACTTCTCGATCGCCTTGTCGAAGTCGTAGGACTTCTCGGCGTTGACGGCCACGCGGAAGAGCGCGGAGTCAGCCAGCTTGGACTGCGGGTACTCGCTGAAGATCCGCTCGTAGATCTTCAAGGCCGAGTCGAAGCGCTGCACGTTCTCGTAGCAGACGGCGGCGTTGTTGAGCGCCTTGTCGGCGAACTCGTGTCTGGGCTCCTCGGCGACCAGCTCGAGGTACTTCTTCGCCGCCTCGTCGTACTGGCCCTTCGCCATCAGCTCCTCGGCGAACTTGAAGCGGCCGCCCAGTTTGAACTTGGTGAGGTTCTTCGCCAGCTCCGACTTGGGATCGACGCACTGGTTCTTCGTCATCAGCGCGGCCACCTCTTCGACCTTCGACCAGTTCTTGTCGATGAGGTACGTCTCGACGGAGAGGTTGATGGCGTACTGCGCGACCTCGCTGGTGCAGTAGTTGGCGATGATCTTCTCGAAGCGGGCCCGCGCCTCGTCGAACTGGTTGTGGGTGTAGAAGAGCTCGGCGGCCTTGTAGGCGATGCCCGGGGACTTCTCGTCGCCCGCCTTCACCTTGGCCAGGTACTTGTCGGACGCGTCGACGAGGGCCTTCTCGGTGGCGGTCAGCTCGATGGGGACGACCTTCTCGCCTTCGGGTCGATCGGTGGACTTGAGCACCGGGTATTGCTTCGCGGTGCCGCTCTTCCACTCCTGCTCGAGCTGCTTCTGGTTGGCCAGCACCGCGGCGTAGGCGGCGTCGGCGAGGTAGCGGTTGTCCTGGCTGGAGTCGCGCACCGCGGCGTAGTGCCTGGCGGCCTCGGCGAACTGGAAGGAGTTGTACTGGCACTCGGCCAGGTAGAACTCCATCTCGTAGGCGCTCTTCGAGCGCGGGAAGCGCTGCAGGTAGCTCAGGTACGCCTTGGCGGCCGTCTCGAAGGCTGACTTCGCCTGATCGAACTTGCCTTCCTGCTTGTACACGAGCGCCTGCTGGTGGTGGTACACGGCCGTCGAGTACAGGCTCTTCTCGGCCAGCTCCTGCGCGGCCACCACGATGTCGGGATCGCGCTTCCACTTCTCGTACCACGGCGTGCCGGGTACGAACATGTTGGACAGCTTGGACGACTCGGCGAAGGCCTCTTCCAGCCGGCGGTCGCGCTCGTAGGCCTGGACGATCCGCTGCTGGATCTGCGGCGCGTCCTTGTTGAGGGGATCCTTCTGCAGGGTGAGCCGGTAGGCCTCGATCGCGTCGGGGTGCTTGGTTTGATCGAAGTACACGTCGCCCATGCGGCGGTAGATTTCCGCCTCGTAGCGGCGGCCGCCCAGCTTGCCGAAGGTCTCCTGGGCCTTGGCCAGGCTGCCCCACTTCTCGTCCACGAAGCTGATCGCCGTGTACTGCAGCGCCTCGTTGCGCAGGTCGCCGCCCACCACTTCCTCACCCTTGCGCTTGGCCTCGGCCTCGTAGAAGTCGATCAGCGCGATGAAGCGGGCGACCGCGTCGTCGAAGCGGTCCATGCGGTAATACACCCACCCCAGCTTGTAGAGCGCCTTGTCGTAGAGGGGGTGCTTGGTGTCGGCGATGGCGTGCTCGTAGGCGTCGGCGGCCCTGGCCAGCGCGTCGGGCTCGTCGAAGGCGTCGAAGTAGTATTCGCCGATGCGCACCCACGCCTCGGTGGTGAACTTCGACTTGGGGTATTTCGCGATGAGCAGCTCATAGGCGCCGCGGGCCTTGGCGAAGTCCTCCTGCTTCTCCTGGCAGTAGCCCAGGAGGTAGTAGGAGGCGTCGTTCAGCTTGTAGTTGGGGAAGTCGCGGATCAGCCGCTCGTAGAGGGCGATGGACTTCGAGAAGTCCACCTTCGGCTCGGGGGGCGGGGTGGGGTTCTTCTCTGGATCGAGCTTCTTGAGCGTCTCTTCGTACTCGCGCATCGCCAGCGCGTGCTCGTCGGACGTCCGCTCGTAATAGAGCTCCGCCAGGCGGAACATCACGTCGGGCGTGTAGCGGGGATCGTTGGGGTAGCGCTGGAGGAACTCCTCGAAGGCGGCGATGGCGTCGAGCCGCTCGCGGCGCTCCAGCACCTCGAGATCTCGAATCGCCTTCTCGTAGCTGTTGGCCAGGGTGTTCCGCTTCTCCTCGTACTTCTTCTCGACGAGGAGCTGCACTTCGCGGCGGAACTCTTTGGAGTCCTCCTCGTAGGACTCGATGGCTTTGGAGATCTCCTCCAGCAGCGCCTGCTCGTTGGCCGGGCGGCCCGCGCCCATGCCTTCGAAGTAGCGCGTCTTGGGGGCGGCGGCGGGGCCCACGTCGGCCTTCTCGCCGGAGCCGCCGGTGATGCCGCCGTCGGGCATGGAGGGGATGATGGGGGCGGAGGCGACCCCGGCGTCGGGAGTGCCGGCGTCCTTCTTGGCTTCCTTCTTGCCGGCCGGGGCCGGAGCCTTCTTCGGGGGGGCGCCCTGGGCAGAGGCCACCTGGGCACCGGCGAGGGCGCACAGCACCAGCGCGAAGCTCTTCCGCCCGAAGCTCATCACTCCACGTCCTTCAGCACTTCCTTGAACTCCTCATCCAGCGCCTTGAGTTCCCTGTCCTTCTGTCCGGCCAGCTTCTGGATGGATCCGGTCTTGTCCTGCTTGCGCTGGAAGGCCACGTCCACCACGCCGACGTCCGCCTTCAAGACCAGGTCGTAGAAGCTCTGGCGCACGCGCTTGAAGCTGTCGAAGGCGATCCGCCCGACCAGGTTGCGCGTGTCGCCGGTGACCGCCTCCGTCTCCTTCGTGTAGTCGTCGATCAGCTTCTGCTCGAGCATCACCTGCTCGCGCAGCTTCTGGGCTCGCCGGGCCACCCGCTCGCGGATGATGCCCTTGGAGCGCTCGACGCGATCGCGCACCGCCTGGGCGTCGGCTCGCACCACGTCGGCCCGCAGCAGCACCTGTTGGGCGTTGGACGGCAGGCCCCCGCGGCTCGCGGCGTACACCTGCTGGATCTGCTCCAGCAGCTTGCCGTACTCCTCGCGCAGCGCCCCTTCTCCCGAGACGGCCTTGTCCGCGTTGTTGCGCTCGGCCAGCAACTGCGAGCGCAGCTCCTCCAGCTCGCTCTGCATGGCCTCCAGGGCGCGCTGCTCCAGCGTCACCTTCTCCAGGAAGGCCTTCTCGTCGTCCGGGGCGTCCTTGCGCTGGGCCTTGGTGTCGTCGACGAACTTGCGGATCGCCACCAACTGGGCGGACTGGGCCTGGATCTCGATGCCCAACTGGAAGGCCTGCTTGTCCAGCGCGTCGATCGCCTTCTGGATCCGCTCCCGGCGGGCCTGCACCTGCTCCACGGTGGTGGGCAGGGTGTCGAGGCGCTTCTTGAGCGCGTCGGCCTTCCCCTTGAGCTCGCCCAGCTGGGCCTGCTGCTCCGGGCCCATCACGCCCTGGGTGAGGTAGCCCTCGATGCGCGTCAACGACTCCTCGGCGCGGGCGAGGGCCGTCTCCACCGCGTCGGCCCGGGCGAAGCCTTCCTGCAGCACCGGGAAGCTCTCCAGGCCCCGCTCCTCGAGGGAGTGGAGGATCCGATCGGCGATGGCGCGCGACTCGGCGATGCCCCGGCGGCTCTCGTCCAGCGCGGCGGTGATCGCCACCGCGTCGGCCACCTCTTCCCGCGTGCTGGCCCACTTGAGCGCCACCGGCGGGAGCAGCCGCGTCACGTCCAGGGTCTTCTCGTTCCGGGCCAACAGCTCGTCGAAGTACTGCACCGGATCCTTGTTGACGGTGAGCAGCGCGTCGATCTCGTCGCGCACCGGGGCGTAGGTGTTGATCACCTGGTTGTAGGTGTCGATCGCCTCCTCGTACTTCTGCAGCTTCTGCAGCAGCGTGCCCTGGAGGATCTTCGCCTCCGGCGCCAGCACCGAGTCCTCGGCCACCAGCAGCAGCACCTCGGTGGCGTTCTTGGCCCGCACCAACTCGCCTTTTCGCACGAAGGCCCAGGCGATCTCGTACAGGGAGTCGGGGAAGTTCTCGGACTGCTGCGGCACCTTCGCGTAGGTGTCGATCGCCTCGTCGTACCTGCCCACCTCGAAGTACACCCGGCCCAAGGACAGGTCGGCCAGCTCCTTCACCTGGCGATCCTTGGCGTCGCGCTCGGGCATCTCGGTGATGGCCTTGAACTGGGCGATCGCCTGATCCCACTGCTTGAGGCGCACGTGGCCCACGCCAATGAAGTAGGCCGACTGGAGGCGGAAGGGGCCGCCTTGATCCTGCACCAGGGAGTTGAAGATCGCCTGGCTGCGCTTGACCCGCTCGGGCATGGGCAGATCGAGGCGGCGGAACAGCCACTTGGCGTAGACGTAGGTGAGCTCGGGAGGCAGCGCCCCGCCGGACAGCCCTCGGGCCTGGTTGATGTACTCGTCGATGCCGGCGAACTCGTTCAAGCGCCCGGCGATCTCCAGGTAGCGGGCCAGCGCCTCTTTGTAGTGGCCGGCCTTGAGCGACAGGAGCTGCCGCAGGTACAGGCGCGCACCCAGGTAGTTCTTCTGCTGGTACAGCGAGTCCGACAGGTAGAAGAGCGCGTCGGCGTAGCGGGGGCTCTTCTGGAAGTCCTTGTTGGCGACCAGGTCGTAGAAGAGGACCGCGGCGGTGTTGTAGTCGTTGAGCAGGTACTGGATTTCCCCGTCCGAGAAGCGCTGCAGCCGGGCCGCCTCGTCGGACGGCTCCTCGCGCAGGGTGTACTGCTTCTCTACCAGGTCGATGTTGTTGCGCGCCGTCTCGATCTGCCGGGCGATCTGGTCCACCTGGGCCTGCAGCTCTTCGGCGGAAGCGCGGCCCTTGCCCTGCGCGTGCGCCACCCCCGCGGTGGTCGCCGCCACCCCCAGCAGCGCAGCGATGAGCGAGACGCCTTTCATGTGGCCTGGGGGAGAAGAGCCCGCCTACGGCACGGCGGGTGGACTCTCCTGGGACGGGGGCGGCTCACCGGCCTTCTCGCCGCCTGCCTGTTTGACCGCCTGATCCTTCGCCGAGGTGATGTCGTAGCGGATCGCCGGCTTGTCCTTGATGTCCGCGGTGATCCCCCCCTTCTCGAACCCCACCACCTTCACCGACGTCACCTTGCCGGCCTCGGCGTTGAACGTCTGGTTTGACTGCAGCTTGAACTTGTACCCCTCGAGGTAGCTGAAGATCCCGTAGCCGTGCCCGCGGAACACCATGCGCACCGCGATCTGGTGGTTTCCCGGGACGATGCGGCCGTTGAAGATCTCGAACTCCTCGCGCTTGTCGAGGTCCCCGTTGGTGTCCACCTTGGTGAAGATGGGCGCGCCGTCCAGCGCGTAGGCCACCGACTCCAGGACGAACTGCGAGCCCATCTCGTTGCGGTGGTAGATGACCGCCCGCGCTCCGGACGAGAGATCGCCGCCCAGCACGGTCTCCTGGAGAAGCAAGAGCCGCGCCTTGGTGCGGAAGATCTTCTCCTTCAGATCCACCACCTGCTCCTCCAGCGTCTTCACGCGGGTGGAGAAGGCTTCGTCGACCGTCTGAGGTGCAGGCTGGGCAGGCGCGGCAGCCGCGGGCGCGGCGGCTGGAGGGGCACCTGCGGGCGGCTCCGGCTGCTGGGCCAGCGCCAGCGCCGACGACACGACGAGCGCGAGCGCCAGGGCGCGGGCTGGCGCGGACATGATCACTGCCCGCCCTTCTTCAGCTCGGTGAGCACCAGCTTGGCTACCGCCTTGAGCGTGTCGAACACACCCACGCCCGTCGGCGCCACGCCGGGGAAGTCGGGCACGCCGCGGGGGTTGAGCACGTTGCGCAACTCTTCTTCCGACACCGCGTTGGGCAGGTCGCGCTTGTTGTACTGGATGACGAAGGGCACCTTGTTCAGGTCGTAGCCCTGCTCGGCCAGGTTGACCCGCAGGTTGTCCATGGACTCGATGTTGGCCTCCATGCGCTCGACCTGCGAGTCGGCCACGAAGACCACCCCGTCCACGCCCTTCAAGATCAGCTTGCGGGACGCGTCGTAGAAGACCTGCCCGGGCACCGTGTACAGGTGGAAGCGCGTCTTGAAGCCGCGGATCTCACCCAGCGACAGCGGCAGGAAGTCGAAGAACAGCGTTCGATCCGTCTCGGTAGAGAGCGAGATCAGCTTGCCCTTCGTCTCGGGGTTGGTCTTGTTGTAGATGTACTGCAGGTTCGTCGTCTTCCCGCACAAACCCGGGCCGTAGTAGACGATCTTGCAGTTGATCTCGCGGCTTGAGTAGTTGATGAAGGACATGGGGCGGCTTTGGCTATTCGCTGAAGAGGTTGTCGATGTCGGCGTCCGAGATCTCGGCGAAGGGGCTGCCTGCGCCGGGCGCTGACGAGCGCGCCGCCAGGGCGATGAAGATCTTCTCGAGCTCGTCCGACGCCTTCTTGATGCGCAGCCGGACCAGGCCGAGGGACGTGCGGTTGTCGAAGATGACCACCAGCACCACCCGCCCGCCCACCAGCGTCATGTAGAGCGAGTCCTTCGCGCCTTCGTGGAACTGGTTGGGGAACTCGTTCTCGCCGATCAGCTTGGCCAGGCCCCCCATCGCCGCCACGTTGCCGGCGGTCAGCGAGGCCAGAGACGTGGTGTCGATGTTGTGCGTCTGCCCGGCGGCCGAGATGAGCTGCCCGTTCTTGTCCACGAGGAACACCACCTTCGCGTTGGCGTCCTTGGTCAAGCGATCGCACACCGCGTTGATCCGGTGGAACTCCTCTTCATACATCACCAGCTGGGTGGCCATGAGATCGAGGCGCTCCTGTCAGTCGGTAGCCGCGAGGTCTATCAGACCGTGCCCCACCTTTCACGCTTTTAGATCGTCGCTTCAAGAGTTTGGGAGCCGGCGCGGGGGCCGTATACTCGCGCCGTGCCTTGGACCTTCCGCCGGGCGCTCCTCACGGGGCTTTTGGGCGTGCTTCTGGCTTCCAGCGCCTCTGCGCAGGGCACCCTGTCCGCGAAGGCTCCCACCACGCCACCGGACGGCGATCTGTTCCAGGCGCGGCTGCGCTACGGCGCTGCCATCCGCTCGGGCTCGGAGACGGACCTGGGGCCGGGGCTGTCCTACTCCGGCGTCACCCCCAATGATCTCGCCTTCGCCGGCTGGTGGTGGATGCTCCTGGGCCGGCACCTGGGGCTGACCGCGTCCGTCCAGCGGGAGGCCTTCGCGCTGTATGACGACGCCGGCGCGAAGGTGACGGGCGGGGGGCTCCTGCGCGCCTCGGTCGGGCCCACCGGGCGGTACAGCCTGGGGCCCGTCACCCTGGAGGCGGCCGCCGGCTACTCCTTCGCCCAGTTGCCCGTCTTCGGGACGATCGACACCCCTTCGATGACCACCCAGGGCCGCCACGCGATCCTCCTCGCCGCGCGGGGGCTGGTCGAGCTGGGGCCGGTGATCATCGAGGGCCGCTTCGAGTACCCGATCACCGTGGCCACCACCACCCCGGCCCCCGGCGCCTCCTCGTCGGGGCTCGGCGCGGCCGGCGCCGTCCGCGTCAACCTCTTCCGCACCGGGTCGCTCAAGTGGGGACTGCTCGCCGAAGCGGCCTGGAACCGGGACACGGGGACGGCAGAGAACTTCGCTGCTCAGCAGAGCGTGCTGCGGGTGGGCGGGGGGCTCGACCTGAAGTGGCAGGAGGAGAAGCTCGTCGCGAAGTACGCGCGGGTCAGCGTACGGGTGACGGGCGCGGGGGCTCCGCTGGCCAACACGACGGTGGCCTTGAGCGTGGGCGGCGCGCGGCGAGACCTGGTCACCGACGCCCAGGGCCAGGCGCAGGCGGTCGACGTGACGCCGGGGGCGCTGGTGGCCAGCGTGGAAGCACCCGGCTTCCTCCCCGCCGAGCAGCGGCTCGAGACGGCGGCGGGACAGGACGTGGCCCTCACCCTGTCCCTGGAGAAGGAGCCTCCGAAGGTGGGCGCGCTCAAGGTGTTGGTCACCTCGAAGGTGGACGGCGCCCCGGTGGTGGCCACGGTGGAGTGGGGCGGCGGGACGCGCAGCTGCGACGCGAGCGGCGCCCTGACGATCGCCGAGCTCCCTCCTGGCCCGCTGGCCCTCAAGCTGTCCGCGCCGGGCTTCAACCCGGGTGAGGAAGCGGCCGCGGTGGTGGCCGGACAAACCACGGAGGTGAAGGTCTCCCTGGTGCCCGAGCAGAAGAAGCTGCCCGCGACGATGACCGGTCAGATCCGCAACGTGCGCGGCGGGAAGCCCGTCGCCGCGACGCTGGAGATCAAGGAGCTCAAGCTCAGGCTCACCGCCGACGCCGAAGGCCGGTTCTCGGTGGAGATCCCCGGCGGCAAGTACACGGTGAAGATCTCGGCGCCGAAGTTCATCACGCAGAGCAAGCAGGTCACGGTGCGGGACGGTGACCAGGCGATCTTCAACGTGGAGCTCTTCCCGAAGTGACCGTTCGCCGCCTCGCCTTCGCGCCGGTGCTGGCCCTGCTGGCCGTGGCGGGGTGTTCCGAAGGGCCGCCGCCTCCGGCTCCTCCCCCCGTGGCTAGGCCTCCGCCCGCCGGGAAGAAGCCGGCCGGAGCGCTGGAAGGCCCCCAGGGCAAGGTGACGGTGGAGCGCGACGGGAAGACGGGCCCCGCGAAGGCTGGTCCGGTCTTCACCAAGGACGCGATCGAGACGGGGGAAGACGGCGCGGCGGTGCTGCGCTTCCCGGGCGAACGCCTGGTGGAGCTGGGCGCCGACGGCCGCTTCGTGATCGAGGAGTCGGGCGGCGGGGTGTTGCTCACCGTGGCCAGGGGCCTGGTGCTGACGCGCGTGCCGGCGGGCAAACCCGATGGAGGTGACGTCGAGGTGCTGCTCACCATCAGCACGCCGTTCGGCCTCACCCGGGTGGGCGGCGCGTCGGTGCAGATCACCGTCGGCGAGACGAGCGCGGACGTGGACGTGAAGCTGGGAGAGATCGAGGTCGTCCCCAAGGGCGGCGAGGCGGCGAAGCTGGGCGCAGGCAAGAGGACGTCGCTGGGGGGCTCGCGCGAGTTGGCCCCCATTTCCCTGTCCATCGTCGCGGCGGCGGGGAAGGCCGAGCACAAACCGGCCGGGGCGAAGGCCTTCACGAAGGTGAATCCGAAGAAGCCGCCTTCGCTGGCGGCGGGCGACGCGCTCAAGGTGACGGACGGGCGGGTGACGGTGGCGCCGGCAGGCTCCTCGTCCCGCTTCACGCTGACGCGCGGCTCGGAGGTGGTGCTGCTGGAGGCGGGCTCCGGGGCCGGCTTCGAGGCGACCGCGCTGGACATGAAGAAGGGCGAGCTGGAGGTGAACGCCCCGCGCGCGCAGAAGACGAAGGTGGGCGTGGCGGCGGGCCTGGGCCTGTCGTCGGAGGCGGGCGGGCAGTACGCGGTGCGCAAGGTGGGCGGTGGCTACGAGCTGGACGCGAAGGCCGGGGACGTCACCGTGGAGCGCGAAGGCCAGGAGCCGGTGGTGGTGCCGGGCGGGCACACCGCGCTCATCGGCGCGAAGGACGTGCAGGTGCGGGACGCGGCGCGCGAGGTGGTGACGCTGCCGTCGCGCAACGGGCTCAAGCTGTTCCACCCGGGCCTCAAGAAGGTGACGCTGACCTGGGAGGGCCCCGACGCGGTGAAGGACTGGCGGGTCGCCATCTCCAGCGAGCCCGGCTTCAAGAACCCGTCGCTGGACGGCGTGGTGCACGAGCGCTTCGTCACCGTGCCGGTGCCGGCCCGCGGTGTCCTCTACTGGCGCGTCTACAAGGGCGACGAGGAGCACGAGCGCGGCAACGTGCAGTTCTCCCCGGAGCCGTCGACGGCGGACCTCTCGCGGAACAAGAACCTGGTGCCCGACGGGCCGGACACCACCACCATCTACTACCAGGACAAGCCGCCGGTGGTGACCTTCACCTGGGCGAAGGAGGAAGGCGCGGCCCGCTACGCGCTCAAGGTCTACCGGGAAGGTGAGCTGGGCAAGGCGATCGCCGAGCGCAGCGCCGACGAGACGCAGGTGGCGCTGCCCGAGTCCACCTTGAGCGAAGGGAAGTACCTGTGGTCCGTCACGCCGACGGACGCGAAGGGCAAGGAGCTCAAGGGCGGGCGGCTCAACAAGCTGAATATGGTGTACGACAACGCAGTGCCTCAGTTGATCATCAAGGCACCGCGCAACGGCGAAGCGGGCGGGAAGAGCGTGAGGGTGGCGGGGATCGCCCCGGTGGGGGCGAAGGTGTTCGTCAACGGCAAGGCGATGGACTTGGACGAGAAGGCGCGCTTCGAGGCGCAGGTGGCGCCGCTGCCGGGCGGGCGGGTGGTGTTCCGCATGGTGAACGGCAGCGCCGAGACGTACACGGTCCGCACCGTGAAGGGACGGTGAGCGCTTGACGAGCGGGCCTCCCCTGTCCAGCGAGTCGGGGCCGCGCCAGGCGCTGGGCGAGATGCCGGTGCGCGCCTACGGCAAGTACTTCCTGGTGAGGAAGCTGGCCGAGGGCGGCATGGCCGAGATCTTCCTCGCCAAGCAGGTGGGCGAGGCGGGCTTCGAGCGCAACGTGGTGGTCAAGCGCATGCTGCCGCACCTCTCGACGGTGCCGGACTTCGTGTCCATGTTCCTCGACGAGGCGCGGCTGGCGGCCAGCCTCGCGCACCCCAACATCGTCCACATCACCGACCTGGGCCTCGCCGACGGCTGCTACTTCATCTGCATGGAGTACCTGCCGGGCGAGGACTTCTCGACGGTGGTGCGCACGGCGAAGCGGCGCAACTCGCAGGTGCCCCTGCACGTGGTCTTGCGGGTGGTGGCGCAGGCGGCGACGGGGCTGCACTTCGCGCACCACGCGGCGGATCCTTCCGGCAAGCCGATGAACCTGGTGCACCGGGACATCTCGCCGTCCAACCTCTTCGTCACCTACTCGGGGCAGGTGAAGGTGCTGGACTTCGGCATCGCCAAGGCCGAGTCGCGCGTCACCAACACCACCGCCGGCGTGGTGAAGGGGAAGTACCAGTACATGTCGCCCGAGCAGGCGCGGGGTGACGCGATCGACCGTCGGGCTGACGTCTTCTCGTTGGGCGTCACCACCTACGAGGCGCTCACCGGGGTCCGCCCCTTCGCGCGGGACACCGATCTCGCCATCTTGAAGGCGGTGCTGTCGGGGGACTGCCAGCCGATCCGCCAGCTGCGGCCGGATCTGCCGCCGGAGGTGGAGGCGATCGTCAGGAAGATGATGGCGGTGGATCCCGACGCCCGGTACGGCTCGGCGTTGGAGGTGGTGCAGGACATCGAGCGCTTCCTCTCGGCCACCACGTCCGCGTCGGGAGGGCAACTGCTGGCCGACTTCATGACCAGCTTCTTCGGGCCGGACCGGGTGAACTCGCGTTCGCGCATCGAGACGCTGGAGCAGTTGGCGGCGCGCGGGGTGGAGGTCCCGGGGAGGAGCAACCCGCTCACCAAGCGCACCGATCCGGGGACGTTGCCGGCGGCCACCATCGCGGCGCTCCCGCCGGACGAGCAGACGAAGGCCATCGAGCCGCCCTCGACGGTGCAGGGGCGGGGAGGCGGGAGGCGGGGCGGGGTGCTGGTGGCGGCGGTGGTGGGGGCCCTGCTGGTGGGCGTCGGCGTGACGGTGGGCGTCTTGAAGGGGCTGAGGCCGGGTGGAGCTCCGGTGGCGCTGCCCGCGGCGCCGGACGCGGCGGTGGCCGAGGCGGAGGTGGACGCAGGCCCTCCAGCAGTGGAGGACGCCGGGAGCGCGCTGGCGGTGGCTGCGGAGGTGGACGCGGGGGCCGAGGAGCCCGCCGTGCCTGCGAAGGGGGCGAAGCCGGCGAAGCCCGTGGTGCTGACGACGGCCCTGGTGTCGAAGGGGGTGTCGGGGGCGAAGGGGCGCATTCAGAGGTGCTTCCGCGACCACCGCGACGAGCTGCCGTCTGCGCAGGGCACGCTGAAGCTGCAGTTCACCATCGCCAGCTCGGGGAAGGTGACGGCGGCCAGCACGGATCTGCCGGGGACGAAGGTGTCGAAGTGCATCGAGGCCGCGGTGAGGGCGTTGAGCTTCCCGCGGCACGTCGATCTCGAGGTCCGGGTGCCGATCGCCCTGGCGTGGGACGTGCGCTGACGTCGCCGTGAACGCGCCGGTGGGCTACCTCGAGCTCTTGAAGAAGCGCCCTGGGTACCGGGCGATCTGGCTGGCGTCGGCGATCAGCCTGACGGGCGACTGGTTCACGTTGATCGCCCTCTACTCGCTCTTGCAGGCGTACACGGGGCGGAGCGAGGCGATTGGCCTCATGTTGTTGGCGCGCTTCGTTCCGCCGGGGATCTTCTCGCCGCTGGCGGGCGTGGTGGCGGATCGGCTGCACCGGAAGAAGGTGATGATCGCCTGCGACGTGCTGCGGGCGCTGGTGGTGCTGGGCTTCCTCTTGGTGCGCGATGCGAGCGGCGTGTGGCTGGTGTACGCGCTCACCTTCGCGCAGCTGACGCTGGGGGCCTTCTTCGATCCCGCGGAGCAGGCGGCGATCGGCAGCGTGGTGGAGCCGCACGAGGTGGTGACGGCCACCACCCTACAGGGCGCGACCTGGTCGGCGATGCTGGGCTTCGGCGCGCTGGCGGGCGGGGTGGTGACGGCCGCGTTGGGCCGCGACGCGAGCTTCGTCGTCGACGCCTGCAGCTATCTCCTCTCGGCGTTCTTCGTCTCGCGGGCGGCGATCCCGAAGGTGCAGCACCCGCCGAGGGCGCGCTCCTGGGCGGCGACGCTGGGGCTGCTCGATCTGCTCGAAGGGTGGAAGCTGGTGGCGTCACGACCGCGGCTGCGCCGAACGCTGTGGGTGAAGTCGGGCTGGGCGATCCCCGGGGGCGCGGCGATCCTCCTCTACGCGGTGTTCGGTGAGCGGCTGTTCACCGTGGCGGGATCTCCGGACGTGGCGATGGGCGTGCTCCTGGGGATGCGCGGGGCGGGGGCCTTCGTGGGGCCCCTGTTGGCGCGGCGGCTGGGTGGCGACTCGGTCGCCTGGCTGGAGCGCGCGATTGGCGTGGCCTTCCTGGTGACCGCCGTCTTCTGGTTGCTCTTCGCGCAGGCGCCGTGGCTCTTCCTGGCGGCGGCGCTCCTGGCGCTGGCGCACACCGGCGTGTCCACCCAGTGGGTCTTCTCCAGCTCCCTCATCACCCTGCAGGTGGAGGACCGGCTGCGCGGGCGGGTGTTCGCGGTGGACTTCATGGCCTACACGCTGGTGCTGGGGGCCTCCAGTTGGCTGGGCGGCCGGCTGCTCGATCACCACGGCTTCGCGCCGCGGGAGCTGATGAGCTGGCTGGCGGGCGTGCTGCTCTTGTCCGCGGCGGTGTGGTGGGCGCTGGCGCCGAAGCGGGAGGCGTGACGGCTACAGCTCCCGCCGGGCGGACAGCGCGCGGGCCAGCGTCGCCTGATCCGCGTACTCCAGGTCGCCGCCCATGGGGATCCCCTGGGCAAGGCGCGTCACCCTGAGCCCCAGCGGCTTGAGCAGCTTCGTCAGGTACAGCGCGGTGGCCTCGCCTTCCACGTCGGGGTTGGTGGCGACGATGAGCTCCTCGATGGGCGAGTCCTCGAGGCGCAGGAGCAGCTCGCGGATCCGCAGCTGATCCGGCCCCACGCCCTCCAGCGGGGAAAGCACCCCGTGCAGCACGTGGTAGCGCCCCTTGAACTCCTTCGTGCGCTCCAGCGCCAGTTGGTCGCTGATGTTCTCCACCACGCACAGCACCTTGTCGTCGCGGCGCGCGTCGGTGCAGAAGCCGCAGCGCGTGTCGGCGGGCCCGTCGTGCAGGCTGAAGCAGCGCGGGCACAGCCGCACCTTGTCCACCACCTCGGTGAGCGCGGCGGCCAGGCCCTTCGCGAAGTCCGGGGGCGAGCGCAGCACGTGGAACGCGAGGCGCTGCGCCGTCTTCTCGCCGATGCCGGGCAGCTTCGCCAACTGGGCCACGAGGCGGTTGAGCGCGTCGGGCGTCATCCGGTGATGCCGGGGATCTTGATGCCGCCGGAGATCTTCCCCAGCTCCTTCTGCATGTGCTCCTTCGAGGCCGTCAGCGCCGCGTTCACCGCCGCCACCAGCAGATCCTCGAGCATCGCCAGGTCGCCGGGATCGACCACTTTCGGGTCCAGCTTGATGGACTTGATCTCTTGCGTGCAGGAGGCCAGCACCACCACCAGCCCGTCGCCGGACTTGCCTTCCACCGTCTCGGAGGCGAGCTCCGTCTTCCGCTGCTCGATCTTCTCGGTCAGCTTGTTGGCCTGCCGGATGAAGTAGTTGAGGTCGACGCCGGGCATGGGGTCTCTCCGTGGTGCGTTGTCGGGTTCGGCTCTAGCAGGCCGCGCTCATCCTGTCAGTCGGAGCCGGGGGGCTCGCCTTCCTCCGGCGTGGCCGTGGACGTGTCTTTGGGCACCGGCTCCAGGTACTGGATGTGCTCGATGCCGCCGCCCAGGTGGCGAAGGACGCCTCGCACCGCGGGGTGGGCGCGCACGTGCGCTTCGATCTGCTTCTCCCGCGTGGCGCGATCGTTCGCCTCCACCTCGGCGATGGACTTCGGGGCCGCCGCGAAGGCCTGAGCGTCGAAGGCCTCCTCCACCAGCTTCCCCGGGCGGCCCAGCGACTTCGTCAGCTCGGCCTCCAGCAGCGGGCGGCTCATGCCCACCACCTGCGTGCGGTGGAACGCCGCGTCCGGAGGGAAGGCGATGCGCACGCCGTCGGGCGAGAAGCCGAGGAAGCGCGCGTAGGACAGCGACTTGCCGTGGCGGGGCAGGGCGGCGCGGACCGCGTCGACGGCGCGGCGCCAGCGCTCGTGCTCGCCGTTGCCGGAAGGTGAGGTGGCGGAGGCGCCCAGCTCGTCGTCTTCGTCGCCGGGAAGCGGAGCGGGATCGTCGATCGGCGCGCGGGCTCCCGGGGGCGGCGCGCTCGCGGCCGAGGTGGGCGCTGCGGGACTCGGGCGGAGGGGCGAGGTGACCGCCGGACCCGGGGTGCCCGCTGCGGCGCGAGGCGAACCGGAGAGCGCTGGCGAGCCCATGGTGCGGTTCGCGGGAGGCGCGCCGGCGTGCGCCGGAGTCGGGGCCGCCGCGGAACCGGGGGAGGCCGACGAGGTCGCGGCGCGTGCCAGCTCCGAGCCCGCGTGCGTCGCTGTCGCCGCAGCCTCGGGCAGGCACTCGCCCGACGCACAGCCCTCGGCGCTCCCCTCGGGGGGGAACAGCTTCACGTCGCGTGGCGGCCTGGGCTCAGCTGCGAAAGGTCGACGCGCCGGAGCGACCTCCGGACGCTCCGGATCCAGGCGCTGGGGACGCTGCGCCCGACGCCAGGCGCTCGACTCGGGTGATCAGCTCTGGGATGGACGCGGCCGGCGCGAGGTGCAGGCCGCGCAACAGCGCCAGCTCGAAGGCCAGGCGGGGCTGGGGCGCGCGGGCGATCTCCCACTCCGCGGTGTGCACCACGTCGAACAGCCTCGCCACCTGCGCCGCGTCGGCTTCGCGGGCCAGGGCCACGACCACGTCCTTGTCGCTGTCCGCCAGCTCGTCGGGCGCCGCGCCGGTGGCCTTGGCGATGAAGACGTTGCGCAGGTGGAAGGCGAGGTCGGCCGCCAGGCGCCGCAGATCGACGCCCCGGTTCCACATCTCCTCGGTGCGCTCCAGGAGCAGCTTCGCGTCGCGCTTCACCAGCGCGGTGGCGAAGGCGTGCACCGCGGTGCGATCGATGGCCCCCAGCGCGTCGGCAACCTCCGCGTCGGAAGGCGTGTTGCCGCAGGCGGAGAGGATCTGATCGAGCAGGGACAGCGCGTCGCGCATGCCGCCCTCGGACTGGCGGACGATCAACGACAGCGAGGAGTCGGAGATGGTGACCTTCTCGAGGCCGGCGATCTCTTTGAGCCGCTTGAGCATGGCCGCCGCGCTGATCCGCCGGAAGTTGTGCCGCTGGCAGCGGGAGAGGATCGTGTCGGGCAGCTTGTGCGGCTCGGTGGTGGCGAAGATGAACTTCACGTGCGGCGGCGGCTCTTCCAGCGTCTTCAAGAGCGCGTTGAAGGCCGCCCCCGACAGCATGTGCACCTCGTCGATGATGTAGATCTTGTAGCGATCGCGCTGGGGCAGGTACTTCGCGTTCTCGCGGATCTCCCGCACGTTCTCGACGCCGTTGTTGGACGCGCCGTCGATCTCTGCCACGTCCACCGAGGTGCCGTCGCGGATCTCCGTGCAGGCCAGGCACGTCCCGCAGGGTGACGCCGTGGGGCCCTTCTCGCAGTTGAGCGCCCGGGCCAGCAGGCGCGCGGCGGTCGTCTTGCCCACGCCGCGGGGCCCGGCGAAGAGGTAGGCGTGGGCGACGCGATCCAGCTTGATCGCGTTCTCCACCGTGCGGACCACGTGCTCCTGGCCCGTCACCTCTTCGAAGGCCTGGGGTCGGTACTTGCGGGCGAGGACGGTGTAGCTCATGCGGTGCTTCTAAGGCGTCGCGTAGATGAAGGCGAAGCACATTTCGTCGGTGGTGCCTTCGCCCCAGGTGACGTTGGTCATCCCCGGGTTGTCCCACTCGCAGCGCATGGTGAGCGCCTGGCTGGCGCCCACGGTGTGGGGCGTGGGCCGGAAGTACTGCTGCTGCCAGTGGAAGTCCCACCTGGGTATGTCCACCAGGCACTCGTCGTTGGCCCCGCGAATGGTGATGCGCTTGCCGAGCTGGTGCATGTGCGGCAACAGGCCCCACACCTTGAGGCTCAACGGCACCGGGTTGGTGAAGGAGTCGGTGAAGCTGTAGCCGATGGACTGCGGCGGAATGTCGAAGCCGTCGGCCACCAGTGGCAGCAGGTACGCGTTGGTGACGCTGCCGGCGGCGTACTGCAGCTTCACCGACGTTTGATCCGGCACCCGCACGCCGGCCTGGGTGTTGTAGTGGACCTGCATCGCCAGCACCTGGTTGGTGCCGACGCGGATTCCGGTGCCCGCCGGGTAGATGACCGCGCCCGAGCCCGGGGCCCAGGCGCCCAGCGCACCGCTGGTGCTCACCTCCGCGCCGCCGAAGCACTGCCAGCCGGGCGTGCTGTCCTTCGCGTCTTCCGCCACCGCGTCGGTGCGGTTGACCAGGTAGATGATCACGTGGTGCACCTCGGCGCGGACGCCGGGCTGAATGTCGTAGCCCACCACCTGCTTCGCGCTGGCGAGCTGCGGATCGACGAGGAAGCAGCGGTAGTCGTCGGTCAGCGCGGCGCTGGGGGTGTAGGGCTGGGGCATGATCAGGGTCGCGTCCACCTGGGGCAGGCCCACCACGCCTCCGTCGGGAGGAGGCGGCGCGTCGGAGGGGTTGCCTTCCGCCGCGCCCGTCTGGTTCCACTGCACGACGGTGTCGATCTGCGCCTGCGTCAGCAGCCGCTCGCCGACGAAGGGGCCGCCACAGGACGGATCCGGCATCCACGGGGGCATGCGGCGCTGCGCCACCGCGTTGGCCATCGCCGCGGCCATCGGCTTCGCCTGGGCGTACGTCTCGAGCGCGAAGGGGGCGATGCCACCGGCGGAGTGACAGCTCTGGCACTGCGCGCGCGCGATCGGCAGCACGTCTTTGTACCAGGTGGGCCCGTTGGCGCCGCCGCCCCCGCCCCCGGTGCCGCCTCCGCCGCCTCCGGTGCCGCCTCCGCCGCCTCCGCCGCCTCCCGCTGCTCCGCCTCCGGACGCACCGCCACCGCCGCCGGTGCCCGAAGGCGTTCCTGCGCTGCACGCGATGAAGGCGATCAGCGCCGCCAGGGCGCACGCGATGAGCGATGGACGCATCGGGACTCTCCGTTTTCGGGCCAGCGGGGGACGCGCACCACAGCACGCCCGCGCCGCCCCGATCAATTGCCTGTGCACCCGAGGACCCCCTGCTAGAAGACGCGCCTCCCGATGGAAGCCCTGCTCATGTCGATGATCCTCGCCAGCACCGTTACTGATGTGGACTTCCTGCGCGAGTACGCCGAGACGCGGCGCTACCTGGCGGGTCGCCCGGTGAGCGTGAAGGTGACGCCCGACGGCCGCGCGGCGCTCTTCCTGCGCAGCGAGGCGAAGGACAACCGGCAGATGCTGTTCGAGCTGGATCTGGCCAGCGGACAGACGAAGGAGTGGCTGACGCCAGAGAAGCTGCTCAACGGCGCGGCCGAGCAGCTGTCGGTGGAGGAGAAGGCGCGGCTGGAGCGCCAGCGGGTGTCGGCGCGCGGCTTCACCAGCTTCCAGGTGTCGGACGACGGGGCGCGGGTGCTGGTGGCGCTGTCCGGCAGGCTGTACGTGGTGGAGCGGCAGGACGGCCGCGTCACGCAGCTCAAGACGGGCGAGGGCGCGTGCCTCGATCCGAAGTTCTCTCCCGACGGCGTGAAGGTCACCTACGTGCGGGACTTCGACGTGCACGCGGTGGACCTGGCGAAGAACGCCGAGAAGCGGGTGACGAAGGGCGGCACCGCCGAGCGCCCCCATGGCCTCGCCGAGTTCGTCGCCCAGGAAGAGATGGGCCGCTTCTCGGGCTACTGGCTGTCGCCGGACGGGAAGGCCGTGGCGTACCAGCAGACGGATCACTCCGGCGTGGAGCAGTTCTCCATCGCCGATCCGATGCACCCGGAGGTGGCGCCCGAGCGCTTCTTCTACCCGCGGCCCGGCAAGGCCAACGCGAAGGTGTCGCTCTTCGTGCAGGCGCTGGCCGGCGGAAGGCCCACGCGCGTCACCTGGGACGATCAGGCCTTCCCCTACCTCGCCACGGTGGTGTGGAAGGACGGGCCGCTGACGCTGGTGGTGGAGAACCGCGAGCAGACGAAGCTGCAGGTGCTGGCCGCCGACGAGAAGACGGGGAAGACGAAGCTGCTGCACGCCGAGGAGGACGCGGCGTGGGTGGATCTCGATCAGAAGGTGCCGCTGTGGTGGAAGGGCCGAGGGTTCTTCTGGGTGACGGAGCGGAACGGCGCGCCCGAGGTGGAGTTGCGCAAGCCGGACGGCGCGTGGGACGCCTCGTGGGTGAAGCCAGACGCCGGCTACATGAGCCTGGCCGGGTTCGATCCCGAGGCGGAGGCGCTCTACTTCCTGGGCAGCAGGCCCGCGCCAGAGAAGCACTTGTACCAGGTGGTCAAGGGCGGCGCGCCCAGGCTGGTGCCCACGGCGATGAAGGGGCCGTCGTACGAGGACGCGGTGGTGAGCGGGAAGGGGAAGTTCGCCGCGGTGCAGTCGTCCAGCCTCGCCTCGCTGCCGCGGGTGTCGGTGCTGCGCCTGGCCGACCCGCAGGTGCTGGCCGAGGTGCCCTCGGTGGCGCTGGAGCCGAAGCTGGAGCTGAAGGCCGAGCTCCGCAAGCTGCCGGGCGAGCGCGGCGCGTGGGCGATGGTGATCCGCCCGAAGGACTTCCAGGCGAAGAAGAAGTACCCCGTCATCCTCCAGGTGTACGGCGGCCCCGGCCACCTCGAGGTGATGCACGTGCGGCGCGAGAACCTGGTGCTGCAGTGGCTGGCCAACCAGGGCTTCATCGTGGTGAAGGCCGACGGGCGCGGGACGCCGGGGCGCGGCCGCGACTGGGAGCGCGCCATCAAGTTCGACTTCGCCACGGTGCCGATGGAGGACCAGGTGGCGGCACTCAAGGCGCTGGGCGCCGAGGTCAGCGAGCTGGACCTCTCCCGGGTGGGCGTCTACGGCTGGAGCTTCGGCGGCTACCTGGCGGCGTTGCTGGCGATGGCAAAGGGAGACGCGGTGAAGAGCGCGGTGTCCGGCGCGCCGGTGGTGGACTGGCTGGACTACGACACGCACTACACCGAGCGGTACCTGGGCCTGCCCCAGGCCCACCCCGAGGCCTACCGGATCAGCTCTCTGCTCTCGTACGTGGATCAGGCGAAGCGGCCGATCCTCTTCATGCACGGCACCGCCGACGACAACGTGTACTTCCTGCACACGCTCAAGCTGTCCGACGCGCTGTTCCGGGCCGGGAAGCCGCACAGCGTGCTGCCCCTGTCCAACTTCACCCACATGGTGCCCGAGCCGCTGGTGATGCAGCGCCAGCTCGAGCGCGTGGCCACCTTCTTCAAGGAGACGCTGTGAGCGCGGGGACGCCCCTGGAGCAGGCCTTCATCGACGACTGTCCGTACGGGCCGGATGCGCTCTTGATGGATCGGGTGCTGGAGATCGACCGCGACGGCAGCCGGGTGGTGGCGTCTATGCCGGTGCACGACGAGCTCCCGCTCACGAAGAGCCAGCGGGTCCACCCGGTGCGTCACCCGCGGCACGTCAACGGCGGGCTGATGCTGCACATGACCGGCATGCTGGGCTTCCTGCACGCCTGGTACGTCTTCGATCTCCGCCACGCCGAAGGGTGGATCGGCTACGGGGCGAAGATCCACGAGGCGCGCTTCCTCGCGCTGGCCACCCCGGGGGCGCCGCTGCTGCTCAAGGGCTGGACCACCCGCGCCCGCCGCGGCGACACCAACATCGTCGCCCGCTACCGCTTCGAGTTCACCCAGGCAGACAAGGTCGTCTACGAGGGCGACCAGACCGCCATGTGGATGAAGGTCAAGAGCTGAACAGCCGAGGTGCGCTGGTGTAGGCGAGGTCAAGGCACGAAGGGGTGAGCCTGTTTGGCCGTGCCTCGCGCGTCTCGAACACCATGCCACGAATCCTACATGCCCCTCTCCTCGCCGGAGCGCTCCTGGGTGTCGCCTGCGGCTCTGCGCCCACACCAGACGCCGGTACCGAGTGTCCTCCTGGAATGTCTGCCTGTGGGACGGGCTGCTTTGATGTGAGCAGCGATCCCGCGCACTGCGGCGCGTGCAGCAGGGCGTGCGCCCCTGGCGCGGCGTGCGTCGCCAGACAGTGTCGGGGTGGGAGCGGTGGCGGCGCTGGCGGAGGGACGGGAGGCGGCGTCGGCGGAGGCACGGGCGGTGGCGTCGGAGGCGGTATGGGTGGTGGCGTCGGAGGCGGCATCGGAGGCGGCGTGGGTGGTGGCACGGGAGGCGGAGTCGGAGGCGGCGTGGGTGGTGGCACGGGAGGCGGAGTCGGTGGCGGAGTCGGTGGCGGCACGGGAGGCGGCACGGGAGGCGGCGTCGGCGGCGGCGGCGGCGGAGGCGTCGGCGGCGGCGTCGGAGGCGGAGTCGGTGGCGGAGTCGGAGGCGGAGTCGGTGGCGGAGTCGGTGGCGGCGTCGGCGGTGGAGTCGGAGGCGGAGTCGGAGGCGGAGTCGGTGGCGGTACGGGCGGCGGGGCGCCCACCTGCACGCCGAGCACCTGTCCCACCGGCTGCTGCGACTCCAGTGGGCGCTGCCAGGGCGGCACGGCGCAGGCGGTGTGTGGCCACGGCGGCGGCGCGTGCGCCGCGTGCGCGTCGACTCAGGCGTGCACGCAGGGCTATTGCACAGCCAACCTGCTCCTCGAGAACAGGACCTCCTTCGCGCTCGTCTCGGCGGTGGTTGACGGCTACGAGCGCATCGCCAACTGCACCTCCATCGCGCCGGGGGGGACGCTCTCGATACCGGTCGAGCCTGGAACGCACACCTGGACTGCCTACACCGGCGCCTATGCTCCTTCGGGCTGCGCTCGAACCGCGGCCGACAGTTGGGGCTACCCGACGCCGTTCACCGTCGTCGTGGGGACCTCGGACCAACGGCTCCAGCTCACGCAGGCACCGGTCACCAGCTACCTGCTCACCCCGCAGGAGACTTACGCCTGCTGGAGCTACTACTGGTCAGACAGCTACGGCAACACGCGGCAGTCGAAGCTGCGCATCAACCGCGACGGCAGTTGGCTGTTCCGCGAGTACTACACGGTCAACGGCGCGCTCGTTCGCTCGCTCAACGGCGCGGCGCTCACCGAGACGGGCCGCAGTCTCACCAACGGCTACGAGATCAACTTCCAGCTCCAGGCCGGCTGGCCGGCACGCTACGCGGCGCTCTCCAGCTCGCTCTACCTCAACGCCGGAGGCCAGACGGGCACGCTCCTCTACCTGCACCAGACGATCAGCAACTGCCCCTGACGCCCGGCGCCCCGGGGCTCGCCCTGCGCCGCTCAGGTGAGCCGCTTGGAGGGGCCTGGCCGTCAGCGAACGCAGTACTGCGGGCCGCACGCCGCGCGGCAGATGGCGGGGCGCACGCCACCGTCGCAGGTGTCGATGGCCGAGCACAGCACGCTCTCCACGCCCGCGTCGGAGCAGCCCACCGCCAGCGTGACCTTCAGCCCGTCGGCGCCCGCCGCCGCCGCGCAGTAGGAGCCCGGCGTCGCCGCGCATGCCGAGGCCCGGCCAGCCTCCAGTCCGAAGCGGTCAGCCGTGTACGCGGCGCAGGAGGACAGCGTGCGGCAAGCCGAGCGCCGAAGGCAGTCCTCAGGCGAGTCACAGCCGGCGTCGGCGTGGCTGGCGCACCAGTCGTCGCACTCACCGTACGGGCAATCGCCGCGGCAGGAGGTGATCACCTGGCCGTTGGCCTCACCGACCGGTTGCAGACAGCCCACCAGCACGACGACCAGCAGCGCACCCGACACGATGACTCGCCTCACTCGTTCACCTCGCGGCATGCCTAGAGCACCGAACAGGTTGGCTCCCGTCGTGACGTGACATCGGCGATTTGAGTCGCATCCCGTCGTTGCTCCTCGGTCAGTTGCCCACCAGCAGCTTCCCTCGTCGCGCCTTGGTCTGCTCGCAACTCACCGACGTCACTGGGTCCGCCGACCTGATCGGCGCTCTAGCACTGGAGACGCGCCGCACGCACCCGGCCCGGCCCCCGCCTGTCACGGCTGCGCGCCAACCTGCGGCGCCAAAGAAGAGGGCTTCAGTGCGCGCGCTCTGTGCCGGCCGGCGCTCTCCGACGCCGTAGCCTGTGCCATGACTACTTCTTCGGCTCCGGCGCCTTCTCCGCCGGCGTCTCCGCGGCCTTCTGCGCGACGAAGCCGTGGTGGCAGCTCGCGCAGGTCTGCACCAGGTGCGCGTAGGCGGTGACGAGCTCCTGGTCGTCCTTCTCGTTGGCGATGGTGACCAGCTCGGTCGCGAGCTTCTTCAGGTTGTCCTGCAGCGCGAAGTAGCCAAGCTTGTCGGCGCCCGCCGTGGCGGGATCGAGCCGGGCCTGGTTGGCGATGCCCTGCGCGTACTTCGCTGCCCGCGCGTAGTCGAGCGTCGCGACGGCCATCGACAGCTCCTTCAGATCCTTCCCGTGCGCCTTCATCTTCCCCTTGAGGAACTTGCGGTTCGCCTGGGACACCTCGTCGGGCGACAGGTGCTTCGCCAGCTGGCGGTCCTGCTTCGACGGGAAGATGCTGCCCTGCGCGAAGGCGGTGCCCCCGAGGGCGATGACGGCGAGCGCGGCGATCCGGTTCATTTGGGTGTCCTCCCCTGGTGTCGACCCTTCAGGTAACGCAGCTTCGGCCTCGCGCACCCCTGACCCCCTCAAAAGATCGAGGGCCCGGTCCCCCGACCGAGCCCTCGTGCACTTCATTCATGCCTGGATGCGCGTCAGGCGGCCTTCACGTTCTGCGCCTGCAGCCCCTTCGGCCCCTTGGTGACGTCGAACGTCACCTTCTGGCCTTCGGCGAGCGTCCTGAATCCGTCCATCTGGATCGCCGAGTGGTGGCAGAACACGTCTTCACCGCCTCCGTCCTGCACGATGAAGCCATACCCCTTCGAGTCGTTGAACCACTTCACTGTACCGGTAGCCATGCTTCTGTCTTTCCTTGGTTCTCAGGTGGCAAAACGTCCGCCTGGGTCCCCCCGCTTCCTGCCGGAAGACGAGAAAAAACTACCCACGGCGCTGGCGCGAAGTCCACGCCCCCCGTGTGCCTGAGTCCCACCACCGTCCCGAAAACGAGACGGTGCTGATCAGATCTCAAGAAGGAGCCGCTCGGGCGCTTCGATGCAGTCCTTGAGGCGCACGAGGAACTGCACGGCTTCGCGCCCGTCGATGAGGCGGTGATCGTACGAGAGGGCGAGGTACATCATCGGGCGGGCGACGATCTGTCCGTCCTTCACCACGGCGCGCTCGGTGATGTTGTGCATCCCGAGGATGCCGGTCTGCGGCGGGTTCAAGATGGGCGTCGACAGCATGGAGCCGAAGATGCCCCCGTTGCTGATGGTGAAGGTGCCGCCCTGGAGCTCGGAGAGCTGCAGCTTGTCGGCGCGGGCGCGGGCGCCGAAGTCGGCGATCACTTTCTCCAATTCGGCCATGGACTTCTGATCCGCGTCGCGCACCACCGGCACCACCAGGCCGCGGCTGCCCGAGACCGCCACGCCGATGTCGTAGAAGTGATGGAAGACGACGTCCTCTGCGTCGATGAAGGCGTTCACCGCGGGGAAGGTCTTGAGCGCGTCCACCGCGGCCTTGATGAAGAAGGACATGAAGCCCAGCTTGAGGCCGTGCTTCTTCTCGAAGCGCTCGTTGTATCCCTTGCGCATCGCCATCACCGCGCTCATGTCCACCTCGTTGAAGGTGGTGAGGATGGCGGCGTTGGACTGGGCCTGGAGCAGCCGCTCGGCCACGCGCTTGCGCAGCGGCGTCATCTTCACGCGCTCCTCCGCGCGAGGGCCGGCCGGACCCTGCAGCGGCGTCGACGGAGCCCTGGCCTGGGCGGCGGGCGGCTGGGCGGCCTTGAGCACGTCGTCCTTCATCACCCGGCCCTGGGCGCCCGAGCCGGCCACCCTCGCCAGCTCGACGCCGCGCTCGGCGGCCACCGCCCGGGCCACGGGCGTGGACAGCGGGGCTACTCCATCGCCTGACGAGGGCGCGGCGAGGGCAGGAGCGGCCGGGGCGGGGGTGGGGGCGGTGGCCTTCACGCCGGCCTTCGAGGGATCGATGAGGCCCAGCACGTCGCCGATCTTCACCTTGTCGCCTTCGGCGTGGCTGATGGCGGTGACGGCGCCGGCGGAAGGCGCCTGCACGTCGATGGTGACCTTGTCCGTCTCGAGGACGACGACGGGCTCATCGGCGGCGACGGCGTCACCCACCTTCTTGTGCCACTTGCCGACGATGGCCTCGGTGATGGACTCGCCGAGGGCGGGGACTTTGAGTTCGACGGGCATTCTTAGGTTCCTCGCGCGATCGCTTCGGCGACGAGCAGCTGCTGCTCGTAGGTGTGGGACTTGGTGAAGCCGGTGGCTGGGCTGGCGCTCTCTGGACGACCGACGTACTTCAGGCGGGGCCGGTTGGGCAGCCCGTCGAGCAGGTGCGACAAGGGCTCGAAGAGCGCGCGCCAGGCGCCGGCGTTGCGCGGCTCTTCCTGCACCCAGAAGACCTCGGTGGCCCGGGGCAACGAGGCGAAGAGCGCCAACAGCTCCTGCTGAGGCAGCGGGTAGAGCTGCTCCAGCCGGGCGAGGGCGATGGTGAAGTCCTTCGCCGCGTCGCGGGCCTTCTTCAGATCGAAGTACACCTTGCCGCTGCACAAGAGCAGGCGCGTCACCTGGCTGGGCTTCACCTCGGGGCTCGTCTCGCCGATGACGCGCAGGTAGGTGCCGCGGGTGAAGTCGTCCCAGGGCGAGCGGGCCTCGGCGAGGCGCAGGAGGCTCTTGGGCGTCAACACCACCAGCGGCTTGCGCAGCGGCCGGCGCACCTGGCGGCGCAGCAGGTGGAAGATCTGCGCGGACGAGGTCGGGTAGCAGACCTGAATGTTGTCCTCGGCGGCGAGCTCGAGGAAGCGCTCCAGCCGCGCCGAGGAGTGCTCCGGCCCCGCGCCCTCGTAGCCGTGCGGCAACAGCAAGACGAGCGCGTTCATCCGCCGCCACTTGTCCTCGGCGGCGACGAGGAACTGGTCGATGATCACCTGCGCGTTGTTGGCGAAGTCGCCGAACTGGGCTTCCCACACCACCAGGCTGTCCGGGCTGTCGAGGGAGAAGCCGAACTCGAAGGCGAGGCAGGCCATCTCGGACAGGGGGCTGTTGACGACGCGGGTACGCGCCTGGCGGGGATCGAGGCCGCCCAGGGGGAAGGCCTTCTTCCCCGTCTTGCGATCGTGCAGCACGGCCTGGCGGTGGGCGAAGGTGCCGCGCTCCGTGTCCTGCCCGGTGACGCGGATCGGCGAGCCCTCGGTGACGAGCGTGGCGTAGGCCAGCATCTCCCCGGCGCCCCAGTCGAGCGGATCCTCACCGGCCACCATGCGCTGCCGGGCTTCGATGACGCCGCGCTGGATGTTGGGGTGCAGCTCGAAGCCCGGGGGCACGGTGGCGAGCTTCGTCAGCAGCGCCTGGAGCCGCTCCAGCGGCACGCCCGTGTCCACCTGCGGCGCGTCCTTGTCGGGGCCGCCCACGTACGCCTTCCACAGGCCGAGGAAGGCGCTGGGCTCCTTCACCTTGTTGTCCTGGCGCGCGGAGGCGTGGGCGTCGGCGAAGCGCTGCGTCACCTCGGCGAGGACGGCGGCGGACTCTTCGGCGCTGACGGTGCGGCGCTCGGCCAGCGTCTTCGCGTAGACCTGCCGCGGTGACGGGTGGCTCTTGATCAGTTGGTACATCGCCGGCTGGGTGAAGGCCGGCTCGTCGCCCTCGTTGTGGCCGTACTTCCGGTAGCACACGAGGTCGATCACCACGTCCGACTGGAAGCGCTGGCGGTACTCGGTGGCCAACCGCATCACGTGCACGCAGGCCTCGAGGTCGTCCCCGTTCACGTGGAAGATGGGGATGTCCAGCATCTGCGCCATGCCGGTGCAGTACAGGGCGGAGCGGCCCTGATCGGCGAGGGTGGTGTAGCCAATCTGGTTGTTCACCACGAGGTGGACGGTGCCGCCGGTGTCGTAGGCGTCGAGGCCGGCGAGGTTGAGCGTCTCGGCGACGAGGCCCTGGCCGGAGAACGCGGCGTCGCCGTGGATGAGGAAGGGCATGCACGCGCGGCGGCTGTCCGCGCCCTGGCCGTCGCGCTCCTGCTTGGCGCGCACCCGCCCTTCCACCACCGGGTGCACCACCCCGAGGTGCGACGGGTTGAAGGCCAGGGTGAGGTGGACGGTGTGGCCCGAGGACGTGGTGCGGTCACTGGAGAAGCCCATGTGGTACTTCACGTCGCCGCGGTTCAAGAAGCGCGTCGGATCGGTCGGCCCGGCGAACTCGCTGAAGATCTCCTCGGCCGGCTTGCCCATGAGGTTGCAGAGCACGTTGAGGCGGCCACGGTGGGCCATGCCGAAGACGACCTCGCGCACGCCCAGGGGCCCGGCCAGCTCCAGGCACGCGTCGATCATCGGCAGCATGGCGTCGGCGCCTTCGCCCGAGAAGCGCTTGGCCGCCTGGAACTTGGTGTGGATGGTGGTCTCGAAGGTCTCGGCTTCGGTCACCTTGCGCAGGATGCGGCGCTGCTCGTCGACGGAGAAGGCGGGGCTGTTCTCGATCGACTCCATCTTCCCCTGCAGCCAGCGGCGCCGGGAGGAGTCGAACATGTGCTGGAACTCGACGCCGACGTGGTGGCAGTACGTCCTGCGCATGCGCTCCAGCACGCGGGAGAGCGGCACCCGGGCCTCGTCGAAGGCGCCCAGCGGAGAGACGAGCTGCTCGAGCTCGGCCGCGGTGAAGTAGTCCTTCGCGACGAGGCCTAAGTCCGCCACGTGGTCGAGCGTCTTGCGCGGGGTGCCGAGGGGATCGAGCTGGGCGATCAAGTGGCCGCGCAGGCGAAACGCCATGATCGCCTGGTCCACCTTGGCCTGCAGGCCCATGTCCTCGCCAGGCTGGGCGACGGCGGCGGCGGGCACCTTCGGGCGCGGGGGCAGGGTGAGGCCGTCGATGACGAGCGGCCTGCCTTCGCGCTCCAGCGAGGCGAAGAAGTCGCGCCACTGGGGACCGACGGCCTGCGGATTGTCGAGGAAGAGGGCGTACTGGGCCTCGATGAAGTCGATGTTCGCGCCGGTGAGGAAGGAATCTGGCAGGCTGCCCATATGGTGCGGTTGTTCTATTCGCGGGCGCTCCTCGTCTCCACGTTTCGTTGGGCTGTCCTCGGGGTGGTGGTGGCGGCGGCTGCGGCGCGGGCGGATCCGCCGAAGTTCTCGGAAGGCGGCTTCATCTTCTCGGTGCAGTACGGGCCGGGCTTCTGGAACGTGAGCCAGGCGGACCTCGCGGCGCAGGTGGGCGAGAGCTACGCCAGCGTCTTCGCGGGCGATCTGCAGACCTCGCACACGCTGGCGCTCAAGGCGGCCTACGTCATCCTCGGGCACGCGTCGGTGGGCGTGGACTTCACCGCCACCGGCTGGGACGTCTTCAGCTCGAGCCGCGGCGGAGCCGGCTTCATCGTCGGCACGGTGGCGTGGCACCCGCTGGAGAGCGTCTTCAAGATCATGAAGTACGAGAAGCGGCCGGTGGTGTTCGATCTCTCCACCGGCTTCGGGCTGGGCTACGGGATCGCCGGCGAGCGGATGGGCAGCGACGGCCTCGTCGTGGAGTGGACCATCAACTTCGACTGGTTCTTCACCCGCTGGTTCGCGCTGGGCACCTACGCCAAAGGCGTGTTCCTCAAGTGGAACAGCCTGTACCTCGACTTCGATCAGCGGGACGTGCCGGGGAACACGCTCCCGCTGCCCAACGGCCTGGGCGGGGCCTTCTGGACGGTGGGCCTGTCGGTCAACTTCCGCGCGGGCGACTAGAGGCCGCGCTACCTCACCCGCGCTGGCACCTCCACCACGTCACTGGCGTCGTCCGACGCGAAGATCGGCACGGTGAGCTGCGCGCGGTTGAGCTTCGTGTACTCCTTCCCGTCAGGGCGCGAGTACAGGTCGACCCCGACGACGAGCGCTCCCGCTCCGCCCGCCTCGACGGGCAGCTCGATCTGCGCCTCAGCAGCGGTCACCTTCCAGGTCGCGGGCCCGCGCAGGGCGCACCCGGCCGGCCTCGTCTCGACGAGGACCGGCGCCTCCTCCGAGAATGACTCGTTCTGCGGCGCGGGGATGAGCAGCCGCACGGCGCCCGGCCCGCGCTTCACCGTGGCGCGCTTCAGGGCGAAGGCGGGGCGCTCGACGCCGGTGGCGGGCGCAGGCACGTCGGCCAGCGCGAGCGGCTCGACGGCGCCGGTGGCCGGCTCCACCCAGACGAGCCGGTGCGCGTCGGTGTCCGCGACGAGCAGGCGAGCCCCGACGGCGGTGAGGCCCGAGGGCCGCGCGAGGCCGGACGCGACGCTGGTCACCGCGCCGTCCTTCGACACGCGCTTCACCTTCCCGTTGTAGCTGTCGGCCACGAAGACGGCGTCGCCCAGGGCGGTGACGGCCAGCGGGAATTGCAGGCGGGCGTCGGCCTTCGGTCCGTCGACGTCGCCGAAGGTGAACAGGCCAGTGCCAACGAGGGTGGTGGTCTCTCCGGTGGCGACGTGCACCTGGCGCACGGCGCTGTTGCCGGCGTCCGCGACGAGGACGTACGGGGCCGACACCGAGAGCCCCGAGGGACGCGCGAAGGCGGCCTTCTCCTTTGGACCGTCGGTGAGCTCCTCCACGCCCGCGCCGGCCCACGGCTCCACGCTGCCCTTCGACAGGGCGTAGCGGTAGAGCTGGTTGGAGCCGGCGGTGGCGATCACCAGGAAGTCTCCGGCGACCGTGACGTCCCAGGGGCTGCGCAGCGCGACCGTCGGCCCCGGCCCTTTGAGCTCCCGCTGGCCGCGGCCCAACTCCCCGGTGCCGACGAGGGTGGACACGGTCTTCTGCGCGAGGTCCACCTTCCGCACCACGTGGTTGCCGGAGTCGGCGACGAAGAGCACCTCGCCCTGGGCGGCGAGGCCCTGGGGCGCGTCGAAGGCGGCGGAGGAGAAAGCGCCTTCCACCAGGCCCTGCCGCCCGCTGCCGACGACGTGGAGGAGCTGGCCCTTCGTGGTGAAGACGAGCACGCGGTGGTGCCCGGTGTCGGAGACGGCGAAGCGATCCCCGTCGAGCGCGGCGACCTTCGCGGGGAAGGCGAGCGGTTCTCTGGGCGCGGGCGGAGGGTCCACCTTCCACGCGGGAGGCGCCTTCGCCAGCACGCCCCGGCGCTCGCCGTCGTCGAGCAGGTTGTTGATGGCGACCTCCAGCACGCGGCCGTCGGGCTCGCCGGCCTCCATGGCGACGACGAAGCCCTCGCTGTCGATGAGGGCCAACGTGGGCCAGCTCTTCGCGCCGTAGGCGGCCCAGACGAAGTAGTCGCTGTCCATCACCACGGGGAAGGCGACGCCGGCCTTCGCCATCGCGTCCTTGACCAACCCGGCGTCGCGCTCGGCGTCGAACTTGCCGGTGTGCACGCCGACCAGGGTGAAGGGGCGATGGCGGAAGCGCGCCTCCAGCGCGGCGAGGGTGGGGAAGGTCTGCGTGCAGCTGATGGACGCGGTGGTCCAGAAGGCGAGCAGCACCACGCGGCCCTTGAGCTCGTCGGAGAAGCGCAGCGGGCGATCGACGTGGAGCCACGCGCCCTTGCTGGTCGACGGCTCCGGCGCGGGAGAGGCCGACAGCCGATCGCGCATGGGGGCGTGGGGATCGACGGGCTTGCCGCTCTTCGTGGAGGAGCAGCCGGCGAGAGCGAGGACGAGGACCAGGGTGAGCCGCCGCGACATGGCGCGTGCGAGTAGCGCAGGACACCCGCCGAGGGAATCCCTGGCGTCGAAATCCGCGACGCCCCGGGGGCCGCCTGCTAGACGCACGCCCCATGCTCCTCCAGGGAAAGAAGCTGCTCATCACCGGCGTGCTGACCCCGCAGTCGATCGCCTTCAAGGTGGCGCAGTTGGCCCAGGCGCAGGGCGCGGAGCTCCTCCTCACCAGCTTCGGTCGTCCCATGTCCCTCACCCAGCGCACGGCGAAGAAGTTGTCACCCGTGCCGGACGTGCTGGAGCTCGACGTCACCAACCCGGCGCACTTCCCCGCGCTGCACGACACCGTCAAGCAGCGCTGGGGCCGCCTCGACGGGGTGCTGCACGCCATCGCCTTCGCGCCCGAGGACGCGCTGGGCGGCCGCTTCCTCACCACCCCGTGGGACTCGGTGATGCAGGCCTTCCGGGTGTCGGCCTTCTCCTTGAAGGAGCTGTCCGCGGCGCTGGCGCCCCTCTTCGACAAGGGCGGCGGCATCGTCACCCTGGACTTCGACAACTCCTCGCAGGCCTGGCCGCTCTACGACTGGATGGGCGTGTGCAAGGCGGGCCTGGAGGCGATCGTCCGCTACCTGGCGCGCGATCTCGGCCCGAAGAAGATCCGCGTCAACGCGCTGGCCGCCGGCCCCATCGCCACCATCGCCGCCAAGGGCATCCCCGGCTTCAAGTACCTGGAGAACAAGTGGGGCGAGCAGGCGCCGCTGGGCTGGGACGCGCGGGACGAAGTGTGCGTCGACGCCGTGGCGCGCACCGCCTGCGTGCTGATGAGCGACTGGATGCCGAGCACCACCGGGGAGCTGATCCGCGTGGACGGCGGCTACCACGCGATCGGCGCGCCTCCCGTCGACCTCGCGGCGATCGACGCGGAGAAGGCGCCGGCAAAGGCGCCCTGAGGCCTCGGGCAGCGCCACCGCGCGTCACAGGCTCGTCTTCGCGGCGGCTCGCTGGCCGCGCGCCTCTGCGCGTGAAGAACGACTTCGGGGTGCCGTTGCGCCTGGTCAGCACTGAAGCACGGCGCGCAGTTCTTCGAAGCGCCCCTGGGCGATCGCGTCGCGCGGACCGACCACGAACAGGCGTCCACCGCAGAAGTTCCACGGGCCGTCGGACTCGAGCTGCAGCAGCGGCGCCCATTCCATCGCAGCTCGCACCAGCTTCGAGTAGCTGCCGTCGTGACCGAGCTCCTTCAGCGCCCCGACGATCGCCTCGTCCTGCACCGAGTGCGAGTGACCGAGCAGCTGGTTCGGGAACCCGGAGCGGCACGCTTCGTTGTAGTCCTCCAGGGGCTTCCCGGTGTCGTCCTTGTCGAGCTTCTTCAAGAGTGCGTGGATCGGCGGCCAGCGCCAGTTCGGAGCGTCGGTGAAGGGGGTGAGGGTGAGGCCCTCGTGTGGCAGCTGCACTCCTGCTGAGCGCGGAGCTCCGGAGCCGTCGACGAGGCGCAGCACGAAGACCTCGTTCCACGACTTCCTTCCCTCTAGCAGCACGCTCACGCGCGCGTCGGTGTCGTCGTGGAGCCCGAAGAGCAGCAGACGGCCCGACGAAGGCAACCAGCCCGGCAGTGGACACTCTGCGAGGTCCACCTCGAGCAGGAGCGGGAGCGGGATGCCTCTGCACCGGGGCCACTCGAAGCCGTCGGGCACGGTCGCGCTGCCGCCTCGATGGGAGCGGGCAGTCGCGTTCGCGTCGAAGCGAATGCCGAACGCGGGCCTGGAGTCCTTCTCCTTGAGGCGATCGAGGGCGGTCGGCTCAGGTCGCAGCGCCGCGGGATCGAACGTCGCGGCGGGCTCGGCCTTGTGCGGCACCACCCGCCTGAACTCGACGCGGCCGTTGGCGGTGTCGAGGCCCGCAAGTTGTGGGTCGGAGGTCAGCGTCACCGGGGGGAGCCCTTTGATGCTCAGCTTCTTCTTCGTGGGCTTCTCGGCGGCGAGGCGATCGAGCAACTGCAGCGCCTGCGTGGGGACTTTGTCTCCCGCGACGCGCATCGTCAGCTCGTAGCCTTCGCCGCTGAGCTCGTAGACGTAGGGCCTCAGGTCGAGGGCGGTCAGGCCCATCGTCATCAGCGCCCAGTCGCCGTCGACACGCCACGCGGCGATCGAGGTGAGGTGCTTCAAGCCTTCGGTGTGCAGCACGGGCTCGCCACCCCAGCAGGCGCTGCCCACTCGGAGCAGCGCCTGGTCACCTCGCTCGAGCGGCTGCTGCTCCGCAATCGGCGCAGGCGGCGGCGGGGCGGACGCTCCCTCGTGCGCGAGGTCGCGGGCGAGGAGCGGCGTCATGCAGAACGAGCAGTACTTGTCGCCCTCTCGCACCGCGGCACGGCAGCTGGGACAGCGGTTCATGGCGCCATTCTATGGGGGGAGGCGCAGAGCGGTTAGCGGTGAGGCCTCCCCGCGACGCTCGAGACTTCGTCAGCTCGACGCCTGGAGCTGCGCAGCCACCTCGTCGGCGAAGCGCTCGAGGGCCGAGTCGTCGCAGGGCATTGTCACCCAGCCGCTCGCGTCCGGCAGCGCCAGGCCCACCTGGGTGAGGCAGCTGTCGCGCACCACCGCCAGCACGTGGGGGCCAGCCGACGCGCGCGCGAGGCGCTCCAGCACCGGGAAGTGGCCCCGCTTGTCGGCCTCCAGCTTGCCGACGCTGCCCACCACCACCACGTCGCACGGCTCGCCCGCCCACGTGGCCGCCACCGCGAAGCCGGCTGGATCGAACGTGTAGTCGCACAGCTCCGGCGTCGCAGAGGTGCGCGCCAGGGGCCGCCGGCCACCACCGTCGACGCGCTCCACATCCCAACCGGCCACGTCGCCCGAAGCAGCCAGCACCTCGCGCTGCACGAAGCCGCCTACCGAGAGGCCGCGGCTCGACAGCCTCCGCGCCACCAGGAGCGCGGCGCGCGCCTTGTCGTCGTCTCGCCCACCGATGATCGCCCACCAGCTCATGCGCGCCAGAGCCTACCGCCGTACCCTCCAGGTGCCTGAAGCGGCCTGGAAGTGCTGGAAATCACGTTCATTAGGACCTCAGCTTGACGTGTAGGCCCATGTAGGGTTGAGGGGCGCTGCCATGAAGCTCCGCCTCGTCCTGCTGCCCTTTCTTTTCGGCGTCGTGTCCGGCTGCACCTGCGGCGAGCCCGGCGTGCACTGCACCACGGAGCTGGACTGCGTCGATCCGAGCAAGCCGTACTGCGCCAGCGCGCTGGGCGCGTGCGTGGAGTGCTTGAGCGACGAGGCCTGCCCCGACGGCACCATCTGCGACGCGGCGGGGAGCTGCGAGCCGGGCTGCCGCGACGAGCACGATCGCTGCGCGCTGGGCCGCTTCTGCGTGGCGGGCGTGGGCTGCGTGGAGTGCACCACCGATCTCCAGTGCGGCGCCGGCCGAGTGTGCAGCATGAACGCGTGCGTCCCCGGCTGCTCCGCGGCCAACCCCACCTGCCCGCAGGGCCTGGTGTGCGACGCGGCCGCCGGCCGGTGCGTGGGCTGCGTGGACAGCGGCAACTGCACCACGCCGCCGCTGCTGTTGTGCGATCCCTCCTCGCAGACCTGCGTGGAGTGCCTGGCCAACTCCGACTGCCGCGATCCGCTCAAGCCGAACTGCGACACCTCCAGCCACACCTGCGTGCGCTGCGTGGTGGACGCCCACTGTCCCGCCGGCAACGTCTGCCAGAACAGCTCCTGCAAGCCGGGCTGCAACCCCAACCAGCCGTGCCCCCAGGGCCAGGTGTGCAGCGCCAGCGGCCAGTGCGTGCAGTGCGTGAGCGACGCCCAGTGCTCCGGTGCGACGCCCCGCTGCAACACCGCCGCCAACACCTGTGTGGCCTGCCTGCCCGGGCCGACCGACAACTGCCCCATGGGCCAGTACTGCCGCATGGACTTCGTCTGCGAGCGCGGCTGCAAGACGGGGGCGGACTGCCCGTCGGGCGTGTGCCTGCCGGATCACTCCTGCCAGGCCTGCGTGAATGACACCCAGTGCGCGGCGGGGAAGGTCTGTCAGAGCGGCGCCTGCGTCGACATGTGCGGGCCTTCGGCGATGTGCGGCGCCGGGCTCGACTGCTGCACCGGCCACTGCAAGAACCTGCAGAGCGACGCGGCCAACTGCGGCGCCTGCGGGCGGACCTGCGCCACCGGCCAGTCCTGCTGCGGCGCGGGCTGCGCCAACCTGATGACGGACAACGACAACTGCGGCGCGTGCGGCAACGCGTGCGCGGCGGGCGCCGCCTGCTGCCAGGGCACGTGCAAGCCGCTCAACACGCTGGCCAACTGCGGCGCCTGCGGGACCGCCTGCGGCGTCGATCAGTTCTGCGACGGGTTGACCTGCCGCGATCAGACCTTCCCGGAGTTCTGCGCCAATCGGAATGTTTACGCCATTCGCGACGGCATCACCCTGGACGACGCGGCCACCAATACCCTGGCCTCCACCATCCTCCAGAACTGCAGCACGCAGACGAACCTGCAGTACGGGCCGCAGACCAACGCGGCGTGGGTGGATCAGACGACGGGGGCGCTGCTCCTGGGCGGAGGCTCCACGGTGGTGACGGCGGGCGGGCCCTTCCCCAACAAGGTGGTGAAGTGGCTGGAGCGCACCAACCTGACGACGAAGGTGTACTTCGCGAGCAACGCCCTCGACACGTTCTACTTCAAGAAGCGGATCGACGACTCGGTGGTGGTGAGCCGGCTGGCCAACTGGTGCAACCCGAACCGCGACGTCTTCGTGGTGGAGCTGGCGACGGATCCGACGTCCTCCACGCTGGCGCTGATCGCCTACGGCCTGTGCAGCCCGGGCAACGGCACGCAGACCGGCGCCTGGTACTGGGCGAACATCATGCTGCCCAACCGCGCCAGCTACCCCGACAGTTGGTACCTGTACGAGTGGGTGGACACGAACATGAACTCGCTGCCGGACGCGACCGACACGTTCACCCGGTTGGCCAGCGGCCGGTAGTCAGTTCTTGAGCTGCTCCCGCATCTTCTGGAAGCGGGCCTTCAGGTCCCTCGCCGCCTCGTAGGTCGTCGCGCTCAGCTCCTTGAAGGCCTTCTCCGCCTGGGGCTCGAGCCGCGCCCACTCGTCCTTGAGGTCCATACCCGCCAGGTGGACCTTCAGGTTGATCTCGTCTCGCAGCGCCCGCAGCTCGAGCTTCAGCGCCTCGAGGTCCTTCCGCGTCTTCTGGCTGATGACTGGCTTCATCGATCGCTCCTCCTCGGTCCGTCGAGGTGCGAGCCGTATGCCGCAGCGAGTCAGGCCACATCACTGGGGCGCACGGCGCGACGCTCCGCAGATGTTGCGCGGGGCGCTCCAGCACGCGTGAACCTCGCGGTAGCGTGGGCGGCGGTGGCGGCGGAGGTGCGCTCGGCGGAGGTGGAGGCGCCTTCGGCGGCGGCCCGAGCACTCAGCAGGACGCGAGCGTCGTCTTCTTTGACGGTGGCCCCATTCCCCTCGACGACGGCGGCACCTTATGGAGCCAGAGGGAGGTCTGCAGCAGCGTGGGCCAGACGTGCTCCTGCTGCTGTACGGGCCTGGGTGCCGCGCCTCGGCTGCGGGCAGTGAGCCGTGCTACCCATGCTGTGCCTGAGCTGAAGGTCGCTCAGGCCTGCGCGCTGATGAACGTCAGCTCCAGCCCCGAGCCGTCTGCCTTCAAGTCGGCCACTGCCCGGCCGCCGTTCTTCAGGCTGCCGAACAAGAGCGCCTCGGCCATCGGCTTCTTGAGCGCGTTGTCCACGGTGCGGCCCATGGGGCGGGCGCCGAACTCGGGATCGTACCCCTTCTCCGCCAGCCACTCGCGCGCCTTCGCGGTGAGCTCGACGACGACCTTCTTCTCGTCCAACAGGCCCTGGAGCAGCTTCACTTCCTTGTCCACCACCTGGAGGATGATCTCCTTCGTCAGGCCGCCGAACTGCACGGTGGCGTCGAGGCGGTTGCGGAACTCCGGGCTGAAGGTGCGCTCCAGCGCCTCCTTCGACTTGGACGAGTCCACCGCGGGGCGATCGCCGAAGCCCACCGACTTCTGCTTCATGTCGCGGGCGCCGGCGTTGGTGGTCATGATCAGGATGACGTTCCGGAAGTCCGCCTTGCGGCCGTTGTTGTCGGTCAGCGTGGCGTGGTCCATCACCTGGAGGAGGATGTTGAAGAGCTCGGAGTGGGCCTTCTCGATCTCGTCCAGCAGCACCACCGCGTGCGGGTGCTTGCGGACGGCGTCGGTGAGCAGGCCTCCCTGGTCGAAGCCCACGTAGCCGGGCGGGGCGCCGATGAGCCGCGAGACGGTGTGCCGCTCGCTGTACTCGGACATGTCGAAGCGCAGGAACTCCACGCCCATCACCCGCGCGAGCTGCTTGGCCAGCTCCGTCTTGCCCACGCCGGTGGGCCCGGCGAAGAGGAAGCTGCCGATCGGCTTCTCCGGGCTGCGCAGGCCCGAGCGTGACAGCTTGATCGCCGCGGCCAGCTCGCCGATCGCCCGGTCCTGGCCGAAGATCACCTTCGTCAGCTCGACGTCCAGGTTCTTGAGCTGCTCGCGCTCGTCCACCGCCACCGTCCTCGGTGGGATGCGGGCCATCTTCGCCACCACCGTCTCCACGTCGCGCACCGTCACCTTGCCGGTGGGCTCCTTGCGCAGCCGGTCGACGGCGCCGGCCTCGTCGATCACGTCGATCGCCTTGTCGGGCAGGAACTTCTCGTTGACGTACTTGGCGCTCATCTCCGCGGAGACGCGCAGGGCCTCCTCGTCGTACTTCACGCGGTGGTGCTCCTCGTACTTCGGCGCCAGGCCCTTGAGGATGAGGATCGTCTCCTCCACCGTGGGCTCGTTCACGTCGATGCGCTGGAAGCGGCGGGACAGCGCCCGGTCGCGCTCGAAGGCGGCCTTGAACTCCTGGTGGGTGGTGCTGCCGATGCAGCGCAGCTTCCCCGAGGCGAGCGCCGGCTTGAGGATGTTGGAGGCGTCCATCGAGCCGCCGCTGGTCGCGCCCGCGCCGACGATGGTGTGGATCTCGTCGATGAAGAGGATCGCGTCGTCGTGGGTGGTGAGCGCCTTCAGCACCGCCTTCAAGCGCTCCTCGAACTGCCCGCGGAACTTGGTGCCGGCCAGCAGGGCGCCCATGTCCAGCGAGTAGATCTGCGAGTCCTTGAGCGCGTCGGGCACCTTCTTCTCGTGGATCCCCAGCGCCAGGCCTTCGGCGATGGCCGTCTTCCCCACGCCCGCGTCGCCCACGTACAGCGGGTTGTTCTTCCGGCGGCGGCACAGCACCTGGATGGTGCGCTCCAGCTCGGTCTGCCGGCCGATCAGCGGATCGATGTGGCCCTTCTGCGCCTCGGCGTTGAGGTGGGTGCAGTAGGCCTCGAGCGGGTTTTTTGCCGGGCCGGGGCCGGCTTCGTCGTCGTCCAGCGGCCCCACGCCACCGGGGAGCTCCTGCTCTTCGCCCTGCGAGCCGTCGTCGGTCTCTTTCTTGATGCCGTGGCTGACGTAGTTGAGCAGATCGTACCGGGTCAGCCCCTCCTCCTTGAGGAAGAAGAGCGCCTGGGAGTCGGCCTCGCGGAACATGGCCACCAGCACGTCGGCCGAGTCCATCACCTTCTGCTCGGCGGACAGGGCGTGGAAGGCGGCGCGCTGCAGCACGCGCTCCACCGAGATGGTCTGCTGCGGCTCGGCGTCGGCGCCTTCCGGCAGGCGCTCCACGGTCTCGTCGAGGAACTTCTCAAGCCGGGTCTTCACGCGCTCGGGCCGCGCGCCGCAGGCCTTCAGGACCTCCAGGGTGCGGGGATCCTTGAGCAGCCCGAGCAAGAGGTGCTCGAGGGTGAGGTACTCGTGCCGCATGCGCCGGGCTTCCGACAGCGCGAAGCGGATCGAGGCCTGCAGTTCCTTGGCGATGATGGGAGAGGCCATATTTTCAGTTTTCGTCGTCGTCCGGCTCGATGGAGAGCTTCAAGGGGAATTCGTGTTCCTTGGCGAGGGCGAGCGTCTTGGTGAGCTTCGTCTCGGCGACCTCGCGGGTGTACACGCCGGCCACGCCCATGCCGTTTCTGTGCACGTTCAACATGATCGCCACCGAGTCTGCTTCCGACTTGTGGAACACCGTGCGCAGCACCCAGACCACGAACTCCATGGTGGTGTAGTTGTCGTTGTGGAACAGCACCTTGTACAGGGGCGGCTTCTTGAGCTGCTCCTTCTTCTTCGTCTCTGTGGCGACGCCGACATCCCCCTCGTCGGCGCCTGGTCGCTGCCGGGTCGCCATCGCAGAGGGCAACGCTAACAGACGCTCCGAGGCACGCATCGTCCGAGTGGACGGCGAAGGCCTCTCCCTTTGGGCAGTTGAAACAGGGGTGTTGAAGGCCGTGACGGAAAGCGGCGCGCGCGTGCGGGTGGGGTAGCGTGTGACTTCGTGGGAGCGCTCCTCGTCGCCCTGGTGCTGTCGCAGGCTCCGGCCACGCTGAAGGTGGCGGTGGTGGACGTGTCCGCGCCGGACGCGATCTACGAGGACGTCTCGCGCGAATTGGCCAGCCAGGTGGCCGAGGTGCTGACGAAGGCCGGTACGGTGGCGGTGCGGGTGGACGAGAACGAGGCGGCCGGGTGTCGCATCGGCCCGTGCCTGGGGCAGGTGGCGAAGGGGCAGGGCGCGCACGTGGTGGTGACGGTGGACGCGGAGGAGGTAGACGCGTCGACCAGCCGGGTGGCGGTGACCGCGCTGTGGGGGTTCAACGGTGAGCCGCTGGCCGGAGGCCGCTACGTGGCGCGGGGACTGAAGAAGGTGCCGAAGGATCTGACGCGCTTCGCCGCGGAAGTAGTGAAGCAAGCCACCGCGCGCGCCGCGAAGACGCCCTGAGGTGGTGGAGTATGGGTTGCCCATATTCGCCGTGCTGGGTAGCCTGTATTCATGAAGACGACCCTGGACCTCTCTGACGAGCTGCTGGCTCGAGCCAAGCGTCAGGCGAAGAAGCAGGGAAAGCCCCTGCGGGCGATCGTCGAGGAGGGCCTGCGGCTGGCGCTTCAGGCAGAAGCGGGGCGCAGGTCGCGCTACCGGATGCCGGATCGCGCCGTGGGGGATCCACGCGCGGGGAACCCGCTCGAGTCGCTGAGTTGGCAGGACCTTCGGGCAGAGATCTACGGCGGGCGCTGACCGTGCTGGCCGTGGACACCAACATCCTCGTGTACGCGCACCGCCGCGAAGTGACCGAGCACGCGCTGGCCCTCGCGCGCGTGAGGGAGCTGGCCGAGGGAGACGCGCCCTGGGCCATTCCCTGGCCGTGCGTCTACGAGTTCTTCAGCGTGGTGACGAATCCGCGGATCTGGAAGGCCAGTGCTTCCACGCCGGCGGCCGCCTGGGCGCAGCTCGAGGCCTGGACGGGCTCACCGGGCATCCGGCTCCTCGGAGAGACGGACGACCTCCTCGCCGTGCTGGAAGGCATGCTGGCTCGTCCTCGTGTCCGCGGTGCGATCGTCCACGACGCGCGTGTCGCGGCGCTGTGCGTGGCGCACGGCGTCGAGGTGCTCCTGTCGCGTGATCGAGACTTCTCGCTCTTCCCGGAGCTGAAGATCGAAGATCCCTTCGCCTGAGCTCAAGGCGCCACTACGCGCACCGCCCCGGGCACGGCCTTCTTCACGTCACGCACGGGGACGATCGCGCCCACCGTCGTGTACAGCGCCGCCCCCGTCTTCGTCTTCGTCGTCTTGAGCGGGTACTCCTTCGCCCGGGGGACGAACCACTCGCGCACCGTCTTGAGCTCCAGGAAGTGGATCTGCCGCGCGTCGAGGAAGACGTAGGCCAGCACATCGGCCGTCGAGTAGAGGAAGCAGCCCGGCGTGTCCTTCTCGGCGTTGGAGACCAGCTCGAAGAAGTAGTTGCCGCGCCGCGCGCCCTGGCGATCGCCCTTCACCTCGATGCCCTTCGGCGGCTGGCCGGCCACGTCCCACAGCAGGTCCACGCCCCGGTGCTGGAAGCGCGGATCCGCCGACACGTCGTGCAGCATCGATCCCGGCGCCTCGGCCAGCAGCACCGCGCGAACCAACGCCACCGCGCGATTCGCGGCGCCCTGGACTCCGTGCATCGAATAGGCGCGGGTCATGAAAAAGCCCGCCCCCGTTGCCGAAGGCGGGCGGAACTCGAAAGAGGAGCCGGGTTACTTGCGCAGCTCGACGCCCACGGCCACCAGCTGCACCTCGCGGAACTTGCCGTCCTTGTCCTTGGCCACCTTCGCGCCCTCGGCCTCGTAGTGCTTGGCCTTCTCCGCCGACAGCTCGGCCACCTTCACGGTGCCCTCCACCTTGGCGGTGCTGCCCGCGCTGTCGAGGGGGACGAAGAAGCCGTAGTCCTTGAAGGTGACGCGCACGCCCGGGCCCTTGTCGTTGGAGGCCAGCTCCATCCAGCAGCCCTTCTTGGTGCAGGCCTGGCGCACCTTGGCCTCCAGGGCCACCGTCTTGCCGTCGAAGTCCTTGGGCGAGGCGAGCAGCTTCTCGAAGGCCACCAGCTCGAGCCCCTTGAGCTTCTCGCCGCGGGTCAGCACCGCGCCGGAGGCCGTGGGGGCGGGGGCCGCCTGGGCCATCTTGTCGTGGTTGCAGGCGCAGGCCTGCCCCTCCTTACCGGGGCAGGAGAGGACGAGGGCGATGAGGAGTGCGTTCATGGAAGGGAGCAGCTAGCCCACGGGCCGGGGCGAGGGCAAGCGACTGACGGCGATCAGCCTTCACTTGCGTTAGGGTCCCCTTCGCCGTGCGCCTCTACCTGCCGAAGCCGAACCGCACCTTCGGGGCTGCCGATGCGATGGGCCTCATCGGCCTGGTGGGCTTCCTCGTGGCGCGCTTCGTGCCGATCGCGCTGATCATCCCCTTCTGGGGCTGCATGTTCCGGAAGGTGACGGGCATTCCCTGCCCGGGCTGCGGGCTGACGCGGGTGGCGGACCGCTTCGCGCACTTCAACGTGCTGGGCGCGCTGAAGGCCAACCCGCTGGGCACCTTCGCCGCGGCCTTCTTCGCGGTGATGATGGTGTGGAGCTTCCTGCACCTGGCCTTCAAGGTGCCCATCGTCGAGCTGGTGCTGGACGATGACGAGTGGCGCAAGGCGCGCTGGGCCACCCTGTTCCTCTTCGTCGCCAACTACGCGTGGGTGGTCTTCGCGTACACGCAGCTGAACTTCCGGTGAGGGCGCTGCTGCTGGTGGTGGCGGGGTACTTGCTGGGCTCGGTCCCCTTCGGCGTGATCGTCACCCGGCTCTTCGCGAAGAAGGACGTGCGCGCGTCAGGCAGCGGGAACATCGGGGCGACCAACGTGGCGCGGGTGGCGGGGAAGAAGCTTGGCGCGGCGGTGCTGCTGCTCGACGCGGCGAAGGGCTCGGCCGCGGTGGCGCTGGCCCTGTGGCTCTTTCCTCAGGCCTATGCGCTGCACGCCGGCGTGGGCTTCGCGGCGTTTCTCGGGCACGTCTTCCCGGTGTGGCTGCGCTTCCAGGGCGGCAAGGGCGTGGCGACGGCGCTGGGCGTGCTGGTGGTGCTGCTGCCGGTCTCCGCGTTGATCGGCTTCGTGGTGTGGGGGGCGATCGTCCTCATCACGCGGATCTCCAGCGTTGGATCTCTGGTGGGCGGGCTGTTGGCCATCGTCGCCGGCTTCTTCTCCGGCCGGCCCATCGAGTACGCGGTGCTGGGGGTGGTGCTGCTGCTGGCGATGCTGGGGACGCACCGGGGCAACATCCAGCGGCTCCTCACGCGGCAGGAGAACAAGCTGTAGGTGCGCGTGGGAGGCGGAGAAGTCCGGCCTCGTGCCCGGCGCCCGGTCCGCTACGATGCGGCGCCTCACTCCCTTCAAGGAGCGTCTATGACCCGATTCGCCTGGTTCCTCCTCGCTGGCGTTCTCTTCGGCCTCGCGTTCGCGGCCTGCAGCGGTGGATCCACCACCTGCTCCGCCGCCAACTGCGGAGGCTGCTGCACGGCGGAAGGAAAGTGTGAGTCGGGGACGTCGGCGCAGGCCTGTGGACTCAACGGCGCCTCCTGCGGGCGGTGCGGGACTGGCACCGTGTGCCAGGCGACCACCGGGACGTGCCAGGGCTCCAACACGGGCGGCGGCGCGGGCGGCGGCTCCGGCGGTGGGACGGGCGGAGGCATCGGCGGCGGCTCCGGCGGTGGGACGGGCGCAGGCATCGGCGGCGGCTCCGGTGGCGGGACGGGCGGAGGCATCGGCGGCGGCTCCGGTGGCGGCGCAGGCGGCGGCGCAGGCGGCGGCGGTGGCGGGACGGGTGGCGGGACGGGTGGCGGCAGCGGCTGCCGGCAGGTGCCCTCCTTTAGCGTCGCCAACGTCTTCATCGCCGACTACTGGGCCTTCACCAGCAGCCCCGGCCACTACAACGTCGTCCGCTTCGTGCAGCCCGGCGGCACCAACCCCGACGGCCTGGGGATCGAGGTGGTGTACCCCAACGACGTCGGGCCCACTGCGCCCTTCATGTACACGATCAACAACGACAGCTACTTCCGGTGCTCGGTGTGCTCCGTTTTCTACGAGTCCTGCAACTCGAACATGGTCTGCGACAAGACGTACCTGGCGCGCTCGGGCACGGTGCAGATCCAGCGGGCGGATCGCGCACCGGCGGGGCGGATGATCGGCCAGGCGTCCACCCTGCACTACGTGGAGTGGGATCTCGGCATGGACATTCCGGTGATCAACGGCGCCTGCGTCGACGTGGGCACCGTGCCCAACTTCAACGTGGGGTGGAACCAGGACGGCGGCGCGCCGCCTCCGTGAGGCCTCCCTCGCGAGGACGGACCGGGCCTCTCGTCAGGGTGACGGGCCGGGGCGCTTGAGCTCACCGGGCGGCGCGGGCTCGTCGTCCTCGTCCAGCTTGGAGGCGGGCTTCGCCGCGGGCGCCGGCTTTGGCTTCTTCTCGGGTCGCGGCGCCTCGATGGGCTTCACCTGCGGCGGCCTGGTGGCCTTCGGCTTCGGCGGCTCCTTCGCGGGCGGCGGCGGAGGCTCCTTCGGGGCTTCCTCCGGCTTCGTCGGCTCCTTCGCCGTGGGCGGCGGCTCCACCGGCGCTGGCTGCAGCTTCTGGAGCAGCTCCACGCGCCCGCCGCTGCCGCCCGCCGTCGCGGTCATCGGCAGGTAGCCGTCCTTCGACAGGGTGACCTCCAGCAGGGTGCGGCCACCCGGTCCGGCCGGGCGCTCCACGTCCAGCGGCGTGAGGCCCAGCACCTTGCCCTGCAGCGTGACGGAGGCCCCCGGGGGCAACGACTCGATGTGGAACGTCACCTTCGTCGGCGTCGACGGCGCGACCACCACCATCTCGTCGGGCGGCGTTGGCTTGGCGGGCTTCACGTCGAGCGGCGGCTCGGCGGGCGCCACCTTCTCCTCGGGCGGCCTGCGCATCACCACCACCGTCGCGCCCACCCCCACAGCCATCGCCAGCGCGAAGCCCAGCACCAGCACCAGGGTGTTGCGGCGGGGGGGAAGCGCCACCTCCACCGACGGCGTCTCCTGCGCGGGCGTCAGCGTCGCCGGCACCACGTCCTGCATCGCCGACAGCACCTCGTCCATCGTCTGGAAGCGATCCATCGGCGACTTGGCCAGGCACTTGTGCACCACCGCTGCAAAACCCTCGGGGATCGCCTCGAAGCCGCGCGGCGTGGCCACCGGGGGCACCGGCTCGTGCACGTGCTTCAGGATGATCTCCAGCGGCGCGCCCCCGCGGAAGGGCGGCTGCCCGGTGAGCGCCTCGTACAGGACGATCCCCAGCGAGTAGAGGTCGCTGCGGGGATCGGCCCGGTTCTTCTCGCCCTGCTCGGGCGCCATGTACGGCGGGCTGCCCATCAACATGCCCTGCTGGGTGATGGCGCGGCCTTCCAGCTCGTGGCCCTCGACGAAGGACTTCACCAGGCCGAAGTCGAGGACCTTCACGTGATCGGTCCCGTCGCCCGCGTCGAGGAGCAGCACGTTGCCGGGCTTCAAGTCCCGGTGCACCACCCCCAGCTCGTGCGCTTCCTTGAGGGCGCGCGCCACCTGCTGGCCGATGTTCAACACCCGGCGCCACGGCAACGGCCCGTGGAGGAGCAGCTTGTCCAGCGACTCGCCGTCCAGGTACTCCATGGCGAGGTAGAAGAGCCCGTCCTTCGTGCTGCCGTAGTCCAGCACCCGCACCGTGTTGGGGTGCGCCAGCTTGGCGGTGAGCGCGGCCTCCACCAGGAAGCGCTGCTTGAAGGAGTCTTCCCGCCCGGCCCCGTAGCGGCTGTCCAGCACCTTCAGCGCCACCGCGCGGTTGAGCGGCAGCTGCACCGCCCGGTACACCTTCCCCATCGCGCCCTTGCCGATGACGTCGACGACCCGGAAGCGCCCGTCCAGCGTCATCCCCACGAGCGGATCGAGCGCGTCGGCCTCCACTTCGGCCGTCACGTCCTCCGCGTTCTCGGGCTCGATGGGCGCCATGCGTCAGCGGCCACCCTAGCAGGGAGGTCGCCGGGAAAGCGCGCGCGGGCACTTCCTCGTGTCTCCTGGCCTCCGGGAGGGCTATGAGGCGGGTGTTTCCCGTCTCGACAAGGAGGGAGTCGATGCGCCCGTCTCTACTGCTCATCCCTGCTGCGCTGTGGCTCGGCTGCCCCGAGCCCGATCCCACCGAGGCCCCGCGCCTGGCCGGCAACGCGCTCTTCAAGAAGGGCGAGTTCGAGAAGGCCGGGCAGGAGTACGAGAAGGCGATCGCCGTCGACAAGAAGCCGGAGGCCAAGGCCTACGAGACGGCCGCCTTCGCGTACATGAAGGCCGGCAACCCGGGGAAGGCCAGCGAGCTGTTGCTCAAGACGCTGGACTTCAAGACGGACACCGCCGGCAAGCTGGAGGTGTACCGGAACATCACCGGCATGTACCTGTCGGCCAGCCGCGGTGTGGAGGCCGAGAAGTACTTCTACGAGATCCTCAAGTTGGAGCCGAAGGACGCGGCGGCCATGGGTTGGCTGGGGGAGCTCTCCAGCGAGCGGGGCGGGGCGCGCAGCAACACCAAACCCCCGGTGCCGGCCGAGCTGGACAAGGCGCTGGAGTGGTACGCCAAGGTGCTGGAGGTGAAGCCGGACGACGTGGGCACCTGGGTGAACCGCCGGATCATCTACACCAAGTACTCCGACTACTACGCGGGGCAGAAGTCGCAGGCCGAGGCCGACGCGGAGACGAACAAGAAGGACAAGGAGACCGCCGAGGACTTCAAGAAGCAGGCGGCCGAAGCCCAGGCGAAGCTGGACGAGGTGCAGAAGTTGCTGACCGAGGCCAACGCGAAGTTGGGCGAGCTGAACAAGGCGAAGGCCGCCGCGGGAAAGAAGTAGGCGCGGCGCGCTCGTCACGCCTCCGCGCCCAGGGGCGGGTACTGGAGCAGCGCGCAGTCGATGGGCCCGTTCCACAGGTGCGCCCGCTTCGAGGGCCGGCGGTGGAAGGCGCTCTCGAAGGCGGGGTTGCCGGCGAGGATCGCCAGCCGCCAGCCCTGCCAGCGCCCGAGCGCCTCGGAGAGGGAGAAGAAGAAGCTCTTCATGCCCTTCTGTCCGCCGCTGCCCAGGCGCTCGCCGTAGGGCGGGTTGGTGATGAGCAGGCCGGGTGGGCCCTCGGGGGCGTCGGCGCGCAGCACGTCGGCCTCCTCGATCTTCACGGCCGGGGACAGCCCCGCGGCCGCCACGTTGCGCTTCACCGCGGCCAGCGCGTCCTCATCGCGATCGCGAGCGAAGATCGGGAAGGGCGCCGGCCGCACCTGGGCCTGGGCCTCGCGCCTCAACTGTTCCAGCAGCGGCTTCGCCTTCACCGAGAAGGCGGGCCAGTCTTCGAGCGCGAAGGAGCGCTGGAGGCTGGGCGGGCGGCGCTGGGCGATGTACCCGGCTTCGATCACCAGGGTGCCGGAGCCGCACATCGGATCGGCCAGCGGCTCCTCGCCGGTGTAGCCGGCGGCGATCAGCATCGAGGCGGCGAGCGTCTCCTTGAGCGGGGCGGGGGTGGTCTTCACCCGGTAGCCGCGCTTGAAGAGCGGTTCGCCGCAGAGATCGAGAGAGAGGGTGAGCGTGGACTTCGCCAGGTGCGCCACCACCCGGTACGTCGGGTGGCGCGTGTCCACGTCGGGGCGGCGCCCCAGCTTCTCTCGCAGGCGATCGACGATCGCGTCCTTCAGCTTCAAGGCCACGAAGCCGGAGTGGTCGTGCTCCGAGTCTTTGAGCGTCGCGTCGACGGCGAAGGTGGTGCGGGCGTCGAGCCACTCCTCCCACGCCACCTGGCGGGCGGCTTCGTACAGGCCTTCCGCGCCGCGGGCCTCGAAGGTGCCCAGCGGGTAGAGGACGCGCATCGCCACGCGACTGTGCAGGCAGACCCGGAGGATCTCGTCGAGATCGGCCATGAAGCGCACCCCCCCGCGGTCCTGCCGGATGCGCCTGGCCCCCAGCGCCTCCAATTCCTGGGCGAGGTAGGGCTCGGTGCCGCGCGAGGCGGTGGCGTACAGCGGGAGGCGGGCCATGGGGCGCCCATAGCGCACGCCACGGGCGCCCATGACGGAAAATCGAGCGACGGCCGCTCGAGCGTCGGGTCGGCTGGGGATGAGCACGAGCTCCAGGGCTCTGTCTCGGCGCACGCGCACGGCAGAGAAGTGCCGGACGTCCCGCGTGGCGACGCGCAGGACTCCAAGTTGCTCCGCGAGCGCGACGATGGAGGCGTCGACCAGACCCAGCCGGAGACCTCAACCGCGAGCGGCGACGCAATGGGGCACTGGCGGGTGAGATTCGCTGGCCGCGGGGCGCCTTGAGCCTCTTCGCGGGGCTCCTGCGCGTACCGGTGGAAATCAGTCCGGGGTCGCGCTTGGCTCCGGGCCAACCCCAGGGGGACGCATGTCTGCTCCATTCCGCGCCGTCGTCGCCGTGCTGCTCGTGGCCGCCTGTCCCGCGCTCGCCCAGGGCGTGTCGGGCACCTGGTCCGGGCCGACCGGGAGGATCACCTTGAAGCAGTCCGGCAAGTCCGTCACCGGCAGCGCCGTGATGGACGGAGACAACGGCACCGTGTCCGCCACGGTGAGCGGCGCGAAGCTGTCGGGCTCCATCAGCTACGGCGGGGACAAGGAGGCCTTCGTCGGCACCGTGTCCGGGGACACGCTCAAGCTGATCTTCGAGGGCGATGAGGAGGGCGCCGAGACCTTCACCCGCGGAGGCAAGGCCGCGCCCGCGCCCGCGGAGGAAGTCGACCCCGAGCCGATGCAGGCCCCGAAGCCCGCCGCGCCGTCCGCCCCGATGAAGGCCGAGCCCGCACCGCAGGTCGGAGCCGCGACGGGCGGCGTCTACAAGGACGAGGGCGGCGGCTGGTCCATCCGCGCGCCGGCCAACTGGAGGTTCGGCGAGAAGGCCGGGCGGGTGCTGTTCGGCAGCGACACCGAGGCCGGGTTGATCGTCGCCTGGTACGCCCCAGGCACCACCTACGAGCAGCTGCAGCAGATCGCCGCGCAGGGCATCAACGAAGACGGCATGTCCCTCGCTCCCACCGGGCCGGCGCAGCCGCTGCAGGCCCCGGCGGGCAAGGCGCTGGGCGTGGACTTGAAGGGCATGGGGCAGAACGGGCAGCAACTGGCCGCGCGGGCGGTGGGCGTGGCGGGGCCCAACGGCGCGGTGGCGGTGCTGGGCATCACCTCGCCGGAGCAGTTCAAGGCGCTGCGCCCGAAGGTGGACGCGATGCTCAAGTCGGCGGCGCTCTTCACCCCGAAGGCGGGCGCGGGCGCTCACCTGCTGCGCGGCACGCTGTGCAACTACTCGGGCGGCTCGGTGGCCTCGTGGTCCAAGCGGGTCAGCTTCGACGGCCGCGGCCACGCCACCGCCGGCAGCGAGATGAACTTCGGCGGGCAGTTCAACGATCAGTATGGTAACAACACCGGCGGCTTCGTCGGCTACTCCGGCAACGCCAACCAGGAAAGCAGCGGCGGCAGCTACACGGTGAGCGGTAACACCGTCACGGTGCGCCTGGGCGGACAGGCGATCGTCTGCAGCGTGCACCACCGGCAGCAGAACGGCGCCATCTCGGAGCTGATGTGCGACGGGAAGCTGTACGGCGCAGGGCTGTGCGACTGAGGAGGAGGGGCTTCAATGGGGTTCGATCCGAAGGCCATCCGGAAGATCGCCATCAACACCGGCGGCGGCGACGCGCCGGGCCTCAACGCGGTGATCCGCGCCGCCACGCTGGCCGCGCTGCACAACGGGTGGGACGTGTGGGGCATTCGCTACGGCTACCGCGGGCTGCTCGACGGGGCGGATCCACGCGACCTGGTGCAGCTCACCGCTGACGCCGTGCGCGGCATCACCCACCGGGGCGGCTCGGTGCTGGGCACGGCGAACAAGGGCAACCCCTTCGAGTTTCCGATGATGGAGGCGGACGGCTCGGTGGTGGTGATCGATCGCTCGGACGAGGTGATGCGGAACTTCGAGCGCCTGGGCTTCGACGCGCTGATCTGCATCGGCGGGGACGGCTCGCTGCGCATCGCCCACCAGTTCGTCGACAAGGGCATGCCGATCGTCGGCGTCCCCAAGACGATCGACAACGATCTGTCGGGGACGGTGATCACCTTCGGCTTCGACACCGCCATCTCCAACGCCTGCGACGCGATCGACAAGCTGCACACCACCGCCGAGTCGCACGAGCGCGTCTTCGTGGTGGAGTTGATGGGCCGCTACGCCGGCTTCATCGCCCTCAACGCGGGCGTGTCCGGGAGCGCCGACGCGATCCTGATCCCCGAGATCCCCTTCGACCTGAACAAGGTGGCCGAGAAGATCCGCCAGCGGGAGGCGGCCGGGCGGCACTTCTCCATCGTGGTGGTGGCCGAGGGCGCGAAGCCGAAGGGCGGGGAGCTCACCGTGCAGGGGCCGAAGGAGGCCGGGCGCGAGGTGCTGCTGGGCGGCATCGCGCAGCGGGTCGCGGTGGAGCTGGGCAAGCTGACCGGCAAGGAGACGCGCAGCCTGGTTCTGGGGCACGTGCAGCGGGGAGGCTCGCCGACGGCCTGGGACCGGCTGCTCGGCCTGCGCTTCGGTGCGGCGGCGGTGCGGGCGCTGGAGCAGGGCGACATCAACGTGATGGTGGCGCTCGATCCTCCGACGGTGAAGACGATCCCCCTCACCCAGGCCATCGAGCGGATGAAGTCGGTCCCGCTGGACTCGGACACGGTGTTGACCGCCCGCGCCCTGGGCATCTGCCTGGGGGACTGAGGCCCTACTCGACGACGTCGTCGTAGGAGGCAGCCCCCGCCGCCCGACGGCGAGGCGTGACGAGGCTGACCCGGGCGCACAGCGTCTTCAGCTCCGCTGCGTGCTCCGCGGTGGCCCAGCCCGCCGGCAGGGCGAGCGCCTTCAGGTGGGCCAGCCGCTTGCGCTCCTTGAGTAGCAGCGCCACCTCGCTCTGCACCAGCTCGCAGTGGCGCAACGACAGGCGGGATAGGCGGGGCAGCAGCGACCCGAACACCAACGCGGGGAGGACTTCCCCCACCTCCGGCGCGCGCTCCAGGGACAACTGCTCGAGGCGGGGCAGGGCGGCCCCCGACACCAACGCGCACAGGGCGTCACCGCTGCCCAGGGCCAGGCCGCGCGGCTCCAGCACCAGCCGGCGCAGCTCGGGCAATGACGAGCGCCGCAGGTCCTCCACGTTCTGGGCGGTGAGCGTGCGCGCCACCAGCTTCAAGCGCCGCAGGGCCGGGAGCGACAGCTCCCCCACGTCCCCGTGCGTGCCCTCCACCGTGAGCGCCTCGAGGCGCGGCGCACCCGAGAGCGCCTCCAGCGAGCCCCACGCCGGCCACTCCACTTCGTGCCGCCAGTCGTCGTCGGGATCAGCGCAGTCAGGCTCGAGCGACACCTGCTCCAGCGTCTCGCGCCGCCCGCTGTCCGCCAGCGCCTCCAGCGCGCCCGTGAAGTCCTGCCCTTCCTGGTACACGCCGATGCGCAGGGTCAACTCGCGCAGGAAGCGCGTCACCGGCAGGGCGAGCGCTCTGCGGGCCAGGTCGGTGAGGCGGGTGTCTCCTTCGTAGTCGTTGGCGCGCAGCACCAGGCCGTCGACGAAGCCGCGCTTCCACTCCAGCGCCACCTCGGGCCGGCGGCCATCGAGGTGTGGCACCAGGTCGCCGAAGATGGCGGGCAGGTGGTCCTCGACGAAGACAGCGAAGGCCTCCTTCTGCCCGGCGAGCGCGAACAACTGCCCGCGCACGTCGCCCTGGGCCTGGAGGAAGTCGGCGTACACCTGCCACGGCCCGTCCTCGTCGCGGTCGCGGAGGATGGTGGCTTCGAGCTCTGGGCTCGGTGCGTGCCACAGGCCCTTCGTCGCGGTGGGCGTCTCGACCAGCTCGTAGCCGAGCGCCTTCTTGGAGGCGACGAGCTGCTCGAGCGCGCGTGCGGCTTTCTCTTCCGTGGGGTAGCTGAAGCTGCGCTCTTCGCCCTTCGTGCCGACAAGCCCCTGGGTGACGGTGAAGGAAATGCCTTCGCGCGTCACCTCCCAGAAGCGCAGGGTGTTGTCCTTGAGGACCTCGTAGCGGGCCATGGCTTCGATGACCCCGCGCTCGCAGGGCGGGTGCAGCCTGCCCCAACGTGGGCCGGGACGGCTACATCGCGCCGGCGCCGGGCATCTCACCCACCGGGCGGATCAACACTTCGCGCGGCTTGGCGCCGTCGGCCGGCCCGACGATGCCTTCGCGCTCCATGCGCTCGATCATCCGCGCGGAGCGATTGTAGCCAATGCGCATCTTCCGCTGCAGCATGGAGATCGACACCTGCCGCATCTCCGACACCACCGCCACCGCCTGATCGTAGAGCTCGTCGGACAGGTCGTCCTGCTCCGCGCCCTCGCCGTCGCCGTCCCCGTCCCGCGGCTTCAGGATCGACTCGTCGTAGTTCGGCTTGCCCTGCGCCTTGAGGTGATCGACGACGCGCTTGATCTCGGTCTCCGAGACGAAGCAGCCGTGCACGCGCTGCAGGTGGGCGCTGGTGGGCGGCATGATCAACATGTCGCCCATGCCGAGCAGCGCCTCGGCGCCGATCGTCCCGAGGATGGTCATCGAGTCGGGCTTGGACCGCAGCATGAAGCTGATGCGCGTCGGGAAGTTCGCCTTGATGACGCCGGTGACGACGTCCGTCGACGGGCGCTGGGTGGCGACCATCAGGTGAATGCCGGCGGCGCGGGCCATCTGCGCGAGGCGGGCGATGGACGTCTCCACTTCCTTGGAGGCCACCATCATCAGATCTGCCAGCTCGTCGATGATCACCACGATGTAAGGCAGCCGCTTGAGCTCCTCGGCCTGCTCGCCGGGCTCGGAGGCCTCGCCGGACGCCGCCGCTTCGGCCAGGGCCGCCGCCTCCTGCTCGCTCTCGCCGTCCACCACGTGCGCCTCGTCGACGCGGATCTCTGCCTCGTTCGCCGCCGCCTTCACCTCGGCCTGCACCTCGGGGGCGATGCCTTCGCGCGGATCCTCCAGCGCCTCCACCGGCGCGGCCACGCCCACGTTCAGCTCCGGGGGCGGCTCGACGGGCTTCGCCTCCACCGCGGGCGTGCCCTCGGGGGGCGTCACCGGCGCGGCGTTCTCGTCCGCCACGTCGACGATCAGCAGGCGGCGCTTCTTCTTCGGCTTCTCGGCGGGGGGCTGGGCCTCCACCGCGGGCGCGGCCTCCACCGGCTTCGCCTCGGCCGGAGGCGGCTCCAGCGTCACCTTCCTCTCGCTCACCTGGGGCCTCAGCACGATCGGCTTTGCGTCGATCGTCTTCTCGGCCGCCTTCTTCGCCCCGCGCTTCTTCGCCAGCTCGGCGTCGACGTGCGTGTTGTAGCCGGTGATGTTCCGCACCCCCGCCTCGGCCAGCAGCTTGTAGCGGCGGGTCATCTCCTCCACCGCCCACTGGAGCGCGATGGCGGCCTTCCGCGGATCGGTCACCACCGGGAGCAGCAGGTGGGGGATGCCCTCGTACACCGACAGCTCGAGCATCTTCGGGTCCACCATGATGAAGCGGACCTCCTCGGGGGTGGACTTGAGCAGCATGGACATGATCATCGCGTTCACCGACACCGACTTGCCCGAGCCGGTCGTGCCGGCCATCAGCAGGTGCGGCGCCTTCGCGAGATCGAGGATGTACGGCATGCCCTCGATGTCCTTGCCCAGGCACATGGTCAGCTTGGACTGCGACTTCTGGAAGGCGTCCTGCTCGGCGATCTCCTTGAGGAAGACGATCTCTCTGCTCTTGTTGGGCACCTCGATCCCCACCACGCCCTTTCCGGGGATGGGCGCGACGATGCGCACCCGCATCGCCTCCATCGCCATCGCCAGGTCGTCCGCCAGCGACGCGATGCGGCTGATCTTCACGCCGGGGGCGGGCTTGAACTCGTACATCGTCACCACCGGGCCGGGGCGGATCTCCACCACCTCACCCTCGATGCCGAAGTCCCTCAGCTTGGAGGTCAGCTTCTCGGCGGTGGCCAGGAAGGCGTCCTTGTCCAGGGCAGGGCGCTCGCGGTGCTGCACCTCCAGCACGTCGATGGGCGGCACGCCGAAGCTGGTGCGGCCGTCGTGGAACTCGAACTCCGGCTCCTTCTTCTTCGCGGTCGGCTTTGGCGGCGCCTTGGGCTCGACGATCAACGGCGTGCGCGCCAGGGCGGTCGCGCCCACCGGCACCAGCGCGGCGGCGGAGGCAGGGAGCTGCGGCGCGAGGGCAGCGGCCCCGGCGGCGGCCTCCAGCACGGGCGGGGCGGCGACGGCCACGGACAGGTCCAGGGCCCCGGGGCCGGGCAGCGCGCCCACCGCGTCGGCGGCCACCTGCGTCTGGGACACCAGCGCCTCGGGAGGAGGCGGAGGCGGCGCGGCGACGGCGCTGGGCGGCTCGATGATGGTGGGCACGCGCCTGGCCGGCGGCACCGACTGCAGGTACTCGGGCGGCAGCGGCGGCGCCGACACCTGGGCGGGCTTCGGGCCGAAGGAGGAGAAGCCCACCGCCCAGGCGGGATCACCTTCCAGCGGGGCGTCGACCGGCGCGAGCTGCTTCGCTTCGTTGATCAACGTGGGCGCCAGCGCCGCCGCGGCGACCTTGCGCTCCTCCTTCTGGTTGCTGCGGGCCGTCTTCAGGGCCTCGCGGGCCAGGCGGGCCGCCTCGCGCTCCACCAGCGCCTTCTCGCGGTCGGCCTTGAGCCGCTCCCGCTCCGCGAGGTCGGCCAGGCGCGACTGCTCCTTCTCCCGCTGGGCGCGCTCCGTCTCCTCGGCGACCGCCTCGGCCTCGGAGGCGGCGGCCTCCAGCTCTGACAGCTCGGCCTCCTGCTGCTCCAGCTCGGCGAGGAAGGCGGCTTCCTCTTCGGCGGCCTGCTCGGCTTCGAGGCGCCGCTGGGCGGCCTTCTCCTTCTGCGCGGCGATGAAGGCGGTCGCCCAGGCCCTGGCGTGCTGGCCCACCTTGAGCGCCACCTCCCAGGCCCAGCCGCAGAAGCGCAGGAAGGCGTACTGGGTGCCGACGATGAAGGCCACCGCGGCCAGGGCGCTGACCAGCACCACCGTGCCCACCGTGGAGAACAGGGCCGTCATCACCCCGCCCAGCTCGCGCCCCAGCAGGCCGCCCGGCGAGTGCGCCCAGGAGGTGTCCTCGGTGAAGCAGAGCTGCGCCAGGACCGCCGCGCACACCATCAGGAGCGCCAGGCTGACGCCCTGCGACCAGCGCCGTCGCTCCGAGTCGCCCAGGAACATCAGCGCCGCGGCGTAGACGCCCACCAGCGGCAGGACGAAGGCGGTGAGGCCGAAGAGGCCGCGCAGGGCCTCGGCCAGCGCGTGGCCCACCGGGCCGATCGCGTTGTGGAACCCCGGACCCACGCGATCGTGCGCGTCGAAGGTGGCCACTGCGAGGAAGGCCAGCACCGAGAGGGCGAGAACGACGACGCCGGCGATCGCCCGCCGCGCGGCCCCCGACGACTGGCTCTTCTTCTGGCTGAGCGCCTTGCGCCGGACGGCGATCTCCTGGCGGGAGAGCACAGACTTTTCGCGGCTCCGCTTCTTGTCGGACATGTGGAGGTACACCCCTGTAGAAGGCTGGATCGCGGCCGAGTGTAGGGGGGGGCCCGGAGCTGGCAATTTTTCGACTCCGGCCAGTTGGCGCGCAAATTCACGACGTTGGCCCGCTGGTGATCTACGTTCGCAGGCGATGGACGTCGGGTGTCCGAAGTGCCAGACCGAGTACGAGCTCGACGACACGCGGGTGCCGGAAGACGGCGTGACCGTGAAGTGCACCACGTGCGGGCACGTCTTCCGGGTGAAGAAGAAGTCGCTGGTGGTGACGCTGCCGGTGCGCGAAGGCGAGGCGGCGGTCCGCCAGGCCCAGGCCGCCGGTGAGCTGCCCCCCGCGCCTCCGTCGCGGGAGTGGAAGATCCGTCAGCCGGGCGGGAACGTCTTCTCGTGCCGCGAGCTGACGACGCTGCAGAAGTGGATCATCGAGGGGAAGATCGGGCGCGACGACGAGATCAGCCTGTCGGGCGACACCTGGAAGCGGCTGGGGAACATCCCCGAGCTGGCCAGCTTCTTCCAGGTCTTCGAGGAGGCGAAGAAGGCCCGCGCGCTGGACGCCCTGGGCACCGTTCCCCCTCCCAGCCCGTCGTCCCCCCCCGGCCAGCCGAAGCTGACCGACACCTGGCGAGAGCCCAACTTCTCGGCGCCGCCGCCCATGCCGGTGCCGGCGCGCCCCGAGCCTGGCGGCGCGCCGCCCGACATCCGCGAGACGATGCGCGAGCCGCAGTTCTCGGTGCCGCCTCCACCTCCGCCTCCGTCTCAACCGGCCCCGGCGCCGCTGCCTCCGCCTCCGCCCCCTCAGGCCGCCCCGCCGCTGTCTGGCGCGCCGCAGCGGCTGCCGATGGCTCCCGCGATGTTCCGGGACGGGCCGAGCGACGACGAGCTGGAGCGGGCGGTGAAGGGTGGGCGCGGGAAGTGGCTCTTCCTGGTGTTCCTCGGGCTGGCGCTGGGGGGTGGGGCCGGCTGGTACTTCGGGATCTACGTGCCGGAGCAGAAGGCGCTGGAGGCCGAGCGCAGCAAGCCTCCGCCCGAGCCCACGCCGGTGGTGGTGACGCCGCCGACGCCGCTGCCGGTGGAGGAGGACGCGGGCGCTCCCGACGCCGCTGTGGAGGTGGACGCAGGCGCCGCGGCGGTGGTGGACGCGGGCCAGCCGGCGGTGGACGCGGGCGCGCCGGAGGTGGACGCCGGTGTCCCCGACGCGGGCAAGCCGGAGCCGAAGAAGACGTACGAGTACTTCATGAGCCAGGGCGATCGCCTGCGCGACCGAGAGAAGCCCGAAGCCGCGCTGGACATGTACGGGCAGGCGGCCGATCTGAAGCCGGGCCGCGCGGAGCCGGTCGCCGGGCGCGGGCTGGCCCTGTTGGATCTGGGCAACCACCTGGCGGCGCAGGCGGCCTTCGACGAGGCGCTGAAGCTGAACTCGAGGTACGGGCCCGCGATCATGGGCATGGCCGAGGCCTTCCGGCTGCAGGGGAAGAGCGAGAAGGCGGTCGAGTACTACCAGCGGTACCTCGACGTGTTGCCCAACGGGGTCGAGGCGCCGGTAGCGAAGAACAACATCGAGCGCCTGAAGAAATGAAGCTGACCGCCCAACAGGTGGGGCACGTCGCGAAGCTGGCGAGGCTGGCGCTGTCCGCCGAAGAAGAGGCGCGCTTCGGGGCGCAGCTGTCGAACATCCTCGACGCGGTGGACACGCTGAAGCAGGTGGACACGGCGGGCGTCCCGGCCACGGCGTACGTGCTGCCCATGCCGCCGCACGCGCGGGAAGACCGGGTGACGGAGCACCTGGGCGCCGAGGCGGCGCTGGCCAACGCGCCCCAGACGGTGGGGACCAGCTTCGCGATCCCGAAGGTCATCGAGTAGCGGGGGACGAGGAGTGTCGCTCACCGAGCGCACGCTGACGCAGGTGACGCTGGCGCTCGGCCGGGGCGAGGCCTCGTCGGTCGAGGTGACGCGCGCGTGCCTGGAGCGGATCACCCGGGTGGACAAGGCCCTGGGGGCCTTCCTCTCGCTGGACGAGGCGCGCGCGCTGGACGCGGCGAAGGAGTCGGACGAGCGCCGCGCGAAGCAGCAGGGGAGGGGGCCGCTGGACGGCGTACCGGTGGCGCTCAAGGACAACATTCTCACGAGGGGGCACGTCACCACGGCGGGCTCGAAGATCCTCGCGGGCTTCGTGCCGCCCTACGACGCGTGCGTGACGGCCCGGCTGCGCGAGGCGGGCGCGGTGGTGCTGGGCAAGTGCAACCTGGACGAGTTCGCGATGGGCTCGTCGACGGAGAACAGCGCCTTCCAGCCCACGCACAACCCGTACGCGCGGGGGCGCACGCCGGGTGGATCCTCGGGGGGCTCGGCGGCGGCGGTGGCGGCGCGGCTGGTCTTCGGCGCGCTGGGCAGCGACACCGGGGGATCGATTCGCCAGCCGGCGGCGCTCTGCAACGTGGTGGGCCTCAAGCCCACGTGGGGCCGGGTGTCGCGCCGTGGGGTGGTGGCGTTCGCCAGCTCGCTGGATCAGGTGGGGCCGCTGGCGCGCACGGTGGAGGACGCGGCGGCGCTCTTGCAGGTGATCGCCGGGCGCGATCCGCTGGACGCGACGTCGTCGGACGAGCCAGTGCCGGACTTCTCCGCCAGCCTCACCGCCGGGGTGAAGGGTCTGCGGATCGGCTTGCCGGTGGAGTACCAGGTGGAGGGCCTGGATCCGGAAGTTGCCTCGGCGATCGACGAGGCGGCGAGGCGCTTCGAGGCGCTGGGCGCGACGGTGACGCAGGTGTCCCTGCCGCACACGAAGTACGCGCTGGCGGCCTACTACGTGATCGCCCCCTCGGAGGCGTCGTCCAACCTGGCGCGCTACGACGGCGTGCGCTTCGGGCACCGGGCGAAGCAGGTGAAGAGCCTGGCCGACCTGTACGAGAAGAGCCGCAGCGAGGGCTTCGGTCCTGAGGTGAAGCGGCGGATCATGCTGGGCACCTTCGCGCTGTCGGCCGGGTACCACGAGGCGTACTACGTGAAGGCCCAGCAGGTGCGCACGCTGATCCGCCGGGACTTCGAGCAGGCCTTCGAGAAGGTGGACCTGGTGCTGTCGGCGACATCGCCCGTGCCGGCGTGGAGGCTGGGCGAGAAGGTGGACGATCCGCTGAAGATGTACCTGATGGACGTGCTGACGCTGCCGTGCAGCCTCGCCGGGCTGCCGGGCGTGTCGGTGCCGGCGGGCTTCACGAAGGCGGGGCTACCGGTGGGCCTGCAGGTGATGGGGCGGCCGTTCGACGAGGTGACGGTGCTCCAGGCCGCGGCGGCGTTCGAGCGCGAGACGAAGCACTTCGAGCGGGGGCCAGCGCCATGATCCCCAGGGCACCGCTCACCGACTTCCAGGCCGTCATCGGCCTCGAGGTGCACGCCCAGTTGCTCACCGCGAGCAAGCTGTTCTCTGGCGCGTCCACCGCGTTTGGCGCGGCGCCCAACACGCACACCACGGTGGTCTGCCTGGGGATGCCGGGCGTCCTGCCGGTGCCCAACGACAAGGCCGTCGACTTCGCGATCCGCACCGGCCTGGCCCTGGGCTGCACCATCAACCTGCGCAGTGAGTGGTCCCGCAAGCACTACTTCTACCCGGATCTTCCCAAGGGCTATCAGATCACCCAGTACGACACACCGATCTGTGAGCACGGCGTGGTGACCTTCGACGGACCGGGGGGCGAGCAGCGCGTGCGGCTGCGGCGGATCCACCTGGAAGAGGACGCCGGCAAGCTGGTGCACGACGCGGCCGACGGGCTGTCCCTGGTGGACTTGAACCGGGCCGGCACTCCGCTGCTGGAGATCGTCAGCGAGCCGGAGCTCTCCAGCGCCGACGAGGCGGTGGAGTACCTGAAGGCCCTGCGTGAGATCCTCATGTACCTGGGCGTCAACGACGGGAACCTGGAGGAGGGCAGCTTTCGCTGCGACGCCAACGTCTCGGTGATGAAGAGGGGTGCGAAGGACCTCGGCACGCGCTGCGAGCTCAAGAACCTCAACTCCTTCCGCTTCATCAAGCAGGCCGTCGAGTACGAGATCTCTCGGCACGTGGAGGTGATCGAGTCGGGCGGCGTCATCGAGCAGGAGACGCGCCTGTTCGACACCGCGCGGGGCGAGACGCGCTCGATGCGCTCCAAAGAGGAGGCGCACGACTACCGCTACTTCCCCGAGCCGGATCTACCGCCCCTGGTGGTGAGCGAGGCGAGGGTGTCGAAGGCCAGGAGCGAGCTGCCCGAGCTGCCCCGCGCGCGCCGCCGCCGCTACGTGGAGGCGCTCAAGCTGCCCGAGTACGACGCCGGTGTGCTGACCCAGGACAAGGCGATGGCCGACCTCTACGAGGCGTGCGTGGCCGAGGGCTGCGATCCCAAGAAGGCGTCCAACTGGTTCATGGGCGAGCTGTCGCGGTTGCTCAATGAGTCGGGGGAGTCGGTGTCGGCAGTGCGCTTCACCCCGCAGCAACTGAAAGGTCTGCTCACCGCCGTCGAGTCGGACACCATCTCCGGCGCCGCGGCGAAGGACGTGTTCGCGCAGATGTTCCGCACCGGGAAAGAGCCGGCGGACATCATCGCCGAGCAGGGCCTGGCCCAGACGCAGGACGCCGGCGCGCTGGAGGCGGCCATCGACCAGGTGCTCGCCGCCAACGCGAAGAACGTGGAGGCCTACCACGCAGGGAACCAGAAGCTCTTGGGCTTCTTCGTGGGTCAGGTGATGAAGGCGCTGGGTGCGAAGGCCAACCCCAAGAAGGTGAGCGAGCTGCTCGCGAAGAAGCTGGGCGGAGCTTGACCCGCCGCTTGCATGCTCATGTGTACATCGTCATACACTTGAGGCATGGCCCCCTCCGAGTTGCTGACGCTTCGCCTGGATCGCGCGACGAGCACCCGCCTCGATCGGCTGGCGCGCTCGACTGACCGGACCCGCTCCCGAGTCGCTGCCGAGGCGATCGCCAAGTACATCGCCGACAACGCCTGGCAGGTGGAGGCGATCGAGGAGGGGCTCGCGGCGGCGGAGAGAGGCGAGGTCGTCCCCCATGAGGAGGTCGTCGCCTGGGTCAAGAGCTGGGGAAGGCGGCGTGAGCGAAAGCGTCCGCGGTGAAGATCCTCTGGACCGGACCGGCGATCGCCGACGTCGAGAGCGTTCGCACGTACATCGAGCCGGACGACCCCCGGGCAGCGGCGCGGGTTGTGCTGCGGATCACCAGCGCGGTGGAGCCGTTGGTCACGACGCCGTTCATCGGACGTCCCGGGCGCGTGTCCGGAACCCGAGAGCTCGTCCTGGTCGACGTGCCGTACATCGTCGCCTATCGCGTCGTCGCCGGCGTGGTGGAGGTGCTGCGCGTGCTCCACACGTCGAGGCGATGGCCGAGACGGCTCGTTCCGAAGTAGCCGTCACCACTCACCGCGGCGGCTCTGCTTCTTCGCCGAGAGGTGCCGCTTGGCCTCCAGCCGGCGCCGCTTCGCCCCGCGGGACGGCCTGGTGGCGATCCGCTTCTCTGGCACGTGCGCCAGCCTCACCAGGAGCCGCCTCAGCCGCTCCAGCGCCTCGCCCCGGTTCATCAACTGGCTGCGCCGCTCGGTGGCGGTGACGACCAGCCCGGTGGGGCGGTGGGTGAGGCGCACCGCCGTCTCGGTCTTGTTGCGGTGCTGGCCGCCAGGGCCGCCGGCGACGAAGAAGCGCTCCTCGCACTCGGCGAGCAGGGCCTCGTCGGTCAGCGCGGCGGCGCGGCGAGCTTGTTCAAAAGTGACGTCCATGCGGCGCTCGTCGTGCCGAGCGGAGCCATCCTGACATGAAAGGAGGGACTCAGAAGCTGAGGCCCACGCCGAGCCGTAGCTCGGGCACCACGCGCTTGCCGTTGCCGTCCCAGGAGCCCCCGCCGGCCAGGTGGAAGGCGAGCCCCAGGTGAGGAGAGAAGAAGTACGTCACGTCCGCCGCCGCCACGCCGGAGAAGCCGGCGCCGTCGACGCGTTCGTCGCGCAGCGCGCGGAAGCCGGCCAGCAGCGCCAGCCGCAAGGTGGCGCCGCGGTGCAATTCGTCACGCCAGTCGTCGACGAGGACGCGAGGCCCTCCGCGCACCCACCAGCCGAAGGTGCCCGGGTAGAAGGCCACGCCGCCCTGGACGTCCACCCACGGAATGAGGTGCAGCGTGGCCCAGGCGCTGAGCCGGTCCGGCACGGCCGTCATCGGCGAGAGGTAGACGGAGCCGATGAGGCGCGGCCGGGGAGCAGGCTCCACGGACGGCGAAGGGCTGGGCGGCGGTGGCGGAGCCGAGGAGGCTGCGCCCTCTTGCGGCGGTGAGACGGTAGCGCCCGCGTCCTCCGGGCCCGGCGAGGTGCCCGCGTCGGCGCCCTCCGACGCCTGGGTGACGTCCTCGGGTGGGCCGGGCTCCGCAGCCCCCGCCCAGGCACCATCAGGCCACCACGCGACGGCCACCAGGCTGAAGAGGAGGAACCGCGGCACGTCAGCTCGCCTTCGCTCCGTGCGCGCGCCAGGCAGCCACCGCCAGGGCGATCCACCCGCCGAGCTGCGCGAAGCCTCCCACCGGCGTCAGCGCTCCCAGTGCCTTGAGGCCGGTCGCGCCCATCACGTACAGGCTGCCCGAGAAGATCGCGATGCCGGCGAGGAAGAGGACCGCCGCCAGGCGCGCCCCGCGCCCCGTGGAGTGCGCCGCCACCACCGCCGTGAAGCCCACCGCCAGCGCGTGCACGAGGTGGTAGCGCGCCGCCGTCTCCCACCAGCCCAGTCGCTGCGCCGCGTCGGGGAGGCTTTCCAGGGCGCTCTTGAGCCCGTGCGCGCCCAACGCGCCCAGCGCCACTCCGGTGAAGCCCAGCACGGCGGCGATCGACATCAGGCGGCGGTCCATGACGGCGCGCATAGCCGCTTACGGCGGACGCAGACAACCTTCAGCATCGAGTCGCGCTGACGACCGAGGAGTTTGCCCGCGCCGCTCCGCCGAGGCGAAGAACCCCGAGTACTGGGTGATCGATCTCGCCGACCGAACGACGGTGGTCCATCGCGCTCCGCGCCGGGGCACGCACGCCTCCATCAAGCCAGTGCCGTGGTCCAGAGCCCTCACCTCGACGTCGGTGCCCGAGCTGACCCTGAACTTCGGAGCCGTGCTACCGCGCTGAGCGCCGTCGCAGCAGGCGGATCAGCCCAAAGAGCGCGACCGCCAGAGGCGCGTCCACCGCCGCGCAGCCACAGCCCGGCCGGGTCGCGGTCGTCCCCGACGGACAGAAGTACTCGCTGGTGAACGCGCCCGAGCGATCGGTGCACTCCTGCTTGAGCAGCCCCGCGTCGGCGGCTCCCGCGCGACACCCCGAGCCCGCGTCCGGATCGCCGGCCTCGCTGGTGCACGTCACGCACGTCCCCGGCACCTGGCACTTCGGCGGAGGCGGCCCCACGTCGGCCCACGCCGCCGAGCCGACGAGCGCAGTGAAGAGCAGCAGGTTCCTGGTCATGTCCTCTCCTCGAAGCGGGGCAGGCGGCTCAGGCCGACACCCAGTAACACGAAGCCGCAGAAGACGGGGATCACCGACAGCGGCAAGCCGAAGAGCACGGTGGTCAGCGACTCGCTCAGCGACGCCGCGCGGATGGTCGCCGCGTCCGCCGGGTTGGCGTGGACGATCGCCTCCTCGGCTGCGCGCATCGACATCATCTGGGCGACCGCGCCCAGCATCGCCGGGGTGATCCCCGCCACCAGCAGGATCAACGAGAACATCACCGCGTTCCGCTCCTTCGACGCCACGCCGAGCGAGACGAGGACGATGGACAGCGGCACCAGCGCGCAGCCGAGCAGCATGAGGGGGTACATCCACCAACCACCTGCCTGGAACATCTCGGCCATCGCGGACATCACCGCTGCCCTCCACCGCGCGTCAATTGCAGCGCCGTCGCCGCCGCGCCCAGCAGCAGCAACGGCAGGCCGAAGCCGGCTCCCAGGTAGATGGACGCGTTCGCCTCCTCGAAGCCGAGCTCGATCAGCCGCTCCCGCTGGTTGGCCTTCGCGTGGGCGACGGCCATGAAGGTGTTGATCCGCCCCGACGTCCGCCCCGCCGCGCCGACCAGCAGCGCCGCCGAGCCGAAGGCCATCATCAGGCCGGCGAACACCAACGCCTGCCGCGGCTTCGAGCCCGCCACCATCGCGGCGGTCAACGCCAGCATCACCACCCCGCCCAGCCCCAGCAGCACCACCAGGATCCCGGGCAGGCCCGCGTTGCGAATGAGCTCCATGCGTCTCCTCTCAAGAAAGCGCGAGGCCCAGGCCCGGCGCGTCGGGCAGCGCCAGCTGGGCTCCCGTGGCCACGTACCCGCCGCGGAAGGGATCGCTGGTGAGCAGAAAAGCCGTGTCGAGATCGGCGTAGTCGACCCCGCCCAGCGACGCGGCGAGGTGCGCCGCCGCCGTCATCCCCAGGCGCGTCTCCACCATGCCGCCCACCATCACCTTCAGGCCGCGAGCGCGCGCGAGCAGGCCAATGTCGCGGGCGCGCAACAGGCTCCCGGACTTGGCGATCTTCAAGTTCACCCCGTCCACCGCGAGACCTTCGAGATCCGCCGCCTGCTTCACCGACTCGTCGGCGACGATAGGCACGTCCGTCCGCCGCGCCAGCTCTTCCAGCTCGACCTTCGTGGCGCACGGCTGCTCGAAGCACTCCACGTGTGCGCCCAGGGTCCGGGCCGCGGTCAGGAAGGCCAGCGCCTGCTCTACCGACAAGCCGCCGTTCGCGTCGGGCCGGAAGCGGGCCTGGGGCGCGGCCTTCACCATCGCCTCCAGGGCCTTCAAGTCGTCCTCGAGGCGCTTTCCCACCTTCACCTTGAGCGCGCGGAAGCCGCGGCCCCACCACTCGGCCGCCAGCGCGGCCATCCGCTCTGGAGCGAGCAGCGGGATCGTCACGTCTGTCTCCAGCGGAGAGGCCGCGCCGTCGTCCCCCTCCAGCCATTGGTACAGCGGCGCCGCGTCCAGGCGGGCCAGCCCGTCGAGGCAGGCGACCTCCAGCGCCGCGCGAGCCACCGGCAAGTCACCCAGCGCGCCGTCCAGAAGCGAGTGGAGCTGCAGGAGGCTGGTCACCTTCGCCCCCAGCAGCATCGGCGCCGCGCGGTGAAGGCCGTCCAGCGCCTCGGGTTGATCCTCCCGCGTCACCGGCGGGAAGCACGAGCCCTCGCCCAGCCCCTTCGACGTCCGCCTGTCGCCCAGATCCTCCAGCACCACCTCTACCAGCACCGAGCGCGTGGCCTGCACCTGCCCGGTGGCGATCACGAAGGGTTCAGCGGTCGGCACGGACAGCGTGCGCGAGACGACGCTGTCGATGACCACGGAGCGCATGGGGAAGCGCATCCTTGCCGCGGCCGAGGCCACACTCAACGGTGATCGCACGCGCCGGGAAACCTGCTAGGCGCGCCGCATGCCGATCCGCCGTGGCAGTGTGAACTTCGCGCGCTTCCTGGTGCAGGGCTCCGTCCCGAAGGACGTAAAGCGCTGGCTCCAGGGCGCCTTGCGCAAGAAGGCCTTCGAGCCCATCGACGTGAAGGGCGATGAAGAGCGCTCCGCCGGCTTCGTGGAGCTGGAGGCCCCGGAGCGCACCGACTTCGAGGCCGGCGCGCTCTTCCACGGCATGCACGCGCTGTTCGCCTGGCGGGTGGACAAGCTGAAGGTGTCGTCGGGCCAGGTGCGCACGCAGCTCTTCCAGTGGACGCAGGCCTTCGAGTCGAAGAACGGCCGCAAGCCGGGACGGCGGGAGAAGAGCGAGCAGAAGGACACCATCCGCCGGGCGCTGCGCGGGAAGCTGGAGCCGTCCACGAAGGTGCACGAGGTGAGCGTCGATCTCACCGCCAGGGAGCTGTTCGTCTGGGCCACCAGCCGCCCGGTGGTGGAGGAGGTGCAGGCGGTGCTGGAGGACGCGCTGGACGTGACGCTCCGGCCGCGCGTCCCCGCGGCCTTCGTCGACGAGGCGAAGCTGGACGCGCTGTCGCCTACGCCGGCGCTCTTCGGAGAGGTGGCGTGATGGCCTCGCGGCAGGCAGCCCGCGCCGAGGCCCGTTTCCTGCGCGGCGAGACGGGCGTGGACGGCGCGTCGGGAAAAGAGGAGCTCGATCCCTCCGAGGTCGAGCAGGCGAAGGCCCGCGAGGCGCTCCTGCGCGGCCGCACCTGGCTGGGGCGCGAGTGCCTCACCTGGCTGCTCTGGAAGAGCGAGTCCACCGAGCCCATCACCTCCGTGGACGAGCAACCGCTGTCCGTTGTCTTCCACGGACGCCTGGTGCTGCGCGCGGGGGCAGGCGACGTCACCGAGCTGTCCGTGAAGGGCGTCACCAGTCCGTATTCCCCGCTGGTCCGCGCAGCGCTGGCCAAAGGCCTGCTGGTGCACGGCGCCCGGCTGCAGCTCACCCACGGCGAGCAGCAGTACGACGTGGGCGTCGACGCCGAGACCTTCGACGTCAAGGGCGCGAAGCTGCCCGCGCTGATCCAGGAAGAGGAGGGCGAGCGGATCACCGAGCGGCTGGAGTTGGCCGGGCGCCTCTCCCACCTCCTCGACGCGCTCGTGCAGGCCTTCGTCACCGAGCGGATGAGCCGCGGCTGGGCCTCGAAGACCGTCCCCGCGCTCCAGGAATGGATGGCCGGCCGCTGAAGCTGGCCTCGGCTTGACCGGGCCTCCCACATCGCGTATGCGGGCTGTCCTTTCCGGCCCTTACCCAAGGCTCCCGGAACGATTCTCGAACGAAACCGAAGGGATACCACGATGTACGCCGTCATTCGGACAGGTGGCAAGCAGTACCGCGTCGCCGAGGGAGACATCCTGCGCATCGAGCTCATCAAGGGCGATGCCGGCGCCGACGTGAAGTTCGACGAGGTGCTGATGGTGGGTGGCACCGAGGCGATCAAGGTCGGCAAGCCGACCGTCTCGGGCGCGAAGGTGACCGGGAAGATCCTGCGCCAGGCCAAGGCCCGGCGCGTGCTGCACTTCCGCAAGGAGAAGGAAGGGTGGACGCGCAGCCGCGGTCACCGGCAGCCGTTCACCGAGGTGAAGATCACCTCCATCTCCGCCTGAAGAGGTCTCGACAGCCATGGCACACAAAAAAGGACAGGGCAGCTCGCGCAACGGCCGCGACTCCAACTCGCAGCGGCGCGGCACCAAGGTGTTCGGCGGCGAGTTCGTCACCGCCGGCAGCATCATCGTTCGCCAGCTCGGCACGGTGATCCACCCGGGCCGCAACGTGAAGGTGGGCCGCGATCACACGCTGTTCGCGACCATCGACGGCCAGGTGAAGTTCGAGCGCAAGGACAAGACGCGCAAGAAGGTCTCGGTCTACCCGGCCGAGGGCTGAGCACCAGCGTCGCGCCGTACGGGCCGCCGCGCGTCGCAGGGGACCTCGTGACGAGTCCTGCGGGCGCGGCGTTCCCTTGTCTGGTGGAACGCCGCCATGAAATTCGTCGATCAAGTCCGCATCTACGTGAAGGCCGGGGACGGCGGGAACGGCGCCGTGGCCTTCCGCCGGGAGAAGTACGTCGACAAGGGCGGGCCCTCGGGTGGCGACGGCGGCAACGGCGGCTCGGTGATCTTCGAGGCCGATCCGCAGCTCACCACGCTGCTCGACTTCCGCTACCAGCAGCACCACCGCGCCCAGTCCGGCGAGCACGGCCTGGGCAGCGACTGCAACGGGAAGAAGGGCGAGGATCTCGTCCTCCGGGTGCCCGTGGGGACGCTGGTGAAGGACGGCGAGGATCCTTCCGGCGACGTGCTGTGCGACTTGTCCGCGCCCGCGCAGCGCTTCGTGGTGGCGAAGGGCGGCCGGGGCGGCCTGGGCAACATCAACTTCGCCACCTCCACCCGGCAGACGCCGCGCTTCGCGCAGGACGGCACCCTGGGGGAAGAGCTCACCCTGACGCTGGAGCTCAAGCTGCTCGCCGACGTGGGGCTGCTCGGCTTCCCCAACGCGGGCAAGAGCACGTTGATCAGCCGGATCAGCCGCGCCCGGCCGAAGATCGCCGACTACCCCTTCACCACGCTGGTACCCAACCTGGGCGTCGTCGCCTACAAGGACAGGAAGTCCTTCGTGGTGGCCGACATCCCCGGGTTGATCGAAGGCGCCGCCGAGGGCCACGGGCTGGGGTTGCAGTTCCTCAAGCACGTCGAGCGCTGCCGCGTGCTGGTGCACCTGGTGGACCTGTCCGCGGGCGCGGAGGGCCGCCGTCCGCTGGACGACTTCGACACCATCAACCGGGAATTGACGAAGTACTCGGCGCTGCTGGCCGACAAGCCGCAGGTGGTGGTCGCCAACAAGCTCGATCTTCCCGACGCGCGTGAGGCGCTGCCGGCCTTCACCCTTGCGATGAAGCAGCGCGGCATTCGGGTGCTGGCGATGTCCGGGGCCACGGGAGAGGGCAGCCAGGCGGTGCTGGACGCCTGCGCGCGGGTGCTCTTCGGCGGCGTGTCGAGGAAGCCGCACGGGCAGGAGCTGCGCGCCGTCGTCACCGCTCACGAAGCGCTGCACGCGGTGAAGCCAGCGCGCGCGCGGGCCAGGGGCGCGCCGACTCGCAAGGCGAAGGCGAAGCCGGCGCGGCCTCCCACCAAGGGCAAGCGCGGTCCGGCGAAGGCTGCGGCGAAGAAGGCCCGCGGAGGGCGCTAGCAGATGTCCGGCGGAGGTCCCCGGTACGAGCCCCACGAGCGCCGCCCGGCGCCGGCCGAGCTGCTGCTGGACGCCCGCAAGGAGCGCATCGAGCAGGTGCTGGCCCACCGGACGCGCACCGTGACGGTGGTGCTCGATCGCCTGGAAGACACCTTCAACATGGCCGCGGTGCTGCGCACCTGCGAGGCGATGGGGCTGCAGGACGTGCACGTGATCCGCAACCCGGACGCGCCCTTCCGGCCCAACGGCACCGTCACCCAGGGCTGCGACAAGTGGCTCGATCTGCACCTGTACCGGGACTTCTCCACCTGCGTGGAGGCACTGCACGCGCGCGGCTACCGGGTGCTGGCCTCGGCGATCCGTGAGGGGGCCACCAGCCTCTTCGAGCTGCGCTTCGACCAGAAGGTGGCGCTGGTGTTCGGCAACGAGCGCTTCGGCGTGTCCGAAGACGTGCACTCGCAGTGCGACGGCACCTTCTGGATCCCCATGCGGGGCTTCACCCAGTCGATGAACATCTCCGCGGCGGCCAGCGCGTGCATCACCCGGGCGGTGGCGTGGCGGCTCGAGCACCTGGGCAGGAGCGGCGACCTCGGCCCCGAGGAGACGCGCGAGCTGCGCGAGCAGTTCCAACTGCGCTCGGTGAAGCAGCGGGGGCGCCTGTACCGCAACCGGTGAAGCCGGGAGGCCTACCGTCCGTCGGTGGGACTGAAAGGACGCACATGATCGAGAACCTGGTGATGGCCGCGGCGCTTTCCCTCCTGACGTGCGCGACGCCGGAGCACCCGGGGCTGTCCGAGGCCCAGGCGAAGGACAACGTGATCCTCTCGGCGGCGAAGGCGGCGAAGGCGACGGACGCGGGCGTGAAGGTGGCGCAGCCGGTGGACGCGGGCGCGAAGCCAGCGGACGAGGCCGCGGCGAAGGCCCAGGACGCAGGCCCGGCTCCCACGAAGTCCCCGGCCCCCGCGAAGCCGGTGGACGCCGGCACGGCGGTGGGCGCACCCGATGCGGGCGTGGCGAAGGCGTCGCCCCGGCCCATGGCCCCCGAGGTGAAGGACCTGGTCGACCGGATGCAGGCCTTCTACGAGAAGACCCAGGACTTCAGCGCCTCCTTCCAGCAGGTCTACACGTACAAGACCTTCAAGCGCGTCTCGAAGTCCTCGGGGAAGGTGACGTACAAGAAGCCGGCGCTGATGCGCTGGGAGTACGAGACGCAGGACGGCAAGCCTTCGCCGCGCACCTTCGTCCTCGCCGGCGATCGCGTGTACGCCTTCGATCCTGGCGCGAAGCTGCTCACCCGCGCGGCGATCTCCACCAACCAACTGTCCGCCTCCGTCACCTTCCTCTGGGGGCAGGGGAAGCTGGCCGACGAGTTCTCCATCGCCACCGTGGCCTGCAAGGACTGCAAGGGCACGCTGCTGGAGCTCACCCCGCTGGTGCCGGATCCCCGCTTCAAGCGGGTGAAGCTGGAGGTCGATCCAAAGTCAGCCCAGGTGATCCGCAGCATCGTCATCGATCCCGACGGCAGCGAGAACGCCATCACCTTCCTGGAGATGGTCACCAACACCGGCGTCGACGAGAAGACCTTCAAGCTGGCCCCGCCGCCGGGCACGCAGGTGCAGGACTTCCTGCCGAAGCAGTGAGGCAGGCGCCCGCCTCGCGCGGGCCGCGCTACGCTGCCCGGGTGATGCGACGCCCCGCCCTGCTGGCGCTCCTCGCCCTTGCCGGCTGTACGCGCGCGCCGGCCCTGCCGACGGTGGACTCGCTCGCGGGCCTCACCCTGCCGCTCAAGCCCGGCCCGGGCCTGCGCCTGTGGCTCGAGGGCAAGGTGGGCGAGGTGGACGCCGACGTGCAGCTCGACGTCACCGCGCCCATCTCCTTCGTCACGCCCTTCTGCCTGGACGAGAAGCGCGTGGTGGCCCACGTGGACGTCGAGGACCCGCTGGGGCCGACCGAGAGCTTCCCCGTCAGCCGGGTCAACGGCCTCACCCTGGGGGGCGTGCGCTTTCGGTCCTTCGACGCGGCGCTGGCCGGCGGGAAGGGCTGCGTGGTGGTGCTGGGGCAGGACGTCCTCGGCGCGCTGATCATCGACGTCTCGCCCGCCCGCCGGGAACTCACGTTCCGTCCCTCGCAGTCCAAGGCCGCCTGGGAAGCCGAGGTGCAGGCCCAGGGCGTCGAGGCTCAGTTGCTCACCCTCACCCGCGATCCCACCCACGACTGGCCGCTGCTACCGATCCGCCTCACCCAGGGGCCGCGGGTGGTGACCTGGAGCGTGGTGCTGTCGACCCGCGACGCGCGCAGCCGCCTCTTCGTCGCCTCCGCGCAGGACGCCGACCTGCGCCTGGGCCGCGCGCTGCTCGACGGCCTGGTCTCCGACGGCGGAGTCCTCCCCGAGCCCCTGGAGCGCCTGAGCGGCGTCGCCTTCGAGGCGCTGGAGCTGTCCCCCGGCTTCGGCGTCACCGACGGGATCCTCGAGCTGGAGCCCGGCGCTCCTCCGCACGGCGTGGCCGGGCTGCTCGGCGCAGACGTCTGGGGGCGCTTCGACGTGGCCGTCGACTTGAAGGCCGGCCTCCTGGTGCTGCGGCGGCCGCGCGTCTTCACCTCCGGAGCGCGGGCCCAGTGCGAGCGCGCCGGCAGTGCCGCGGAGGATCGCTGCTTCGAGCTTCACACCCGGCGCGACGGCACTGGCACCCTGGTCGCCACCGCCACCGTGTGGCGACAGCTCCCCGAGGGCGCGCGGCTGCTCCTCGACGTGGCCGGCGCCGAGTCGTCCCGCTGCCGGGTGGGCTTCAGCTTCCCGCCCGGGGATCGAGGCCGCAGCGCCCAGCATTCCTTCCCCTGGGATCGCCTCGTCCAGTCCATGCCGGAGTGCGCGGCCACCCTCGCCGCCGCCCCGGGCCTCACCTTCGGGCTATACGAGGAGGAGCCGATGCGCGAGTGCCCCGGGCTGTGCGCCTTCGCCCACGATCTCCACAGCGGGCGGATCAGCTGCGAGTGCCAACCCGGACCGGCCGGCCTCGAGGGCGTGTCCGAGCACCAGGTGCTGGACCTGTACCGGCGCGCCATGCAGAAGCCCCCGGCGGTGAGGGACGTCGAGCCGCCGGATCCGTGAAGCGTCAGCCCTACTCCTCGGTGCCCGCGCGCTGGAAGGCGTCCAGCACCGCCTGGCTGGCGCGCGACAAGTACTTCCCCTTGCGCACCAGGATGCCGATCGGCCGGGTGAAGGCGCCTTCGGCGAAGGGCTTCACCACCAGCGATCCCAGGCTCTGCTCCTGCTTCACCGTGGGCACCGGCAGCACCGAGACGCCCAGGCCCAGCTCCACGGCCCGCTTGATCGTCTCCACGTTGTCCATCTCCATCGCCGGCGTCAGCTCCACGCCCTTGTCGCGGAACAGCTTGTCGATGCCCTTGCGGGTAGGCGCCTCGCGATCGAAGGCGATGAAGGGCAGCCCGGTGAGCGCGCTCATCGCCAGACGCGCCTTCGACGCCAGCGCGTGGCCCGGCGGCAGCACCACCGCCAGCTTGTCCTCGCGGAAGGGCACGATGTCCACGCCCGCGCGCGCCTGCGGGTACGCCACCAGGCCCAGATCCGCCGCTCCGAGGATCACGTCGTCGTACACCTGATCGCTGCGCCGGTAGTTGAGCCGCAGGTTCACCTTGGAGTGCGCCCGCAGCAGCTCCTTCTGCAGCGAGTGCAGTTCGTGCAGGCCCACCGAGTAGATGCTGGACACCGTGCAGGTGCCCGACACCTCCGTGGCCTGCTCGCGGATCTCCTGCTCCACCTCCGCGAAGCGCGAGAGGATCTCCTTGCAGCCGCGGAAGAGCCGCTCGCCCGCCGGCGTCGGCGTCACCTGCCGGGCGCTGCGCGAGAGCAGCCGCTGCTCGTACCGCGTCTCCAGCGCACGGATCTGCTGGCTCACCGCCGACTGCGTGACGTGGTTCAACTGCGCCGCCCGCGAGAACGAGCCCGTCTCCACCACGTCTACGAACATCTTGAGCGATTCCAGTTGCATGAGGAGTCCTCCCGGCGGCGCCGCGGATTTATTAGCGGCGCTTTGGTATTAGCGCAAGTGAAGTGAAACCCCACGGCGGACGGTGGTGTCGGGCCGCGGCATGCACACCCTCCTCGCGCTGGTGGTGGCGGCGGCGCCGGCTTCACCCGGCCCGCTGCCGCTCAAGACGTTGGTGCTGTACGAGAACGGCGTCGGCTACTTCGAGCGGCGGGGCTCCGTCCCGGCCGGAAAGGTGGCCGAGATTCCTCTTGAGTCCGGTCAGCTCGACGACGCGCTCAAGTCGCTGGTGGTGATGAGCGAGGCCGGGGTGGCGTCGGTGGAGTTCGCCCCGCCCCTGGCGGAGGCGGCGGCGCGCGCGCTGGCCGGGCTGCCGGAGGCCGAGGGGGACGAGTCGCTGGAAGGGCTGTTGCTCTCGCTGCAGGGCGTGGACGTGGAGGTGTCGCGCGCGGGCGGCGCGGCGGTGCGGGGCCGCGTGCTGCAGGTGAGCGACGAGGCGGGGCTCTTGGACAAGGACGGCAAGCCGGTGGCGGAGCCGACGCTGCTCCTCTTCGGGGCGGCGGGCCTGGCGAAGGTGCCCTTGCGCCTGGTGCAGACGATCCGCCCGGTGGGGGAAGACGTGGCGCAGGCGTGGAGCCGCGCGGCCGGCTCCTCGGCGCTGCAGCCGGAGCGCGAGCGCCTGGTGGTGCGCGGCTCGGCGAAGGGCGGCGCGGTGGCGGTGGGCTACACCACCGAGGCGCCGGTGTGGCGCACCACCTACCGTCTGGTGCTGGGGAAGAAGGCGCGGCTGCAGGGCTTCGCGCTGGTGCACAACGACAGCGACGAGGCGTGGAATGGCGTGGCGGTGACGCTGGCCTCGGGGCGCCCCACCTCCTTCCTCTTCCCGCTGGCCGGCCCCCGCTATGGCCGCCGCGAGTTCGTCACGCCGGAGGACGGCCTGGAGAACGCGCCGCAGTTGGCGACGCGGGAGGCGCGCGAGCACCTGCGCGGGCAGGTGGGCGTCGGGGTGGGCATGCTGGGCAGCGGCTCGGGCGGCGGCGGCTACGGCTCTGCCCTGGGCAGCGCCGGCTACGGCCACGTCGGCGTGATGGGGCGGGGCGCGGGGCTTTCCACCGGCATCTCCTCCACCGTGCTGGAGGACGGGCCCACGCCGCTGGAGCCCGCGGCCGTGAGCGAGGCGGGGGACCTGTTCCTCTACTCGGTGAAGGAGCCGGTGGTGCTGGGCGCGCGCAAGTCGGCCCTGTTGCCGATCATCGACGGGCCCACCGGCGCCGAGCGCGTCACCCTCTTGGACGCCGCGGGCGAGGTCTTCTCCGGCGTGCGGCTGGCCAACACCACGGCGCTCACGCTGGAGGGCGGCACCCTGTCCGTCTTCACGGACGGCGCCTACGCGGGCGAGACGCAGATCGACCGCGTCAAGCCGGGCGAGGTGCGGGTGCTCAAGCACGGCGTCGATCTCGATCTCCAGGTGACCCGCTCCACCGAGCGCAGGGAGGGCGACCTGCGCAAGGTGCGCCTCGTCCATTCCGCAGGGCAGTCGCTGCTGGAGCTGACCCGGGTGGATCGCCTCGTCCACACCGTGTCCTTTACCTCGCGCACGGACAAGGCCCGCACCGTGCTGGTCGAGCTGCCGGAGCAGGGCTACCGGGTGGTGAAGGGCGGCGAGGAGGACGTACGCTCTCCCGGCCAGCCCCGCTACGCGCGCCTCGCCGTGGCGGCGAAGGCCTCGGAGGCGGTGGAGGTGGTGGAGGAAGGCGCGGTGGTGGAGCGCCTGGCCCCCGAGAGCCTCTCCTCCGCTCGGGTTGCGGAGCTGCTCAGGAAGAAGATGCCCGACGACGGCCGGGCGCTGCTCGCGTCCTTGAAGGCCCGGCTGGAGCAGCACGAAGCGGCCACCGCGAGGGCCCAGGCGATCGACGCGAAGATCCGTGACGTGGAGTCCACCATCGCCCGCACCCGGGACAACCTGGCGGCCACCGGCAAGGGCGGGGCGGCCAGGGCGGCCGAGCAGCTGGGGCAGCGGCTGCTGGCGCTGGAAGGCCAGCTGGACGAGCTCAAGCGCGAGCGCGCGTCGGCAGGCGCGGCGGTGGACACGCTGAAGAAGAACCTGACGCTCGCGGCGCGGTAGGCCGGCTGCCCTGCCAGCGCACAGCCTCTACACCAGCCACCGCCGCGGTGGCTGGCGTAGCACCAGTGACGGCGCAGCGCGGGTCACATCACCCACACCAGCGACAGGGTGCCGCCGAGGAAGTGATCGGAGGCGCCGCTGGCGGTGACGATCGCCGACGGATCCGCGTGGGTGGTGAGGAAGTAGCCGGTCCAATCGAAGGCGCCGCGCACGCGCAGGTTGGAGACGATCTCCAGCGAGAGGGCCATGGAGGCGTCCAGCGCCAGGCCGGTGGTGTTGGGGAAGTACTTGTCCGACGCCAGCTCGCCCTTGCCGTAGACGTACATGAAGCCCACCAGCGCCTCGGCGGTGAAGGTGCCGGCGATGACCACCTTCCCGCCGCCGGCGAGGCGCGGGCCGTTGTAGGTGACCGACGGGATGTTGGGCCTCGGCGCGCCGGTGGTGGCCGACTGCTGGGCGATGGCGAACGTCTGGGTGGAGTAGCCCACCAGCGCGTCCACCAGCAGGCGCGTGCCGAAGGGGAAGCGCATGCGGGCGCCGAAGCGGAACCGATCGGCCCGGGTGCCGTAGCGCGCGTCGTCCTGCCGCGAGGCCAGGCCGATCCCCACCTCGCCGTTCAAGAAGACGCCGAGGTGGGCGGCCAGCCCGTTGGTGAAGTGCGCGCCGGGGTACCAGGTGCCGTCGAAGGCCACCGCCGCGGCGAAGGGCAGTTGGTAGGAGGCCAGCGCGTCGCTGTGCCCGGCCGCCCAGTTGAAGCTGCGGGCGAACGCCTTGAAGCCCACGCCGGTGTGGATGGCCGGCAGCTCGGACGGCCTGGAGCCGCCGCTGTCGGAGGAGCCGGAGATCTCCGTCACCGGCGCCTCGCCCGCGTCGGGGGAGACAGCCGCCTCGCCTTGAGCGAGCGCCTGCTTCACCTCGCCGGCCGGGCCCTTCTCCTCGGGTGTCTCGGCCACCGGCGCGTCGGCGGGCGGCGCCTTCGGCTCGGGCGGCGGCGCCTTGCCCTGGGACAGCGCGGCGAACAGCGCCTGGGCGGTGTCGCGAGGCAGCGCCTTGAACTTCTTCGGCGGCTTGAAGGTGAGGGTGTCCAGCGGAGTGCCATCGTGGCCGGAGAGGACCTGCAGCGTGAGGTACCTGCCGCCCGCCTGCACCTGGATGATCGCGATGGCCCGCGCTGGCGCCGCCACGTCGCGGACCTCCTTCGCGGTCGGCGCCGGGCCCAGCGCCTGCGGCAGCGCCACCAGCGCGTACTTCCCCGCCAGCTCCTTGCCCAAGACGAAGGCCACCTTCGCAGGCGCGTTGACCAACACGGCCTTCCTCGCGGCGAGGGCCGTCGTCGGGAGCGCCAGCAGCAGGATCCACATGAGCCGCATCAAGCCGCCATTGTGGACGAGGCGCAGGGGCCGATGGAATTGGGAACGGGAGTGGGCACCCGGAACGGCTCTGCTTTCGGCAGCTTACCCGGACAGCGCGTGCATCTCTGGGAAGCGCTGGTGTAGGCCCGTGTCGGTGAGGCCCCCATCTGGGGGCGACCAGAGGAGGTGGGCGCCCAGGAGGTTGGCGCTGTCCAGGTGGGCGCGATCGTCGAGGACGGCGCGAACCTGGGCGGGTTGATCGAGGCGATCGACGCCCTTGAGCGGTGCGCGGGTGGCGAGGATCAGCGTGAGCACCACCAGCCGTCCGCCGTCGCCCGGGCCTGCGCTGCGGGAGCGGAAGTCCTCCAGGGCCTTCAGGTAGCTGTCCTGCGTGGCGGTGAGATCGCCCAGGTCCTTCTCGCCGTAGCCGAAGGCGCGCCACTGCGGCTCGATGCCCAGCAGCGCGCGGCAGCTCCGCTGCACCAACTCCACCCGGTGGGCCACCGCGTCGGCGGTCGAGGACGGCGCGTTCAGCACCGCCAGCACCTGGTCCTTGAAGAAGCCGTCGAAGGCGATGGCCATCACCGAGAGGTGGAGGTGGTGGGTGGCCGCCGCGGTGGGCGTCGAAGGGGGACCCGGCGGCGGCGCGCCCGGCGCGGTGGGGCTGGGCTTCCTCCTGGCCAGCCAGACGAAGAGGATGATGAAGCCGACCACCGCGACGAGGCAGCAGCAGGAGCCCAGCAGCAGCAGGCCGACGGCTTGATCTTCGTTGAGCTGGCCCGGCTCCATGTCAGAGGCCCTCCAGGATGGAGGCGGCGGTGGCCTCGACGAGGATCGAGAACAGCCGCTCGCCCTCGGCGCTGGACGCCTCCGCCGGCGCGCCGAAGTACGCGTCGGGTCCGCCCGCCTGCAGGAAGTCCTTCGCGCCCGCCTTCAACGCCCCGGGGAGATCGACCTCCAGCGCCGGCAGCGCGCGCATCGCCGCCTGGTCCACCAGCCCCGGGGCCGCGGCCAGCATGAGCGACGTCTCGTACTGGCCGGCGTGGCTGCCGCCGTGCATGAACTCGGGGCCCAGCTTCGGGCCGGTGGGCGCGCGCCGGTGATCCGGCACCACCACCCGGGCCTTCGTGGCGGCGGCGGCGGCCTTCGCGGCCTCGTGCACCAGGCGGAAGTGGGCGGGCTCGAGGTGGTGGTTGACGACGGCCAGGTGGGTGAAGCCGCCGCGGGCGATGCCCTCCAGCACGCCCTGGATCTGCGCGCGGGCGGTGTCGGCGGGCAGGGAGACGGTGCCGGAGAAGGGCGCGGCGAAGTCGGTGAGGGAATACGTCACCGGGGGGAAGAGCACCGCGTCGCGGGGGAGCAGCGGGGCCACGCGCCGGCAGACCTCCAGCGCGATCACCACATCGACGCCGAGCGGCAGGTGCGGCCCGTGGGCCTCGGTGGAGCCGACGGGCAGCAGCGCCACCGCGCCGGCCTGGGCCAGGGCCTTCACCTTCGGCCAACTGGAGGTGCTCGCGTCGTGGAGCATCTAGCCGCGCAGCTCCGTCTTGAGCACCTTGCCGCGATCGCTGCGGGGTAGGGCGTCGAGGAAGACGACGAAGCGGGGCGCCTTGAAGGGGGCCAGCTTGCCGCGGACGTGGGCCTTGAGCTCCTCGGCCAGCGCCTCGGTGCCCTGGAAGCCGGAATTCAACGCCACGAAAGCGCGGGGCTTGTCCAGCCCGTCGGCGTCCTTGAAGCCCACCACCGCGGCCTCGCGCACTGCGGGGTGCATGAGCAGCGCGTTCTCTACCTCCACCGGGGACAGCCACTTGCCGGCCACCTTGAGCATGTCGTCGCCGCGGCCGCAGAAATAGAAGGCGCCGTCGTCGTCCTGCTGGAACTTGTCGGCGGACACGCACCAGTCGCCGCGGAAGGTGTGCCTGGACTTCTCGTGCTGCTGCCAGTACTCGAGCGCCATGGAGTCGCCCTTGATCCACAGGGTGCCCACCTCGCCGCGCGGCAGCTCGCGGCCTTCGTCGTCGCAGATCTTCGCCTGGTAGCCGTTGACCACCTTGCCCAGGCTGCCCAAACGCACGTCGCCCACGCGGTTGGTGATGAAGATGTGGAACATCTCCGCCGAGCCGATGCCGTCGAGGATCTCCACCCCGGTGCGCTTCTTCCACCGCTGGTAGAGCTCGGCGGGGAGCGCCTCGCCGGCGGAGATGGTGAGCCGGAGCGAGGAGAGGTCGGCCTTCGCCAGCCCGTCGGCGTTCAGGATCTGGTTGAGCGCGGTGGGCACGGCGGTGAAGAGGGTGGGGCGGTGGCGGGCCACCTGCTCGAAGAGCTTCTCGGGGGTGGCCTTCTCCTTGAACAGCACCGCGGAGCCGCCGGACAGCAGCGGGAAGAGCAGGTTGGTGCCCAGGGCGTAGCCGAAGGCCAGCCGCGGCACGGAGATGCCGATGTCCTTCGCGCCGTAGCCGATGACGGGCAGCGCGTAGGTGAGGGCGTTGAAGACGAAGTCGTGCTGCTTGTGGACCGCGGCCTTGGGGAAGCCGGTGGAGCCGGAGGTGTACAGCCACACGCACACGTCGTCCCGGTGCGTGGGGGCGATGGTGGGGTGGGCGGGCGCGCGGGCGACCTCGGCGTCGTAGCTCAGGTGCCGCGTCTTCCCCGGGCCGGCGACCAGCACGTGGGTGAGGAAGGGGCACTGCGCGCGGACCTGATCGACGGTGCGGGCTGTCTCTGCGTCGGTCACCAGCACCTTCGCGCGCGTGTAGTTGAGGTAGTAGGTGACCTCGTCCGGCGTGAGGCCCGGGTTGACGGCGCTGACGGCGCCTCCGGCCTGCACCGCGGCGAACCAGGCGGTGGCGAACTGGGGACAGTCGGGGAGCATGAGCAGCACGCGCTGCTCCAGCTCGAGGCCCAGCCCGCGGAAGGCGGCGGCGGCCTGGTGGGTGTCCTTCGAGAGCTGACCGTAGGTGATGACCTGGTCCTCGAAGTACAGCGCCGGGCGCTCCTGGTGGGCGCGGGCCTGCGCGTGGAGGAAGACCTCGGCCAGGTTGAGCGACTCCGGCAGCTGGAAGGGATCGAGCGTCATGGCGTCTCGGGCGAGGCGGGCGGAGCGTCGGGAGTCACTGGCCTTTGGGCAAGGGCTTTCCGTCCCCGAGGCGCAGGCGCGTCACGGCCTTCAGGGCCAGGTCCTTGCCGCACGCCGCGAGGTCCTTCGAGCAGGCGGCGCGTTCGCTCCACAGGATCCGGTTGTCCGCCGCGCGCACCAGCTTGCAGTCGAGGCGCGCCGAGGGGCCCATGGCTACCACGGAGCAGGACAGCATCACCTGCGCGGCCTTCAGCGTTCCGGCCCCGGGTTGTTTCGCGGCCTCGAGCTGGGCCTCGCGATCGGCGCTGGTGGCGAGGGTCCATTCGGAGCCCGTGAAGCCGTCCCGGAGGCCCTTCTCGAGCTCCGCTGGGGCCTGCGCCGGCAGGGTACCGTGGAGCTGGAGGGGGGCGAGGACGACGGGAGCTGGATCGCCGGCGACGAGCAGGGCGAAGAGGAGCGAGGGGATCATCTCCGCGAGGGTAGCGGGAAAGGACCGCAGCGTCCTCGCGAAAGGCTCAAGGGCGAGGCAGGAGCAGCACCAGCCCGGCGCCGACCAACGTGCACCCCAGCGCGGCGATGACCTGCAGGCGGGCGATGCTCCTCGCCAGCTCTTTCTCCAGGCCACACTCCGCGGCAGAAAGGCCGGCGCAGTCGACCTTCATGTGCTGCCACGCGAAGACGAGGAGGACGACGGCCGCGCACAGCAGGCCCATCGCGAGGCCGAAGAGGGCGGCGCGTCGGACGCTGCGCAGCGGGTGGGCCATGGAGGAAGCGTACTCGCGTCGGGCTGACCCGGTCCGGCGGAGTGCAGGAGGCGGGTTGACGGGCGAGGGGGGATCCACCTATCCGCGTCCGCCGTGAAGACGCGCTCCCTCGTCTTGTCCTGCTGTGTGGCGCTGATCGCCTGTGGCCCCGCGTCGGAGTTCGACGCTGATGCCGGGCTCATCGAGGATGGCGGGGCGACGGGCGGAGGCTCCGGCGGCGGCGTGGCGGGTGGAGGTGCGGGCGGTGGCGTGACGGGTGGAGGTGCGGGCGGTGGCGGGGCTGGCGGAGGCTCCGGCGGCGGCGCGACGGGCGGTGGTGGTGCGGTTGGCGGAGGAGGCGGCGCGACGGGCGGAGGAAGTGGAGGCGGCGCGACGGGCGGAGGCAGTGGAGGCGGCGCGACGGGCGGAGGAAGTGGAGGCGGCGCGACGGGCGGAGGCAGTGGTGGCGGTGCGACGGGTGGCGGCGCGGGCGGCGGGATGGGCGGCGGATCCGCGGGCGTGGAGCTGAACCCCGGGTGGATCGGCGGGGCCTGCCCGTCTGCGACCTCGTGCAACGCGTCGACGTACACCGCCACGCCCACCTGCGAGACGTCGGGCTTCACCAACGGCTTCTGCACCCAGGCCTGCACGCTGTCCGGGACGACGTACGTGTGCCCCGACGCGGCGCAGGTGGGGCCGGGCACGGGCAATACGGTTACTCGCTGCATCAGCGCCAACGGGCTGCCGCGCTGCGTGGCGGAGTGCGACTTCAGCCAATCGCCCACCGGCTGCCGGCCCGGCTACGCCTGTGTGAATCGCCAGCGGTACAACCAGTCGTCGCGGATCTTCAAGGTGTGTCTGCCGGACTCCGATCAGCGGTGGCCCGGGGAGGCGGCGCCGGCCAACGACGTGGGCGCGGCGTGCACGGCGGCGAGCGACTGCGCGAACAACTCGTGCCTGTCGATGCCGGGCGGGTACTGCTCGAAGGCGATGTGCGACTTCGCGGGCTGTCCGACGGGCTCCTCGTGCTTTGGGATCGGCAACGGGCAGACGCAGTGCTTCAAGGACTGCACGGCGAGCGGCCAGTGCCGGCAGGCGGAGGGTTACACCTGCAGCACGCAGCACCAGGTGTGCCTCTCGGGCGGCGGCGGCAGCGGAGCGTGGAACCCGTCGGTGGGGGCGTCGGACTGCCTGGTGGCGTGGGGCACGGCGGGCAGCGGGCTGTCTTCGTGCGATGCGGTGAAGGACGACTACCTGGTGGTGCGGAAGAGCGCGCGCAACCTGGCGCTGTGCAACGCGGGCATCCTGGTGGCGAACTTCCAGGCGGGGCTGGGCTTCGCGCCGGTGGGGGACAAGGAGTGGGAAGGCGATGGGAAGACGCCGGAAGGGGTCTTCTACGTGGCGAGCCTGGTGCCCAACTCGAGCTATTACAAGGCGTTCCTCCTGAGCTACCCGGACTCGGGCGACGCGGTGCGCGGGCTGGCGGCGGGGCGCATCACCCAGGCGCAGAAGAGCGCGATCGACGCGGCGCAGACGGGCTGCACGGTGCCTCCGCAGACGACGGACCTGGGCAGCTACGTCGAAGTGCACGGGCGGGGCGGCACGAGCGACTGGACGCTGGGGTGCGTGGCGATCAGCGACCCCGGGGTGGATCAGCTGTGGTCGACCATCGGCGTCCGGGACACCATCGTCGTCCTTCCGTGACCGGGGAGCATCAGCAGGACGTCACAGCTTCGGCGCTTTGCTTCGACTCGTGTGCCAGAAGCGCAGCACCTCGACGAAGCCGGCCCTTTCATCCACCCGGTCGTCGTGATGGCGGTCCACTCCGCGCGCGGGCAGACTCACCGCCGGGAGGGACACCATGAAGATCCTCTACGGCGTCGTCGGCGAAGGCATGGGCCACGCCACCCGCTCGCGCGTCGTCCTCGAGCACCTGGTGAAGAAGCACGACGTGCACATCGTGGTGTCCGGGCGCGCGCGCGACTACCTGGCCAAGCGCTTCGAGAACGTCCACAACATCTGGGGCTTCACCATCCAGTACGAAGGCAACTCGGTGAAGAAGTGGCAGACGCTGCTGCAGAACCTCAAAGGGGCGATCACCGGCTGGCCGCAGAACGTGAAGAAGTACTTCGAGCTGGTCGAGACCTTCTCCCCCGACGTCGTCATCAGCGACTTCGAGTCCTTCAGCTACCTGTTCGCCCGCAACCACTTCCTGCCGGTGATCAGCGTGGACAACATGCAGATCATCAACCGCTGCAAGCACGAGCCCGACGTGCTCGCCGGCCACGAAGATCAATTCGAGCTCACCAGATCCATCGTCAAGACCAAGCTGCCGGGCGCGTTCCACTACCTCATCACCACCTTCTTCTACCCGCAGGTGCGCAAGGAGCGGACCACGCTCGTCCCGTCCATTCTGCGGCCGGAAATCCTCCAGGCGCAGTCCCAGCCCGGCGAGCACCTCCTCGTCTACCAGACGATGACCACCAACACCGCGCTGATGGACGAGCTCAAGAAGTCCGGGCGCGAGTGCCGCGTGTACGGCTTCAAGCGCGACTTGAAGGCCGACGAGCGCGACGGAAACCTGCTCTTCCGCCCCTTCAGCGAGGCCGGCTTCATCGACGATCTGCGCACCGCGAAGGGCGTCATCGGCGGCGGCGGCTACACCCTGATGAGCGAAGCGGTGTACCTCCGCAAGCCCATGCTGTCGGTGCCCATCGGCGGGCAGTTCGAGCAGGTGCTCAACGCCCTCTACCTGCAGAAGCTGAACTTCGGCCGGCACGCGGTGACGCTCGACGGCCAGGCGCTGGGTGCGTTCCTCGAGGCCGTGCCCGACTGCGAGAAGGCGCTCCAGGGCTACTCACAGGACGGCAACAAGGCCCTGCTCGACGCGCTCGACGCGAGGCTCGACGACGCGTTCAAGAAGAAGGGCACCTGGGACGAGACCACCATCTGACAGAAGGCGCGCCCCTCCCATCATCAGAAGGCCCAGGTCGTCACCTGGCCCTTCGTCGTCAGCTTCCGGATCACGTGGTTCGCGTCGTTGAGGTAAAGCGTCCCGTCCGGCGAGAAGCACATGCTGCGGAACGTGCCGAAGTAGGCCTGCCGGGCGGGCCCGTCGCCGTGAGTTACGTCGGTCGGCCGTGGCACCCCGGCCACCACCGTCGGCTTGCCCTGAGGTTCTTCGATCCGCAACACCTGGTAGCCGGAGCCAGCGGTGATGCCTCCGCCGACGTAGATGCGCCCCTTCTCGTCCAGCGCCAGGCCGCTGATCCCGTCAACTCGCGGGGCCTTGTTTCCCAGCTTCACGCCGAGGAACACGCGCCGCACAGTGCCGTCGGGCTTCACCCGGTGGATCATCGAGTAGACGTTGGACTTCGGCGCCTTCTGCCACAGCTGCGTTCCGCTCATCACCAGCTCGTCGTGCACCGAGTCCCAGGCGAGGAACTCCCCGCGCACGTAGTCCTGTGGCTCCCCTGCCGGGCAAAGCTTCGCCTTCCCCAGCACCTCGGTAGCGCTGCCATCCGGCCCCAACCGGTGGAGCTGACACCCGTCGGACACCCACACGTTGCCGCGAGGATCCTCCACCGCTGCTTCGGGCGCCTTGAAAGTGAGGCCCGGGGGCGGCTTCGGCGGCTCTCGTGCGCACGCCTCGCGCCGGTTGGGTACCGGCTCCAACCGTCCATCGGGATGAAGCCGGCGCACCTCGCTCCCGTAGCCGAACAACAGGCTGCCGTCGGGAGCCACCGTCATCGGACGCACATCGGCGTTGAGGCTCGTCTTCTCAAAGGGCAGACCGCACGGCGGGTAATACGCCGAGCCCTCCATGATGAGGTGCTTCGCTGTCAGCGCCGTAATGGCGCCGTCCGAAGCGATGCGCCAGAACCCAGACGCATAGGGGTTGCCCTTGAAGCGCCCCTCCTTGTGGAGCTTCGCCGTCGATGCCACGACCACGCTGCCGTCCTTCAGACAGGCGATCTGCCGGGGAATGTTGAAGAACGGATCGGCTGCGTCGAGGTAGGGGTTGTCGAGCAGGACCCGCGGAGAAATGATGTTGCCCTTGAACCGCTGCTTGTCGGTGACGTCGAAGGCCAGCGTCCGCACTCCCTTCGCCACCATCGTCGTGGCCCGAGGCGCTACGAAAGACAACTCCTCGGCGTACGGCTCGTACAGCTTCCAGCCGGCTGGCCACTCGCTCGCGGGGGGATGCTGGCCCGGCGGAGTTGGGCGCGCCTGCGCGTGAGCGAGGGTGCACACCAGCACCACGCCTGGGAACACAGCGCGGGCGCGGCTCCTCAACTGGGTGCAGAGCAGCGACGGTGTCATGGCTGCCCAGCCTAGTAGCCCGTGAAAGCAAGAGCCGCCGCCGGGGAAATGGCAGAGAGTGCGGGCTGGCAGCTCAGCCAAGGAGGTGGCGGGCGATGACGAGCCGCTGCACTTCGCTGGCGCCCTCGTAGATGCGCAGCGCGCGGACGTCACGGTACAGCCGCTCCACCGCGAAGCCCTTCACCACCCCGTTGCCGCCGTGCACCTGCAGGCAGCGATCGATGATCCGCTGGGCGGCCTCGGTCGAGAACAGCTTGGCCACCGCCGCCTCGTAGGTGACGCGCGCCTGGCCGAGATCCTTGGTCAGCGCCGCCTGGTGGACGAGCAACCGCGACGCCTCCAGCTCCACCGCGCTGTCCGCGAGCAGCGCCTGCACCGCCGACAGCTCGGCCAGCGGCGCACCGAACTGCCGGCGCGCCTTCGAGTAGGACAGCGCCTCGTCCAGCGCCCGCCGCGCCATGCCCACCGCCGCGGCGCCCACCGTGCTGCGGAAGACATCGAGGGTGGCCAGCGCCAGCTTCATGCCCGCGCCTTCGTCGCCCAGCCGGGCGCTGGCCGGGACGCGGCACCCGGAGAACTCCAGTTCGCCGATGGGGTGCTCGCCGAGCAACTGCATCTGTCCCAGCACGCGGAAGCCGGCCGTCCCCGCGGGCACCACGAAGGCCGAGATGCCCTTCGGCCCCTCCGAGGTCCGGGCGAAGACGGTGTAATGCGTGGCAACCCCGGCGTTGCTGATGAAGCGCTTCTTCCCGTCCAGCACGTAGCCTTCGCCGTCCGGGCGGGCGGTGGTGGACAGCGCGGCCACGTCGCTGCCGGCCTCGGGCTCAGTCAAGGCGAAGGCGAAGAGCGCCGAGCCGGTGGCCACGCGGGAAAGCATTTCCTGCTTCTGAGCGTCCGTCCCGGCGACCACCACCGGGTGGCTGCCCAGGCCCTGCACCGCGAAGAGCGAGTCGGCCGCGGCGTTGCGGTACGCCAGCTCCTCGCGCAGCACGCACACCGACAGCACGTCCACCTTCGTCAGCGCCCCGCCGAAGTCCGCCGGCACCAGGTACGGGTAGAAGCCCAGCTCCGCCACCGCGCGGGCCAGCGTCGCGTCGTCGACGTGCGCGGCGGGCTCGAGCGAGGCAAAGGCCGCGCGCGCCTTCGCCCGAAGCTCGAGATGCGCGGAGGAGAGGAAGGTGGCGCCCATCTTCAGCGGCCCTGGAACTTCGGCGTGCGCTTGTTGGAGAAGGCGTCGTAGGCCTCGCGGAAGTCCTGGGTCTGCATGCACACCGCCTGCGCGCGGGCCTCGGTGTCCAGCGCACCGTGCAGGTCCATGTTCAGCTCGCCGTTGAGGAGCTCCTTGGTCATCCCCAGCGCGAAGGTGGGGCCTTCCGCCAGGCGGGTGGCCCAGGCCATCGCCTCGTCCATCAGCCGCTCGGCAGAGACGACCCTGTTGAACAGCCCGTAGCGCTCGGCGGTGACCGCGTCGATCACGTCACCGAAGTAGAGCAGCTCGGTGGCGCGCGACAGGCCCACCACCCTGGGCAAGAGGTACGCCGCGCCCATGTCCGCGCCGGCCAGGCCCACCTTGGTGAAGAGGAAGCCCAGCTTCGCCTTCTCGCTGGCGATGCGCAGGTCCGAGGCGAGGGCGATCACCGCTCCCGCGCCGGCCGCCGTCCCGTTGAGCGCCGCCACCACCGGCTTGCGCAGGGTGCGGATGTTGCGGATCAGGTCGCACGTCATCCGGGTGAAGTCGACCAGGGCCGGCATGTCCCGGGAGAAGAGCTCCTTGATGATCTCGTGTTGATCGCCGCCGGAGCAGAAGCCGCGGCCCTCGCCGGTGATCACCACCGCGCGCACGCCGGCCTCGCGCTCCAGCTCGAGGAACAGGTCGCGCAGCTCGGCGTACACCTGGAAGGTGAGCGAGTTGAGGGTGTCGGGGCGGGTGAAGGTGATGACCCCCACGGAGCCCTTCACCTCGAAGCGGAAGCTGGCCGGCGTCTTCATGGGCCGACTTCTTGCCCGCGTGGCCCGCGTTGGTCGAGGACTTCTACAGCACCGCGGTGGCTTCGATCTCCAGCAGCGCGCCGTCCTCCACCAGGCCGGCCACCACCACCAGCGCCATCGCCGGGTAGTGCTTGCCGACGTGCTTCCTCCACGCGGCCCCGCACTCCTTGAGCGAGCCGAGGTACGCCTGCTTGTCGGTGACGTACACGGTGAGGCGGGCGAGCTGCTCGGGCCTGCCGCCGGCGGCGTGGAGCACCTCGACGACGTTGGACAGGGCCTGGTCGAACTGCGCGGCGAAGCCGTGAGGGAACTTCGGGGTCTCGGAACGGGGATCCCACCCCACCTGGCCGGCGATGAAGAGCACCTTCCCCTCGGCGACGATGCCGTTCGAGTAGCCCCGCGGGCGGGCCCAGCCTTCCGGTTGAACGTTCATACGGTCTCTCCTCCGTCGATGACGTACTCCGCGCCGGTGATGGCGGCGGCGGCCGGCGACGCGCAGAGGAAGTGGACGACCTCAGCCACCTCCTCGGGCTTCACCGCGCGGCCCATGGGGTTCAGCTTCTCCAGCTCGGCCCGGGCGTCCTTCACGCTGCGGCCAGTCGCCTTGACGAGGTTGTCCACGCTGGCCTGCAGCATGTCGGTGTCCGTCCAGCCGGGGCAGACGGCGTTGACGGTGACGCCGCGGGACGCGAGCTCCACCGCCAGCGCCCGGGTCAGGCCCAGCAGCGCGTGCTTCGAGGTGCAGTAGGCCGAGGTGTACTTGAAGCCCTTCCTCGCGGCGGTGCTGGCGACGTTCACCACCCGGCCGGCCCCCGACTTCACCATCGCGGGGAGGAGCTCGCGGCAGAGCAGGAAGGGCGCGGTGACGTTGACCGCCTGGAGCCGCAGGAAGTCCTCGGTGGAGGTGCGGCCCAGCGGCGCGGCGAGCGCGACGCCGGCGTTGTTGACCAGCGCGGTGAGGTGCCCCGCGTCGGTGGTGAGCCGGTGCGCGGCGGCCAGCACCGAGTCCTGGCTGGACGCGTCGAAGGACACGAAGTGCAGGTCGCCTCGCCCCTTCAGTGCGTCGAGGGACGACTCGGCGCGCACCAGGGCCCAGACGCGCCAGCCGTCCCCGAGGAAGCGCTCGGTGATGGCCTTGCCGATGCCGCGCCCGGCGCCGGTGATGGCGACCTGTCGGGTGGTCATGAAGGAGGCTCTACCACGACGGGCCCCCCGTGCGATGGTCGCGCCTTCTCGAGGGAGGCACCATGGGCAAGCTGATGTTCGGGAAGGACGAGACGATCGCCTGCATCCAGCCGATCACTCTCAAGGGCGCCGAGGGCGAGGATCTGTGCCTCGCCTACAAGACCAGCAAGTACTTCGTCTTCGCCGGCGTGTACCTGAAGGACGACGGCTATGTGCTGGGCGTCCCTTCGAAGAAGGACACGTTCTACCCGTTGCCAGAGGCGGGCGAGCTGAAGGACTTCCAGGCGCGCGGCCTGGTGCCCGATCCGCTGCCCGGCTACTCGATCCCCGTGCCTGAGTACCTGTTCGGCTACTCGCTGTGGATCGTCATCGCCTTCGTCGCCGGCTTCGGCTGGCTCAAGTCGGTGAACACCAAGCGCCGCAAGGCGAGGGACGCGGCCGTTCCGGTGGGCTTCGGGCCGCCCACCATCACCACCGACGGCGATCGCTTCATCGCCGACCAGGTGCGGCCCATGCTCCGGCCCGGAGAGCAGGTGCAGCACCAGGCGTACGGGGTGCGCGATCGCCCGGACAGCGCCATCGCCGTGGCGAGGAACGTGGGGCTGTTCGCGGTGCTGACCAATCAGCGGGTGATCTTCGTGCAGACGAAGGTGGGCGCGTTCAAGCCCGTGCTGGAGAACCACGGCGTGTCCGAGGTCGAGCGCTCGGCGATCGTCAACGCGGTGGAAGACGACTACCTGATCTCGCTGGTGCTCAACGACGACACGGCGCGCACCATCTTCGTCGGGCCGCAGCAGAAGCACTTCTCCAACCAGCAGGCCTTCATCCGCGATCTGCCGCGGATCCTCGGGAAGGGCCAGGTGACGGAGGCCCAGCCGCAGGTGATCGGCTGAGGGCTGGGCGTTCAGCGCCCCAGTGGAATGGTGAGCAGCGGCGCCTTCGACGCCTGGTCGGGCAGCTCGAGGCGCGAGAGCTCCATCAAGAGCGCGAAGGTCGCCTTGGTGTCCTGGTCGCTGCCTTCGATGAGCTCTTCGGGGTGCTGGACGGCATCGGCCACTTCGGGGCGCGCAAGCGCTTCGATCACCTGCGCGTCGCCGGACGTGCACGCGCGGACGACCGAAGTGAACCAGGTGACGAAGGCGTCGGATCATCAGCCGGTGTTCACGGAGCTCGGCATCGGCTGAACGGCGCCGCTGCACCTGGGGCCGCTCGACCTCTGAGGTGCCGCGAGGGAGGGTGACGCCCAACTCCACCAGTCGCGCCTCGGCGGGCTTGCAGGTGAGGTGGACGCGGCGGACAGTGCGGCGGCCTCCGCAGGGGCACCAGGGCGCCGGTGCCGAAGGTGCGCTGGTGAAGCGTGGCCCAGTCGAGGCGAGGCGGTGGTGGCGGCGACGCGGACGCCCTCCCCCGTGGGATGTCAGGCGTGCGCAGTAGACACGCCAGGTGGCGACGGGCCGGTGGGCGACGCGGGGCGCGCACCAACGCTCAGCTGGAGGAACAGAGCGGTGGCTCACCGTCGTTCTCGCGTAGACTCACGCGCATGGTGCGTCGTGAAGGCAGAGCGGAGGAGATCGCGGAAGCGACCGCCGAAGCCGAGCCATGCTGCACCGTTCCAGCGGGTGGAAGTCCCGTCGCGGTAATCGCCGGAGAGCCGCGTAGCAGACTGGCGCCAGTGGCCCAGAAGCCGACTGGTGAAGCCCAGTGTCAAAAGCCTTCCGGGCCGAAAGGTGCGGGAGAGAAGCAACAGCGCGGGCCGCAACATGAAGTGAAGCCTGCCGCCTCGTCACAGAAACAATCCGAGAGCCGAGCCGAGCCTGTCGCGGCGAAGGCCAAGCAACGCGCGGGAAAGTCCGGATACGCGCGGAGTCTCGGCGGGGTATTGGGAGCAGCACGCGCTGAAGGAGCGGAGCGGAACACGAGAGACCCGTCTGCGCAGCCGACGTCCGGCAAAGACCGCCCGTATAAGCCGAGTG
>JADLDB010000108.1 GCA_020846875.1 Myxococcales bacterium | reverse complement strand
GCACGCCGGCGTCCCGCCACCACCTCCCATGCCGCCGCCCACGCCGCCTCCCATTCCTCCGCCCTGCCCGCCGCCGACGCCGCCTCCCATTCCGCCGCCGGTGCCACCTCCGCCGCCGACGCCGCCGCCGCCGACGCCGCCGCCTCCTCCTCCTCCTCCGCCGGTGCCCCCGTCACTCGTCACGCACACGCCCATCGCCGTGTCGCAGACGCCGCCCGTGCACTCCGCGTTCGACGTGCACTTCGTCGGCTGAAAACACCCCGCCGCCAGCAACGCGACAGCCCCCATCAGTACGCGCTTCATGTCAGAAACTCCCTCCGAAGACGGCGACGGCCCCGCCGCTCACCGGAACAATCGACACCTGCTTCACCGGCGCAGGGACATTCGCCGGCGCCAGAGCCCACACCACCGCGCCCGCCGCGGCGATTCCCGCTCCCACCGCCAGGATCGCCACGCCCGCGGTCTGCTGCGCCTGCGCCGGCCCCACCTTCCCCACGTCCTCCGCGTAGACGTTGCCGTTGGAGTCCTTCCTCGGCAGCGACGTGGTCGCGAACACCACCGCGCCCGCGATCGCCGCCGCGCCACCCACCCCCACCATCGTCCAGCCCGCGATCTTCATCCCCGATGGCCCTTGCTTCGGCCCCGCCACCGGCGGCGGCTTCTCCTCCGGCGGAGGCTTCACCGTCCCGTTGCCGTTCTTCACTTCCGGCGGCTTCACTTCTTCGGGCGGCTTCTCCACCGGGCGGAAGGGCGGCAGCTTCGACAGCTCGAGCAGCGCGAGCAGTTGCACCAGCGCCACCTTCGCCACGTCCTTGAAGGCGTCCTTCCCCTTCGGCAGCGTCACCGTCTGCGGCCCGCCGGCGCTCTTCCCGTCGTCGCGCACCACGCGGCCCGTCGCCACCACCGCGCCTTCCAGCGTGTAGTCCACGTTCGCGTACAGCGCGTAGAGCGTCTGCGCCTGCAGCGCCAACGCCTTGAGGCACTCGTCTTCGCGCTCGCAGTCCTGGCGCTTCAACTCCTTCAGCGCCAGCTCCAGGCTGCCCGAGTCCGGCACCAGCGCGCCGCTCTTGCGCACCAACCTCACGAACTCCCGCTGCAGCTCCTCGCCCTCCTTCTGCGAGAAGCCGCTGGGCTTGCGCTTGAGCTCCAGCGGGAAGGGCATCACCGACGGCTGCGGCGTCTGGGCCAGCGCAGTCGTCGAGAGCGCCAGCGCCAACAGCGCCCACCTCTGTCCATGCGTCACGTGCGAAACCCCCCGTCGGGACCTGCGCGAATAAGGCGTTCTTAGCAGCCTCGGCGAGTCTGCCAAGCTCAACGAAGCGGCAAGCCGACTTGCCGCTTGAATTGATCGAAGCGCCGCTGGACCTTCACGCAGCCGCCCAGATCCACGACCGCCGCGTACGCCGACACCACCGGCAGCGCCGCGTTCCAGGCCGCCTCGTGCTCCGGGTGCTTGCTCAGCCAACTGTTCTCCAGCTCGGTCACGTCGCGCTTCATGCCCGCCTTCCACTGCGCCAGGTTCGCGCAGGCCGACGCTTCTGGCGCTGCCTCCACCGCGACCTTCTCGGGCCTCTTCGCCTTCGTCGGCTCGAGGCTCTTCACCACCGTGGGCAGCGGCTGGGGTTCCTCCACCGGGTCGGGCTGTTTGGGCGGCGCCTCTGGCGACGGCGATGGCTCCGGGGGCTCGGGCGGGAGCGCCGCGGCGACAGGCGGCGTCGGCTCGGCAGGCACTTCCGCGGGCGTGCTCGCCCACCAGCCGACCGCCAGGAGCGCCAGCACTCCCGCGCCCAGGCCGATCCACACTCCGGGCCCCCGCCTCGGGATCGCCTTCTGCAGCGCGAGATCCGTCGTCGGCGACTGGGCCTGGAGCTTCGGCGCGGCGCCCGCGGGCGGGACCACCTCGGGCACCGGCTCCTTTGATCGATCGATCTTGATCGTCGGCACGTGCTTCGGGTCCACCCGCACCGCCGTCGAGTCCATCGCCAGCCGCTTGAGCAGCCGCTGCACCTGCACCCGCGCCGCGTCCGCCGAGGAAGGCCGCTTCGCCGGATCCTTCTCCAGCAGGGCGTCGACGAGCTCGTCGAAGCCCTCGGGCAGGTTGTTCACCTGTGAGGACAGCTTCGGCGGCTTCGCCGAGAGGTGCTGCTGCAACAGCTCCGTCACCGAGTCCGCCGCGAAGGGCAACGAGCCGGAGAGCATCTCGAAGAGCATGATCCCCAGCGAGTACAGGTCCGCCGCGTGGTCGACCTTTCGGCCCTGCGCCTGCTCGGGGGCGATGTACTCGGGCGTGCCCGCCAGCAGCGAGGCCCCGTCCGGCGCCTTGGGCAGCGCCAACGCCGCGTCCAGCAGCTTCACCGGCTCCTGCCGCGCCAGCCCGAAGTCGATCACCTTCACCAGCAGCTCGCCGGAGTGCTCGCGCAGGAGGAACACGTTGGACGGCTTCAAGTCCCGGTGCACCACGCCCTTCTTGTGCGCCTCGGACAGGGCGTTGAGGATCTGCTCGGTGAGGCCCAGCGCGACCGCCGGGGTCAGCGCGCCCATCCGAGAGATGTAGCCGTCGAGCGCCTCGCCCTCGAGGAACTCCATCATCAGGAACTCGCGCCCGTCGGGCGTCTTCCCGAAGTTCAAGACCTCGATCAGGTTCTTGTTCTTGAGCGACGCCAGCGCCTGCGCCTCGGTGAGGAAGCGCCGCGTCCACTCCTGATCCGCCGCGACCTCGGGCTTCAAGACCTTCACCGCCGCGCGGCGGCCGATCTGCTCGTGCAGCGCCTCGTAGACCAGCCCCATCCCGCCCGAGGCGAGCAGCTTCTTCACCACGAAGCCGCCCAGGTTGAGGCCGATCAGCGGATCACTGTCCACCACCACCGAAGGCACCTGGGCCTGTACTCCGAGCATGGGATCCGTTCCCGCCATGGGTGCGACCGTAGCACCGCCGAAGGGCCGCTCCAGTCATCTGCTTGCGCTGGCGGGCGCTGGAGTCGGCCTGTTCGACCCCGACCGAAAGAGCTAACGTTTCCGCCTGAATCCTCAAGCCGACGGGAGCGCGAATGTCGAAGGGTGGCTCGCTGGTAGGCGTCATGGGACTTGCTGCCGTGCTCGTGGCCTCGTGCGCTGGCTCTTCGCCGCCATGCACCCCAGGCGCCTCCGTCTCCTGCGCCTGTGTCGACGGTCGGACCGGGGCGCAGACGTGCAAGGCCGACGGTACGTTCGACACCTGCGTGTGCGGGGCCGCTGGTGGTGGTACCGGAGGTGGGACTGCCGGAGGCGCTGGAGGAGGAGGTGGTGGTGGTGATGGTTTGGTTGCGCCGGCAGGATGCGCGCTGACGGCGAACCCGACTTCCGGCGGCCCGGCCGCCCAGAGCGTCGGCCTGACGCTGTCCTGCACCAGCGGCACACTCCCGATCGCGGTCACCTGGAAGGATGAGGACCAGAACGGCAGCCCTGAGGTGCCGGGCGACTGCCCGTCGTCGATGGCAACGCTGTCGACGTCCTGCACGGTGCCGAACGTCTCGCAGGACATGACCTGGACCGTGGCGCAGTTCTCGAACCAGGCCGGCAACGGCTCTGGCAACACCAACCAGTCCGCGAGCTACACCTTCAACGCGGGCGGCTTCGAGAACTGCCCGAGCGATGCAATCACCAACAGCACCTGGTACCCGCACCCGTCTCAGACCCCAGGCTGGGACCCGGACGTCGGGGTCTTCACCCGGAACGGCCAGGTCATGTCCATCCAGATGACGGTTCCGGCCAACGCGCGTGGGACGAAGGAGGCCTTCCTCGGCGCCGTTTACGGTGGGTACAAGACGGTGACCTGGGCGGTGTCGAAGACCGCGTGCGACGTCGACCACGGGCTTGTCGACGTGGACAACTCCAACTTCGCCACGAACAGAATCAGGTACCTCAGGGGTCAGACCTCGTCGAACATCGACTTCAGCTACAGCCAGGGCGCGGGTCCGGAAGGGGTCGCCGGGGGCGTCTCGATGGTCGCCGGCCAGACCTACTACCTCAACATCCGCATGGATGACTGCGTCGTCATCGACCAGGGTTGTTACTACTGGGGCTCCAGGCTGCCCTGACGCTTCGCGTGCCGTTCTCCTCGCGCCCGCGCGCGCCCAAAGTCCGCTAGCCTCCCGCTCGCGTCATGAGCGGCATCGAGATTCTGCGCGGCTTCCACAGCGAGGCCGAGGGCTTCCCCCGGGTGCTGCGCGCCTTCACCCCCTGGCAGTACGACGCCTTCCCTGACACGCGCTTCGGCCTCATCGTCATGCACGACGGGCAGAACGTCTTCGAGCACCCGCAGGCGGCGCGCTGGCCCACCTGGCAGGCCAACTTCGCCCTGCAGCGGCTGATGGACGAGGGGCGGGTGGGGCCATGGCTCATCGTGGCGGTCGACCACGGGCTGGGGCGCTTCGAGGACTTCTCGCCCTGGGACGAGCCGCGCGACGCCGTGAAGGGGCGCGGCGACGTGTACTGCCGCTTCCTCACCGAGCAACTGGTGCCCTGGGCGCGCGCGCGCTACCGCCTGCGCGACGAGCCCTGGTGGACGGCCACGGTGGGCTCCAGCCTGGGTGGCCTCATCTCACTGTACCTGGGCCTCACCCGGCCCGACGTCTTCGGGCGCATCGCGGCCCTGTCTCCCTCCGTGATGTGGGGCGACGACGAGCTGTTTCGCCGGTGGACGCGGCACACCGGGCAGTGGACGAAGCTGTACCTCGACGCGGGGGAGAAGGAAGGCCTGGCGCGCGGCGCCTGGGACATGCCGTACGGAGAGAAGGTGCGCGCCTTCCACCAGCACCTGGCGGGCTTGGGCTACGGGCCGCACGAGCTGCACTGCTGGCTGGAGCCCGAAGGCGTCCACAGCGAGGCCGACTGGCAGCGGCGGTTGCCGGGCGCGCTGGCGTGGACGCTGGGGACGTGAGGGGGCGCTCTCGAGCTAGACCGTCGCCTGGATGAAGGCCGCGTCGGCCTGCACCTGCGAGAGCTCCGGGTGCCGCACCATCACCAGGTGCTCGCCCATCGCCGCGGCCAGGGCGCCGGGCATCTCGCGCTCGAACAGCAGCCGCGCCCCGAGGTGGGCCTTGAGCGCCTGGTGGTCGGCCCGGTAGTGGCGGCCGGCGCGGCGGCTCGCGTACAGCACGTGGTACTTCGGCGCCCACCTGAAGCCGCTGAGGTCCTGGCCCGCCACCATCCGCGCCCACAAGTCGTACACGTCGATGTCCGCCGAGTAGTTCATCATGTCGGTGGTGAAGCCCCCGGGCGGGCGCACGTTGATTTCCAGCGCCCGGTGGCTGCCGTCGGCCAGGCGGAAGAACTCGATGTGGAAGAAGCGCCCGCGCACCCCGAAGCGGTCCACGGTGCGCCGGCCGTACTCCTTGAGCTGCGCGGGAATGTCCCGCACGTTCCAGTAGCTGACGTCCAGCCGCTGGTTCACCACCTCCATGATGCCGCTGGAGTACTCGTGGGACGTCTCGAAGACGATGTGCCCCGCCTCGTCCACCAGCCCGTCGTAGCTGACCACCGTGCCGGTGACGAAGGGCTGCACCAGGTAGCCGGCCAGCGGCTCCTTCAAGACGGCGTCGAGGCCGGCGTCGTTGTTCACCTTGAAGGTGCGCTGGGCGCCCACGCCGGTGTTGGGCTTGAAGATGAGCGGGTAGCCCTGGGTCTTCGCGAAGGCGCGCGTGCCGGCCTCGGTGGTGTGCACGTGGCCCACCGGCCCGGGGATGTGGGCGGCGGCGAACAGCTCGCCCATGCTGGACTTGGCGCGCCAGCGCTGCAGCGTCTCGGGGCGCGGGCCGGGCACGTTGAAGTCCTCGCGCAGGCGGCCTTCCAGCGTCAGCCAGTGCTCGTTGTGCGACTCGACGCGGGCGAGGCGGCCGTGCTTCCAGGTGAGGTAGGCGGTGGCGCGCAGGGCCGAGTCGTAGTGGTGGTCGAGGTCCGGCACGTGGACGTACTCGCCCAGGGCGGCGCGCAGGTCGTGGTGGAGCTCGTGGGGCGGGGTGTCGCCCATGCCCAGCACGTTGATGCCGTGGGCCCGCAGCGCGGTGCAGAAGCGGAAGAACTGCGGAGGAAACGTCGGGGACAGGAAGAGGACGTTCATGCCGGGCGCGCCCGAGTAGAGCACGGGACGGGCGGCCGTCCACGGAAGACGCCGCGCGCCCCAGGGCCAGGTAGAATCCGTCGGAAGTTCTCGGGACTTTCAGAGCGGAAGCACTCAAGCTTGGGGGGTGCCGCAGTCTGTTCCCGAGCCGCTGCCGCCGCCGGGCGCCTGGGCGCCTGCCCGCCGCGTGCTGCGCAAGGCCCTCGCGCCGGTGGAGCGCTTCCTGGCCATCGAGGCGTCCAGCGGCGTGGTGCTGCTGGTGATGGGGGCCGTCGCGCTCGCCTGGGCCAACAGCCCCTTCGCCGGCCGGTACCACGCGCTGTGGCACACCCCGCTGGGCTTCACGCTGGGCGGGTTTGGCTTCGAGAAGGACCTGCACTTCTGGGTCAACGACGGGCTGATGACCGTCTTCTTTTTTGTGGTGGGCCTGGAGATTCGCCGCGAGGTGAACAAGGGCGAATTGGAGTCCTTGAGGCGGGCCGCCCTCCCGCTGGCGGCCGCGCTGGGCGGAATGCTGGTGCCGGCGCTCATCTACCTGGCCTTCAACGCCGGCTCCGCCTCGTCCCGCGGGTGGGGAATTCCCATGGCTACCGACATCGCCTTCGCGGTGGGGGCGCTGGCCCTGCTGGGGAAGCGGGTGCCCCCGGCGATGCGCATTCTCCTGCTGGCCCTGGCGGTGATGGACGACGTGGGCGCCATCGTCGTCATCGCGCTCTTCTATTCGCAGGGCCTCGAACCCACCGGCTTCGGGCTGATGGGACTGGGCGTCGCGGCCGTCTTCGCGCTTCAGGCCACCGGCGCGCGGCGGTCCTGGGTGTACCTCGCGCCCGGCGCCGTCGTCTGGGCGGGCGCCCTCGTCGCCGGCGTGCACCCCGCGCTGGCGGGGGTGGTGGTGGGGCTGCTGACGCCCACGCGGGTGTGGTTCACCCAGCAGCGCTTCCTCGAGGAAGTCGACGCGCACCTCGCCGACCTCCGCGCGGCCGAGCCGCTCCGCGAGAAGGACCTCCTGCCGCACCTCGCCGCCCTCGAGGTGGCCCGCCGGGAAGCCGTCTCTCCCGTCGAGCGGCTCCAGCACGTGCTGCACCCCTGGGTGGCGTACGGCGTGATGCCCCTGTTCGCCCTCGCCAACGCCGGCGTGCCGCTGGGCGCAGCCACCTTCGAGGGCGAAGGCCTGAGCGCCTTCCTCGGGGTGGCGGTGGGCCTCGCGGTGGGTAAGCCGCTGGGCGTCTTCCTGGTGGCGAAGGGCGCCGCGCGCGTGGGGCTGGTCACCGTGCCGAAAGGGCTGTCCAGCCGGCACCTCGGCGTGGTGGGGCTGGCCGCGGGCATCGGTTTCACCATGGCCATCTTCATCGCCACCCTCGCTTTCCCGCCGGGCCCGCTGCTGGAGACGGCCAAGCTGGGCGTGCTGACGGGCACCGCCGCGGCGGGCGTCCTCTCGTGGGTGGTGGGCCGCCTCGCGCTCGAGCCGGGGCTGGCCGCGGGGGCCGCCAAGACAGAGGCCGAGGCGGAGGCCAGCGACGCGGTGTGAGGGCCGGCGCCCGGCGAGCCAGGAGGAAGCGGTGGTGTGGTGAGGGCACGGCGCCGGGCTCAGGACGAGGGGACACCAGTCTTCTTCTCAGGTGGCTGAACTCCGCGGCATACGCCGTTGAAAGGCGCCGCGCTTCGCGCGGTAGCTCTACCGCGGCACCTGCATGTCGTCGACGTACGGCGTATGGCGATCCGTATCCCGGTCCACGGCCTCCATCGCGAAGAGAAAGAGAGCGAGTGCCTTCGAGGCATCGTCTGCGGGCAGGGGCACGATTCGCGCAGCAAGGTAAGGCGGCGCGTCGGGAAACGCAGGGAACGCGATTGTAATCGCCCCTCGTTCGACTCGTGCCACGAACGACTTGGAGCAGTTCTCTTCGTTCCATATCCGGCCCCGGAGCGATGTTCTGAATTCATGGTGGCACCGCAGCGCCGGTTCCGCCGTGAGCCGGCAGAACAGCACCTGCGCGGCATCGGGGCGCTGGAGCAGTCCAAGCCCGAGCAAGTCCCCTGTGGGCTCGAGGGCGAACACGGCCGGTTCGCTGACACCCCGCCGAAGTGAGAGGTCGGGCCCAATGACGCCAGCAGGAGCGCCACTACGGTCGCGAAAGAAGACCTTTCCATCAGCGGTCACTTCGATGTCACACGGGCGCTCGTTGCGTCCATCCGGCACGCATCGCCAGGGCTGAGCCTCGTGATCGAGTGGATCGGCGGGATTGCCGTCGATCCCCATCGAAACGGACCCGACTCCGAGACCGCGGCCGACCCGGGCGCTGCGGGAGGTAGGGAAGGTTGCGACTGCGAGGGAGCATGAGGCCCTGCACACGAGGCAACGAGGGTCGCGATCACGGCCATGACAAGTGATCGCAAGATCGGCGCGCGCGGCATGACGAAATCCTAGCTCAACCAGGCGCCGCGGCATCGCGTCGCGCTCTCGGCGCACTTGAAGACCTGTCGGGCGTCCGGGCGCAGCGCAACGCACGGGCCAGCCCTCCTCGCCGTCTTCACGTGGGCCTGGCCTTCTCGAGACGTGAGAGACTGCCGCGGCGGACGAGGCGCGCGTGAGCCCCTGTTGCCAGGTCCGCTACACCGCCTTTCCGGAGGGGACCGTGGCCCAGCGACGCAAGACGAAGCGAACTGTGGGGAAGAAGAAGCGCTCCAGCCCCACGAAGAAGAAGTCGTCCGCGAAGAGGCGGCCTTCCACCAGGCGCGCCCGCGCTCCGAAGCGGCCGGCGCCGCCTGCGCCCGTGGATGAGGCCACCCAGGTGAACCCGGCCTTCGACGCCGGCGCCACCCAGCAGGTGTCCCCCACCGAGGTGGTGGGCGACATCGAAGAGGCCATCGCGCTGAGCAAGCTGACGGACGGCTGACGAGCGCGGCCTGCGCGGCCGCCGTGGCGCAAGCGGTCCACCCCGGTGTCGCCCCACCTCATGGGGCTTTGCCGACACTGGTGCATGTCCACTCCGACACCGTTGCACACCGGCCGCCCCCACCGGGTCTTGCTCCCCGTACGCGGCGCGTCACGCGCCGTCCTCGTTCCAGGAGCTCGTCCCATGTTCCCGTCGCTTCGGCGCGCGTCCGCGCCCGTGCTGTTGGTGTGCGCGCTGCTCGCCTCCGCCTGTGGCACCGCGGACCTCACCCTGTCCGAGTCGGACCTCTCGCAGAACGAGCCCTTCGTGCGCGTCTCCCGCGAGGCCCTGTCTCCCTTCGCCGCCGACGGGGGCGCGCTGGGCCTCACCTCGCCGTCCGAGGACACCTTCTACCTCGCCGTCCACAAGTCGCAGTTGGGGCAGAAGTGGTTCCTCTCGGCGTACCTGACGCAGTGGCACCCTTCGGAGAACACGCCGGTGCGCAGCCTGGGCACGCGCGTCGTCAGCTTCAAGGTGCAGAACGGCAAGCTGTTCGTCTTCGACGTCACCGACGGCCACGCCTGGAGTGACGTGCTGGACCCCTCCGTCATCGTCGAGGCCTGGCCCGTCGTCACCACCAACGCGGAGTTCAACGCGCTGCCCGGCGCGAGCAACTACGTCCTCTTCGACCCGGCCGCGGGGCTCAACCGCTTCGGCGTGGAGGGCGACGAGCTGGCCCAGCAGTACTGGGCGCGCTTCCAGACGGACCTCACCTTCCTCCAGGGCTTCAAGGCGCTGCCCGACGGCGTGTCCTGGGAAGAAGTCTTCACCGGCTACACCGAGCTGCCCGGGCCGGGCCTCCTCGACTACTCCCAGCCCTTCCGTGGCTCCGGCACCCTGCGGATGACGCTGCGCCGCTACCAGCAGAGCCCCGACTTCACCCCCACCGAGTACACCGAGACGGCCACGCGGCCGTACTTCTGGGCCTCGAATTGGCAGTACGTGAAGAACGAGCCCCGCTACCGCCAGTGGGCGGTGAAGTGGAACATCCGCCCGGGCATGCAGCCCATCGACTGGCGCATCTCGAAGTCCGTGGAGGCGCTGGAGCGCGACCCCCGCCTGACCGGCGTCGACGTGCGCGGCGCCATCACCCGCGGCGTGGAGCGCTGGAATGACGCCTTCGGCTTCCCCGTCTTCCGCGTGGTGCCCACCGGCGCCGGCGACTCGCCCGGCGACGACGACAAGAACTTCATCGTGGTGGACCCCAACCCCGGCGCCGGCCTCGCCTTCGCCAACTGGCGAGAAAACCCCAACACCGGCGAAATCCGCGGCGCGTCCGTCTACTTCTCGGCGGCCTTCGTCTACGGGGCGCTTGGGCACGACGGCGGCGCGCCCGAGGACGCCGGCCAGCCGCTGGACGCGGGCGTCGACGTGGACGCGGGGAGCGCCGCCGACGCCGGTGGCACCCCCGACGCGGGCGTCTCCTGCGCGCCGGCCCTCGTCATCAGCCAGGTCTTCGGCGGCAACTCCAACGCCGGCGTCTTCAACCAGGACTTCGTCGAGCTCCACAACCGCACCAGCGCGGCCGTCTCCGTAAGCGGCCTGTCGCTGCAGTACGGCGCGGCCTCCGGCACGGCCTGGCAGGTGTTGCCGCTGTCGGGCAGCGTGGCGCCAGGCGGCTACTTCCTCATCGGCCTCAACACCGCCGGCGATGGGGGCGTGGCGCTGCCTCAGGTCGACCTGCGCGGCGGGCTCTCCTTGAGCCTGTCCGCCGGCAAGGTGGCCCTCGTCGAAGGCACCACCGCCGCCACCGGCGCCTGCCCCACGGGCCCCGCTGTCCTCGACTTCGTCGGCTATGGCGCCACCAACTGCGCCGAAGGCGCCTTCTCCACCCCCACGCTGTCCGCCAGCACCTCGGCGCTGCGCCTCGACCAGGGCTGCACGGACACCAACGTCAACTTCGCCGACTTCTCCACCGGCGCCCCCGCCCCGCGCAGCACCCTCTCGGCGGCCTACGCCTGCACCTGCACCGCGCCGGCTGCCGTCACGCCGCCCTCCTCGGCCGTCGACGGCGGGGTGGCGCTGGTGCCTCCACCCGCCACCGGCCGCCCCGCGGCCCGCCTGGTGTGGGAGCCGATGACGCCCGGTGAGACGTGCGCCCTGGACCGCCACCAGGTGGCCACCATCCCCGAAGGGATGACGCGCCGGGACTTCATCGAGAACGTCATCACCCACACCATCCTCCACGAGGTGGGCCACACCTTGAGCCTGCGCCACAACTTCAAGGGCAGCCTGCAGGGCTCGTCGGTGATGGACTACACCCGCGACGAAGACGCCTCGCTGATGCCGCGGCCGGGCGCGTGGGACATCGCGGCGGTGCGCTACCTCTACGGGCTGGACACCGCCCCCGCCTCGCAGCCCTTCTGCACCGACGAGGACACCTGGGTGGACGCCTCCTGCGACCGCTGGGACACCGGCGCCAACCCGCTGGCCACGGACCTCGGCCCGGCCTTCACCGCGAAGGTGCGGCAGAACCTCGCCGAGACGCGCGGCCTCCTCTACGCCGACATCCACACCATCACCCGCTACGTGCGCGCGCCGGGCAGCGAGGCCCAGCGGCTGGAGGCCTTCAACCTGCTGATGGGCGAGGTGGCGCCTCCCTTGCGGGCGGACGTGCTGGCGCTGGGCCCCAACGCGGAGGCGTGGGCGGACACCCTGGCCGTCGCGTTCCTGCAGAACCTCTTCGTCGACCCGGCGGAGTGGCGCGACCCCATCGCCGTCAACCCGTCCCTCGCCGACGCCACCTTCCGCGCCCGGGTGGCCGCGGTGGCGAAGGACATGTTGGTCAACAGCGACGGGCACCGCTTCCTCGCCAACCGCCGCGTGGTGGTGGACGTCCTCAAGGCGATGCAGACCGACGAGGCGTACGACGCGCTGGTGACGGCGCGGGTGGCGCTGGTGGCGGAGCGCGCCCGCTACAACGCACAGGGCCAGGCGCAAATCGACGACCTCCTCCGCCGGCTGGACCTCGCCTGCTCGCCGTACTTCCGCTGAACCCACCTCCTCCCTCGCCCCCATCGGGGGAGAGGGGAAGCGGCCCCTCGTCGGCTAAGCTCCCGGGGCACACCACCCCAGGAGGCCCCCATGTCGAAGCGTCTGGCGTCGTCCGTCGCGGTGCTGTCGCTCTTCTCCTGTGGTGGCACCTCGTCGGACCTCTCTCTCAACGTGACGTGGGCCTTCGAGACGGGCGACTGCGCCTCCAACGCCATCGCCACGGTGCGCGTCACCTGGGGCCCGGCGGGCGGCGCCCTCACCGACGTGGACTTTCCCTGCACGGCCGGCGGCGGGAAGCTGGGCGAGCTGTCGCCCTCGAAAGGCTCCTACACCATCCGCGCGGTAGGCCTGGACGCCGGCGGGGTGGCGCGCGTCACGCACCTGGGCACGTCCCTCACCGTCTCCTCGTCGTCGGGCACCAGAGGCGAGCCCATCGCGCTCACCCTCCGGCCCAAGTCCGCGGACGTCGTCGTCACCTGGACGCTGGGAGCCACCGGCTGCCCTTCTGGCGTGGTGCTGCCGTACCACGTCGCCCTCTACCGCCCTCCGGCGCAGCCCGGCGGAGCGCTCACCATGAAGGTGAAGGAGGAGCAGGAGACGTGCAGCGCGCGCACCGTCACGCTCACCTCCATCGCGCCGGGCTCCTACGTGGTGGAAATCGACAGCCGCGCGGTGCAGCCGGCCATTCGCTCCACGAAGGACGTCACCGTGGTAGCGGGGGAAGACGCCCAGGTCGCCTTCCAGTTGTGACGCGGATGAGGCCCTCAGTTCAGAGAATGAAGGGCGGCGTCATCCCGCCGCCGCCGCTGGAGCCGCCCCCACCACGGCTGCCCGAGTTGCCACCACTGCCGCCGTTCTTCGAAGTCCCGCCGTCTTCGCCCTCGGGGCCACCGATGGTCGGCCCGCTCGGCGAAGGCTCCACCGTCGGAGGCCCCATCGTCGGAGGCCCCATCGTCGGAGGCCCCATCGTCGGAGGCCCCATCGTCGGAGGCCCCATCGTCGGAGGCCCCATCGTCGGCCCCGAAGGGAAGAGGTTTGGCCCCAATCGGGGCGTCGGACTGAAGCCGTTGAACGACTGCACATTCACCGCCGCCTTCGGCCCGTTGAGGCGCTGCTGCACTGCCACCGACACGCCCGACATCAGCGCCGCGCGAGAGACGGCAGTCCCCGCGCTCGGCTTCTGGACGGCGGGCTTCACGTCCGGGGTGGACGGGGCGGCGACGGCGACGCTTCGGGTCCGGTTGATGGGTGCCATGCAGCATTTTCTGTCCCCGGAAAAGCGCTGCCCACCCTCCCTTTGTCAAACCAGGACACCCCCACACGGTGGCAGGCTTGCCTACCTGTGCGCCTTCATCCACACCTCGACGACGCCCACTTCTTCAGTGTCTCCGGCCTCCTCGTAGAAGGCCTTGGCGGCCTCGGCGTGGGGGCGGGCGGCGGCGGCCTGGCCGGCCTCAAACCGGGACTGGGCGAGGAGGAACTCGATTTCCCCCAGGCGCGAGGGGTGCCAGTCCAGCGGCTCCACCAGCTTTCGGGCCTCGGCGAGGAGGGCGACGGCCTGCGCTGCGCGCCGCTGCAACAACAGCGCCTTGCCCAGCGTCGTCAGCACCGACGCCAGCGGGCCCTGGCCTTCGGGCGCGGCTCGCCACTCCCGCACCAACTGCTCCAGGCGGGCGCGCGCCTCGTCGTAGCGGTGGAGCTCGACCAGCAGGTTTGCTTCGCGCTCGCGCTCATTCATCACCGCGTCGTCGCGCGGGGCGAGGTTCTTCCGGTGCAGCGCCAGCGCCTGCTGGGAGTACTCCAGGGCGCGGACGAACTCCCCCGAGGCCGTCTCTGTCGAGGCCAGCGTGGCCAGCGCGTCGGCCACCTCCACCGAGGCGTCGCCGTGCTCCGCCTTCGCCTTCGCCAGCACGTCCAGTTGAATGCCGCGCGCCTCGTCGAAGCGCCTGGCCGCCGCGAAGGCCAGCGCCAGGTCCGCGCGCGTGGCCAGCACCAGCGGGTGCGCCGCACCGAAGACGGCGAGGCGGACCTCGAGCGCCCGCTGGAGCAGCGCCACCGCGTCGTCGTGCCGGCCGCGGTCGCTCAGGAGCGTGGACAGGTTGACCTGCGCCACGGCCACCTGCGGGTGCGCCGGGCCCAGCACCGCCTCGCGCACCCCGAGGTCCTCACGCAGCAGCGCCTCCGCCTCCTCCAGCCGGCCCTGCTTCAACTCCAACAGCCCCAGGTTCCCCACCACCTTCGCCGTCTCCAGGTGCTTCGCCCCCAGCAGGGCCACCCGCAGCCCGCGCGCCTTCTCCAGGTGCGCGCGCGCCTCGTCGAGCTGTCCCTGGGCCATGGCCGTCAACCCCAGCGCGTTCTCCAGGCGCGCCTCGAGGTCGCGGCTGTCGAGCCGCTGCACCAGCCCGCGGGTGAGGTCGGCCACCAGGCGCGCCTCGTCGAGGAAGCCCAGCGCGTAGCCGGACACGAAGACGGACTCGCCCCCGGCGCGCGCGGCGAGCTCCAGGTCCCGCGCGGCCACCGCCCGGGTGAAGCCGTCGCGCAGCAGCGGCCGGGCGTCGCGCCACCGTTGCTCGCGCATCGCCAGGTACCCCTGCAGGTACACGTGGAGCGCGCCGGTGGGCCCGAAGCCGGCGGCCTTCACCTGCGCCTCGAGCGCCGAGAGCGCCGCGCGGGCGTCGTCGTAGCGGCCGACGTCGATGAGGACGCGGGCCTCGAGCAGCCGCTCCTGCAGCGCCGCGATGGCCGGGCGCTGGGCCGGCGGGGGCTGGTCGACCGAGAGCAAGGCGTCCACCGCCAGGCAGGCGTCGGGGCGTGGGCCCGTCTCCAGGGCCTCCAGCGCCGAGGCGCGCACTGCCTGCCGCGCCGTCGCCAGTTGCTCCAGCACCAACTGGTAGCGCCGCGCCTGGCGGGAGAGGCACTCGCTGCGCAGCGCCAGCACCTCCGCGGGCTGCTCCCGCCGCTCGTGGGTGGCCGCGCACGCGTCCGTCCAGGCCGAGGCCCACGCGGCCTCGAAGCGGGCTGCCGCGGCGTTCACCTGCGCGGCCAGGGGGGCGGGCAGGGACAGGGCCACGCCTCTTCGCACCGCTTCGATGCGCCCCAGGGCCCCGTGGCAGGGCGAGCGCAGCGCCGCCACGGTACCCCCGGCGAGGCCCACGCCCACCAGCACCGCCGCCGCCGCCAGCCCGGTGCGCCGCGGGCGCAGCGCGCGCTCCAGGGCGGCGATGATGGGCTCCATCGACGGGAAGCGGGCCTGAGGGTCCAACGCCAGGCCGCGCTCGAGGAGGACGCGCAGGACGGCGGGCAGCTCGCGGCGCTTCTTCTCTGCCTCGGGCCGCCCGGTGAAGTCGGGCAGGCTGTGGTGCGCGGTGGGCCTGCCGAAGGGGCGCTCGCCCACCAGGCCTTCGTGCAGCGCCACGCAGAAGCTGAACTGGTCGCTGCGCGCGTCGGTGGTGCGGCCCTCCCATTGCTCCGGGGGCATGTAGCCGGGCGTGCCCACCGCCACGTCGTTGCGGCTGGTGAAGACCTGCTGCGTGTCCTCGGCGGAGACGTCTACCCCGGAGGAGGGGCGCGGCTCCTGGGACACCTCCAGCAGCGTGGCCAGCCCGAAGTCGGTGACGCGCGCGTTGCCCTTCGCGTCCACCAGCACGTTGTCGGGCTTGAAGTCGCGGTGCACCACGCCCACCCGGTGGGCCGCGGCCAGCCCGCGGGCCGCCCCGAGGAACATGCGCAGCACCTCGGCCCTGGTGCGCGGCTGCTTGAGCCAGCCCTTGAGCGTCGCGCCGGGCACGTACTCCATGGCGACGAAGGGGCGCCCGTCGGCGTTGCCGGCGTCATGCACGGCCACCACGTGCGGGTCGACGACGCGGGCCAGCGACTGCGCTTCGCGACGCAGCCGGGCCTCGAGGCTCTGGGTGTCGTCGTCCGGGTGGAGGTGCGCCAGCTTGACGGCCACCCGGCGGTCCAGCACCGGGTCGTACGCCAGCAGCACCTCGCCCATGCCGCCCGCGCCGAGCAACTCCAGCACCAGGTAGCGGCCCACGCGCTGGGGAGGAGGCGCCTGCGCTGCCGGCGCGCGCCGCGGGCGCTTCTCGGGGACCGGCACGACGTCGCGCGTCTCGGCCTGGCGCAACTCGTCCACCGCGGCGTCCACCGACCTCCGGCAGGAAGCGCAGGTGCCGAGGTGGCGGCCCACCTCCTCGCGCAGTCGCTCGTCGACGCGACCGTTGGCGAAGGCCAGCAGGTGCTGCGCTTCGGGGCAGGAGGGCGCCGTCATGGCAGAGCTCCGAGCGCGGGCAGGGTGGCCGGGCTGGCTGGAGCGGACGTGCGCGTTCCCATGCGGTGTGAGTCTAGGCCGACGCGAAGGCCAGGGCCGGAGGTCGCGTGCGGAAAGAGTGCGCGCTCACCCTCCGGCCCAGGTCCGCGGACGTCGTCGTCACCTGGACGTTGGGAGCCACCGGCTGCCCTTCTGGCGTGGTGCTGCCGTACCACGTCGCCCTCTATCGTCCCCCGGCGCTGAAAGCGGAGCAGGAGACGTGCAGCGCACGCACCGTCACGCTCACCTCCAGCGCGCCGGGCTCCTGCGTGGTGGAAATCGACAGCCGCGCGGTGCAGCCGGCCATTCGCTCCACCAAGGACGTCACCGTGGTAGCGGGGGAAGACGCCCAGGTCGCCTTCCAGTTGTGAGGCACCCTCGCTTCAGTCGGCGAAGCGCTTGAACAGCACCACCAGGGTGACCAGCACCGCCAGGCCGATGCCCAGGGAGTAGAGGAGGAGGTAGCCCTTCGCCAGGTTCTTCGCCCAGGTGCCGCGCGCCACCGGCGGCTCATGGCGCTCCACGCAGTCCTCGCACAAAGGCGGCGTGCCCAGCGAGCCGCACTTCGCGCACAGGAAGTTGCCGCAGCGCGCACAGGTGGCCACGGCCGGCTCTTCATGCACCGCGCACACCGCGTCGGCCAGCGACTCGCCGGTGGGCTGGGTGCCGTCCAGCACCAGCTTCGAGTCGAAGAAGGCCTTCGCCTGCGCCAGCTGCTCCTGCGGGACGAGCACCAGTTGCTCGATGAGGTGCTGGCCGACTCCCAGCAGGCTGGCCTGGGCCGCGCCTTGCAGCACCGCGTCGATGCCCACCGCCTTCAAGCGGTCGCACACCGACTGCGCTTCGTACGGGTCGGAGGTGCGAAGCACCACTTCCAGCGCCATGGGGCCTTCGTAGTGGAGGAGCGCCGGGCGTGTCGAGCTTGCCCGGTGGCAGTCTTCGGGGTCGCGCCAGCCCTGCGCGGCCGAAGAGGACGGTGCGACGCATGCGCCGAAGGTGCCGCGAGGTGGGAGCGCGGTCGACTCGGGTAGCGAGGAGCGTCACGCCGTAACCTGTGAATTCGAGTGACCATGCGTCCGCGAAGAGGGCAGGGATGAGAAGGTGCGTCAGCCGCGCCTTCAGTCACGCTGAACCGTGGAAGAGGCCTCGTGGTACAACTTCACTCACGGCGTGCCCGGGGGGCGACCGCCACAGGTGTCCATGACTGCTCCCGCCTCGCCGCGCTCGCCCCTTGCCCTCGTGGAGGTCTTCTACCGGCTGGGCATGGACGACCTGGTGCGCTTCCGCTTCCAGGAGGCGGACCGCAACCTGCGCATCGCGCGGGCCTTCGCGCCGGAACACCCGCAGGTGCTGGCCGCGCTGGAGCAGCTCTTCAAGGCGGCCCACCAGGCGAAGGTGCGTGGCGTCACGGCGACGGCCGTGCGGGAAGAGGACCTGCCGCCCATCTACTGACCCCAGCGCGCGGCAGGGCTCCGCCAGCCCCTTCTACCGGGAGCCTGCGGGCGGTTGACGGCCACCAGGGGCTCACGGCGTGAGGAACGGCGCGCCCACCACGACGGCCGGCTCGGGCTCGGTGTAGCGGCGCGCCGAGACGTCGTCGAGCCACAACGAGCCGCCCAGGTCCCACTTGCGGAAGCCGACGTTGCCGCCGCCCAGCGCCGGCGTAGGCACCTGGAACGCGCCGCTCGCGGGGGTAATCTGCGCGCCGGCCCGCCAGACGCGCAGCTCGCGCCCTGCGATGCTGACGCCAATTCTCATCCAGGTGCCCTGCGCGGGCGGACTCCGGTTGGGGGACAGCTCGGCCCAGGCGCCCTGCTGCATGCGCGCGATGTTCCACCCCGCGGTGTCCTCGACGTTGCTCTCGTACTGGGTGAGCTCCCCTGGCTGCATGCGCACGCACTGCGAGAAGTCGGTGTCGCCGGTGTTGCTGGTGCGCCACCACGCCTCGAACAAGACGTCGGCTTCGGCCAGCGCCGGCTGCGCCTCGATGACGGCGTGCGCGTCCGTCTCCGCCGTGTGCCTGAGCGCGCTGGCGCCGCTGTGCGCCTGGTCCGTCGCGAGCGCCCAGAGCGTGCCGCTGCGAATGGTCCACTTGCCGAGCGAGCCGCCCTCGAAGTCGTCGAAGAAGAGGTAGACGGCGCTCGGGTCCGCCGCCGGCGCGCCCCCGTCGAACGGCCCCGCGAAGAGCGAGTAGCGGCCGTCGCTCGTGTTGTCGGGCAGGTCGGTCTGGCTGCGGAAGCGCACGGCCGTACTGGCGGTGTCGAGGCCCTCGACGAGGCGATCGAGCTCCCGCCACCCTCCGTCGGCGCGGAAGAAGAGGCGCAGGTTGGAGCCCGTCGCGTCGATGCGGCCCGCGTCGACGTCGGCGCGCGAGTCGAAGGCCGCGAGCAGCGTGTAGCCGTCGTAGCCGCCCTGCGGCGCGCGCGCCCCGGTGCTCACCGCCAACGGCCAGCGCCAGGCGCTGCCCTGCGGCCCCGGGTGCCGCACCAGCACCGTCTGCGTGGCCGACACGCCACCCACCGTCGCGGTGAGCGTGTACGCACCTTCGTCGGGGAAGATGGCGCCGAAGCTCGCCGAGCCGCCGGGCGTGGTGCAGGCGGCGCTGGTGAACACGTCCACGCCCGCGCCTGCGTCCACGGACACCTGCGGGGCCCCGAGAGGGTTGCCGAACGCGTCCACCGCGCTCACCACGAAGGGCCCGACACAGGTCGCGGAAGGCAGAGCGCCGCCGTCGGGAGGCGCGAGCTGCACGGTCGCCGCGGCGCCCGCCTCGAGCAGCGCGGCCTGCTCCGCGAAGCCGAGCTGCGGGCTCTCGGCCCGCACCTGGAAGGCGCCCGCGCGCTGGCCCTGGAAGTGGAAGGTCGCCTCGCCGCCGTCGAAGACGACGAGAGAGGAGATGGCCTGGGTGCACAGCAGGTCGGCGTAGAAGCCGAAGGGCGCGCCCGCGTCGCTGCTCAGGCTCACCACCACGGGCGCGGCGGGGACGCTGCGAAAGCCTCCGTCGTCGACGAGCCCGACCACCAACTGCGGCGAGCAGGCGCCCACCGTCGCGCGGACCTGCGCGCCCAGGGCGAGGCCCGAAGGCGGGCCCGACAGCGCCTCGACAGTCGCCGTCGCCGGTGAGAGCCCCGGCGCGCTGGCGGTCAGCGTGACCGGGCCGGGCGCCGTGGCGATGAACGAGAAGACGGCGCGCGCCTCGAGCGCGGCGCCGGTGAGGGGCGCGCCCGCGCACGCCCCGCCGGCGAAGAAGGTGACGGGCCCCGAGACGGTGAGCGGCCCGTCGTCGCTCGGAGAGGTGGGGACATCCATCGCGTCGCGCACCTCGACGTCGAGCGCGCCGCTGCACGCCCCGGGCCGGACGCTCGCCGGCACGGTGACGAAGGCCAGCTTCGCGCCCACGCCCGCGCACGGGCGCCCCGCGCAGCTCTCGTCGGAGCACGACGGCCGGCCGTCACAGTCGCGGTCGGCCAGGCCGCTGCACTGCTCCTCGGCGGCCGGAAAGACCCGCTCGTCGCCGTCGTCGCAGTCGAGGCCCCCCGAGGCGATGGACACGAAGCCGTCGCCGTCGCCGTCCCCGCCCTCGAGTGAGAGCGGCACCTCGACGAGGGCCTGCGGGTCGAACGTCGCGCTGACGGACTCGGCCACCCCGTTGACGAGCGTCGCGCTCGCGCAGTCCGCCCCGGCCAGGGCCCTCGCGCTCACCCGCACCGTCCGGGGCAGGAAGTCACGGGCGACTGCGACGACGTAGCTCGTCCTGCCCTGCTCGCGCGGGAAGCGCGTCGAGGCCAGGCTCGCCTGCTCGTCGCGGACCTCGACCTCGAAGCAGGTGTCGGCGTGGGCCTCGGCGGTGCGCAGCGTCACCTTGAGCGCGTCGCCCGCCACCTTCGCGCAGCCGGTGACCGCGAAGACCAGCAACCAGAAGAGCCGAAGCGGCCTCACACCCCCGCGACTTTACCGCCGGGCTCTCCCGCGGAGAAATCGCGGGAGCCGCTTCCGCCTGGCGCGCCCCTCCTGCGGCCCGGCGCCCAGCCTTCGGCACGTCAGGCCGTCTCGGCGGTGAGGTGCGCGAGGCGCTCGGCCAGCGTCGCCAGCGAGCCCGTGGGTGGCGCGACCTCCAGGCAGAGGGCCGCGCGCTCCAGCCGGGCCACCTCCGCCGCGGCCCGCGCCGCCAGCCGCTCGCGCTGCCGCTCCAGCCCGTCCACCTGCTCCAGGGTGTCCTTGTGGGCGCGCAGCGCGTCGAGGAGGTGGGCCCGCGCGGCGCTGTCCACGGCGCTCTCCAGTTGCTGGCTCAAGGCCTCCAGCTCGGCGCGCAGGAGCGGCGCGTTCGCGGTGGCCAGCGCGGCGGTGACGTCGCGCGCCTCGTCCAGCCGCGCCAGGAGCCGCAGCGCCACCGCCTGCACCTGCGCCTTCAGGCGACTCCGCGCAGGACCGCGGGGCAGCCGCGCGAGGGCCCGCGTCAGGCGCTGCCACACCTCTGCGGAGCGGCCGGTGAAGCGCTCGGCGAAGGGGTCCCTCACCCACTCCACCTGCGCCGCGACGAGGCCCACCCCCAGGAAGAGGCCCACCGCGCCGCGCAGCGCCAGCTCCAGCAGGCGCGTGGCCGGGCTCCACGGCTGCAGCACCTCCACCAGGGCGGCCGCCCACAGCGCGCCCAGCACCGGCCCTCCCAGGAGGCGCGCGGCGCGGCTCCACCCCGGCGTCCCTTCCAGCGAGAGCGCCAGCCCCAGCAGGGCCGGCAGCACCAGCAGCGACGGCAGCTCGCGGCCCAACGCCAGCGCCAGCACCAGGAAGCCCAGCCCCAGGGCCACCCGGCCCGCCGAGGCGAAGCGCGGCAGCGCCACCACCAGCCCGGCCGCCGTCAGCGCCGCGGGGAGGAAGGGCGAGGCGCTTCCCACCACCGCCGCGAGGCCCGCTCCCAGCACGCCCACCGCGGCGCTCACCGCCAGGGTGCGGCCCACCGTCTCGGGCGAGCGCACCGCGAAGAACTGCGTCACTGCCTTCGGCGCGCGCATCGTCAGTAGCCTTCGTTCTCTCTGCCGAAGCTGCTCATGAACTTCTTCTCCAGCCCCTTCGACAGCTTCTTGCGCTCCACCGCGTCGGCCCTCGCGTAGTCGGCCTGCATGCGGTCCGCCTCGGTGGCGCCCGCCAGCGCGTCGGCGGACATGGCGAAGAGGCGCCGCGCGTTGTCGAGGAAGAGGAGGGCGCTGGTGTCGTCGCCGCGCTCGTAGGCCTGGGTGGCCGCGGCCAACTTCACCGTGCCCAGCGCCGTCACCGCCTGGGAGAAGACGGCTTCGTCCCGTGAGGCCTCGGCGGCCCGGGGGTCATCCACCGCCAGGAAGGGCGCCGAGACGGTGGCGTGCAGCACCAGGTCCGCCTCGAGGCGGCGCCAGCGCACGGTGGCCGACAGCGTGGGCTGTGTCCCCGCGCGCACGTCCGAGGCGCGCAGGTGCACCCAGGCACGCGTCGTCATGCCCGGCTGGAGGTCCGCCAGTTGCACCACCGCGGCAGAGCCCCGGCGTTCCAGGTTGCGGCCCGGCACGTCGGCGATGATGAGGCTGTCGGCCACGGCGAGCTCCAGCTCGACGTTGCGCACCGTGGCGCGCCGCGCGGCCGAGAGCTCCTTGCCCAGCACCTCCTCCAGCATCGCCGCCGAGGCGAGGTAGCCGTACATGCCGCCGCCGCGCTCGGCCAGCCGCTGCATCAGCGGGCCGTCGTAGTCGTGGCCCACGCCCAGCGCCGTCACCGTCACGCCCTGCGCGTGCAGTCGGTCCGCCAGTTGCGCCAGCCCGTCCGGGGTGGTGTCGCCCGCGGTGGGCTGCCCGTCGGACACCAGCACCACCCGCTGCGCGCCCGTGGCCCCGCGGAGCACCTCGTGGGCGGCCGCGAGCGCCGCGGAGATGTTGGTGCTGCCGTCGCAGCGCAGCGCGGCGATTTCAGCGGTGAGCTGCGCCTTGTTCTCGGGCGTCATCTTCCGTCGCGGGGTGGACGCCACGTCGGTGCCGAAGTGCACGAAGCCCAGCTCGTCGTCCGGGCCGAGGAGTGAGACGAGCCGCTGCGCCGCCCGCTTGGCGTCCGCCAGCTTGACGCCGTCCATCGAGCCGGAGCGGTCCAGCACCAGCACCAGGCTGACCGCGTGGGCCTCGGGCCGGGCCGCCTCCGCGGGCAGCCGCACCGAGACCTCGGCGAAGACGTCGGCGCCGGGGTGCACCAGGCCGTGGCTCTTCCTCACCTCCACCGTCATCCCGCCGCTGTGGGCCGAAGGCGTGCCGCGCGGCGCTTGCGGAGGGGGCGGCGTGAGGAGGGTGGCGAGGCCCGTCGCCGCGGAGAGGAGGGCGGCGAGCGAGAGGAACGTCCTGGTCAGGTTCATGGCGGCTCCGGTGGGTGCGAGACGAGGAAGACGGTCTCACGCACGCGGCCGCGCGCTCATCGGACGAATGTCGGTGGTCGGGTGAATGACCGTCGGTCGGCTGACCGATGGAGGAGAGAGGGAGCGCTACTTCCGCTCCAGCTCCTTCTTCAGGAAGGCAGAGAGCTTCTGGGCCACCGCCTCGGGCATCTTCGCCTCCAGCGCCTTGCGGCACAGCTCCGGCGTGGCCCGGTACGTCTTCAAGAAGTCCTCGCAGGGCTGGCAGTCGCCGAAGTGCCGCTCGAGCCGCGCCCGCACGTCGTCGGGCAGGTGGCCCTCGGCGTAGTCGAGCAGGAGCTGCAGGCTGTCACGGCAGGAGATCATGGTGAGGCGCGGCCAACGGCCAATTCTGTGCGCGCGAGGTCCCCCTGATGCAACTGAACTTCGTCGCCGTGGCGACCACCTGCAAACATGTTCAGGCCTTCTCCTCGTAGAAGCGGTCGATGGCGGCGCGCAGGGAGAGGCGGGCGCGGTGGAGGCGGCTCTTGATGGCGGACACGCTGTCGCCGGTGAGGGCGGCGATTTCTTCGTAGCTGAGGCCCTCGAGGTCGCGCAGCACGAAGACCTGCCGGTAGTCGTCGGCCAGGCCGGCGGCGGCGCGCTCGATGGCGACGCGCAGCTCGGCGTCCAGCGCGTCCGTCTCGGCGTCGCGCCACTCGGAAGGCGCGTCCAGCAGGCTGCCGCGCTCGTTGAAGGCCGGCTCGGTGTCGACGGCGGACTCCAGCGTCTCGCCGGCGGTCCGGCGGCGGCGCAGGCGCATCAGCGCGAAGTTGGCGGCGATGCGGTGGACCCAGGCGCCGAACTGCGAGTCGCCGCGGAACTCCTGCAGGTTGCGGAAGGCGGACAGGAAGGCTTCTTGCGTCACCTCGGCGGCGTCGGCCTCGCTGTTCAACATGCGCAGGGCCAGGGCGTAGACGCGGTGCTTGTGCTTCTCCACCAGGGCCTCGAAGCCGCTGACGTCGCCGGCTTGGGCGCGCGCCAGCAAGGCGGCGTCGTCGGGGGGCTCCATCACCGGCCCACCGTCGACCCTCTGCCCTGGTCCGTCAAGCCGCATTTCGTGAAGCTCCCCTTGGCCCCGTGACGCTCTTCAACACGCGGGGTTGCCTGCTGTTCCTTCACCCCAACGCGCCCTTGGTTTCATCACTTCCCGCGCAGCCACGTCCAGAGGTGCCGGAAGGTGAACGACACCTGCAGGCGGGCCCGCAGCACGCGCCTTCGCGCAGGGCTTGCGGGGAGGTGGCTGGCGAGGGCGTCGAGGCGGGCCACCGCGCCGGCCACGTCCTTGCGGCGCTTGAGCAGGCGGGCCAGGTCGACGGTGGCGTCGACGTGCCAGGCGTCCAGCGCCAGGGCGGAGGTGAGGAGGCGCTCGGCCACCAGCCGGTCCTCGGGCGTCTTGCGGAAGTGGGCCTGTCCTTCGACCAGCGCCTTCACCGCGTCGGGGGCGCGGCCCTTGCGCTGGTAGAGGGAGGCGAGCTGCTCCCAGCCCTCGGGGATGAAGGGCAATTCGGTCATCGCCTGGCGGTAGACGGCCACCGCGCGCTCGAGGAAGCCCTTGTCCAGGTGGCCCTGCGCGGCCTTCTCGAAGCTGTTCCACGCGTCCAGAGGGTCCTCGTCCACCAGCAGCGGGGCCAGCTTGCCGTGCACCTGCCAGTCGTCGGGCTGTTGCTCGAGGATTCTGCGGTAGGCGGCGACGGCCTTCTTGCGCTGGCCCTTGCCGCGGGCCTGCTCGGCCTGGGCCCACACCTCGGCGCGGTCGTAGGGCTTGGGGCCGAACACGAGGGCCACCGTAGCCCAGGTGGGAGGCGGGGGCCCTGAGGGCTTCGCTACTCGAGGTACACGCGCAGCGCGACGCCTGGCCACGCGGCGCCCGGCGCCTGTCCTCCGGCGAGGCGCTCCAGCCGGAACAGGGCCGGCGAGAAGAGGAGGACGTACAGGAGCGAGACGCCCCACCAGATGGCGACCTTCTTCGCAGGGCCGATGCCTGCGCCGGCAGGCCAGGAAGCACCGCGGGCTGTCAGTCACCTTTACGCGGGGCGGGGAATTCTGGCGCACCGCGCCACCGACAATCTCCGCGGCATGACGACCGTCCACTCCACCACCGCTCGTCCCTCCTCCTCCTCGTCTGCCTCACGCCTCCAGCGCGGCGCGTCCGGCCCGGCCGTGCAGGAGCTGCAGCAGCTCCTCAAGTCCCTGGGCCTCTACACCGCCAACGTCGACGGCCGGTTCGGTCCGGTGACGGACGCCGCGGTGCGCGGCTTCCAGCGGCGCCAGGGGCTGACGGTGGACGGCTGGGCCGGGCCGCAGACGATGGCGAAGCTGAGGGCCGTCGTCGCGGCGCGTACGGCGCCCCGTCCGCCCGCGGCTCCTCCGGGTGGACCGCGGCTGGTGGTGGGCGCGCGCGGCGAGGCGGTGAAGGAGCTGCAGCAGCGCCTCCAGGCGCTCGGCCTGTACGCCGGCGCGGTGGGCGGCAACTTCGGCCCCGCCACCGAGCAGGCGGTGAAGGCGTTTCAGCGGCAGCAGGGCCTCACGGTGGACGGCTGGGCGGGCCCGCAGACGATGGCGGCGCTGCGCAACGCCACCGGCTCCGTGGCCCCCACCGCGCCCACGGCCTCCACGGCCTCCACGTCCAACGCGGCGCGGCTGCAGTCGGCCCTCGACTTCGGGATGAGCCACCTCGGCGCGCCGTACGTCGGCGGCGGCAGCCCCTTCCGCTTCGGCCGGCCCGGCGACGGGCGCGTCTACCAGATGCAGGGCCAGCGGCCGTACCGCTCGCCCCAGGGCGTCATCGGCTTCGACTGCTCCGGCCTGGTGGTGTCGATGTTCCGCCGCGCGGGCGTGGACCTCGCGGCGCGCGGCCTGGCCTCCAGCAGCACCATGAAGAACGGGCTGCCCGCGGTGCCGAAGAGCGCGCTGCAGAAGGGCGACCTCCTGGTGACGAATGGCCACGTCGTCGTCTACCTGGGCAACGGCAAGGTGCTGGAGGCCACTTCCGACGGAGACCCGGACGGCGACGGGCTGGGCAACGGCAGCGTGCGGGTGAGCGACGCCAGCAAGTACCTCGACAACCCGTCCTACGTCGGCCGCCGGGTGCCGCTGTAGCGCGTCACTTTGGAGACGTGCGGGTTGTCCGCCAGCCAGAAGCGCAGCGGCCGCTTCGCCCAGGGCCCGGCGTAGTCCACGCCAATGCGAGGCCCGCGGGCGATGGCCTTCCGCTCCACAGCGTCCCCTGCCGCGAGGAAGAGCGGCACCTCGTCCAGCGGGTGGGCGTCGCGGGCCCTGGTGATGGCCAGCGCCCTGGTGAGGCGCCCCGGCCCGTCGGTGCGCGCGTCGAAGAGGCCCTCCACCGGCGCCAGCGCCCGCAGCAGCACCGCCGCGCCCCGGCCCGTCACCACGTTGACGCAGTGGTGCATGCCGTAGACGAGAAACACATACGCGTGCCCGGGCGGGCCGAACATCACCTCGGTGCGGGCGGTGCGGCCCTTCGAGGAGTGGCAGGCCAGGTCGTGCGGGCCCAGGTAGGCCTCCGTCTCCACGATGCGGCCCACCCGCGCCCGCCCCCGCACCACGTGCACCAGGTGCTGGCCCAGCAGCGCGCGGGCGACGGACTCCGCGTCGTCGTCGGCGAAGGCGCGGGGCAAAGGAGTCCACCTCACGGCCGCCGGCTCCGGGCGCGGATGCGGGACAGGGCCACCGGGGTGATGCCGATGTACGAGGCCACCTGGTGCTGGGGAATGTGCTGCAAGAGCTCCGGCATGCGGGCGCAGAACTGCCGGTAGCGCTCCTCGGCGGACAGCATGAGGAACTCGTACTCCCGCTGCTCCTTCTGGACGAAGTGCACCTCGCCGAAGCGGCGGGCCAGCCGCTGCAGCTCCACCGAGTCCCTCGCCAGCGCCTCGAAGTCGTCGAAGCGGAAGACGAGCAGCTCCGTCCTGGTGAGCGCCTCGATGTAGGTGCGGGAGGGGCGGCGGAGAATCAGCTCCGCGTACGGCGCCGAGACGTCCAGCGGGCCCCGGAAGGCCTTCACCGACTCCTTGCCCCGCGCGTCCACGTAGTAGTGGCGCAAGAGGCCGGACAGCACCACCGCGAAGTGCGAGGCCGGCGCTCCGGGGCGGGTGAAGCAGCCACCCTTCGCGAGGCGCCGGCGCTGGCCCAGCGCCAGCAGCGCCTTCCACGTCCGGGACGACAGCGGGGCGAGGGACGAGAGGTGCGCTTCGAGCGCCGCGCCCTCCTCCGTCGTCAGCCCGAGTCCCGGTGCCACGCCCCGAGTCATAAGCGCGAGCGCCCGGCTTGTGGAGTCGGCGTTTCTTAACCCGGGTTAACGCGAGCGCCGGGGCGGTGGGGCTACGAGTCCCGCCATGCCGCTCAACGTCTACGCCGTGGCGACGCCCTTCGTCCTCGTCCTCATCGCCCTCGAGGTGGCCTTCTGCCTCAAGAGGAAGAACGGGTACTACGAGTTCCAGGACTCGGTGGCCTCGCTGGGCACCGCCATCATCAACCAGTGCGTCAACGTGGCCGTGGCGCTCGTCTGGTACCCGGTGCTGGGCTGGCTGGCCTCGCACGGCCTGTTCCGCGTGGAGGCCAACCTGTGGACGGGCCTGGCGCTCTTCCTGGGGGTGGACTTCCTTTTCTACTGGTTCCACCGCTTCGGGCACCGCACCAACGTCGGCTGGGCGGCGCACATGCCGCACCACTCCACCGAGGAGCTCAACTACGCCGTCGCCCTGCGCGCCTCGGTGACGCAGCGCTTCTTCAGCTTCTTCTTCTACTGGCCGCTGGCGCTGGTGGGCTTCCCCGCGGAGTGGGTCATCGCCATGGTGGCCTTCCACCTGGTGCTGCAGTTGCTGCCGCACACCCGCGTGGTGCCGAAGCTGCCCGCCTTCATCGAGGCGTGGCTGAACACGCCCAGCCACCACCGGGTGCACCACGCGCGCAACGAGCGCTACCTGGACAAGAACTACGGCGGCTTCCTCATCCTCTGGGACAAGCTGTTCGGCAGCTTCGAGCCCGAGACGGAGGCGTGCCGCTACGGCGTCACCAGCCCGCCCAACACCTGGGACCCGACCTTCATCAACTTCCAGGTGTGGCGCGAGGTGGTGAAGGACGCGCTGGACGCGCCGCGCTGGTTCGACAAGCTGCGGGTGTGGTTCATGCCCACCGGCTGGCGGCCCGAGGGCGTGCCGGCGCGGAAGAAGGGGACGTGGCGCACCGCCGACGGCCGGGAGGTGAAGTTCCAGTCCACCCCGCTGCCGGGCAGCAAGCCGTACCTGGTGGCGCAGGTGCTGCTCGCCTTCCCGGTGATGCTGCTGGTGACGCACACGAAGACGCCGCTCTCCGGCTGGCAGCAGGTGGCGCTGTCGCTCTTGTTGTGGGCCGCCGCCACCGCCTGGAGCGCGCTGTTGGAGTCGAAGCGCTGGGCCGCGTCGCTGGAGGTGGGCCGCCTGCTGGGCACCATCGCCCTCATCACCGCGCTGGGCGTGGGCGGCGTCATCCCCGCGTGGTGGGCGGTGGGCCTCAACGGCTTGCTGGGCGGCTCGCTGGGCTGGGTGCTGATGCTGCGCCGGCCGTCCGAGGCGCCCTCGGCAGAAGCGGCGGGCTGATGCTGCTCAGCCTGTTGCTCGCGGCGGTGGCGCGGCTGGTGTGGGTCCACCTGGGGCGGCGCGCAAAGCCTTCGCCCGCCGCGGTTTCAACCGGGCGGTCTTCCGTTGCGCCGGCTGGTGGGCGTGGTGTCGGACCGCGACTTCCTCGGCTTCTGCACCCGCGCGCGCGACGGGGCGCTCGTCTTCTCCGACGTCGCCGCCGGCCAGGTGATGGCGGTGGAGCCTCGAAGGCGCGTCCGTCGCCGAGCTGGTCCACACCATGTCGACCCACCACCTCGACGCGCTGCCCATCGTCGGCGAAGGGCGGAAGCTGACAGGCCTGGTGACGTCCACCGACCTGCTCACCCTGCTGCTCGAGACGCGCGAGGCGCTGCCGATGACCTTCCGCATCCGGCCGCAGGCGTCGGCCTGAAGTCGCCCTGTCGGGCTTGGCTCTTGCTGCGCGAGGCGCCACAGTACCCGGCCCGCGCATACCGGAGTCACGTCCATGCTCTCCCGCCGCCTCGCTCTCTCCTTCGCCGCGCTCTCCTTCGCCTTCGCGGGGTGCAACTGCGGAGGCTCCCCCCAGATGGACGCCGGCGCCCAGTGCACCGCCCCCGCCGACTGTCCGGCGCCGCAGGCCGAGTGCCGTCAGGCGTCCTGCGTCAACGGCGTGTGCGGCTTCAGCCCGGTGGCCTCGGGGACGCCCGTGTCCACCCAGACGGCCGGCGACTGCCAGGTGCGCCAGTGCGACGGCGTGGGCAACGTCGTCTCGGTGGAGGACGCCACCGACGTGGAGGACGACGGCAACGACTGCACGGTGGACTCCTGCGTGCAGGGCGCGCCCAACCACGGGAATGCCGACGCGGGCGTGGGCTGCGGCGCCGACGGGGGCCTGGTGTGCAACGGCGGCGGCGCGTGCGTGGGCTGCGTCCTGGGGACGGACTGCGCCGGGCAGGACACGGACTGCCGCACCCGCGTCTGCAACGCCGGCACCTGCGACGTCTCGCTCCAGCCGCAGGGCACGCCCACCGCCACCCAGACGCCGGGCGACTGCCAGGAGAGCCAGTGCACCGCGCAGGGCGACGTGGTGGCGGTGGCGCGCGCCGCCGACGTGCCCGAGGACAACAACGCCTGCACCGACGACTTGTGCACGGGGATGACGCCGTCCAACGTGCCTACCGCGGCCGGCACCGCCTGCGCCGACGGAGGCATCGTCTGTGACGGGGCCGGCGCCTGCGTGGCCTGCAACCAGCCCACCGACTGCCCGGGACAGGACACCACCTGCCGCGCGCGGGTGTGCGTGGGCCACGCCTGCGGCTCCCTCGACGCGGACGCGGGCACGCCGCTGCCTGGCCAGACGGCCGGCGACTGCCACCGCGAGGAGTGCGACGGCGCCGGGGGCAGCGCCAACGCCGTCGACGACACCGACGTCCCCACCGACGCCAACCCGTGCACGGCCGGCGTGTGCACCGCGGGCACGCCCTCGCAGAACGACGCGGCGGCCGGCACGCCCTGCGGCACCAACCTGGTGTGCGACGGCGCGGGGCAATGCGTGGGCTGCGTCACCGCCGCCGACTGCGCGGGCATGTCCTCGGAGTGCCTCACCATCACCTGCACCAACAACGTGTGCGGCGCCACCTTCACCCCGACGGGCACGGCGCTGGCGGCGCAGACGGCCGGGGACTGCCTCACCGCGGTGTGCGACGGGACGGGCGGCGTCACCTCCATCAACGCCGACGCGGACAGGCCCGTCGACAACCTCCAGTGCACCCAGGACGTCTGCACCAACGGCGTGCCCAGCAACCCGCCGCAGCCCATCGACACGGCCTGCACCCAGAGCGGCGGCACCCGCTGCAACGCGTCGGGCGCGTGCGTGGAGTGCAACCAGGCCTCCCACTGCCCGGCGGCCACGGACTGCGTGTCCTACGCCTGCAACTCCGGCCTGTGCGGCGCCAGCTACACGCCGGCCAACACCCCCACCGGCGGCCAGGTGGCGGGCGACTGTCACGCGCTGCTGTGCGACGGCGCGGGCGGCGTCAACAACGCGGTGGCCAACGCCGACCTCCCGGTGGACGGGCTGGAGTGCACCGACGACGTGTGCAACGCCGGCGTGCCGGGCAACCCCGCGCGCCCCACAGGCACCGCCTGCACCCAGGGCGGCGGCGCCATGTGCGACGGCTTCGGCGCCTGCGTCCAGTGCGTGGCCGCCTCGGACTGCCCCGGCCCCAACGGTGAGTGCGAGGCGCCCACCTGCCTCGGCAACACCTGCGGGCGGTGGACGGCGGACGCGGGCACGCCGCTTTCCACCCAGACGGCCGGCAACTGCCTGACGGCGGTGTGCGACGGCGACGGCGGCACGGGCTCCGCCAACACGGACACGGACGTGCCGGTGGACGGCCAGCAGTGCACCGACGACGTGTGCGCCGGGGGCGTGCCCTCCAATCCCCCGTTGACGAGCGGCGCCACCTGCAGCCAGTCCGGCGGGACGGTGTGCGACGGCAGCGGCGCGTGCGTGGAGTGCGTCTCGGGCGCCCAGTGCGCCAGCGGGGTGTGCACAGGCAACGTCTGCCAGCCGGCGTCCTGCACGGACCTGTTGCGCAACGGCGCCGAGACGGACGTGGACTGCGGCGGCGGCACCTGCCCGGCGTGCGCGCCCACGAGGAGTTGCCTGGTGGGCACCGACTGCCAGACGGGGGTGTGCACCGCCACGGTGTGCCAGGGCCCCTCCGTCGTCAGCACCACCCCGGCCGACGGCGCCACCGGCGCCGCCCCCGGCACGACGGTGTCCGCCACCTTCACCAACGCGATGAACGCCGCCACCTTCTCCGTGCAGGCGGCCGCCGGCCCGTGCACCGGCACCGTGCAACTGTCCGCGGACGACTTCGTCACCTGCCTCGGGCTGGGCGGCCTCACCACCACCGCCACCAGCGTCACCGCCACGCCCGCCCCGGGACTGGCCCGCAACACCCGGTACAGGCTGCGCGTCACCAGCGTCGCCCAGGACACCTTCGGCAACGCGCTGACGGCGTACACCAACCCGACGGGCTTCACGACGGCCTTCGTCCCCTCGTCCGCCTGCGGCGTCGTCATCAGCCAGGTGTACGGCGGGGGCGGCAACTCCGGGGCGCCGTGGACCAACGACTTCATCGAGCTCCAGAACCTGGGCCTCGCGCCCGCCAGCGTGGGGGGGTGGTCCGTCCAGTACGCGTCCGCGGCCGGCAGCAGTTGGACTCGCACCAACCTCCCGGCCATCACCCTTCAGCCCGGGCAGTACCTCCTCGTGCAGCAGGGCAGCGGCGGCACCAACGGAGCGCCGCTGCCCACGCCAGACGCGACCGGCACCACCGCCATGTCCGGCACGGCAGGGAAGGTGGCGCTGGTGCCCAGCATCACCACGCTGTCCGGCGTGTGCCCCACCGGCCTCGTCGACTTCGTCGGCTACGGTGCCACGGCCAACTGCTTCGAAGGCGCCGCCCCGACGGCCACCCTGGGCAACACCGTGGCGGCGCGGCGCGTGGGCGTGGACAGCAACGACAACGGGCTGGACTTCGTGGCGGCCACGCCGACGCCGCGCAACACCGTGGCACCCCCGGCCGGCTGCGTACTGTGCGGCGCGCGCAACGAAACCGACCTGCCTTCGGAGGCGGACTACGCGGTGCTGCAGTTCCCGCCCGCCACCACCGTGGCCCCGTCCGCGGTGACGGAGTTGCTGTTCGGGCGAGTCTTCGAGGCGGGCGTGACTCCCCCCGCCGGCCCCGCGCCCAACGTGGTGGCGCAGGTGGGCTTCGGCCCCGCGGGCGTGGACCCGACGACGCAGTGCGGGTGGCAGTTCGTCCCCGCCACCTTCAACGTGCAGGTGGGCAACGACGACGAGTACCAGGGAACGCTCACCGCGCCGGCCACGCCGGGCAGCTACCGCTACACCTTCCGCTTCAGCGTCGACAGCGGGTTGACTTGGACGTACGGCGACTTGAATGGGGCGGGCGCCAACGCCGGCCTCACCTTCGAGACGGCGCAGCTGGGGGTGATGACGGTGCCGTAGCCGAAGGGCCCGGCGAGGGCCGCGCCGGCTACATCCCGCCGATGTTCTTCGAGCCGCCGGAGCGCACCGACGGAGTCGCCTCCGGGGCCGAGGTGGTGTTGGTCCTCGGCCGCGAGGACGTCGACGAGGACGACTTGGAGCCTCCGCCGCGCGAGGTGCCCGAGGACGTCGAGCTGCCCTTGCTCCCGCCGCTGCGGTTGGTGCTGGGCTTGGGCTTCCACCCGGTGTTGGACGTCTTGCCGCTGGACGAGGACGACTTGCTGCCGCCCTTGCGGGTGGTGCTGCCGGCCGACTTGCTGCCGCCGGTGCGGACGGTGGGCTTGCGGTTGCTGACGCGCGTCATGGTGGCTCCGGGGTGAAAGGGCCCACTCCCCTTCGGGCCCAGAGGGCCACCATAGCGGAGGAGGGGTCCCCAGGACACAAGGCCAGGCGGCGAAGGTTGTCCCACGGGAGGTCGTTCCCCGGGGGGGACCTTCCTTGCCCGTCGTCGCCGGCCCGGCTACGAGGAAGGGATGACGCGCGTCCGCTCGAACTCCTCGCCGGTCGTCACCACCCCTGCCCGCACCTCCCCTTCGGCCGCTCCGAAGACGCCCGACGCCCCGAAGTCCACCACCGCCGCCGGGTGGAAGGCCGCCGGTGGAGGCAGGAAACCCGGCCTGTTGGACGGCCTCAAGGGCACGCTGGTGGAGCCGCGGCGCCAGGCGGGCGGGCCGGCGAAGTTCCCCAAGTCGGTGGCGGGGGTGCCGGTGGCCAGCGCCACGGTGGTGCACTTCGACGGCCTCGCCGGGAAGAAGGCGCTGATGCAGCAGGGCGTGGAGGTGAAGTTCGGCACGCTGTCCCAGGCGCAGTTCGACGCGCTGAAGGCCGAGTTCGGCGGGGCCTCGAAGGTGCCGTACGACGCCAAGCGCGAGTACACCGCGGTGGACTTCCTCCCTCCGGCCCTGCAGGCGCTCGTCTTCAAGGACCTCGACACCGGCAAGATGGTGGAGCTCAAGGGCACCGCGAAGCTGCGCGAGGCGGGCGAAGGCGACTTCACCATCAGCCTCGACCCCAACTGCCACGGCACCGCGTGGGAGGCGATGCGCGCCTACCAGGGCCAGAGCGCGGGCAACGTCAGCCTGCACTTCGGCGACGCCAGCACCGCCGACGTCCACTACGTGGACGAGAAGTGCTTCGCGGCCCTGGGCAGCGCCAAGCCCGGGGAAGCGCCCGCCTTCCTCTCGCAGCTCGAGCCCGGCGACGTGGTGCGCTTCGACCGCTTCCGGGAAGGCTTTGGCAGCATGGAGTTGCTCCACTCCGCGGTGTACGCGGGCGGGGGCCTCTTCTTCGAGAAGCCGGACACCGAGATGGACGACTACGCCGAGACGCCCTACCGCCTGGTGACGTACGAGCAGGTGAAGGCGCCCATCGTCGAGGCCATGGGGGAAGACGTGGCCGCCACCGCGCTGCGCCCGAAGACGGCGCTGGAAGCGGGGGCGACGGCCTTCGCCTTCAGCGACGAAGGGAAGCTGGAAGGTTGGGCGGCGAAGAAGGGCACGCCCCTGGGCCGGCCGCTGGTGGTGGAGCTGGAGCTGGGCATGGGCGGCGGGGTGCGCGGCATTCACGCCTCCGCGGTGGACACGCACCCGCTGCGCATCGGCCCCGACGGGCGCGGCGTGCTGGACTAAGGCCCGCGGCGCACTTCAGGGGGACGCATGCGGGCGGACGACTGCCTCTCCGACGAACAACTGGCCGGCTGGCCCGAGGCCTCGAAGGACGACGTAGCGGCGATGTCCGCCCACGTGGCGCGCTGCGCCAGTTGCCGCGAGCTGTTGGCCGAGGTGGCGCGCACGTCCGGCGAGCGCCCGCCTCCGAAGACGGTGGGCCGCTACCTGTTGCGCGAGAAGCTGGGCGCCGGCGGCATGGGCACGGTGTGGGCCGCGCACGACTCCAGCGTGGACCGCCTGGTGGCGGTGAAGGTGCTGCACGAGTCCCAGGGCGACGGCGCCCACCGCACCCAGCGCTTCCTGCACGAGAGACAGGTGCTGGCCGGCCTCGAGCACCCCCACATCGCGCGGCTGCTCGACGCGGGCGAGACGGACGACGGCCGGCCCTGGTTCGCCATGGACCTGGTGGACGGCCAGCCGCTGGACGCCTGGTGCGACGGGCGCCGTCTCACCGTGCGGCAGCGCCTGGAGTTGATGCTGCCGGTGCTGGCCGCGGTGTCCCACGCCCACCAGCACCTCGTCGTCCACCGGGACTTGAAGCCCGGCAACATCCTCGTCGACTCGAGGGGCGCCCCGCGGCTGGTGGACTTCGGCCTCGCCCGGCTGCTGGAGGGGCCCGGCGCCGGCCTCACCCAGACGGGCATGACGCCCATGACGCCCGCCTACGCCTCGCCCGAGCAGGTCCGCCGGGAGAGCGCCGCCACCCCGTCCGACGTCTTCTCCCTGGGCGTGGTGCTGTACGAGCTGCTGTCCGGCGTCAGCCCCTGGGCGGTGGACGGCAACGACGTCGACGCGCTGTTGCGCGCCATTCGCGACGCCGAGCCCCAGCCCCCCAGCGCCGCGGTGGACCGCGCCCCGGACGACGCGGTGCACCAGCGCGGCACCACCCGCGCCCGCCTCCGCAGGGAGCTCGCCGCCGACGTCGACGCCATCGTGCTGATGGCGCTGCGGAAGGAGCCGAAGGACCGCTACCCCTCGGTGCAGGCGCTGGCCGACGACGTGCGCGCCGCCTTGAGTGGCCAGCCTACCGTCGCCCGCCGGGGCAACGCCGCCTACCGCGCCTCGCGCTTCGTCCGCCGTCACAAGGTGCTCGTCTCCGCGCTGGCGGTGGGCTTCTTCGCGCTGGCCGTGGGGTTGGCCGCCACCCTCTGGCAGGCGCGCCGCGCCGAAAAGGAAAGGGACCTCGCCCAGCGCCGCTTCGAGCAGGTGCGCCGCCTCGCCAGGAGCGTCCTCTTCGACTACCACGACGCCCTCGTCGCGCTGCCGGGCTCGACGGCCCTGCGCGCCCGCATGGTGGATGACGCCCGCTCGTACCTGGACGCGCTGTCCAGCGAGGCCCAGGGCGACCTCGTCCTCAAGAAGGAGCTGGCCCGCGCCTGGCTTCGCCTGGGCGACGCGCAGGGCGAAGCCACCGCCGGCAGCCTGGGGAAGCTGGCGGAGGCCCGGCAGAGCTACCAGCGCGCGAAGGCCCAGCTGGACTCGGTGCTGGCCGCGGCGCCGGGCGACGTGGAGGCGCGGCAGGTGCTCGTCGGTTGCCACGAGAAGCTGGGCGACAACCTCTCCCAGCAGACGGCCCTCCCCGAGGCGCTGGCCGAGTACGACAAGGCCCGCGCCCTCGCCCAGGCCCTCGCGGTGGAGCGCCCCGACGACCAGGAAGGACAGCTGGGCCTCGCCCGGGTGGACATTCGCGCAGCCGACGTCTTGCGCCAGTTGGGGAAGCTGGACGAGGCGGCCGCGGCGTACCAGCGCGCCATCACCGTCCTCTCCCCAGCGGTGAAGGCCAGGCCCCAGGCGGCGCTGCTGCGCAACCTCGGCATCTCCCACCGCATGCTGGCCGTGGTGCAGCAGGACCAAGGCAAGCTGCAGGACGCACTGGCGAGCGCGAAGGAAGCGGAGCGCCTCTTCGAGGAGCTGGTGAAACAGAAACCGGACGACGTGGAGGCCCGGCGCGTCCTCTCCACCGTGTGGGGCGCCTTGCTGAGCCTCTACAACCTGCTGGGCGACCAACCCAACGCGGTGCGGTACGCGCGCAAGGACCTCGAGCTGGCGCGCTCCCTCGTCAAGGCGGACCCGGCCAACGCCACCGCCCGCCGAGACTTGATGGCCAGCCTCGTCAACCTCGTCATCGGCCTGGGCCTGGGCGAGAAGACGGAGGCCCCGGCGCTGGAGAAAGAGGTGCTGGCGCTGCAGCGGGCCCAGTGCGCCGAGGCGCCGGACAACCTGAGGTGGCGGGCCGACCTCGTGCAGGTCCTCTCCATCGTGGCCCTCGCGGAGACGGAGCGCGCCCACCCCGCCGAGGCCGAGCGCCTCTTCGCAGAGCTCTTCGAGGTGGCGGCCACGCTGCCTCCGTCCGGGCCCGACGCGGTGACGACGCGGGAGGTGTCCAACACCGCGCACCTGGGCCTGTCCGGCGTCCGCGCCTCGCAGGGCCGCTTCCAGGACGCCCTGGCCGAGAACAAGCAAGCGCTGGTGGGCTTCGAGGCGCTCCTGACGGAGCACCCGGACCTGGGCCGCATCCGCAACCTGTGGGCGATGACGCTGAGCAACGAGGGGCAGGTGCTGATGCAGTGGGCGGAGCAGTCGCCCCCGGCCTCGCGCGCCGCCCGCTGGCAGGCCGCCATCGAGGCGCTGGAGCGCGCCCTGGCCGCCATCGCCAAAGTCGAAGAGAAGGGCACCGCGATGGTGGCGCTCGACGAGAGCCGCCAGGAGGTGACGGCCGCGCTGGAGAAGAGCCGGAAGGCGCTGGCGAAGCAGCGCTGACGTGCGCGTCAGTCTCTCGTCAGCCCCGTCACCGAGAGGCGGCTCTCGATGAGGCGCAGCACGCTGTCCAGCTCGGTGGACGACAGCTTCAGCTTCTCACTCATGCAGGCGCGGGTGGCGTCCAACAACGCCTGCCGGGCCGCCGCCAGCCGGCGCGAGGCGGTGGGCACGGACCAGCCGTACAGGGCCCCCACGTCCGCCAGCGTCAGCCCGTCGAGGTAGTGCAGCCGCAGCGCGTTGCGCGCCTCGTCGTCCAGCGCCCCCATCGCCTGCGCGAAGGCGGCCTTGAATTCTTCGCGGTAGCGCTGCTTGATGGCGGCCAGCTCCGGGTCGTCCCCACCGCCCGGCATTTCCAGCAGCGCGTCGTCACCAGCCGCAACCTCCGGCAGCCCGCGGGCGCGGCGGGCGTTGAGTGACAGGCGCACCGTCACCGCGCGGACGAAGGCGGCCAGCGGCCCGCGGCCCCGGTACTCGGAGATGCGCGGCGGGGCTCCGTCTTCAGGCACCAGCAGCCGGCGCCGCACCACCTGCGCCACGTCGTCCGCGAAGTCCTCCGGGCCAAAGCGGCGGGCCGTGCGGGTGATGAGGCCCGCGAAGGCGGCGTCGAAGCGGGCCAGCGCCTCCCCGTCCCCCCGCGCGCAGCCCTCGGCCAGCCGCACGTCGTCGGCGTGTCCCGCCTGTGGGGTGTCTGACACCTCGCTCATCGCGGCCTCGCGCCAAGTGACTGGAAACAGAGTGCTTCTACCGGAATTCGGCTCCCGCGTGAAAAGCCGTCGCGCACGTCGTGTCAGGCCGGGCATGAACCCCTCCCTCCGCCTCACCGCAGCCCTCCTCCTCGTGTCGTGTTCCTCTTCGCCTCCGTCGTCGACGTGTCAGAGCCACCTCGACTGTCCCACCGGCCAGGTGTGTGAAGGCGGCGCCTGCGTCGCCCCCTCCACGACGACGGACTGCACCGACGGGCAGACGCGCCCCTGCGGCCCCGACGCCGTGGGGGCCTGCCGCAAGGGCACCCAGCGCTGCGTGGGCGGCCACTTCGAGTCCACCTGCACCGGCGCCGTGCAGCCCTCGACGGAGGTGTGCAACGCCGTCGACGACGACTGCGACGGGGAGGTGGATGAAGGCGTGGGCCGCACCTTCACCGTGGACGCGGACGGCGACGGCTTCGGCTCCAACGCGCCCGGCGCTCAGACGCGCGTGGGCTGCGCCGCGCCCCAGGGCTTCGTGGACGACCGCAGCGACTGCGACGACGCGCGCGCGCAGGTAAACCCCTCCGCGGCCGAGGTGTGCGACGCCAGCGGCGCCGACGAGGACTGCGACGGCACCGCCAACGAGGGCTGCAGTTGCACGCCCGGCGCGTCCCAGCCCTGCTGCGCCGGCCGCGGCACCCAGACGTGCGAGGTGGTGGACGGCGGCACCGCCCTCTCCACCTGCTCCGTGCAGCCCCAGGCCGAGGTGTGCAACGGCGTGGACGACGACTGCAACGGCCAGCCCGACGACGGGGCCACCACCGTCACCGGTGACGGCGGCGTGGGCGTGCTGGATGGTGGCGTCGCGAACCCAGACGGCACCTGCACCATGGGGGTGGGCGTCTGCGCCATGCTGGGCAGCACCGTCTGCTCGGCCGGCACCCTGTCCTGCACCGCGGTGCCGGGGATGAGCAGCGCGGAGACGTGCAACACCCTGGACGACGACTGCGACGGACAGGTGGACGAGGCGGGCGCGGGGCTGTGCCCGGCCACGGGGCAGGCGTGCACGTCCGGCGCCTGCCAGTGCCCGGGGGGCCAGTCGGTGTGCAACGGCGCCTGCGTCGCCCTGTCGGCCGAGGTGTGCGACGGCGTGGACAACGACTGCGACGGGCAGGTGGATGAGACGCTCACCATTGCCTGCAACGCCGACGCGGACGGCGACGGCTACGCCGACGGCACCACCACCAGCCAGCAGTGCCCCAACGTGGCGCGCCCGCAGGCCGGCAACTGCCCGGTGGGCTTCGTGGCGCCGGCGGCTTCGCTGGGCGCGGACTGCGACGCGCTGAATGGCAGCCGCTACCGCCTGGTGTCCTCGCGCGGTGACGCCGACACCGACGGGTACTGCGCGGGCCCGGCCTCCAACGACTGCGTGGGCACCACGGCGCTGGCTGGCCGCCGCTTCGTCACCGCCTGCGCCGCCACGGAAGACTGCAACGACAGCAGCGCCTCCAGCTGGCAGTTGCTGTCCTCCCGCACCGACGCCGACGGGGACACCGTGTGCGTGGGCGGCGCGTCGATGGACTGCGTGGGCAGCACCCCGCTGCCCGGCCGCCGCTTCGCCGCGTCCTGCAACGCGGTGGGTGAGGACTGCAACGACGCCAGCCTCAGCCTGTACCGGCTGATGCAGACGCGCGCCGACTCGGACAACGACACCTACTGCACCGGTGCCACGGTGAATGAGTGCGTCGGCGTGGCGGCCCCTTCCGGCCGGCGCTTTTCGGCCAACTGCCAGACGCCGGACGACTGCAACGACACCAACGGAGGCCTGTTCCGCCTGGCCGCCGTGCGCAGCGACGGGGACGGGGACACCTGGTGCGCTGGCGCCGCGGTGACCCAATGCATCGGCAGCTCGCCCTCGGCCGGGCAGCGGCTCGCCATCAGCTGCGCGGGCGACGACTGCCGCGACACCAACTCCGCCGCCACCAGCACCTGTGTGCTGCCGGGCGCGTACACCACCGTGTCCCACGCGCAGACGTGCCCCAATGGGCCGCAGAACTTCACGCTCATCACCAGCACCTTCTGCCCCGCGGGCTTCTCGCTGAGCAGCTACTCGGCGCAAATCCTCAGCGGGCTGGGCAACTGCACGGCTACGTCGGCCAACACCATCACGCAGAGCTGCAACTTCCTCGAGGGCACCAACTGCCGCGTCGTGGGGACGTGCACGGCGAACTGACGAGAGGCGGGGCCCTCCCGTGGTTCGCGGCCCTGGCGCCACGGGGGGCAGCTCCGCTGGGAAGGCCTCACCCGCCCCAGCGGTCGAGAAAAGTAGCCAGCAGCACCCACCGCCGCGCGTCTTCCCGCCCCCGCTTCGGCTCCAGCGGCGTGGTGTAGTGCCAGAAGGGCAGCCGGTAGCACGTCACGCCGCCCACGCTGGCCACGTCCGCCGACTCGGTGAGGTGGCCGTCGCGCTCGTACACCAGGTATTGGTGCTTCACGCCCCTGGTGCAGAAGGTGAGGTGCAGGTCGGTGTACCCGTCCTTCCCCAGCGGCTCGTCGGGGTGGTGATCGTTGTGCGGCCCCGCGTAGTCCTTCGGGCCGTAGCACAGCACCTGCAACCCCCACCGCCGCCGCAGCGGGTAGCCCGACAGCGCCTGCGCGAACTCGTGCATCGAGGGACTGCGCAGCATGCCGATGAGGCCAAGCTCTTTCGCCCGCGCGCGCGCCGCGGTGCGGGGCGTGTCCACCAGGCCAGTCTGCACGCGCACCGTCTTGGGCAGCGCCTCCAGGTACGCCTCCTTCATCCCCCACGTGGCCTCGCGCGGAATCCGCTTCTCCATGGGCTCGAGCGCGTCGCCCAGCGCCCGGTCCAGCAGCGCGGCCGCCGCGTGCGCCTTCGCAGAGTCCAACAGGCCGGTGGCCGCCACGAAGCGCGACTTGCCGGTGGCCAGCACGCCGGCCAGGCGGTGTGTCCCGCGCAGCACCGCCCGGCCCTCCTTCGAGAGCAGCGAGGCAAACTCCTTCGGGAAGCGCCTCATCGCGTGGTGAAGGCGGCGGTGGACGCCGACGCCGCGCCCGCCGGAGGCCCCACGTCCAGCAAAGGCCAGGTGGCGTCGTACGTGTCCGGCAGCGCGAGCGCCGTCACCCGCAGGTAATACGTCTGCCGGGGATTGAGCATGCCGGGGGGCAGCCGCACCCGCGTCACGCCACCCAGCACCCGCAAGGTGCCCGCGCCCACCCGCCGTGTCCCGCCAATCATCGTCGGCTCGAGCCGCACCACCTCAATCTCTACGCGCCGCGGGGCACCGAAGGCAGGCGCCGTCCAGGACACCACCGGCGTCGTCGACACCCCGGTGAGGGCGACGGCGCTGGCCTGTCCGTCCAGCAGCACGTCGCGCGGGGGCGTCACCAGCGGGGCGATGGGGCCGGCCGCGGCCGCGTCTTTCAGCAGCGCCACCGACACGAAGCCCAACTCCGAGCGCGGGAACGTCATCCCCCCGTCCGGCAGCGCCACCCGGTACTGCAGGTCGTACAGCGCGCCCGCGGAGACGAAGGGCGTCCACGAGGAGGAGAAGGGGTTGCCGTACTGGAAGGACAGGGCCGTCTCACCCGCGTCGGGCGGCAGCTCCACCACCGCGAGGTCCGGCGTGCCTCCGGTGTGGGTGGTGCGGCCGAAGGCGCCCGGGTGCGCGTCCACCAACAGGCGCGCCACGAAGGGCTGCGCGGAAGGGCCCACCAGCGCGCCGTGGCGGGTGAACTCCGGCGCGCGCAGGGTGAAGGTCCCGTGCTCCAGCGGCAGCGTCACGAAGGTGCCGGCCAGCGGCGTGGGCGCGCCGATGGCCAGCGTCGTCTGGGTGGCGAGCGCCCGCACCGCCGTCTTCACCAGCACCCCGGCGTCCGAGCGCTCTCCATGCAGCTGCAGCAAGGTGAGGTCGTCCCCGCGCGCCGCCTCCGGCACCGGCTCGCCTTCGAAGTCCAGCACGCCCGCGTCCAGCTCCGTGTCGCCCGCGTCCGGCGCGTTCTCCTGGAAGGGCGGGCTCTGGGAGGAGGTGGAGTAGAAGCCGATGCCCGCGTTCCAGCTGTGCACCTGCAGCTCGTCCTCCTCCGTCCAGGGGGACAGGCCGCTCACGAAGAGCGAGAGGCCTTCGTTGCGGTCGGCCTGGAAGGTGTCCGGCCGGCCCAGCGAGTTGCTGCCCAGGTGCAGCACGCGCGCGTCGGTGTGCACCCGCACGTTGCCCAGCTCCAGCGTGTAGCGCGCGCCGTCCGGCACGCCGATGACGAAGAAGGTGCCGTCGTTGGCGCCCACCCCGCCGAAGGTCTCGAAGCCGCCGTCCTCCAATTCCACGTGGAAGCTGACGGTGCGCCCCTCGAGCTGCTGCGGCACCAGCACCAGGCCGCCGTCGTTGACCAGGTAGCGGTCGACGAAGTCCCCGTGCACGTCGTTGGCGTCGGGCACCGGAGGGCCCGAGTCCTCCGTCGTCATCGGGGAAGAGCAGTTGCAGCCCGCGGCCAGCAGCGCCAGCGCACACCAGGGAAGGACTCGCACGGCCGCGCAGCGTAGCGGGGAAAGCGCGTCAGGTGGGGGTGGACACGGCCTTGAGCATGTCCAGCGACTCGAGCGCCTTGCCCGCGCCGATCACCACCGCCGACAGCGGATCCTCCGCGAGGAACACCGGCAGGCCCGTCTCTTCGCGCAACAGCGTGTCGAGGTTCTTCAAGAGGCCTCCGCCGCCCGCCAGCACGATGCCCCGGTCCGCGATGTCGCCCGCCAATTCGGGGGGCGTGCGCTCCAGCGTCATCTTCACCGCCTCGACGATGCCGTTGACCGGCTCGGCCAGCGCGTCGCGGATCTCATCGCTCGTCACCGAGAGCGTGCGGGGCACGCCGGCCACCAGGTCCCGGCCCTTGATCTCCATGTTCATCTGCTCGTCCGTCGGGTACGCGGTGCCGATCCCCATCTTGATCAGCTCCGCGGTGCGCTCGCCGATGAGCAGGTTGTACTTGCGCTTGACGTACTGGATGATCGCCTCGTCCAGCTTGTCCCCGCCGATGCGCACGGACTTGGAGTGGACGATGCCCGCCAGCGAGATGACCGCCACGTCGGTCGTCCCTCCGCCGATGTCGACGATCATGTTCCCCGACGGCTCCGTCACCGGCAGCCCCGCGCCGATCGCCGCCGCCATCGGCTGCTCGATGAGGTGCACCTCGCGCGCGCCCGCGTTCTCCGCGGCCTCACGCACCGCGCGCCGCTCCACCTCGGTGATGCCCGAGGGGATGCCGATGACGATGCGCGGCTTCACGTTGAACTTCCGCTGGTGCGCCTGCTGGATGAAGTACTTCAGCATCGCCGCGGTGATCTCGAAGTCGGCGATGACGCCGTCCTTCATCGGGCGGATGGCGACGATGTTGCCGGGCGTGCGGCCCAGCATCTCCTTCGCTTCCTTCCCTACGGCGAGCACCTTCTTGCCGCCGCGCGCGTCCTGCTGCACCGCCACCACCGACGGCTCGTTGGACACGATGCCCATGCCGCGCACGTAGATGAGCGTGTTCGCCGTGCCGAGATCGATGGCCAGGTCGCGCGAGAAGAGCGTGTGGAGCCAGTCAAACATGGGGACCCTCGGTGCCGGGCAAGTGAACTGGCCCCCCCGCCTTGGAGTTCCAGTGACAGCACAATACCCCTGTGCGAAGCGTGCGCCAAGCCGCAATGTCAAGCGGATCACAGGCTTGGACTCCCCGAGTGGCGAGGCGCGGCCGGGTGGCTGCGGCGAATCGGCCGCGCGGGTGGCGCCGGCGCGGCTACATTCTGCGGCCCTCATGTCCGAAGACGATCAGGACGACGACCTCGACCCGATGGAAGAGGCCTGGTTCAACGGCGACGCGAAGGCGGTGGAGGAGGCGGCGCGCGCGGCGTTGGCGAAGGACTCGCGAGACGCCTGGGCGCTGGCCTGGCTGGGGCTGGCCCAGTACGTCCTCGGGCAGGTGCCTAGCGGGCAGGCGTCGCTGCGGCAGGCCTTCACCTTCCTGCGCGCGCGTCAGGCGAAGGCGGGCAGCGACGAGGCGAAGGAAGAGCTCGCGTGGACCATGCAGACCTTCGCCGACCACCTGGTGGACGCCCTGGCCGAGGACGGCGGGCACCAGCCGGGCCTGGCCACCTTCATCCTCGAGGGCCTGGAATTGGAGCACCCCCCCGCGCTGCGCCTGCAGGCGGAGCACCACGCGGAGACGCGCGGCGACGTGGTGGGTGGCACCAGGTTGCTCAAGCGGGCGCTGGCGCTCGACTCCACCGACGCCGAGACGCACTACCTGCTGGCCCGGCTCCTCGCGCGCCTCGGGAAGAAGCCCCTGGCCTTGAGACACCTGAGCAAGGCCGTCGAGTACGGCGCCGGCGTCGCCGCGGTGCGGGAGCTGGCCCGCTACGAGCCCGACTTCGCCGCCCTGGAGGGCGACGCGGAGTTCACCGCCCTGGTGGAGACGCTGCCGGACGACCCGCTCCTGCGGCCCCTCTACGAGGCGCTGGACAAGGGAGAGGCGGCGCCCGTGCTCGCGCAGGCTCCGTTGCTGGCGGAGCAGGCCGCGCAGCCGCTCGACGTGCTGTACCCGTGGCGCGACGCGCTGGAGCTCTCCCTCGACTCCGGGGAAGGCGACGAGGCGGCCCTGGCCAGGCAGCTCGAGGCGGTGCAGGCCCGCATCGACGCGCTCGAGGACGAGAACGCCGTCAGCGAGGCGTACTCCCGCTTCTGCGGGGACGCCTGAAGGGACGGCCCATGCGCGTGCACCTGGTGGACGGCACGTACGAGCTGTTCCGCGCGCACTTCTCGAAGCGCCCGCCGCACGCCTCGCCGAAGGGGAAGGACTTGAAGGCCACCGTGGGGGTGGTGTCCTCGCTGCTCTCCCTGCTGGCCGACGCGCAGGAGCAGGTGACGCACCTGGCGGTGGCCTTCGACAACCCCATCGTCTCGTTCCGCAACCGCCTCTTCGACGGCTACAAGACGGACGCCGGGGTGCCGCCCGAGCTGCGCGCGCAGTTCGACGACGTGGAGGAGGCGGTGGCGGCGCTGGGAGTCGTGGTGTGGCGCTGCGTGGAGTTCGAGGCCGACGACGCCCTGGCCAGCGCCGCGGTGCGCTTCGCGAAGGACGCGCGGGTGGAGCAGGTGCGCATTCTCACTCCGGACAAGGACCTGGGGCAGGTGCTGTCGGGCGAGCGCATCGTGCAGGTGGACCGGGTGCGGCAGAAGCTCATCACCGAGGCCTCGCACCGCGCCGACAAGCGCCTCGCGCCCGGAAGCGTCCCCGACTTCCTCGCGCTGGTGGGCGACACCGCCGACGGCATTCCCGGCCTCGAGGGCTGGGGCGAGAAGTCCACCGCCGAGGTGCTGTCCGCGCACCCGCACCTCGAGGACATTCCGCAGAGGGTGTCGGAGTGGAAGGTGAAGCCGCGCGGGGCCGAGAAGCTGGCCGCCTCGCTCAACCGCGAGCGCGACGCGGCGAAGCTGTACCGCGCCCTGGCCACCCTGCGGCTCGACGTGCCGCTGGCCGAGCCCCTGGAGGCGCTGGAGTGGCCGGGCGCCCCGCGCAAGCGCTACCTCGCCTGGTGCGACGCGGTGGGCAGCCAGACGATGAAGCCGCGGCCGGCCCGCTGGTGGGAGGATTGAGGCCTGGGCGCTGCGGGCTTCGAGCGGGAGGTGGCGCCGCACCGCGCGGTCTTGCGCGGCACCTGCTGCCGGCTGCTGGGCACCCGGGCGGGCGCCGAGGACGCGGCGGTGTGAAGAGACCGGGCGTGACGAGCCCCGCTGCCTGGTGATGAGGAGAGTTCAGTTGGGGTTGAGCCGCTGCTCCGGCGGCGTCGGCGCGCGCTCGCCGAACACCTCGATGGTGACGGCGCTGGACTCGCAGTCCCTGCACTCGGCCAGCAGCTCCGCAGCCGTCGTTCCGTCCCAGCGGTCCTTGAGCTTCGGCGAAGCCACCAGGACGAGGTGGTGCACGCCGCTCTTCTCCAGCACCGCGCTCTCGGACTCGTACGTGCCCGCCACCCACGCGTCGCCGACGTGCGGCCACACCAGCCGGGCCAGGCCGTTCATCTCGTCGAAGAGGTAGACGTACGCCGGCGCGGCGAGGGTCACCTGCAGTTGCACCGTCGAGTCGATGGGCGCGCGCAGCCCGCCGTCCGGGCCCGCCGGCATCACCACCGACAGCGCAGGCTTGATGGTCCCGCCGCGCAGCGCTCGCGCCACCAAGGCACCTCCCACCGCCAGGACCAGCACTGCGACCGCCGCCACCAGGAGCCGTTGCATGGCCGCGCAAGGTACCAGCGGCCCCTCCTGCCGGCGAAGAAACCGGCCGGGTGCTCCCCCCGCCGACATGCGCCCACGCCACTTTGTAGCTAGGAAATGTTTGCGGACCGCAGGGGATGATCGCCCGCAGGGCCCGGGTGTTTTCTGGCGCCCAGAGGTGAGCCGGGCACACTCCGCCGTGGATCCACCCGGCATGGGACGTGCTTTGGCGGCACAGCCTCGTCCCAGGAGACACCATGCGCCTGCCTGATTCCGCGTCTCGCCTGAAGCTCATCCTCTGTGCAGTGACGCTGTCCGTGCTGCTCCCACACGGGGCTGGAATGGGCCCCGGGGACGCGGAAGCCCAGTCGGCCGGCTTGCCCGGCTTTGGCGGCGCGACGCAGAAGCCGCGCATGTTGATCATCTTCGACACCTCGCGCTCGATGCGCTGGGCGCCGGACGAGAGCGCCGAGTTCCCGAACATGGACTACGACCCGCCCGGCGTCGGGGCCACCACGCGGGTGTGCGGCACGGCCAACCAGGGCAGCGACATCAACATCTCCTGCCCCGGCGGGCAGACCATCAGCGCCATCGAGTTCGCCTACTACGGGCGCCAGGCCGAGTCAGACCTCCGCTGCGACCTGGGCACCATCATGCCCACCGACAACACCAGCGGGTGCAACCTGAGCGGCAGCGTCATGGAGTCCGGCGTCTACCGCGGCTGGAAGAACATCAAGGCCAAGGTGGAGACGCTCTGCCTCGGCCAGGCGAGCTGCACCTGGAACATGGACAACGGCTTCGACGGCAACCCCTGCTACATGACGTCGAAGTTCGGCGTGGCGTCCGTCATCTGCGGCAACGACCCCTGCCCGCCCGGCAACACCTCTTCCAAGTTCTGCCTGGGCAAGCGGGCCGTGTACAACGTGGTGGACACCGCCGAGCCCCTCATCGAGTTCGCGGTGGCCGGCTACTTCCAGCAGTATTGGGAGAAGGCCAACCCCGAAATCCCGGCCGGCTACCAGACCCAGTGCCGCTACGACGCCATCTCCGCGGGAGGCGCCGGCGCCCTGTGGTGGAACGCCGGCACTCCGGCCCCCGGGCGGGCAAACGACTGGCGCGACATCACCAACCACGCCGGTTCGCTGCCGGCCGCAGGCGCCCCCGGCGTGGACTTCTCCTGCAACCCGGAGGCGATGACCTCGGCCAGCAACCTGGCTGGCGGCACCGCCCCCGCCGCCCTCAACACCACCTGTGCCATGGGGCAGCCCGCGCGCACCTGCAACATGCGCTGGACCTGGCAGAACACCATCAACACCTCGGGCGGCGCGACCTGGAGCGGCGCGCGGTACCAGCACCCGGACGTGGCCTGCCGCACCACCGTCCCCACCAACCCGGCCGCCATCACCGGCCTGTGTGCGCCCACGCTTCCGGACCCCGACACCCAGTTCCTGAACGCGACGGGCGTGCTGCAGACCATCAACGTGCCGGCCACGGCGATCCCCGGAGGCTCGTGCGCGGGGGCCGCTTCCGAGTTCACCGACCGCTTCGGCGCCGCCAACGTCTACGGGACGGCGGTTCACGGCAACTGCACGGCTGGCAACATGTGCACATATTTCCGGCACCCCACGGGCGACGGGCTCAGCAACGTCAGCTCCATCAACGTGTACCGCGACTACGGAACGGCCTGGCCGGTCACCATCAACGGCACGCAGTACCAGACTCGCACCGGGCCCGCCGGGCAGGGTCCGCAGACGCTCGCCGCCAGCCTCTTCGGGGGCACCTGCCCGGCGACCGTCACCGGCTTCACCGACGGGGCCTCCTGGGGCGGCTGCTCGGCTACGAATCCCTGCGACCTGACCCGCAACGGAGCGTCGGCGACACCGACCGACAACTTCAGTTGCCCGAGCGCCTCCTGGGGAGCTCCGAGCGGCGGCGTCTGCACGCACACCCGCACCAACCGGCGCGCGGACAACCTCAGCGGCTCGCTCGACGGCATCGCCTACACCCTGCAGCCCGCGGGCGCCTGGGACGCCTACTCGTACATGCTCGACGGCAACGTCGCCTGTACAGACACGGGCAACTTCACCATCACCTCCGGCACCTACAACGGCACCGCGGTCCCGTGCGCTGCCGGCACCAGCGTGACCGCGGCGCACAACTGCCAGGCGCGGTTCATCAACAAGACCTGGCGGTCCGACCTCGGTAAGACGATCTGCAACTTCGAGATCAAGCGGCTGACCTACCGGGCGACCACCCCCGCGACCAACAGCCCCACGTGCAGGTACACGCGGCAGCGCTACACCTACAGCCAGCAGATCCCGACCTGCGCCTACCGCGCGTACGTCTACCAGTTCCAGCGTCGGCGCTTCGAGTACAACTTCCAGTTGGTCGCCGGCGACTACCAGGGCTCCTTCCTCACCGCCAACCTCCAGTATCCGGCGACTGCCCCCGTGGGCTCGGAGTACTGCCTCAGCAATAACGCCCCGCAGGTGCAGGCCACCTACGCCGATGCGACGGGCTTTACGGTGCCGAGCGGCGCGAACTGCCAGGCCGAATTGGCGCCAGGGACTGACGGCTGCCCGGCGACGGCGCAGCGCTGCAAGCTGCGGTGGGGTTCCGCGATGAACCAGCGCTTCGCGAACTACCTGGGCGGTGGGACGGGTGGAGCGAAGGACCGCCTGCAGCCCTTCAACTCCAGCGGCCCCACGCCCGGCTGCCCGGTGGGTGACCCCAACGCCAACACCGGAGCGCTGCCCAACCTCCCGGCAGGGTACAACTCCATCTGGTCCGACTGGTGCTACACCCAGCCGGGCGGCCAGCCCTACGTGGCGCGCACCTGGCAGCCGAAGAAGCTGGTAGCCGATTACTACTCCCTGGCGGCTTCGGGGCTGGCGCAGAACAACGCCGGCTCCCGCAGCTCGTGGCTGCCCTATTACTTTGATGGCACGTCTTTCAACCCCTTCGACCACCCCGACAAGGACTACGACCGGTTCAGTTGGCTGACGGAGCCTGACGTCGCCGAGGTGCAGACGCAGGTGTCCGGCACCGGGCCCTGTGCGCCTTCCACCACCTGTCCGTTCGACACCAAGAAGCTGGGCTTGAGCCTGATCCCGCCCACCGTCGCGCCGGCCTGGCAATACGGTGTCACCGCCTACCGCTGGGGTGACAACATGTCTGATCCAAAGCGGCTGTTGCGGCGCTATGACGCTGCGAGCAACCCCATGGGCCTGCGCATGCCGGAGATCGGCGACATGACCCCGCTGTCGGGGGCCCTGCAGAACGCCCACGACTACATCAACTGGGTGCGGACCAACAGCTCGGCGGTGGGCGGCGATGACCTGGCGACGTGCCGCAAGTACTCGGTGCTGCTGGTGACGGACGGCCTCGAAGAGCCGGATCCGCTCGCGACCGGGACCGACCCGGTGGGCGTGGTGACGGGCATGAGGAATGACGGCATCGACGTGTACGTGGTCGGCTTCGGGGTCGCCGGCGGGCTGCTCGACTCGATGGCCGTGGCGGCGGGCACCGACGTCGGCGGCAGCGCCTACGACGCCACCAACTACACCGCCCTGATGACGGCGCTCAATGACATCGTCGGCCAGCAGCTCAACGGCTACTACACCCGGTCCAAGCCGACCATCACCTCCGATGGGAAGCGGGTGTACGCGGCGTACTTCGCGCACTCCGGCACCTCTCCCCGTGAGTACTTCGGCTACCTGGACGCCTACCCCATCGCCAACGGGCTGGTGAGCTCCAGCCCGGTGTGGAAGTTCGACGACCAGTTGAACAACATGCCCGCGGCGTCCCGGGAGATCTGGGCGCGGGCCAACGGGCTCGACCACGCCTCGAAGGTCGACGAGCTGAACGACTGCTCGGGCGACAACGATGAAATCACCGAGACCATCACCGGCAACGGCTGGTGCGACAACTGGGAACGGGGGGCGGCCAACCCGGCCGTCTACTGGGTGCGCAACGACCGCAGCGGCATCAAGGTCGGCACCTTCAACGACGGTCAGGTGAAGAAGTCGCGGCTCACCAGCATCGTCCACTCGCAGCCGGCGGCCATCGGGGCGCCGTTCTTCTCGGACACCTGGGCGTCGCCGAACCTCGGCATCTCGGCGGAGGGGTCGAGCTTCGAGAACACGAAGTTCTTCGCCTCGTACAAGGCCTTCAAGACGCAGACGAGCTACTCCTACGCCTCGGGCAACACCGTCAACATGCAGGCCCGCGAGGCGCGGGTGTACGTCCAGTCGAACGGGGGCCTCTTGCACGCCATCCGCGAAGACCCCAATGAAGCCGTCCTCGCGTCCGCCACCTGGATGGGCACCGAGAGGTGGGGCTTCGCCCCGCGGCGGATGATGGAGCGCTGGCTGTCCCTGCGCGAAGGCGGCAAGTATGGCCTCGACGGGGCGATGGCCCTCAGCGACGTGTGCTTCTCCGAGAGCGACTGCGAGGACACCAGCGGCGGCAAGTGGCGCACGGTGCTGGTGGGCGCGGCCGGGCGCGGAGGCAACTACCTCTACGCGCTGGACATCTCCGACCCCGACGAGCCGGTGTGGCTGTGGGACTTCAACAACTCCAGCGGCAACAACCCGCAGGACAAGAACATGGGTGAGACCGAGTCCGGGCCGGTGCTGGCGCGCGTGCGCCTGGGGGGCGACTCCTACAAGTGGGGCGTCTTCGTCGGCGGTGGGTACTCGAGCACCGGCGAGACTTCCTGCTCGGCGGACTGGGATGATTGGGACCCGTCGGATCGGCCCATCGGCAACTTCTTCTACGTGCTGGACGCGGACCCGGCCGAGCGCAACGGCTACCACGCCGAGCCGATGTGCTCCGAGGGCTGCAGCGCGCGGAACCACAAGGCCAAGTGGTGCATCGACCCGGTCAACCGGCTGCGCGACGCGGCCAACAACCCGGTGGGCCCGCCGAAGAACAACGTGCCCGGCCGGGCACGGCTGGTGCGGCCCAACGACGGCTCGCGCGTGAAGACGGTGTACTTCGGTGACACCGACGGCAAGCTGCTGCGCATGGACATGCTGGGCGACCGGGCGCGGGATTGGGAGCCAGCCATCTGGTTCAACCCGTTCACCACCGTCTGCGGTAAGCCGGTGAACCCGACCGTCGACCACCCCAGCGCGCCGACCACGATGAGCATGCCCCTCAGCGACCCCCCGCAGGCCGAAGGCCTGCCTGAGCTGTGGACTCGGCCAATCGTCGGCCTCCACGACTTGCCGCCCGACAGCACCGGCCGGAACGTCGTGTACGTCGGCTCCGGCAACTCCCGGGTGCCGGAGGACCTGAACGTGCAGAACTACTTCTGGGCGGTTGAGGACGATACCGGCGCGACCGGCGCGACCTGCGACGGCGCAACGCTGTGGGGCGTGTACCTGGACAAGGCCGCGGGCGAGAAGGTGCTGAGCGAGCCGGCGATCGTCGGCCCGTACATCATCGTGCCCGTCTATGTCCCGCCGGGTGGCTCGGGTGGCTGCGGGGCGGCCGGCTTCACCAAGTTCTACTGCTTCCACAAGATCAGCGGCTCCCCCGAGTACTGTTTCAACGAGACCCCCGCGGCCCAGTTGTTGGATCCGGCACCTCAGATGATCAGCGGCGGCCGGATGACGCGCGTCACCTACGCCAGCCCGGGCATCGCCTCGGACCTGGTGTCCCTCAACAACTCCATCGTCTACATGCCAGGCGCCGGAGCGGGTGGGAGCGCGGCCGGTATCGCTCCCCAGCAACTGCCCATCGGTGGCGTGGGCCAGCCGTTCCGGGTCAAGTCCTGGAGGCGCGTGCGCTGATGAGGACGAGAACGGCCCGCGGCATGACGCTGGTAGAGCTGACGGTGGTGGTCGCCATCATCGGGACGCTCGCCGCGCTCTCGGCCCCCAACCTGATCCGCCTGGTGCGCTCGTCGCGGGTGGCCAGCGACGCCCGGGACCTGCGGGCGTTGTTGTCGTCGCTGCGCGCGCAGGCCACCACGCGGGGCTTCCCCATGGTGGCCTGCCTACGCGGCCGCACCTGGGCGGGCGGGGAAGGTCCGCCACGGGCGGCGTTCACCTTCCGCAAGGGGGCGCCCCTGCCCCAACAAGTCTGCATTCAGGCGCCGTGCCCTGCGGCCGTGGTGGCGCCGACGGTGTCTGGGTACGACCCGGCCGCCACTCTGCCGGACACCCGCAGCGTCGACCTCATGCTCACCGCTCCGGTGGAATGGGCGCTTCCCTCCGCGGACAACCGGACCATCCAGTTGGTGTTCGACCCCGAGGGCCAGGTGAGCGCCTTCGAGTCGGACGACTGCTCCGCGGGGAGTGTGCACACCGCGCTCGGAGCCGGACCCTGGACCATTCGCCTCGAGTACCCGGCTCCCAACAACGACATCAACCAGCAGGTGGTGGTCCGGCCCGACGGGACGGTGAATCTGCCATGAGGACCTCCTTCTCCAGGCGGCGTCGCGGCGGGCGCGGCTTCAGCCTGCTCGAGGCGATGATCGCAAGCATCATCTTCGTGGTGGGCTTCACCGGGTTGGTCGCGCTGCTGCTGAATTCCTCCACGCGGCTGGCGCGAGCTTCCAAGCGGGCCGTGGTGGGCCGCATGGCGTACGACGAGTTTCTTCGCTTCACCCAGCCGGGCTTCGACTTCATCCCGCCGGGGGCCGCGGCGCCAGGCCAGCTCTACTCGCGCACCGACTACGACGCCGACGGCCGCAGCATCCAGTTCGACACGCGGGTCATCGACGACTGCAACGGGGTGCCGGGGACGTCCTTCAACGTCACGGCCCTCCCCACGAGTCAGGCCTGCTGCGCGGGGGGAGTGTGCTGCAAGACGGTTTCGGTGACGGTCACCAGCGTGTTGAACCCGCAGGTAGCCCCGCCCGTTCAGGTGGCCGATACCTACACGGCGTTCGTCAACCGGGGGTGTTCGCTGTGAGGCGCCTACACCCCAGAGCGTTGACGCTGGTCGAGTTGGTCATCACCGTGGCCGTGGCGTCTCTGGTCATCACCGCGGTGGTGGCGTCCGGTATCACCATGGTCCAGTTCACGCAGGGGCAGGGGCGGCGCTCTGCGGCCGAAGCCACCCTGTCGCTGGCGCTCTCTCAGCTGGAGCGGCGCATGTCGAACGCCGGGGTCGGGTTCGCCAACGCCCGCTTCGCCGCGCGGATGAGGAACAACGTCGCCGCCGGCACGCTCCCAAACTACGACGGGAGCACGACGGACGTGGTGACGCGGGGCGCGGCGGGGGCCGGCATCATCGCCGGGACGGACGTGCTGGAGGTGGCGATGAGCCCGAGCGGCATGCGGCGGACCGGCCTGGTCTCCGTGGCGCGCACGGGGAACAACGTGCGCCTCGCCACCGCCGACCCCTTCCTCGAGGATCCAGCAACCCCCAACGAACTCACCGCGCCCAGTGGGCAGATTGTGCTCTTCACCGACCCGTGGGAACCCCAGGACGCCTGCCTCGCGCGGCTGACGGCGGCGGCGAGCCCGAGCAACCCCAACCTCCAGCTGGAGTTCCTCGACGACGACCTGGCCTCGGCGGGCGCAGGGCCCAACTGTCTGTCGGGAGCGGCCTGCCCGTGCACGCCAGACTCAGAGGTGTACGTGCTGGAGCAGAAGGTGCGGATCGTCGTCTACCAGCAGGCCAACGGGGCGGACACCGGGCTGTACCTTCAGGAGGCGACCGGCCCGGGCACCTTCGGCAACGTGTTTACTCCCCTGGCGCTGGGCGTCGAGAACATGCAGGTCTCGCCGGTCGTCGGCCCGCTGCTGGACGGTGGCAACCTGGCCGTCGAGGGCTGCACCGCCACGGCCATCGCCGGTGCCGTGCCCAACTGGAACGTCTGCCGGTGCAACACCGCTCCAGCAGCCCCCTGCGTCCTGGGAGACAACGCGCTGCCTCAGCCAGAAGAGGCGTACGTGCGCTCGATGACCATCGAGTTGACCGCCCGCGCGGAGCGCATCGTCGGCGCCCGGCTTCCCGCCAGCTTCGACGCGCCGCAGGGCCCGGTGGACGACCTCAACCGGATGAGGGCCTCGGCCTCCGTCCAGATTCCCAATCCCTACCTTCCGATGCAGTGAGGTTCGCCATGAGTCATCACCTCCCAGCCAGCCGGCGCGCTCCGCGTGGTTACACCCTGGTGTTCGTCATGGTCATGCTGCTGGTGCTGACGGTGTTGGCGACCGGCGTGCTGAAGACGTCGGTGTCCGAGGCTGCCGCGCTGGACAGCTCGCGTTTCCAGAACCAGGCGGCCATCAACAGCGCGGCCGGCATCCAGGACGGGCTGGCGCGCCTGCGCACCGGGCTGTCCTGGCAGACCCTGCCCCTGTGCGCTCAAGCGGAGACGTGCGGGACGACTCCGCCGCCCTTCACCTCTTCGCCGCCCCTGCTCGCAGGGGAGACGCAGGCCCGCTACACCGTGTCCATCTTCCAGCGCGATCGCAGAGGCCTCGACGGCGCCCAGCAGGGCATCAGCAACGGCAACAGCCTCCCGTTGGTGGTGCTGACGTCGGTGGGCCGCTCGCAGGACAACGACCAGTACACCGCCGTCATCGAGGTGGAAGTGCAGATGCCCTCTGGGGGACAGGGTGGCAATCAAGTGGCCGGCGGAGGCTGACGCCTTCACTTCACCAGGCGCACCCGCTGGTCAAGCCGCCCGAAGACGCTCGTCCCGTCGGGCAGCCGCATCTCCAGCTCCACCCGGTCCCCGTCCTTGAGGAACGGCGTCTTCGGCGCGCCCTCGTCGATGGTCTCAATCATCCGCCGCTCGGCGAGGCAGCTGATGCCGCGCGCGCGGTCCGCGTTGGACACGGTGCCCGAGCCCAGCAGGGTGCCCGCCACGTAGTTGCGCGTCTTCGCCAGGTGCTGCACCAGGTCGAAGAAGCTGAAGTGCATCTCAGGGCCGGCGTGGGTGTCGCCCACCTGCACGCCGTTGAGCCACGTCTTCAGCGTGAGGTGCACCCGCCCGTCCTTCCACGCCTCGCCCAACTCGTCCGGCGTGCACGCCACCGGGGAAAACGCCGTCGCCGGCTTGGACTGGAAGAAGCCGAAGCCCTTGGCCAGCTCGTCGGGGATGAGGTGGCGCAGGCTGACGTCGTTGGCCAGCAGCACCAGCCGCACGCACTTCGCGGCATCGGCCTTGGTGGTGCCCATCGGCACGTCGCCCAGCACCACCGCCACCTCCGACTCGAAGTCGCAGCCCCACGCCTCGTCGCGGATGACGATGTCCGCGGTGGGCGGCAGCAGGTCGCCTGAGCCGCCCTGGTACACCAGCGGATCCGTCTCCAGCCCCGGGGGCGGCGCCGCCTTGCGCGCCTTCCGCACCAGCAGGATGTGGTTGAGGTACGCGCTGCCGTCCACCCACTCGTAGGCCCGGGGCAGCGGCGCCAGCAGGCGCTGCACCTCGAAGGCCTCGGCGGGCACGCGGCCGGCCTCCAGCTCCTTCGCGCGCTCGCGCAGCTTCGGCTCCACCTGGGCCCAGTCGTCCAGCGCGGCCTGCAGGGTGGGCGCCACGTCGTCGGCCCTGGTCCAAGCGGACAAGTCCCGCTTCACCACCAGCAGCGCCCCGTCGCGCTTTTCCGTCTTCAGCGTCGCCAGCTTCATGGGGCGCTTCCACCCGCCACAGCGCGGGAAGTCAAGGGAAGCAACTCGAAAGCCGCGCCCACAGGGTCTACACTGGCCCCTCCATGAGTCAGGCGGTGGGCCGGTCGCCAATCCATCGGATTATCGCGACCTTCTCGAGGGCGGTGGAGGCGCTGCACCTGGGCGTGCCGCCCCTCTTCGTCGAGCGCTGGGGCATCGCCGTCCACCAGTGCCTGTCGTCCCGCGCCCGGGAGTTCCACACCCACCAGCACGTGCTGGAGCTGGTGGAGAACGCGGACCCGCTGGAGACGCTGGGCGCCCTCTACCACGACACCGTCTACGTGCAGGTGGACCTGGGCGTGCCGGAGCACTTCGCGTCGCTCCTCCAGCCGCTCATCCGCAAGGAGGAGGCGGGCTGGCGCGTCCTCCCGCACGCGGCCAGCGACCCCGCGGCGTCCGAGGTGCTGGCCGTCTTCGGCCGGAAGGCCCACGAGGTGCTGACGCCCTTCACCGGCCTCAACGAATTGGCCAGCGCGCTGGTGGCCATCAAGGAATTGGAAGGCGTGCTGTCCCGCGGCCAACTGCTGGCGGTGGCGGCCTGCATCGAGGGCACCATCCCCTTTCGGGAGGACAAGGCCTTCGACGCGCTGGCGGAGCGGCTCAAGGCGCTGGCCCTGCCCGAGGCGGAGGTGACGGACCTGGTGCGCCGCGCGGTGCGCCTGTCCAACAACGACGTCGGCAACTTCGCCGACCCGGACCCGGCGCGCTTCCTCGACAACACCTGGAAGCTGCTGCCGGAGACCAACCCGGCGCTGCACACGGCCTCTACCTACAGCGTGCGCGAGTACCGGGTGGCGCTGATGAAGATGGAAGGCTTCCTCGCCCAGCTTCCGCCCGAGCGCGTCTTCCGCCGCTGGGGCGCAGAGCCCGCGCCCGAGGCCTACGAGGCCCGGGTGGCGGTGGCGAGGCGGAACATGGCCCTGGGGGTGCGCTACCTGCGCTGCAAGCTGTACAGCACCGCGCTGGTGGAGGCGCTCGCCGTCGAGTCGGGCGGGGACGTGCCGCTGGACTACTTCATGGGTGGGCTGCCGGAGCCGGGCGGGCCGAGGATGAAGCGCGTCGAGCAATTCCTCCCTCAGCCCGCGCGCGCCCGCGACGTGGACGGCGAGCTGCTCCAACTCCTCAAGGGCGGCCGGGCCACCCCGTCGTCCTTCGACATCAGCCCGTCGCCCCTGGCCACCTTCCTCTACTCCGCGCAGGGCGAGGCCTCGGTGATGGCGGGGGTGGAGGTGGCGCAGGCCTGGTGGGCCGGCAAGCTGTCCGCGCGCGACTTCCTCGCCCGGCAGCCGCGCGACGGAGTGGTGGGGCTGGCCGAGGCCACCACCCACATCGCAGACACCCGCGCCGAGGCGCTGCGCGAGCTGGTGAAGCTGCTCAAGTAGCCGCCCCTGTCCGCTCCCCCAGTGTTCGACTCAGGTGATCTCTGGGGGTAATGAGGCGCGCGCCATGTCGATTCCCGTGCCGCCCGTGCCGTCCTTCCCGCCTGCCGAGCTGACCCTCACCCAGGTGCCCGGCCTGAAGGCCGCGGGGGTGAAGGCCGGCCTCAAGGCCTCGGGAAACCCCGACGTGGGGCTGCTCGTCTCGGACGCGCCGATGGCGGTGGCGGGCCTCTTCACGCAGAACCACTTCGCCGCCGCCCCGGTGGTGCTGTCGAAGGCCAACCTGGTGCGCAGCGGCCACACCGCGCGGGCCCTGGTGGTGAACAGCGGCAACGCCAACGCCTGCACCGGCCTTCAGGGCGAGAAGGACGCGGAGGAGATGGCCCACCGGGTGGCGAAGGGCCTGGGCTGCCCTCCCGAGCAGGTCCTGGTGTGCAGCACCGGCGTCATCGGGGTGAAGCTGCCCATGGACAAGGTGCGGGCGGGCATCGACGACGCGCTGGCCCAACTGTCCCGCGAGCCCGAGGCCGGGCGGCGCTTCCTCTCGGCCATCATGACGACGGACGCCTTCCCCAAGGAGGCCAGCGCGCGGGTGGGCGAGGCGGTGGTGGCCGGGGTGTGCAAGGGCGCGGGGATGATTGAGCCCAACATGGCCACCATGCTGGCCTTCATGGCCATGGACCTCGACTTGCGCGGCGAGCAGCTCAAGCGCGCGCTGCCGGGCCTCGCCGCCGCCAGCTTCAACGCGGTGCACGTCGACTCGCACACCAGCACCAACGACACCTTCCTCCTCTTCTCCACCCGCAAGGTGAGGCCGTCCACCGACTGGGCCCGGCACGTGGAGCCGGTGGCGCGGCGGCTGGCGTGGCTCATCGCCCGCGACGGTGAGGGCGCCACCAAGGTGACCACCATCGAAGTGACGGGCGCCGCCACCTCTGAGGCCGCGCGCCGCATCGCGAAGCTGGTGGCCACCTCCGCCCTGGTGCGCACCGCGCTCTACGGGAATGACCCCAACTGGGGCCGCTTCACCAGCCAGGTGGGGAACTCGAAGGACGTGCGCCACCCGAGGTCCCTGTCCTGCGTGCTGCAGGGCCTCGAGGTCTTCAAGAATGGCGAGCCCACCGCCTTCGACCGCGCCGCCGCCTCGAAGGCCATGGCCCAGGAGGACGTGAGGCTGGAGCTCAAGCTGAAGGACGGCCCGGGCCACGCGGTGGTGCTGACCAGCGACCTCGGCTACCGCTACGTGCAGGTGAACGCCGAGTACACCACCTGACCTGGGCTCCTGAGGAGGACTCGGGGGCTCAGGCGGTGGCCTGTGTCGCGGAACTCCACGGAGGTGAGGGCGGTGGCGCTGGCCGCCAGCGCCGCGGGCAAACCGGGGCGCTGCGGCTCAAGGCTCCTCGGCCGTGCACGGCAGCACGTCGCACGCCTGCACCCACGGGCCGTCGGGGCCGGCCAGCACCGAGTCCACGCGCGCGCGCGCCGGCGCCGTGTCCGTCTGGCCGCTGTCCACGTCCACCCAAAGCGCCCAGCTCTGGCCCGGCCCGCAGGACAGCAGCACCCGGTGGCCCCCCTTCGTCCACCACAGGCGCTCCACCTGGCAGGGCGCCTCGGCGCGCAGCACCGCCAGCGTCAGCGCGTCCAGCGCGTACAGGCCGCCACCCACCAGCACGGCCACCCGCAGGCCGTCTGCGCTGGAGGTCACCACGGCGCCTTGCGCCGACGGCAAGTCCCGCACCCCGGTGAGGTGGCCTTCCGCGTCGAGGCTGACGACGCGCCCCGTCGGCTCCAGCGCCACCACGCCGTCCCGCGTCCCCGCCAACGCCCGGGGCGTCAACTCTCCCACCGGCCGGGAGGTGCCCTCCTCGAGGACGAAGAGGCCCGACAGGCCCGCGTCCGCGCCGCGCGCCGCCACCCACAGCCGCCCGCGCCCGTCGTACGCCCCCATCGTCGCGCCGGGGAGTCGCCAGGTGCGCGCTGTCGCGCCGTCGTCCGCCTCGGCGCACTCCACGACCTCTTCCGTCGTCCACACCGCGGCCCGCCGGGCGTCCCGCGCCACCGCGAAGCCCACCCGCTGCGGCGCGTTGGACAACAGGCACTGGTTGAGGGCCCCGAAGGTGGGGTCGCTGGTGGGCGACGCGGCCAGGTAGGGCAGGCTGGTGACGGCCAGGTAAAGGATGAAGCCCACCGTCACAGCCAGCGCCACCGACAGGGCCAGCGTCAGCAGGTTTGACTGTGGGCGTCGGCGCGGGCGAGTCACGGGAAGGCCGTCCTCGCCCGCACGCTACTTCGCCGGGCGCGGGCCTTTGAGCTTCTTGCGCCGCGCGTCGTGCTGCGCGAAGAGGGCCTGCAGCCCCTGTGGCCAGCCGTCGAAGCGCACCCCGATGCGCGAGAAGACGGACGCCTGGGGGTTGCCGGCCTCGGCCCAGGCCACCGTGCCCTTGAAGGGCACCTCCGCGTCGCCCACCAGGAAGAAGCCGTGCACCTGGCTGCCGGGGAGAAACACCTGCGGCAACTCGGCCGAGAAGCCCCCGCGCGAGACGTCGGCGGTGAGGGCAGGCAGGCGCCGGCCCAGCGAGAGGGGCAGGCGGATGGTGCGGCGCAGCGTCTTCCGGCGAGGCGTCATGCGCGACAGGCTTCCACAGGCCTGCAGCGCGTCCAGTTTTCGGCCCGCGCCGTTGCGTCTGGCCGCGGGCTCTCCAGAATGCGCCTCCATGCACACCGCCCTGGCCGTGGGACTCTGCGCGCTCCTGGCGGGCGTCCCGAAGGCGAAGCTGCCCGCGCTCTCCTCCGTCACCGCCGGCGACTACGTGGAGTACGAGGTGAGCGGCTCCGCCGGCGCGAAGGTGGTGCTGCGGCTCCAGGCGGCGGAGGTGTCGAAGGCGGAGGTGGTGGTGGACGTGCGCGCGGTGCGAGGGCGGCCCGTCCGCTGGCTGGAGGGCGGGGCGCGCTTCCGGCTGGCGCCAGGAGGCCAAGCGCCCAAAGAGAAGGCGAAGGCCCGCCCCAACTTCGACGCGCGGCCGGTGTCGCTGCAGCGCGGGGGCGCCATGTTCGCCTGTCAGAATTACGCCTGGGGCTCGCAGAAGCCCGAGGGGACGCGCGGCGCCGGCTGCGAGGCCTCGCCCGCGAAGGAGCTGGCCCTCACCGGCGGCCTGGTGGACGAGACGGTGATGAGCCCCGAGGAGACGTACAGCGTGGCGCTGGTGGGCGTGGGCCACGCCGAGGTGCCTTCGCCCGCGCCGGTGGAGGCCTTCCGCGCCGGCTCCTCCTGGACGACCCGCGAGGCCCTGGGCGTGACAGTGAGGCGGGAGGTGTCTTCTGCGGGCGGCAAGGTGGTGACGACGAGCACGGGTGTCCCGGCGACGGGCGGCAAGGGGAAGACGACGGAGACGTCGCAGACGCTGCTGGAGGTGCTGCGCGTGCTGTTGTCCACCCTGCCCGACGCCGCGCCGGAGGGCCTGCCAGGCCCTGAGGTGACGGCGGGGCCCAGGCCGCTCGAGACGGTGCTCGTGGAGCGCCCCGCGCGCGGCAAGTCCCCGGCGCGGGTGGAGACGCGGGCGGCCCGCCCCGGCGAGGTGCCTGAGGCGCCGCTGCCGGTGCGCTTTGGCGCCCTCGTGGTGGAAGAGAAGGGCGAGAAGCCGAAGGTGCTGCAGCAGGTGACGGAGTGGCGCTGAGGGCGGCCTTGTCCAGACGATGAGGGCGTTCGACTCGCGCGCCTTG
>JADLDB010000107.1 GCA_020846875.1 Myxococcales bacterium | reverse complement strand
GAGGCCTGCGTGTGGGACGCGGCCTTGCGCCTGGCGGTGTGTGGGGACTGGTGCCTGGGGCGCGACGTGGAGTCGGCCTTCCTCTCGGGGAGCGCGGCGGCGGGGCGCATCAACGCGCTGCCTCCGGCGGAGGCCGACGCCGCGGCACCGACGCACGCCTCCCAGCTGAGACTCCTGTGACGGCCTCCCGCGCCCCCATCGGGGGTCATCGGGCGAGCGCTTCCACAGCGCGAGGTCCAGCGGCTCCGGCGCACCGGCGAGGTGGAGCACGTCTTCAAGCCTCGCTCGGCGAAGCGATGCCGACTCTCCATCGGGCACTCGGACGAGGCGTGAAGCGGACGACAGGACTTCCCGCCGCGAGCCCTCTTGCCCGGCTTACGATGGGCCGGCGCCCACCGCGCGGAGGACGTCGTACACGGCGTCGACGGAAACCCGGGCGCGCAACGAGGCCACCTCCGCGTGCGAGCCGGCCTCGAAATCTCGCGACACCCACCGTCCCCCATCGCGCTCCACCACGGTGATGACCGGGCTGCGATGCGAGACGAAGACGACGGCCTTCAGCGCGGGGAGTTGTTGGTACGCGGCGAGCTTCTCGTTCCGGTCCCAGCTCTCGGTGGTCGGGCTGGTCACCTCGACCAGCAGGGTCGGATTCACGACGGCCAGAGAGTCGACGGAAGAGCGCTCGACCGCGCCGCAGACGAAGGAGCCGTCAGGGTAGGTGGTCATCGCGGCGGCGTCGATTCGGACCCGGACGTCCGAGGAGAAAGGAGTGCAGCCGGTCAGGGCGTCCTCGAGGAGGCGCATCACCCGGAAGGCGAGCGCGCCGTGCTCCGGAGTCCCGCCGGCCATCGCGTAAATCTCTCCGCCGATGAACTCGTGACGGACGTTCGAATGCTCCTCGATGAGGAGGTAGTCGGCGTAAGCGTTCCGCAGGTGGCGCGCGGTGGACACGAAGGCACCGTAGCACCGGCACCGCGCGGGCATCGAGTCGACGGCCGCTACCGGCCCGGCACGCCGGCATCCGCAGGGCCCCGGCACGCGTCCACCTGCGCCTCGCAGCCCTTCACGCAGGCGCTCAACTCCACACTCGACTTCCCTGACGCGGTGCACGTCCGCAGGCACTGCGCGCCTTGCTGCTGGCACGACGTCGGCGCGGGCATGGGCGGTTGCTGCACCGGCGCCTGGGCCATCACCAGCGTCGCACCCAGCACCGCCACGGCCAGCAGTCGTCGGAGCACGCCCCCACCGACGAGCAACCTCGGCCCCTATTCGCCTCCGCCGTCGCGGCGCGGCGCGGCACCCACATCACCCGGGCGTCCAACTCTGCGGCCTTACGGCGCCCAGACGGCGTTGCCGGTGCCACCCCAGCGGGCGAAGAAGTCCTTCAGCTCAGCGCCGGTGAGGGCCAGCATCCCCACCTCGGAGATGGGGTCGCCCACCACGTATTTCCCCGCCGCGTCCTTCCCCAGCACCACGATGGAGTGCCGCCCGTCGAAGGTGTACGTCCTCGTCACGCCGGCCGCCGCGTAGGCCCGGTTGAAGGCCCGCTGGTACGCCGTGGCCCCGGCGTTCTCGAGGCCCGACTGACCTTCCAGCACCACCACGCGCTTCGCCGCCAACTGCTGGTCGATGCGCGTCAGCATGCTGGACAGCGACAGCCGGGTGTCCAGCACCCGCACCTGGAGCCCCAGCGCCGTGGCCCCCCGCGTAATCTGCGAGCGGAACGTCCCCGTGCCGTCGGAGGTGGCCCCGTACGACTGCCGCGCGCGGTGAATCGACTCCTCGATGGACAGGCCCCGGGGCTCCTTGCCGAAGACGCGCGCCGCCATCGCCAGGCTGGTGGGCGCGCAGGTGCCGGAGGACAGCGGCCCGTCCTTGTTCCACTTCGTGCGCCGCAGTTGGTGCTTGAAGAAGGCGTTGCGGGCGCTGGTGCCCAGGGCGAAGTCCACCGGGTGCTTCGTGCCGTCCACCGGCAACAGCCAGGAGGCCGGCAGCCAGCCCGTCTTCCCGTCGTACGTCACCCGGTAGAAGCCGTTCGTCTTCGTCGCGTGGGCCAGCGTCACCACCTGGCCCGGAGGCAGTTGGCCCCGCGGCATGCCGCCGCCGTGCGCCGAGTCCGTCACCCCGCCGTTGGGGTCCACCGTGGTGAGCGCGCTGGCCGTCGAGGAGGCCGCGCTGCGGAACGTCACGTAGCCGCGCACCAGGAGCTTCGCGCCCACCCGCCACGGCGAGACAGGCGTCGTCGTCCCGCCGGCATCGGGCCTCGGTGCACCCGCGTCGGTGCCCGCGCCCGCGTCGACGCCCCCGTCGCGCGCAGGGCCAGGCTGCCCGGCGTTGGTGCCCGAGCCGTCCCCACCACCGGCGCCGGGTTGGCCCGCGTCCGCAGGCGCTCCGCCGTCGGCGCCCGCCGTGCCTGCGCCGGCGTCCTCCTTGGAGAGGCCCGCGTCGTCCTCCTCGCCGCCGTCCACCTCCACCGGCTCCACCGGCACCTCGTCGCAGGGCTCCTCCACGCACCCCGACGGCATCGGGTCGACGGTGGCCACTTCATCGCCTGTCCCGTCGTCGCCCACGTACTCCTCGGGCCCCAGCTCCTCCCCGTCCTCCAGCACTCCCGGCCCGCAGGCCCCCAGCAGCACCAGCACCGACAGCCACAGCCCCGCGCGCGCGTTGGTCGTCATGGCGCCGAAAATCGCCGGAAATTGATTCTGGAATCAATTTCTGCCGCCTCGGGGGTGTCACCCGCGCGCGACGCCTCGCGTCAGGTTGCCTCATGCACCGAGTCGGACTAACGCGAGCGACCGCCATGAGCGACAGCGCCCCGAGGGACTACAAGGCCACCTTGAACCTTCCCCAGACGGGGTTCCCGATGAAGGGGAACCTGGGCCAACTGGAGCCGAAGGTGCTGGAGCAGTGGGAGCGCCACGACGTCTTCACTCGGATGCTGGCGGCCCGCAAAGACGCCGACACCTTCGTCCTCCACGACGGCCCGCCGTACGCCAACGGCCACCTCCACGCCGGCCACGCGCTCAACAAAATCCTCAAGGACCTGGTGGTGAAGTACCGCCACCTCTCGGGCAAGCGGACCGACTTCGTGCCCGGCTGGGACTGCCACGGCCTGCCCATCGAGCAGGCGGTGGAGAAGCGGCTGCGCGAGAAGAAAATCGACAAGCGCGCCCTGTCCCGCGAGGAGTTCCTCCAGAAGTGCCGCGAGTACGCGCTGGAGTTCATCGACATCCAGCGCGAGGAGTTCAAGCGCATGGGTGTGCTGGGCCGCTGGGGTGAGCCCTACCAGACGCTCGACTTCGCCTACGAGGCCCAGGAAATCCGCGAGCTGTCCACCTTCGCCGAGAAGGGGATGCTCTACCGCAAGAAGAAGCCGGTGTACTGGTGCATCACCGACCAGACGGCGCTGGCCGAGGCCGAGGTGGAGTACGAGGACCACTCGTCTCCTTCCATCTACGTGGCCTTCTCCGCGAGGGGCGAGCTGTCCGCGAAGTGGGGCGCGCTGGAGGGCCGCTCCGTCGCCTTCGCCATCTGGACGACGACGCCGTGGACGCTGCCGGCCAACCTCGCCATCAGCGTGCACCCGACGTTTGACTACGTCTTCTACGCGCTCGACGACAAGCGTGCCGTCGTGGTGGCCAAGGACATGCTTGCGTCCTTCCTCGCCGCGTGCGCGCCGACGCACCTCAAGTCGAAGGAAGTGAAGCTGGGCGAAGGCACCTTCGACGCCACGGCGCTGACCGACGCCACGCGCGTGCTGGCCTACGCCTCGGGGGAGGACTTGAAGGGCCTCGAGTACACGCACGTGCTGTCCGGCAAGACGTGCCCGGTGGTGCTGGGCGAGCACGTGACGCTGGAGGCAGGCACGGGCCTCGTGCACACCGCGCCCGGCCACGGCCAGGAAGACTACGAGGTGGGCCTTCAGTACGGGCTCGACATCTACAACCCGGTAAGAAACGACGGCCGCTACGACACCAGCGTCGACGCGAAGCTGCAGGGCCAGAAGGTCTTCGACGCCAACCCGGTGGTGGTGGACTGGCTGGTGGAGGCGGGCGCGCTGCTCAACCCCAAAGGCGAGTCCGTCAAGCACAGCTACCCGCACTGCTGGCGCTGCCACAACCCGGTCATCTTCCGCGCCACCCACCAGTGGTTCATCAGCCTCGACGGCACGAAGCTGCGCGAGCACGCGCTGCACCAGGTGGACACCGCCGTCACCTGGGTGCCGAAGTGGGGCAGGGAGCGCATCCGCGGGATGCTGGAGGGCCGCCCGGACTGGTGCATCAGCCGCCAGCGCACCTGGGGCGTGCCGATTCCGGTGGCCCTCTGTGAGGGCTGCGAGGAGGCGCACGTCAGCGCCGTCTTCATGAATCGCGTGGCCGACGAGGTGGCGCGCAGCGGCGCGGGCACCTGGTACGAGACGCCGGTGGAGAACTTCCTCCCGAGAGGCCACGCCTGCCCGAAGTGCGGCGGGACGAAGTTCCGCAAGGAGACGGACATCCTCGACGTGTGGTTCGACTCGGCGTGCAGCTTCGCCGCGGTGGCCGCGGTGCGGGAAAACATGTCCATCCCCGTCGACTTGTACCTGGAGGGCAGCGACCAGCACCGCGGCTGGTTCCACTCGTCCTTGCTGGTGGGCGTGGGCACCCGCGGCTTCGCGCCCTACAAGACGTGCCTCACCCACGGCTTCGTGGTGGACGGCAACGGCAACAAGATGTCCAAGTCGATGGGCAACACCGTCTCGCCCGAGGACATCATCAAGGAGTTTGGCGCGGAGATTCTGCGCATGTGGGTGGCGTCGGCCGACTACCGGGACGACGTGCGGCTCAGCAAGCCCATCCTCAGTCAGTTGTCCGAGAGCTACCGCAAGGTGCGCAACACGCTGCGCTACGCGCTGTCCAACCTGTACGACTTCGACCCGGCGAAGGACGCGGTGCCGCACCAGAAGCTGCTGCCGCTGGAGCAGTGGGTGCTGAAGAAGCTGGACCTGCTCATCGACGAGGTGAAGAGGGCGTACGACGCCTACGAGTTCCACCTGGTGTCCAAGCGGGTGGTGGACTTCTGCGCCAACGAATTGTCCGCGCAGTACTTCGACATCCAGAAGGACGCGCTCTACACCGGGAAGAAGACGGGCCCGAAGCGGCGCAGCGCGCAGACGGCCATGTACCGCCTCGCCAGGGACCTGCTGGTGATGCTGGCGCCGGTGACGTCCTTCACCTCCGAGGAGGCGTGGGGCTACCTGCCGGGCGCGAAGGAGCAGTCGGTGTTCCTCCACCGCTTCCCCGCGCCACAGGGCGTGGACGACGACGCGGTGGTGGCGGAGCTGGACCAGCTCTTCCTTGTGCGCGCCGGCGTGCTGCCCCTGTACGAGGCGGCCCGGCGGGACAAGCTCATCGGCAAGTCCCTCGAGGCGAAGGTGACGCTGACCGCCACCGGCGCCACCGCCACGCTGCTTGCGAAGTGGAAGGGCGAGCTGCCGGAGCTCTTCATCGCCAGCCAGGTGGTGCTGTCCGCCACCGCGTCAGAGAAGGCCCAGCCGGCCACCCCCGAGGTGAAGGCGCTGGTGGAGCAGGCCACCGGCAACAAGTGCCCCCGCTGCTGGACGTACCGGCCCGAGGTGGGCGCGCAGGAACTCTGCCAGCGCTGCACCGACGCCGTGGCCTGAGCCCGTCAGGGAGGCGTGTGGTGGGTGAGGTTCAGCGTGCAGGTCTGCTGCTTCACCATGCAGCCGTCGGGGGTGATGGCCGTCACCTTCACGCCCATCACTTCGGGGTTGGGGAGCTCCACCTGGTGCGTCTTGCCGTTCGGCGTGATGGACACCACGTCGGCCGCCAGCGTCGCAGCGCCCGTGGAGCCGGCGCTGCCGACGATGGGCGCGGCGGACACGTTCACCACCGGGACGTCACCCGGGCTGTAAGTGATGGTGCAGACCGGCACCGCCGCCTGGTGGTGGTGGTCGACGGTGGGGATGGGCTGCGTCTGGGTGATGTTCACCCACTGCGTGGTGGGGACGAAGAAGAAGCGCCGGAGCTGGTTGTCTCGCTCGTCGCTCTCGGAGACGACGTCGGTCGAATCCACCACCAGCGTCTCGCGGTACAGGCCGCAGCCACCGTTCCCCGGGAGCGCGCTGATGGGAATGGACCCCGGCGCCGTCGCGCCCGGAGCCACCGACGGGCCCGGCGCGGTGTACGTCAGCACGTAGGGCGGCCCTGGCTGTGGAGGCGCCCAGCCCCGCGCGCCCTGGAAAATCATCCGCTCGATTGTGTCGGACAGCAGGTAGCCCGAGGCGGTAGCGCGGCCCGTGTTCTGGACGCCCACGGCTACCGTGGCCAGCGCCGCCGTCGGCAGCACGTCCACGTCGTCGTCGATGCCGAAGCCCTCGACGTGCTGCACCGCCGCCACGGCGCCGTTGTAGAGCTTGGGACCGCTGGGCGCGAGCTCGGCGGTGCAGGCAGGCATGACGAGGAGCAGCGTGACGAGGGGAAGGCGCATGGGCACGACCACAGCACGCCGGCCCCGTCTCGACGAAGGAATTGTCGTGGCGCTCGGCACCGGCGCCGGCTGGCTCGCCGCGTCCTGTACCTCCACCACCACCGGCATCGAGCAGACCGAAGGCTCGGGTGACTGGGGCGCGGAGATGAAGGCCAACTTCACTCCCCGTGGAGGCCTGGCGTGCCGAGCGCCATGCGTTTCAGAAGGTCCCCTGCGCCACCAGTCCGCCCGGCGCCGGAGCCAGCGTCACCTTCGCCCCGCCGCCCAGCCCGTCCACCACCACGATGACGACGCCCGCCGCGGCCAGCACGCCGCCGGCCACGAAGAGGATGTTGGCCACCGTGGCCTGCGACTGGGCCCGCGCCTCCAGCGCCGCGGCTTCCTTCTGGGTGAGGCCGGTGATGACGCCTTCCGAGTTCGTCTCGGCGTTGGCCACCGCCGAGCGCGAGGCGTTGGCCTGCACCCCGAAGAGGACGCCCACCCCCGCCGCCACCGCGCCCGCACCCACCAGGGACCAGCCCACCGGCTTCATCCACCCGCCCGGCTTCGCGCTCGTCTCTACGCCCGGCGCGGGCTTCTCCGGGGGCGGCTCCGGCAGCGGCTCCACCGGCTCCGGCTTCGGCTCCGGCGGAGGCACCACCGCCGCTACGGCCACGTCCGCCGCTTCCTCGCGGGGGCTGGTGTCGTTGACCGCCACCAGCGCGCGGCCGCGCTCGCCCAAGAGCTCGTACCACCACGCCACCGCCTTCGCGCCCACCGGCACCGCGGCCCTTCCCTGGCCGAGCGGCGCGTCGGCCGTCCGTTCGCTGCCGCCCACCTTCAGGTGAAACCGCACCGCGCGCGCCAGCTTCAGCACGTCCTTCTCCACCGTCACCGTCACCGACTCCACCAGCCCCGGCCTCGTCACCGCGCTGGCAGAGGTGACCAGCGCGTTGTCCTCTGCCCACTCCTTCGCCTCGTAGAAGGGGGTGCGCACCCGCGGGGGTTGATCCGCCGCCAGCTTGTACTTCGGGTTCAAGACGAGCAGCTCCCGGAAGGCGTCGCGGGCCTTCGCCCCCTTCCCCTGGGTCGCCGCGATGATGCCTTCCAGCGCCAGGATGTCCTGCGTCGCCGCCAGGTCGTTGCCTTCCACCTTCTTCGCCGCCTCCAGCGCCTTCGCCGCCTTGTCCAACTGGAGGTCGTCGGCCAGCTTCTTCGCCTCCGCCAGCTTCGCGTTGCCCGCCAGGGCGGCGGTGGAGATCAGCGCCAGGGGTAGCCAGGTCGCGCGCATGTTCCGGCGATGCTAGTCGAAATTGACTGCTGCGAAGGCCGCGGAACACACTGCGCGCTCAGTGCCCACACCGGCCCCGAAGGCCACCCCCGCAGCCGGCTCCTGGGAGCCTGGCTCTCTGGTTGGCCGCTACATGCTGCTCGCGCCACTGGCCCAGGGGGGGATGGCGGAGATCTGGCTGGCGCGCCAGTCCGGCCTCAAGGGCTTCGAGAAGCTGGTGGTCATCAAGCGGATGACGGGCGCGCTGGAAGCCGACCCCGAGTACGTGGAGATGTTCCTCACCGAGGCCCGGCTGGCCGCCCAACTCAACCACCCCAACATCGTCCAGATCTACGAGCTCGGGGAGCAGTCCGGCTCGCTGTACATCGTCATGGAGTACCTCGACGGCGAGAACCTGGCCGTCCTGCGCCGCGCCGGACAGAAGGTCGGCCTGCCGGTGCTCGACGCCCACGCCGCGCGCCTCATCGCCTCGGCCGCCGACGGCCTGCACTACGCGCACGTCAAGGTGGGGCTCGACGGCAGCCCGCTGCACATCGTCCACCGCGACGTCTCGCCGCAGAACCTCATCGCCACCATGGAAGGTGGCCTCAAGGTGGTGGACTTCGGCATCGCCAAGCTGGCGTCGCAGAACACCTCCTCGGGGAAGCTGAAGGGGAAGTTCGCGTACATGTCGCCGGAGCAGGCCCGCGGCGAGCAGGTGGACGCCCGCAGCGACGTCTTCGCCCTGGGCATCTGCCTCTTCGAGCTCCTCACCCGCACCCGCTTCCTACCGAAGATGGACGACGTGCAGCTCCTGTCCACCATCGCCGGCACAGGCCCTCTTCCCCGCCCCTCCGAGCGCCGCGCCGACGTGCCGCCGGGCCTCGAGGCCGTCGTGCTCAAGGCCCTGGTGCGCAAGAAGGAAGAGCGCTTCCAGTCCGCCCGAGAGCTGCACGACGCGCTGGAGGAGTGGCTGCGGTCCACCAGCGCCGCCGCCAGCAGCAATGACGTGGCCGACTACCTGCGCACCGTCTTCGCGCGGCGCATCCACGAGCGGCGGCAGCTCATCGAGGCGGCGATGAAGGCGGAGCTGACGCCCAACTCCGCCAGAAACTTCGCCGCGCTGGCGAAGGGGAAGGGGCCTGACACCGGCGCCACGTCCCGCTCCCGCGCCAAGCCGTCGCCGTCGGCGGGCCGCGGCAAAGGCCTGGCGCTGGGGGGCGTGGTGGCGGCGCTGCTTCTGGCCGTCGTCGCCGGCGCGCTGGCGCTGCGCCCGTCCTCGTCCGACGAAGAGGTGTCGACGCTGCTCGAGCCCTCGCCCGAAGGAGGCGTGAAGCCGCCGCTGGTGGAGGCCCCGGCCTCCCCGGTGCTCATCCTCGACACCGTGCCCCGCGGCGCGGCGGTGGTGGTGGACGACAAGCCCCGCGGGCAGTCCCCCATCACCCTCGACGGGCTGTCGCTGGGCGAGCACCAGGTGAAGGTGTCGCTGGACGGGTACCAGGACTCGCAGCGGGCCGTCACCCTGGCCCGGCCAGGCGAGCGGCTGGTGGTGGAATTGGCCCTGGCGCCGCTGCCCCCGGCCGTCCCCCTTCCGTCCAAGGACAGGCCGCGCCCCCGCGCCGAGGCACCGCAGGGCAAGCTGACGCTCAAGACGACGCCCTGGACCACCGTCTACCTGGGCAAGCAGAAGCTGGGCGACACGCCCCTCATCGAGGTGTCGATTCCCGCCGGCAAGCGCGTGCTGCGCCTCGTCAACCCCGAGAGGGGCCTCGAGAGCACCATCGAGGTCGACATCGTCTCGGGGGAGACGACGGTGAAGAAGCTGAGCTTGTAGACGCGTCACCGGCCCTTCAGGTGGGCGCATACGTTGCGCTTCTGATCCGCCTGGCAAATCCCTATGGTGGCCGGCATTAAACGTCGTCCCCCCGTCCCTGGAGATTGAACGCCGTATGGAAGCCCAGCCGCGCCCGTCCGCTCCGAAGTCCGTGAAGGAAATCCCCGCAGTCACCATCCGCTTCGTCGGCGACTCCGGCGACGGCATGCAGTTGACCGGCCTCGAGTTCACCCGCGCCACCGCCATCGCGGGCAATGACCTGCAGACCTTCCCCGACTACCCGGCGGAAATCCGCGCCCCGGCCGGCACCCTGCCCGGCGTGTCCGGCTTCCAAATCCACTTCTCCTCCGAGCCCGTCTTCACCCCCGGCGACCAGCCCGACGTGCTGGTGGTGATGAACCCGGCGGCGCTCAAGACCAACCTGAAGGACCTGGTGGCGGGCGGCACCCTCATCGTCAACACCGGCGCCTTCATCGACACCAACCTGCAGAAGGCCGGCTACAAGGTGAACCCCCTCACCGACGGCTCGCTGGCCTCGTACAAGACGCACGAGGTCGACATCACCAAGCTGACCGAGCTGGCGCTCAAGGACTCGGGCCTCAACGCCAAGGAAGTGGGCCGCGCGAAGAACATGTTCGCGCTGGGGATGATGCTGTGGATGTACGGGCGCCCCACCGAGCCCACCATGCGGTACCTGAAGGAGAAGTTCAGCACCAAGCCCGACATCCTGGCGGGCAACGAGAAGGCGCTGCAGGCCGGGTACAACTACGGCGAGACGGCCGAGCTGTTCGGCGTCACCTACCAGGTCAAGCGCGCGGCCATCACCCCGGGCGCGTACCGCAACGTGACGGGCAACGAGGCCACGGCCTGGGGCATCCTCGCGGCCACCAAGCTGTCCGGCATCAACGGCTTTCTGGGCAGCTACCCCATCACCCCGGCGTCGGACATCCTCCACGAGCTGTCGAAGCACAAGCACTGGGGCTTCACCAGCTTCCAGGCGGAAGACGAAATCGCCGCGATGTGCGCGGCCATCGGCGCGGCCTTCGGCGGCACGCTGGCCTTCACCACGTCCTCGGGCCCGGGCATCGCGCTCAAGCAGGAAGCCATCGGCCTGGCGCTGATGACCGAACTGCCCGTCGTCATCATCAACGTGCAGCGCGGCGGCCCGTCCACCGGCCTGCCCACCAAGACGGAGCAGGCGGACCTCCTGCAGGCCATCTACGGCCGCAACGGGGAGTCGCCGGTGCCCGTCATCGCCGCGTCCAGCCCGTCCGACTGCTTCGACGCCACCCTGGAGGCGGCGCGCCTCGCGGTGAAGTACATGACGCCCGTCTTCCTCCTCACCGACGGCTACATCGCCAACGGGCAGGAGCCCTGGCTCATCCCCGACGTGAAGGCGCTCAAGCCCATCGAGGTGCGCTTCCGCTCGGACCCCAACAACTTCTTCGCCTACCAGCGCGACCAGACGACGCTGGCCCGCGACTGGGTGCGCCCCGGCACGCCCGGCCTCGAGCACCGCATCGGCGGCCTGGAGAAGGACAAGCTGACCGGCGGCGTCTCGTACGACGCGGAGAACCACGACACCATGGTGCGCCTGCGCGCCGAGAAGGTGGCCCGCATCGCCCAGGACATTCCGCCCACGCAGGTGCACGGCGCGCCCGAGGGCGACGTGCTGGTGGTGGGCTGGGGCGGTACCCACGGCGCCATCTTCACCGCCGTCAGCCAGCTGCGCGCCAAGGGCAAGGCCGTGTCCAGCGTGCACCTGCGGCACTTGAACCCGCTGCCTCCGGACCTCGGCACCCTCATGAAGCGATTCAAGACGGTGGTGGTGCCCGAGCTGAACCTGGGGCAGTTGGTGAAGCTGTTGCGCTCGACGCACCTGGTCGACGCGAAGTCCATCAACAAGGTGCAGGGCAAGCCCTTCAAGGTGAGCGAGCTGGTGTCCCGCATCGGAGAGTTCTGCTGAGCGCGCGCGCGCCTGCACGAGGAGACACGACCATGACGACCCCCGCCAAGCTGACCAAGAAGGACTTTCAGAGTGACATGGACCCGCGCTGGTGCCCGGGCTGCGGCGACTACTCGATTCTGGCGCAGATGCAGACGGTGCTGCCGGACCTGGGCATTCCGCGCGAGAACTTCGTCTTCGTCTCGGGCATCGGCTGCTCCAGCCGCTTCCCGTATTACATGAACACCTACGGCTTCCACACCATCCACGGGCGGGCGCCGGCCATCGCCACCGGCCTGAAGATGTCGCGGCCCGACCTGTCGGTGTGGGTGGTGACGGGCGACGGCGACGCCCTGTCCATCGGCGGCAACCACTTCATCCACATGATGCGGCGGAACGTGGACTTGAAGGTGCTGCTCTTCAACAACCGCATCTACGGGCTGACCAAGGGCCAGTACTCCCCCACCTCGGAGCTGGGGAAGATGACCAAGTCCACGCCGTCGGGCAGCATCGACGCGCCCTTCAACCCGCTCAGCGTCGCGCTGGGGGCCAACGCCAGCTTCGTGGCGCGCAGCGTGGACGTGGACCCCAAGCACCTGCAGGCCACGCTGCTGCGGGCGGCGAAGCACAAGGGCACCGCCTTCATCGAGGTCCTGCAGAACTGCAACGTCTTCAACGACGGCGCCTGGGAGCACCTCACCGAGAAGTCGGTGAAGGACAGCGCGCAGGTGAAGCTGGAGCACGGCAAGCCGCTGGTGTTCGCCAAGGGGACCAAGGGCGTCCGCTTGAATGGCTTCACCCCCGAGGTGGTGACGCTGGGGCAGGACGGCGTGACAGAGAAGGACCTGCTGGTGCACGACGAGAAGGCCTCGCCGTCGCGGTCCATGCTGCTCGCCGAGCTCTTGGGCCCGCACTTCCCCACGCCCATCGGGGTGTTCCGCGCGGTGGAGCGCCCGGTGCACCACGAATTGGACCAGGCGCAGCTGGCCGCGGCGCGGGAGAAGAAGGGCACCGGCGACCTGCACAAGCTGCTGCACGCGGGCGACACCTGGACGGTGAGCTGATTGGTCGTCGCAGCCCAGCGCGATGGCCGTCGCCTGGCAGTGCGCGCGTGACGACGACGCAGCCGCTGGCTCCACGCTTCCGCTGCCGGACCAGGTTGGCCGTCGAGGCGCCGCGCGCCGCGCCGCCCAGGACGTTTGCTTGAGACTTGGCGCTCCTGACCCCATGCTGCCCCCATGACGCACTCGGGGGGCACCCTGCCCGACACCGTCCTCTTGGTGGACGACGAGCAGTCGGTGCTGGACGTGTTGACGCGCGCGCTGACGCGCGGCGGCCTGGCGGTGAAGTCGGTGAAGACGGCCGAGCAGGCCTTCCCCCTGCTGGACGCGGAGCGCTTCGGCGCGGTCGTCACCGACAAGAACCTGCCGCAGCGCTCCGGCCTCGACGTGGTGCGGGTGGCCCGCGAGAAGCAGCCGTACTGCGCCTGCGTGGTCATCACCGGCTACGTCAGCGCCGCGTCCGTGCTGGAGGCCCTGCAGTTGGGCGCCAACGACTACATCCTCAAGCCCTTCGACGACCTGAACCTGGTGGTGCAGCGGGTGAAGAAGGCCATCGCCTCGCAGCGCGTGGAGGCCGAGCGCGCCACCCTGGCGGAGATGATCAAGGACCTCGCGAGGTCGCTCCACGAGAAGGACGACTCCCTGCGCGCGCGGGAAGAGCAGCTCTTCCAGTCCAAGACGGAGCTGGACCTCTTCACCAGCGTGCTGGAGCTGCGCATCGAGGAGGCCACCCGGCCGCTGATGACGCGCGTCGCCAACCTGGAGTCGGACCTCGCCGCGGACGTGGAGCGCCGCGGGAGGCTGCAGCGCACGCTGGTCGAGCTGGCCGGACAGGTCCGCGAGGCCGCCCGGGGCGCCTCCGAGGGCGCCGCGCTGGAGAAGGTCGCCCGCGCGCTGGAGGCCGAAGCCGAGGCGCTCGGCTCCTGAGCGCCGGGGCCCGTGGACGCGACGCCGGCGTCACCCGCGTCTTCAGAAGGCGAGGTCGAACACCACCAGCGCCTCCTGCCACGCGCTCTCCACCCGCGAGGAGGTGGCCCTGCCGCACCAGCAGCCCGCGGCGTCCGACGGGAGAGTCGACGAAGAGAGGACGCGGACCTGCAGGCAGCGCCGCGTCTCGGGGCCCAGGCTGGTGCACTGCCTGGACTGCGAGGCGGCTCTCAAGTCGGCCTGGAAGGCCGGCTCGTTCACCTGCAGCCACAGCGGCGCCAGGTCGCCCCGAGAGAGCGCCCTTCCGCGCTCCAGCGCGCCGGTGGCGAAGGTGCGGCGCTCCGACAGCCCGTTGCGCAACACCTGGAAGGTCCCCCCGGGGCTGGATACGTCGACGCGGAGGATGCGGGCGAAGGCCTCGTCACACCCGCCCTGCGCGCAGAGGGCCACCGGGTCCGGCCCGCCGCAGCCGGCCAGCACGAGGGCGCCCAGGAGGGGATGGCTCCACCGCATGCCCGCGCGGTGAGCAAACCGCGGGCCTGTCCCGCCGCGTGGAGTCCTGCGTCCTTGCGCCGGCCGCCGCCTCGGATTTCCGAGGAGCCGTCAGTCGCCCCGCAGCCAGCCCACGAAGGAGCCGAACATGGAGCCCTTGGCCTTCTCTTCGTCCGACGCCTTGCCGCTCTTCTGGGCGCACTCGGCGCACTCGGTGCCGGCGGCCGTCACCTGCGCGTAGGCGAAGGGCTTGCGCTGCTTGCAGGTGGGGCAGACGAAGCTCACGTCCTCCGGGGGCCTGGCCGGCTTCTGCCGGGTGACGATGGCGATGTCCTTCACGTCCAGGTAGGTGCCGCCGCAGCTGCGGCACGTCTCCACCGCCACGCCGGTAGTGAGGTCGGCGTTGAGCAGCGGGATGAGGCACTTCGGGCAGTAGCGGTCACACGCCTTGCTGGACTTGATGACCTTGCGGCCGGTGGCGATTTCCAACTCGCCCGCGTCGAACCACACCCCGCCGCAGTTGTGGCAGCGGTCCAGCTCCACGTCCACGTCGGGCTTGCGGGACTGCACCATGAAGGGCCTCATCACCGTGTTGCACTGCGGGCACTCGCGCTCGGTGGGCAGTCCTTTGCTTTCCATGGGCCAGAGCATGGCCCCGGCGTGTTTCGCCGAGCAAGCGCGGTTTGCGGGCAGAGCAGGACAGTGGCCGTCAGCCGGGCCTCGGACACGTGGCGGTGAAGAGGTGGTTGTGCTTCTCGGCGCTGCCGTCCGGGTAGCCGTAGCGCATCGGCAGCGCGCCGGCCCTTTGGAACAGCTTGCGCAGCTCCTCCTGGTAGCCGTCCCACGCGCCGAGGAAGGACTTCTGGAAGCTGCCGTACGCCGCCAGCGTGCAGCCCTGCTTCGTCCAGAAGGACGGCGGAATGCCGGTGGAGTCCGACACCATGAAGGCGGCGTGCGCCAACAGGTAGTCGCGGATGGCGGAGAAGCCCTGCCGCCACAGGAGGTAGCTGGCCGCCTTCGTCATCGCCGCCACGCGCCCCTTCGCCTCGAGGTGCTTCAACACACCGGGGGTCAGCTTCAAGTCGTCGTCGTGCAGGTTGACGGCGAGGTGGCGGAAGACGCGGCGCGGCGCGGTGGGCTGGCCCGCGGGCAGGTACTCCACCTCGACGTTGGCGAAGGCGGGCGAGAAGTCCGGCTCCTGCCAGTTGGACTTGAGCTTGGGGGCCACCTGGGACTCCAGCGCGGCGATGTCGGCGGCGGTGAAGTAGCGCAGCGCGCCGTCGGCCTCGACGCGGAAGTAGCGCACCCGCACCGGCTCGAAGCCGAACAAGCCCAGCCCCATCAGGTGCATCGACAACTGGCCGGGCAACTGCCCGCGCTGGGTGGCCGACAGGTTCTTCGACAAGGAGTCGTTGCTCATCAGCGTCGACGCGCTGGCCTCGGCCAGGGCGGAAAGGCTCTGCGCCAGCGCCTTCGCGTCGGTGAGGCCCACGAGGCGGCGCGGGTCGCCGGCGAGCTCCAGCGACAGGGTGGTGATGACGCGCGCGTCGGGGTACGTCATCAGCGCGCTCATCAAGTCGCCGCCGCCGAAAGGGTAGACGACTTCGTCCGGCAGCCCGGCCGGCCGCAGCGAGGCGAGGAAGGCCCTGGCGGTGGTGCCCCAGTGCTTCTGAAAGCGCCCGTAGCGGGGGCGCATCTTCTCGCACCAGGCGGCCAGCGTCTTCGCGTCGAGGCCGGGCGGCGGCTCGCCGGGCTGGCACGTCACCACCTGGAAGAGGGGGCGCACGGAGTCGAGGAAGTCGACGGCTTCGGTGACGGGCGGGGTGGGCGCCGCAGCGAGCAGCGCCAGGACGAGGAGTGACACGCGAGCCGAGAGTCTGTCCGGTGGGGGGCCTCAGCGCCAGCCGTCCAGCGCGTCAAGCGGCGATACAGTTGGCGTCGCCCTGGCGGCGCCCGCGGGGGCCAAGAAGAGACATCGGTGTGTCTGGCTGGCAGGCCGCACCGCTTCGGCGCCCCAGGTTTCCTCTTGGAAGCAGCCGACACCTGGGGTTTCTTTGCGCAGAATTCACCCCCCAAGGAGACCGCCATGCGCTTGACTCTGCTGCTCGCCGTCCTCTCCGCGTCGCTGACCGTGTGGGCCGGGCCCCCGAAGAAGGCGGCAGCACCTGCGGCGGGCAAGAAGGCGCCAGCGCCCGCGGCCGGCAAGCCCTGGCTCATCCTCGGGGTGGGGCACCCGGGCCTCACCAACCTGAAGGGCGCCATCGGCCTGTCTCGGGACGGCGGGAAGACCTTCAAGGAAGTCTGGTACAGCGACAGCGAGGGCACGAGCGTCGAGCGAGTCATCTACGTCCCCGAGAAGAAGCTCTTCGTCGGGGTGGGGCGGGTGGGCATCATCACCTCGCCCGACGGTGAGAACTGGAAGGTGGCCAAGCTGCCAGAGGGCGCGACGCACAGCGAGCTCCACTCGGTGGCGTACGGCAACGGCTGGTATGTCGCCGTAGGCAACCAGACCAACATCATCGTCTCGAAGGACGCCCAGACCTGGGTGGCCGGGTGGACCAACGCCCAGGGCGGGAACGACGTCGCCAAGGCCAATGCCTTCAGTCAGTGGTTCACCGACCACGCCCCCACCGGGCCGGCCTGGGGCCGGACGGACTACGCCGACGTCGGCTTCTTCGACGGGAAGTTCTACGCCGTGGGCAGCTGTCACCGCGTCCTCGAGGTGGTGCCCACCGACAGCGGCGCGACGTTCGCCTCGGTCCAGGACCTCGACGCGGAGGACTGCACCAAAGCCGCCAGGCGCATCCGGCAGTACAAGGACACGCTGGTGCTGGTGGGCACGCGCGGCTTCGTCTCCAAGGACAAAGGGGCGACGTGGAAGGAGCTGCGGGCCCTCAAGGCGTCGGGCGACAAGTGGGTGCTGGCGGTGGGCCCCAAGGGCTACTTGACCGGCTCCATCCACGGGAACTTCCACTCCTCTGCGGACGGAGAGAAGTGGACCGAGCTGCCGAAGATGAACCGCGCCACGCCGCATGACCTGGCGTGGATTCAGGACAAGTTCGTGATGGTGGGGCGCGACGCGTACTCGCTGTGGACGACGGTCGACGGCGCCGAGTGGGAAGAGCCCCAGTTCAAGGTCGAGTCCGAAGAGCCCAAGATGACCCAGAGCTACACCGGCATTCTGGGCGTCCCGCAGTAGCGTCGCGCCTGTCGCCCTTCTCCAAAGGCCTCAGCGCCCGGTGGCGACGGGCCTTGCGCCCACCTCCGCCCGCGTGGTGAGAGGCGGCCTGTGATGCAGCGAAAGTACGTGTACCTCCTCGCGGTGGCGCTGACGGTCATCGCCAGCGACCAATGGACCAAGTTCCTGGTGCTGAGGGAGCTCACCACCGCGCTCGACACCGCGCCCTCGCGCGTGTCCGCCTTCTACGGCGCGGCGCCCGAGGCGGGCTACGACGGCTACCACTACCGCGCGAAGGACCAGGTGGTGCTCAATGAGTCCTTCCTGCGGCTGCGCTACGCGGAGAACCCCGGCGCGGCCTTCGGCCTGTTCCGCACCCTGCCGGAGTCGGTGCGCGGGCCCCTCTTCCACCTGGTGTCCATCGGGGCGGTCCTCCTCATCGGCTTCTACTTCGCGAAGCTGACGGGCGCGGCCGACGAGCGCTTCGCGAAGGCCGGCATGCCCCTGGTGCTGGGCGGCGCCATCGGCAACTACCTCGACCGGCTGGCGCGCGGCTTCGTCATCGACTTCCTGGAGCCGGTGTGGAACGGACGGCCCTGGTGGCCCGCCTTCAACGTGGCCGACGCCGCCATCGTGGTGGGGGTGGGCCTGCTGGTGCTGGACTCCGTCGTGCGCAAGGAGCCGAAGAAGGCCGCGCGCCCGGTGGCTGCCTGACACGCTTCTCGGAGGGGACTGTCACGTGAGTATGCCCATCGACGCGGTGGCCGCGCTCAAGGCCATGCCGCTGCTGGCCAGCCTGCCGCACGGGGAAATCGAGCGCCTCGCCGGCCGCGCCCGCCTGGAGCACTACGAAATCGGCGAGGAGCTCATCAAAGAAGGCACCTCCGGCTCGATGGCCTACTTCATCGTGGAAGGCAGCTGCGACGTGCGGCGCAAGCGGGGCAGCCAGCAGCGGCGGGTGGCCGTCCTGGGCGCTGGCGAGTTCTTCGGGGAGCTGTCCATCATCGACCCGGCCCCGCGCACCGCCACCGTCACCGCCGCCGAGGACGTCACCGTCATCGCGCTGTCCGGCTACGACTTCAACGCCGCCCTCAAGGCCAACAAGTCGATGGCCCTGCACCTGGTGAAGGCGCTGACGAAGCGCCTGCGGGTGCAGGAAGACGAGTTCGCCCAACGCTAACCGGTGAAGGTGGCCCGCGCGCCGCTGGTGTAACGTGCGCCAATGCCCACCATCACCCTCACCGTCAACGGCGCCGAGCGCCGCCTCGACGTCCACGAAGGCGAGACGCTTCTGGACGCGCTGCGCGAGCGCTGCGACGTCACCAGCGTCAAGGACGGCTGCTCTCCGCAAGGCCAGTGCGGCTGCTGCCTGGCCCTCATCGACGGCAACGCCAAAGTCACCTGCGCCACCCCCGCCGAGAAGTGCGACGGGAAGACGGTGGTGACGCTGGAGGGCCTGACGAAGGAGGAGCGCGACTTGACGGCCAGGGCCTTCGTGGCCGCCGCTGGCCTGCAGTGCGGCTTCTGCATTCCCGGCATCGCGCTGCGGGCCAAGCACCTCCTCGAGAAGAACCCGTCGCCCTCGCGCGCCGACATCGCCACCGCCATCGACGGCAACCTCTGCCGGTGCACCGGCTACGTCAAAGTCATCGACGCCATCGAATTGCTGGCGAAGGCCAGGAAGGGCGAGCCGTTGCCCCCGCTGCCCGACACCGGGGGGGTGGGCGCGTCGCTGCCCAAGTACCAGGGACTGCAGATGGCGCTGGGTGACCGGCCGTACGTCGCCGACTTGAAGCGCCCGGGCATGCTGCACGGCGCCGTCGTCTTCTCGAAGCACCCGCGTGCGCTGGTGAAGGCCCTCGACACCTCGAAGGCGACGGCCCTGCCCGGCGTGCAAAGGGTAGCCACCGCCGCCGACGTGCCGGGCAACCGCTGGTACGGGCTGCTCTACAACGACTGGCCGGGCCTCGTGGCGGTAGGGGAAGAGGTGCGCTGCGTGGGCGACGTCCTCGCGGTCGTGGCCGCGGTGGACGAGGCCACCGCCCGCCGGGCCGCCGCGCTGGTGGAGGTGACGTACGAGGTGCGGCCCCCGGTGCTGTCCGCCGACGAGGCGCTGGCCCCGGGCGCGCCGAAGGTGAACCCCACCCACGACAACGTGCTGTCGAAGTCCGTCATCTCTCGCGGCGACGCGGACGCGGCGCTGAAGGCCAGCGCCCACGTGGTGACGCAGTCCTTCCAGACGCAGCGCATCGAGCACCTCTTCCTCGAGCCGGAGTGCGCGCTGGCCGAGCCCACGCCCGACGGCGGCCTCAAGCTGTACTCGCAGGGCCAGGGCATCTTCGATGACCAGCGCCAGGTGGCCAGCTTCCTCGGCTGGCCGGTGGAGAAGGTGCACGCCGCGCTGGTGCCCAACGGCGGAGCCTTCGGCGGCAAGGAAGACATGTCCATTCAGGCGCACGCCTCGCTGCTGTGCGCGCTGACGAAGCAGCCGGTGCGCGTGAAGCTCACCCGCGAGGAGTCGGTGCGCATGCACCCCAAGCGGCACGGCATCCGCATGGAGTACCAGGTGGGCTGCGACGCGGAAGGGCGACTGACGGCGGTGAAGGCGCGCATGTACGGGGACTCCGGCGCGTACGCCTCGGTGGGCGGCAAGGTGCTGGAGCGCGCGGCGGGGCATTCGTGCGGGCCGTACCGGGTGCCCCACGTCGACGTGGTGGCCATCGCCGCGTACACCAACAACCCGCCCTGCGGCGCGATGCGGGGCTTCGGCGCCAACCAGGCGTCCTTCGCCATCGAGGGGTGCCTGGACCTGCTGGCGAAGCAGGTGGGCCTCGACGCGTACCAGATGCGCGAGCGCAACATCGTCTCTTTGGGCGACGTCTTCTCCACCGGCCAGGTGCTGGAGAAGTCGGTGGGCATTCGCCGCACCCTGGAGGCGGTGAAGGACGCCTACTACTCCGCGAAGCAGGCAGGGAAGGCGGTGGGCATCGGCTGCGCGGTGAAGAACTCCGGCATCGGCAACGGCGTGCCCGAGTGGGGTAAGTGCCGCCTGGTGGTGGAGAAGGACGGCACCATCTCGCTGTACAACGGCTACACCGAGATGGGGCAGGGGTTGCTCACCATCTGCCAGCAGTTCGCCTCCGAGGTGACGGGCCTCAAGGCGTCCCTCTTCCACCCGAAGGTGGACACCACCTTCGCCCTGGGCTGTGGGCAGACGACGGGCAGCCGCGGCACGCTGTTCGCCGGAAACGCCGTCATCGCCGCCGCCAAGAAGCTGAAGGCGGACCTCGATGCGGGGAGGTCCGTCGAGGCCCTCATCGGCAAGGTGTACGAGGGCGACGTGCTGGTGAATGACACCACCGCGCTGGGCGCGAAGGTGGCGAAGGTGAAGACGCACACCACCTTCGGCTGGGCCACGCAGGTCGTCATCCTGGACGCCAACGGCCGCGTCGAGCAGGTGGTGGCCGCGCACGACGTGGGGCGCACGGTGAATCCCCAGCAGTGCACGGGCCAGGTGGAAGGCAGCGTGCACATGGGGCTGGGCTACGCGCTCACCGAGGAGCTGCCCTGCGAGGACGGCCTGCCGGTGACGGCGAAGCTGCGCGAGCTGGGCGTGTTGCGGGCGCGCGACATGCCGCAGGTGAAGGTGCTGCTCATCGAGGACCCGGAGCCGGAAGGGCCCTTCGGGGCCAAGGGCGTGGGTGAAATCGGCCTGGTGCCCACCGCGGGCGCGGTGGCCGGCGCGCTGGAGGCCTTCGACGGGGTCCGCCGCACCACCCTGCCGATGAAGGAGTCCGCAGCGGCGAAGGCGATGAGCGTGGGCAAGCTGAGGGGCGACCGCTCGAAGTGGCGCTGACGCCCCCGCGCCCGGAGGACACCCGCCCGCCCGCGACGTGGCGGCCGCACCTCGTCGTGGGCGTGGTGATGTTTCTCCTCGCCCTGCGGCTGTTGAGCTGGCACTGGCAGGGCAGCGCGCCGGGCCGGCACCTGACGCCGCGCGCGGAGCACCTCACCAACGCGGGCCTCATCGCCCTGCCGGTGATGCCCGCGGCGGCGCTCGTGTGGATGGCCGCGCGGCGCAAGCTGCGCATGGGCCTCACCCTGGGCGCGGTGGGCCTCATCCTCGCGGGCGGCGTCGCCTCCGGCGGCTTCCTCTACGCGACCTTCAACCTGTTTGGCCCCACGCATCAACTCAGCGTGCCGTCGCCCGACGGGGCGAAGGTGGCGCACGTCTACGTGGGAGGGTTGCTCGGCTGCGACGCGGCGCTGTACGTCGCCCCGTCGTGGGAGATGGTGGCCGAGGCGGTGGCCAACCAGCGCGTGGACTGCGGCGCCGAGGTGCAGGTGGAGTGGCAGCCCGACGGGACGGCGGAGCTGCGCGCGCCCCCACCCACGCCCATCCTCTTCGGGCACTGACGGCGGCTGCTTCGCCGGCGCGCACGAGTCCCTCGCTGGCGAAGTCTACGCGATGGCTGGCGGTGCTCCCGGACACGCGCTGCGCGCTGCCGGGCGGCACCCGCCCAGCTCCGACGTGCGCGCTCACGTCAGCGCCACAGGGCTGCTGGGCAAGCCCGACCGCACGCGGATTGACCGCCAGGCCATCACCATTCCGGCCGTCGTGGAGCGGACCTCCGACGGCTTAACCCCGGAGTTCACCTGGGTAGAGCATGGATCGCGCAGGACGTTGCCCGGAGGTCGAGAAGCGAGGAGGGAGCGGGCTGGTGGGCCCGTGACCGACGAGCGACGACGAGATCCGGGCAAGG
>JADLDB010000106.1 GCA_020846875.1 Myxococcales bacterium | reverse complement strand
AGGACGTTGCCCGGAGGTCGAGAAGCGAGGAGGGAGCGGGCTGGTGGGCCCGTGACCGACGAGCGACGACGAGATCCGGGCAAGGGACCAGCGAGGCGTGCTCTGCTCAGGCGATCTCCGGGGTTAAAGGCCGCCCCGCGTCAGTCGCGCTTGCGCGGCTTCTTCTCCCGGGCCACCGGCTGCGCCCACGCCGGGCGCGCGGGCGGGTTCTCCTCGAGGCGAAGAAACCAGTCGCGGTCCGACAAGCGCTCGGCCGGCTCGCCTGGAAACTCGTAGTAGCTGTACGCACCGCCCCGCATCAGCACGCGCTTGCCCGCCCGTGGCGCCACCACCCACACCTCGTCCACCCCGCCCGTCCCCACGTGCAGCACCCGCGGCGGCCCGTCGGGAAACGCCAGGGTGAAGACGTCCGCCACCAGCGCCTGCGGGGGAGACTCGTCCCCGTGCGTGCGGCTCAAGTGCTCCAGCTCGCCGCCCACGGTGCGCAGCCGCTCGTCCACCGCCTTCGGGAAGGGCTTGTTCCCCAGCTCCAGGTCCGACACCTCCACCAGGAAGCGCACGAAGTCCCCCAGCTCGTCCTCACCCCCACCGCCACCGCCCAGGGCCTTCAGGCCGTCCGTCAGCTCCAGCAGCGCGCGGTACACCTCGGGCCGGGGCTCGACGTAGCCGCCCACCTTCGACGCCGGCAGCTCTGCGTCGTGGCCCCCCTCCATCATCACCAGAGGCTGCTTCACGTACAGCAGCGTGTCGTGCTTGAGCTCCGCGTAGCTGCCCGCCGCCGACACCAGGGTGTGCCGCGCCCACGCGTCCGTGCCGAAGGGTGCCGGCGTCGTCGCCGTCGGCCGCGTCACCGCCAGCCCGAGGAGGCGCAGCCACCGCCCCGACAGGCTGTCGCCCAGGGTGAGCGGCTCTTTGAGCGCCGCGGCAAATTCCGGCGTGGTGGGCAACAGCGCCCGCGCCTCGGCGCTGCCCAGCGAGGCGAAGACGTCCAGCACCGAGGGGAAGGGCCGCTGCGGAGTGCCCGCGGTGCGCTCGAAGAGGACCGCGTCACCCACCTCCGCGCCGCCCAGCAGGCGGAAGACGGGGACTCTCGACGGACGCGCCAGGCCTCGGCTCGTCGCCGTGTCCGTGGGGACGCCCACCGGCGGCCCGCCCTTCGCCACCAGGTCCAAAGGCTCGCTGTCCGTCTTGCCGCCCACGTACTCCACCAGGCCGCGCACGGTGTCCCACTGCGCCCGCGTGGATGCGTCCCCGGCCAGCGCCCCGGCCACCTCCCTCGCTCGCGCCGCGCCCTCGCCCTGCAGCGGGAAGGCGCACAGCGCGTAGAAGGTGAAGGCGCGGAAGTAGCCCTCCAGCTTCCAGGAGTCGTAGTGCCCGCGCGGTTTGAGGCGCGTGGCGTCCAGCGGGCCGGGGCAGGCCGGGTGCTTCACCGCCGGGTCCTTCGCGTCCCGGAGCGCCTTCGCCAGCGGCTGCACCTTCGCCGCCACACGCGCGTCCAGCGGGGCCTTCTCGTCGAGCAGCGCCAGCGCGGTGGCGTGGTACAGGGCCAGGGCCTCCTGCCGCGCATTCACCGGCCCTCCGTCCGGCCACCGGGCCAGCGCCTTCGCCAGTTGTCCCGAGGCCAGGGCCTTGAGCGCGGGGATGGCGCGCGCTTCCTCGGCCTTCGCCAGCTCGTCGTCGAAGCGCACGTGGAAGACGTGCAGCACCACGTCCAGGCTGATGAAGGACGGCACCTTCTCGTAGGCGTTCCGGTCGTAGAGGGAGAAGAAGTGCCGCTCCTCGCCCTCCACCACGGTGAAGCCGTCTTTCGCCAGCGCCTCGCGCGCGGGGGGAGGCAGGGCGCGGGCCTTGTCCGCGTTGACGACGCCGGACAGCGAGGGCTTCGGGGTAGCGGCCAGCAGCGCGAGGAGGACGAGGGCGGGCATGGGCGCGTCAGCCTGCCGTGAAACCGGCGCCGCTGCACGCGCGGGGAGGTGACGGTTAAGGTCCGCCCATGCGAATCGCCCTGGTCATCGCCTTCGTCGTGATGTTCCGGAGGTGATGGGCAAGCGGGACCCCGAGGTGGCCAACACGGCCGTGGCGACGAGCAAGGCGGTGCTGGTCGAGCTGGGCGTGCGCGCCGACTGATCAGGACGGGATGGGCAGCCGCAGCGGCCGCGAGGTGCGGTTGCGCTCGGTGGTGGCCTCGCGAATGGCCTGCAGCGACGCCTCGGGGATGCGCACGATGCGCAGGCCGAGCTCGACCTTCCCGCCTTTGCCGGGGGTGGACCAGCGGACCTCCGCCACCAGCTCCACCGGGCCGGTGGGGAGCTCGAACTCGAGGTGCAGCACCTGGCCGCGCTCGACCTCGGTGGTGGTGGACAGGCACAGGCCGGTGGGCGAGAGGTCCAGCAGGTCGCCTTGGATGGCCGTCTTGCTGGCGCCGGAGAAGCGCCCGTGCACGGGGTAGCGTCGGTTGTTGCGAGCCTCGGGGTACATGCTGCCTCGACTCCTGATCACTCCGCGTGCCACGGCTGCCGCGACTGCAAGTATCTCCGCTTCCTGAAACTGGGGGAAGTCCCCGGGTGCGGGGTCGCGCCCACACGGTGGTGCACGCGCGCACCTTGCAGCGGCGGCGGAAATCACTTCACGGCTTCGAGGTCGTCCACCACCAGGCGGCAGAACTCGAGGAAGGCCTGCGCGTGGAGGCCGGCCAATTCACCGGCGGCGTCCAGCACGGCGGCCTGCTGGCCCTTGTTCCACCGCGCCGACTGCCGCGCTGCCCGCCGGTGCACCTCGCCCGAGAGGAAGCCGAGGTAGCGCAGGGTGGGCTCGAGAGCGTCGGGCTCCAGTTGCTCCACCGACAGCTTGTCCTCGCCGGGGAACAGCGGGTGGATGAGCACCTGAAGGCCGTTGAGGCGCGCCGCGCCCAGGCCCAGGGGCGGTTGGGGCAGCGCTCGCCGAAGCCGCTGCACCACCTGGGCTGCGTCGGCCTCCCGCTTCGACGCCGGGCTGCCGCGCAGGGCCTTCACCTCGAGCAGCCAGCGCTGGCCGTCGCCTTTGGAGAGGACCTGCAGGCGCTCCACGCCCAGCGAGCCGGTGCCGGCCACCCGCCGCGTCACGTCCACCACCTCCAGCGCGTCGGGGGGGCGCTGCTTCTGGCCCTTCGGAGGGGCGGCCTGGCAGCTCACCAGGGGCTCACCGCAGGCGTCGTCGAGGAAGCCGCACCACTGCGTGAGGGCGGCGGGCACGGCGCGGCAGATGGTGGCGGGCGCCTCGGGGTATTTTTCTTCGTTGCGCTCGAGCTTGCCGGCGTCGTCGAGGCGCTTCTCCAGCAACCTGGTGGGGCGCTCGGCCTCGGCCTCGTCGACGAGGTGTTGGATGAAGGCGGGGCGCGGCACCTTCTCCTGCGCGAGGCCGGCCTCGTGGCCGTCCAGCACGGCGTGCGCGAGGTGAAGCACCTGGGTGCCGGTGCACCGAAGCTCCGGGCGGGCGAGCAGCGTGGACACCAGCAGCCGCAGCACGTCGAAGGTCCACGGCCCGTCGAAGGACTCGTCGAAGTCGTTGACGTGGAAGGTCATCCCCGAGGCGGCGCGGAAGGTGCCGAAGTTCTCCAGGTGGAGGTCACCCACCAGGCCGCCCACGCCGGGCGCGGTGCGCAGCCACTCGGGGTGGCGGGCCAGGGCCTCGGCCCACAGGCCAGACGCGCCGCGGAGGAAAGCGAAGGGAGACGCGGCCATGCGCCGCCACTTCCTCAGGAGGAGGGGGCGCTGGCGCGCGAGGCGGGCTCGGTCCGCGTCCACCTGCGCCTGGGCGAGGCTGGGCATGAAGGGAGTGTAGCCCTCGCCGGGCGGGCGGGAGTTGTCGGGTGCCCTGGCCGGGCGGCCTGCGTCACCTCACTCTGCACTGCTTCTCTTGGGGCTTTGCAGCCGGGCTTCCCCACTCCCCCCCGCCCCTTCCCCAGGGAAGGGGGGCCTGCCTGCCGGCGGCACGCTGACGCCTTGCCTCCGTCGGACGGCTTTCGCCTTCGCACCCGACTGCCCTCCTCCCACTCCTCCGCGTCATGCCTCCCCCGGGCGGAGACGCAGCGCCTCCAGAGACTCTGCTCCCCGGGCGGTGCCCGCTCCCACCCGCTCCAGCCCCACCGTCTTGAGTCGGCTCCATGCGCGAGGGGAGCAGGGAGAATTCGGCCGTGGCGCAGCAGAGGTGGTGCCTGTTCCACGGCGGGTCGGGGTGGCGAAGGCGCCCGCGCCGGGAGGCGAAGCTGAGCTGCCCCGGTGTGCGGCAGGGCGGCCGGTTGCGCCCCGCCCGGCGCGACGGGCGGCCCCCTCACCCCTGGGAGGGGTGAGGGTGAGGGGTGCGGGGTCGTCGTCTTCCGGCCCAGGGCCGGAACGTCAACAGAGAGCCTCTGCGCCGGAGGCGCACGTCAACTCCCGCGCCGCAGGCGCCTTTAGAACACGCAAATGCCCACGCCCGGGAAGCAGAAAGCCACCGCGGCGCAGCAGTCCGACGCGCTCCCGCACGGCTCCCCCTCCCGGCTGCAGTAGCAGACGCTGCCGCTCCCCCCGTACGGCGGCGCCCGGCACGCGTACGGCGAAGAACGGCACTCGTTGCCCGCCGCACACCCGTCCAGACACCGCCCCGTGGCGTCGCTGCTGCCGTCCCCGCCGCAGACTCCATCGCCGCCGCAGGTGCCCCCCGCCTTCAGACACCGGCCCTCGCAGTAGCCGCCGCTGCCCGAAAGGCACCGCCCCGTCTCACACTGCGCATTCGAGCCGCAGGCCGCCCCATACTTCGACAGCCCCTTGTCCTTCGACTCACACCGCTTGCTCCACGGGTTGCACCCGTAGTTGCCACCCTGCCGCGCACAGTCCGCGTCACTCGTGCACAGCGGCACGCAGCCCCGCGGAGTGCTGGAGTCCAGGTCGTCGTCCTCGCACGCATAGCCCTGCCGACACGCGGTGCTCCCGCCGCCGCTGCACGCCTGCCGGCAGAAGGTGCCGAACTCGTCGGAAGCGCACGCCCCTCCCGACGGACAGCCATAGGTGACACCCGCGTCGATGGTGCAGCCGCTCGACACCCCCACGCACGCCCCCGACGGCCAGCCAGTCGACGACTCCGTGCGGCACTGGCCCGACGCACACTGGCTGCCCGCGCTGCACGCCTTGCCCAACGCCAGCGCCATGCACGCGCCGGAGCTGGCGCACGCCGTGTCCGCGCAGTCCACCAGCCCGTTGCAGTTCTCATCCCGCCCGTCCGTGCACGACGCCTCCGCCCCCGCCCCCGTACAGTCCGGGTCCGCGCAGTCGATGAGCGCGTCGCCGTCGTTGTCCGAGGCGTCGGTGCAGTTGGACTCGGCCCGCACGCTGTTGCGGCAGGTGCACCCGCTGCCGCACGACTGGTTGTTGCAGTCCGCGTCCTCGCAGTCCCGGTTGCCGTCGTTGTCGTTGTCGATGCCGTCCGTGCAGCTCGTCGTCTCCGGCACGCCCCCCGGCGGCCCGCAGAGGTTCGCCGCGCCCATGCAATTGAGGGTGTCCGCGCAGTCGCGCAGCCCGTCGGCGTCGTTGTCCAGCCGGTCCGTGCAGTGCGTCTCCTGCTTCGCCCCCGCGGTGCAGGTGCAGCCCGCGCCGCAGGACGTGCCGTCGCAGTCCGGGCTGTCCAGGCAGTCCACCTTCGAGTCGCCGTCGTTGTCGACGGTGTCGGTGCAGTTGGTCTCTTTCTTCCCCAGGTTCCGGCACTCGCAGCCCATGCCGCAGGCCTGGCCCACGCAGTCCGGGTCCGCGCAGTCGACCAGGTTGTCCCGGTCGTTGTCCGCGCTGTCGTTGCAGGCCACCTCCGCCCGCAGCGCGAAGCGGCACTCACAGCCCGGTCCGCACGCCTGGTTGGCGCAGTCCATGTCCGCGCAGTCGATGAGCGTGTCGTTGTCGTTGTCGAAGCCGTCCACGCAGTCGCCTTCGCCCCGCCGCCCGCCCCGACACGAGCACCCCGCCCCGCAGGTGACTCCCTCGCACTCCGCGTCCAGGCAGTCCGCCTGGCCGTCGGAGTCGTTGTCCAACAGGTCGCCGCAGTCCCCCTCACCCTTCACCCCCGCGTCCGTGCACGCACAGCCGGCGCCGCAGGACTGACCCAGGCACGCCCCGTCCTTGCAGTCGATGCGCCCGTTCAAGTCGTTGTCCAGGCCGTCCGCGCAGGCCCCCGGAGCCTCGGCGCCCCCGTCCCCGCAGGTGGGCCGGCCGCGGCAGTCCGGCTCGGCGCAGTCGATGAGGCCGTTGCCGTTGTCGTCCACCCCGTTGTCGCAGGTCTCCACCTGCACGCAGGCTGGCTCGGCCGAGCACGCCGGGTCCGCACAGTCCGTCAGCCCGTTGCGGTCATCGTCCACACCGTTGCCGCAGCTCTCCAGCACCGTCGCGCAGAAGGCGTCGTCGAAGCACTCCGGGTCCAGGCAGTCCGTCTTCCCGTCGCCGTCGTCGTCGGCCTCGTTGCCACACACCTCCTTCTTCGGCGGAGGCTCGGGCGGCGCGGAGCAGCCCGCAGTCACCACCGCGAGGACGAAGAGGAAGAGGAGGACGAGACGCATGGGAGAACGAGGCTCGACGGCTTCGACACCCCTTCCTCGCACGGAGCGCAGGGGAAATGCCACCCTTCCCCACGTGAGGGCCTACGGCAGGGCTGCACGACCGGTGAACGTCATGCTCTCCAACGTGCGTTACCAGTTTCAGAACGACGCGGGCCAGCCCGACTTCCGCGGGCCCTGCATCCTCCTCGTGCAGGAGTCCTTCAACGCCGCGTGGCCCTAACTCACCGGGGGATGTTGGCCCCGATGGCGGTGAAGGTGTCCACCGAGGGCCGCTTGTTCCGCGCGAAGGTGTTGCCGAAGTCCACCGCGTACAGGCCGAAGCTGGCGGTGTAGCCCTCGGCCCACTCGAAGTTGTCCATCAGGCTCCAGTGGTAGTACCCGCGCACGTCCGCGCCTTCCTTCACCGCGCGCTCGATGGCCGCGACGTGCTGGGCGAGGTAGTCGCTGCGGAAGTCGTCGGCCGCGTCGGCGGTGCCGTTCTCCGAGACGTACAGGGGCCAGCCGTACGAGGAGAAGCGCTTGAGCATCAGGTACAGCCCGTCGGGGTAGAGGTCCCACCCGAGGTCATTCCTGGGCCGCCCGCCCTTGAAGTAGCTCTGCGAGAGCGCCGCGCTGCCCAAGTCCGCGCGGATGATGTCGCGCGTGTAGTAGTTGAGGGACAGCACGTCGATGCTGCCGGCCAGGCCGTCCACCGCCTCGTCGATTTCGATGGTGCCCGGCACGGAGAAGCGGATGCGGCCCGTCTGGAAGGCGCGCGGAATGGCCTCGTTGGCCACGTCGTCGGTGAGGCCGGCGATGGCCGTGTCCAACACCGAGTGGCTCGCCGGTTGAAACACGCGCACGTGGTGGGCGTGGGTGATGACGGTGGCCGCGCCGTCGCCGTTGGCGTCCACCGTGTCCACCTCGCGCAAGCCCGCGGCCGCCTTCGCGTGGGCCTTGAGCATGTTGCTCATCACCGTCACCTGCAGCGCGGTGTCGTCCTTCGTGCCCGGTGGCCACACGCCGCTCAAGTAGCCCTGCGCCGCGTAGACGTTGATCTCATTGAAGGGGCACCAGAAGTCGACGGTGTCCTGGAGCTCGGCCCCGACGCGCCGGACGAAGGCCTCGAAGGCCGCCTGCGTGTCCGTCGTCTCGAAGCCCTTCCTCGCGGCCACCCACTTCGGCAGCGTGAAGTGGTGCAGCGTCACCATCGGCTCGATGCCAGCGGCCCGCAGGCGCACCGTCCAGTCACGGTAGCGGGCCATGGCGGCCGCGTCCCAGGCGCCCTCGGTGGGCTCCAGCCGGCTCCACTCCACGGAGAAGCGGTAGGTGGTGACGCCCATCGCCTGCATCGCCGCGAGGTCCTCATCGAAGCGATTCCACGAGTCGCAGGCCTGGCCCGAGGGCTTGCCGTCGGCGATGTGCGGGGTGCCGTCGGGGAAGCTGCCCGCCTCCCAGTCCGTCCAGTCGTTGTCGTTGCCGCCCTCGATTTGATGGGCGGCGGTGGCGGTGCCCCACAGGAAGCCCTTCGGCAGGCCCTTGCCCAGCGTGTCCAGCGAGGGGACGGCGCCGTCGAGGCCCGGCCGCGGGGTGCAGCCCACCAGCGCGAAGAGGACGGCCGCGAGCGCCCGCGTCATCGCTCTGCCCCGAAGGTGCCGGCCACCGTCACCATGGCGAACTCCGACTGGAAGGCCTTGAAGGCGAAGCCGGACACCTTGAGGCCCCAGCGCCCGGACACCGGCAGGTCGAGGCTGGCCAACAGGCCGATGGGGAAGGCCCAACCGAAGCTGAAGCGACGGCCGCCCACCTTCATGTCGAAGGAGAGGTGCGCGGGCACCAGGCCCAGCACGTCCACCACGCCGAGGGTGGCGCCGACGGGGCCGAAGTCGGCCGACAGACGCAGCGTGGGCAACACCTGCAGCGCGGGCTGCGCGCCCGAGGCGACCTGCAGCACGGCGCCGGCCAGGAGGCTCCACTTGCGCCACGTCCACCCCGCGCGCAGGGACGCAGTGAAGGCGAAGGCGGTGCCGTCGGCGGTGACGGGCACGGCGAAGAGGACGCCTCCGTCGGCGGTCAAGCCGTGGAAGACGTAGCGGCCGGTGAGGGACGGGGCGAAGTGGGCGTCGCCCAGGCGGTAGCCGGGCTGCGAGTAGCCGGAACCCAGAAAGCCGACGCCCGCCGTCACCTCGGACGCGAGGAGGCGCTCCGCGTCGGCGATGGGCGGGGGCACGGCCAGGGCCACCGAGCCGCTGGGCGCAGGCGCGGGTGCTGGTGCGGCGGCAGCCTGGGCGGGAGGCGCAGGGTCGGGCCTCTGGGGCGCAGCCGCGGGCGCCTCGGCGGCCAGCAGCACGACGAGTACGAGTGCGTGCACGAGCGTCCCCTCCGCGAAGCAGTGGAGGCCGCACCTTATCCGCTGCCAGGAGAAGCGGTGCTGTTGCGCAACCTCGGCCCACTCGCTTACGAAATGTTTGCGCCCACCCCCCGAGCGCACGCCATCACTGCGCGCGCTCCGCCTTCACGGCCTCCTGGCGGCCGGCCTTGAGGTGGTACGCCAGCACGCCCACCGTGCCCAGCGCGAAGATGGCCATGAAGAAGGAGCCCAGCTCCGGCCAGGAGTGCGTGGTGAAGTTGGCTATCTGCTTGGTGCCGAACACGGCGGGCATGAAGCCCGGCACCTTCACCGGCGCGTCCGGCTTCAGGTTGTGGCCGAAGACGTACAGCGTGTACACGAAGCGCCCGAAGGCGAAGGCGCTCACGTAGCTGGTCATCACCACCAGGTCCACCAGGTGGCTCACGTTGCCGATGGCCGCCACCCGCAGCCCGAAGATGCACAGCACCCCCAGCGCGAAGGGTATCCAGTCGAGGTCGCTCATCGCCTCGCGGTCCAGCGTGCGCATGCCGATGTAGTGGTTGAGGGTGTTGATCTCCTGAATGTGCTGGCCGTTATTTCCGCCCTCCACCGTATAGGCGTAGATGTCCATGTACAGCCCGTTGGGGTACTGCGGCGCCTCCATCGAGATGCGCCACAGCGGCGTGAAGAACGACGCCACCAGCGGCACCACCAGCAGCGCCAGCACCACCCGCGAGCCCGGCCTCAGCGGCCGCTGCAGGAACTCGTAGAAGCGATTGATATAAAGACGCATGCGCCCCTCCTAATGCACCTCGCACGCCAATACCTGCGAACCGTCAGGCGCCCGCTCCTTCCGCCGCCAGGGGCCGACAGCCGCTGAGAAACTTCAGCGCGCGCCTCGCGCTACAGCAGCGCCGCTTCTTCACCGGATGCGACGCGCTTTCCTCTGCCCAATCCGGGTTTCTGCGGGTTCCAGAATGGAACGACGTATTGCAGGCGATTTCGTGTGGCGTGCGATAGAGGCAGGGCCGCGTCGGCGCGCGAAGCAACAACTGGCACGCTGGTCGCATCGGTCGGCGGCGCACGCAGCATTCACCCAGGGAGCTTCCTCATGAGATGGACGTGGAGTGTGACAATCCTCGCCGCGGGCGCGCTGGCGCTGGTGGCCTATGGCTGCTCGCAGAGCGAGAAGTCTGCGGCGGGCGGAGGCGCGACCGCGCAGGCCAGCGGCAGCCTCAAGAGCATCATGCAGGAGCGCAAGCTGACGGAGGCCGACGTGGAGGCCGCGCTCCTCACCTACAAGCCCACCGGCAAGAAGGACGACTACATCATCTTCGCGTCGGGCGGGCAGAGCGGGCAGGTGCTGGTCATCGGCGTGCCGTCGATGCGCCTGCTCAAGGTGCTGGCGGTCTTCACCCCCGAGCCCTGGCAGGGCTACGGCTACGGCGGCCTCTCGGACAAGGTGCTGGCGGGCGGAGACCAGGACAAGGGCACCAGGCTCACCTGGGCCGACGTGCACCACCCCAACCTCTCGGAGACCAAGGGCGAGTACGACGGCCGCTTCCTCTTCGTGAATGACAAGGCCAACGCCCGCGTGGCGGTGGTGGACCTGGCCGACTTCCAGACCAAGCAGCTCGTCCCCAACCCCCTGGTAGTCAGCGACCACGGCGGCGCCTTCGTCACCCCCGACACCGAGTATGTGGTTGAGACCAGCCAGTACCCCGCGCCGCTGGGCCGCGAGTACGCGCCCCTCAGCGAGTACAAAGAGAAGTACCGCGGGCTGGCGATGTTCTGGAAGTTCGACAAGACCAAGGGCCGCATCATCGAGAGCGAGTCCTTCGGCGTGGAGCTGCCCCCCTACACCCAGGACCTCGCCGACTCCGGCAAGCGCGCCAGCGACGGCTACATCTTCATCAACAGCTTCAACACCGAGATGGCGACCGGCGGCATCCTCGAGGGCAACCCCCCCATCGAGTCGGGCGCGTCGCAGAACGACACGGACTTCCTCCACGTCATCAACTGGAAGAAGGCCGAGGCCCTGGTGAAGGACGGCAAGGCGAAGACCATCAAGGGCTTCAAGGTGCTGCCGCTCGAGGTGAGCGGCCCCGAGAAGGTGCTGGCGCTCATCCCCGAGCCCAAGTCGCCGCACGGCGTCGACGTCACGCCCGACGGCGAGGACATCGTGGTGGGCGGCAAGCTCGACACCCACGCCACCGTCTACCGCTTCGAGAAGATCAAGGCCCTGATGGAGGCGGGCACCAGCGAGGGCAAGGACGCGTACGGCCTGCCCATCCTCCCCTTCAAGGACAGCATTCGCGGGCAGGTGGAAATCGGCCTGGGCCCGCTGCACACCGTCTATGACGACAAGGGCTTCGCCTACACCTCGGTCTTCATCGAGAGCGTCGTCGCCAAGTGGGACCTCAAGACGCTCAAGGTCGTCGAGAAGCTGCCGGTGCACTACAACATCGGCCACATCCTCTCGGCGGAAGGCGACACCGTCAGCCCCGACGGCAAGTACGTGGTGGCGATGAACAAGATGTCCATCGACCGCTTCGCCAACATCGGCCCCCTCTACCCGCAGAACTTCCAGTTGGTGGGCATCGACGGGCCGAAGATGAAGCTCCTGGCCGACATGCCCATCGGCATCGGCGAGCCGCACTACGCGCAGATGATCAAGGCCGACAAGCTGAAGCCGATGAAGGTCTACCCCATGGGCACCAACCCCTTCACCGACCAGAAGGACGAGTTCGCGGTCACGCCGGGCAAGGAGCGCATCGAGCGCAAGGGCAAGGACGTGCACGTCTACATGACGGCCATCCGCAGCCACTTCACCCCGGACCGCGTGGAGGTCGAGGAAGGCGACACGGTCCACCTCCACCTCACCTCGGTGGAGCAGGCGGAGGACCAGGTGCACGGCTTCACCATCGACATGTACAACCTCAACGTGTCCCTCGAGCCCGGCAAGCACGAGAACATCACCTTCGTCGCCGACAAGCCGGGGGCCTTCCCCATGTACTGCACCGAGTTCTGCTCGGCGCTGCACCTCGAGATGATGGGCTACTTCATGGTCAAGCCGAAGAAGTAGCGCCCCAGCCCGTGCACGCGAGGAGCGCGCAACTCCTCGCCGTGCGCCGCGCGCCCGGCACTCCCCAAACGGTGCCGGGCGGTCGGAGCACGCCTCACCCCCCGCAACCCCGGAGCGACTCCATGAAACGCCTCGTCTTCCTCGCCACCCTCGCCCTCGCCCTCGCCGCCTGCGACGAGAAGAAGGCCGCGCCCGCGCCGGAGGCGCCCGCCGCCCCGCCCGCGCCGGCGGTGGAGGCCCCCCCCGCCAAGACCGAGATTCCGGTGCCCAGCTTCACCATCAGCACCGCCAAGGCAGACATCGCCAAGGGCGAGGAAATCTACGCCGCCAAGGGCTGCCCCGCCTGCCACAAAGTCGGCGGCGGAAAGCTGGTGGGCCCCGACTTGAAGGGCATCACCGCGCGCCGCGACGAGACGTGGCTCAAGAAGATGATCCTCCGGCCGGACGTGATGATCAAGGAAGACGACGCGGCCAAGAAGCTCTTCGTCGAGCACCTGACGCCCATGCCGAACCAGGGCGTCAACCCCGAGACCGAGCTCCCCTTCATCCTCGCGTACCTCAAGAGCGTGGAATAGCGCGCCGTGGCCCCGTGGCTGCTGCTGGCGGCGCTGGGCGCGGCGGGGCCGGTGAGCCGTCCTTGCCCCGACGGCCCGGTGGCGCGCGACGCGGGGGCGCTGCGGGCGGCGCTGGAGTCGCAGGCTCGCGACGTGTGGGTGGCGGGCGTGGTGGAAGGCGACTTCGAGGTGCCGCGCGGGCTGGCCCTGCACGGCTGCGAAGGCGCCACCCTGCGCGGCTCCGGCAGGGGCACCGTCCTCAAGCTGAAGGGCGACGACGCGCTGGTGGAAGACGTCACCTTCGAGAGGTCCGGCAGCCGGGTGTCCTTCGAGGACGGCGCGCTCAAGGTGACGGGCGCGCGCGCGGTGGTGCGCCGCGTGGCGGTGCGCGACACGCTGTACGGCATCGCCTTCGAGCAGTGCCGGGACTGCCTGCTGGAGGACGCGGACGTCACCGGCCGCGCCGACATCGAAGAGAACCAGCGCGGCGACGGGGTGAAGCTGTGGGAAGCCCACGGCTCCACGGTGCGGCGGGCGGTGGTGCACGGCACCCGCGACGTGGTGGTGTGGTACTCGCGCCACGTCACCCTGGAAGACAACCGCATCACCGGCGGGCGCTACGGCACCCACTTCATGTACGCGCACGACTCCACGGTGCGGCGCAGCACGCTGCGGGGCAACACGGTGGGCATCTTCGTCATGTACTCGGCGCGGGTGCTGGCGGAGGACAACGAGCTGTCCGGCGCCCGCGGGCCGGCGGGCATGGGCATCGGCTTCAAAGAGAGCGACGCGGTGACGCTGCGCAACAACCGCCTGGTGGCCAACACCACCGGCGTCTACCTCGACTACACCCCCCGCGACCCCCGGCAGCCGGTCCTCTTCGAGGACAACCTGCTGGCGCTCAACGCGGTGGCGCTGCGCACCCACTCCAGCGAGCACGGGGCCCGCTTCGCCCGCAACGACTTCCTCGACAACGACGCGCTGGTGGAGGTGGACGGCAACGGCGACGCGCGCGGCATCGACTTCGACAACAACCACTGGGCCGGCTACGCGGGCTATGACTTGGACGGCGACGGCGTGGGCGACGTGGCCTTCCAGGTGAAGCGGCTGTCGTCCACCCTCACCGACGCCCACCCGGACCTCAAGTGGTTCTACGGCACCGCGGCGCTGGGGCTGTACGACGCGGTGGCGCAGGCCCTGCCCTACTTCGGCAGCACCGTGCTGCTGGAGGACGCCCGGCCGGCGGTGCGCCCTCACCAGGAGGTCCCCCGATGATTCGCTTCGAGAGCGTCAGCAAGCGCTTCGGGCCGGTGCAGGCGCTCGACGCGGTGTCGCTGGACATTGCCCCGGGGGAGCGGGTGGCGCTGGTGGGCACCAACGGCTCTGGCAAGACGACGCTCTTGCGCGCGCTGTGCGGCCTGCTGCGCGTCGAGGGGCGGGTGACGGTGTTCGGCATCGACGTGCAGCGCCAGCCCGAGGTGGCGCTGCGCAGCGTGGCGTGCATGCCGCAGGTGGCCCCCCCGCTGGACGCCCCGGTGAAGGAGTTGGTGGCGGCGGTGTGCGCGCTGCGCAGCCGCAAGGTGGCGCGGTGCGTGGAGCGCGCGGCGCGGCTGGGGCTGGACCTCGAGGCGGTGGCGCGGACGAGGGTGCGCGACCTCTCGGGCGGCACCAAGCAGAAGCTGCTGGCGGCGCTGGCCCTGACGGCGGAGGCGCCGGTGCTGGTGTGCGACGAGCCCACCGCCAACCTCGACGCGGCGTCGCGCGGCGTCTTCTTCGAGGAGGTGCTGGCGCGGCCGGCCAACTCCATCCTCGTGCTGTGCAGCCACCGCGTCGACGAGGTGCGGCACCTGGTGCAGCGCGTGGTGCAGCTCGACGAGGGGCGGGTGGTGCAGGACGCGGCGCTGGACGCGGTGCAGTGGGAAGAGGCCGACGGCAAGGTGGTGCCGCTCCGGAAGGTGCAGCCATGAGGCGCAGGGCGACGCTGGCCGTCGTCGGAGCGCTGGCGCTCTTCCTGGGCGCCTGCCCCGACGCGGCGCCGCGGGCCCAGGACCCCTACTGGGGCAAGCAGGCGTGCGCCCACTGCGCGATGTTGGTGAGCGAGAAGCCGCCGGCGGCGCAGGCCTTGCTGGAGTCCGGCCAGCGCAAGTACTTCGACGACGTCGGCTGCCTGGTGGCGTGGGAGGCGCGGGAGTCCCCGAAGGTGAAGGCGCATTGGGTGCGCGCGCCCACGGGCGACGGCTGGGTGGACGCCACCACCGCGCGCTTCTCGGCCGGCAACACCACGCCGATGGACTTTGGTTTCCTGCCCGCGGCCCAGGGCGTCACCTTGGACGAGGTGCGCGCCGCGGTGGCCGAGCGCCTGAGGAGCCGGCAGTGAGCCCCTTCCTGTCCTTCCTGCGGCTGGAGCTGGCCGACGCCCGCCGCTCGCGGTGGCTGTTCTTCACCGCGGCGCTGTACGTCGCGCTGGCCGGCGCCTTCGTGTGGCTGGGCCTGCGGGAGTCGACGGTGCTGGGCTTCACCGGCCTGACGCGCGTGCTGCTCAACCTGGCCAACGCGGTGCTGCTGCTCTTCCCGCTGCTGGTGCTGGTGGCCACCCACGGGGCGCTGGTGCGAGCGCGCACCACCGGCTTCTGCGAGTTGATGTTGACGCAGCCGGTGAAGCGGTCCACCTGGTTCGCCGCGCTGCTGACGTCGCGCCTGCTGGTGCTGGTGGGGCCGCTCTTCGTGCTGCTGCTGGGGTGCTTCCTCGCCGCGGCCTTCCTCGAGCCGGAGCCGGGGCTGGCCTTCGTGGCCTTCAAGAGCCTGGCGGTGTGCACGTCGCTGGTGTTCGCCTTCGTGGGGGCGGGCCTCTACATCTCTGCCCGCGCGAAGAACGTGGAGCGCGCGCTGGTGTGGGCGCTGCTGCTGTTCGTCTTCACCGCGGCGCTGCACGACGTGCTGCTCATCACCGTCCTCTTGCGCACCTCGCTGCCGCCGCAGGTCGTCTTTGCCCTCTCGGTCCTCAACCCCAGCGAGGCGGCGCGGGTGGGCCTGCTGTCCTCCGTCGACCCGGAGCTCTCGGTGCTGGGCCCGGTGGGCTTCTGGCTGGCCAACGCGCTGGGGCCGACGTGGGCCTTGGCGCTGGCGGTGGTGTGGCCGCTGTCGCTGGGCTTGTTGGGGTGCTGGCGGGCGCT
>JADLDB010000105.1 GCA_020846875.1 Myxococcales bacterium | reverse complement strand
TGGACTTCAGGCGCGGCATCGACGGCCTCGCCCAGTGCTGCCGCGCGCAGCTGCACGAAGACCCCTTCACCGGCGCCGTCTTCCTCTTTCGCAGCCGCTCCCAGAAGGCCATCAAGCTCCTCGTCTAGCTTCAGCGTCACCTCACCCGTCGCGGGCACCACCGCGCTGCACCCGCACGGCACTGGCGGCTCCGGTGGACCGGGCGGCTCCGGAGGCCCCAACCCGTCCGGGCCCTCACAGCACGCACCGCACAGCAGCGCCCCGAGCGTCAGCAGCGTCGTTCTCATGTCCCCTTCGGTGCCGGCGCCCACCAGAGCGATCAATCTCGCCCCACGTCACCCACCGCCGTCGCTGCCGGGCTCCATGATTTGCGTCCGCGCCGCGCCCGTGGAAGCTTGGCGCCTTCGGGGAGGACACCCATGCCGGTCAACCGCCTGCAGCGCCCGTCGACCACCCGCCGCTCCACGCCTGCCGCCCGCGCTTCGGCGCCACGCCGGACGCCTTCCACCGCGCGCGCCAGCGCTCCTCGCCGGCCGAAGCCCGCCACCGGAAACGGCGCCGGCCGCCCCGTGCTCGATCCTCCGCGCACGCACACCGGCACCACCGCCGCGGCCGACACGCTGTGGACGACGCGCGCGCGCATCGCGCTGAAGGACGGGGCCACCGACGTCACCAGCCGCGCCACCTTCGAGAAGCTGGCCCGCCGCGACGACTCCCCCGGCGCCCCCGGCGCGCGCGAGGTGAAGTTCCTCATCGTCGGCGTGGACACGGACAAGCCGCAGCTCTACTTCGTCAACACCAACACCCACGACTACCACTACAAGTTCGCCACCGAGGGGCTGGGCAAGCAGGTTTCCCTCGAGGAGTTCAACCGCCTCACCTACTTCTCGGACTCGCGGAAGAACCTCGCCGGCACCATCGTCGCGCACGACAGCTACGCCGGGGCCAACGGCAAGAAGGGCCTGTACGCGATGGAGTTCTGGCCGACCGATCCCGTGCGCGCGAAGCACGTGTCCACCGCCTACAAGCTGATCAGCGAGCACATGCCGTTCGCGAAGGACCAGGTGCTGTACCACCCGGCCGGCAACACGCAGGAAGCGCTCTTCAAGCAGGACGCGGCGGAGCTGAAGCGCCAGGGCGTGAAGTCCATCGGCACGGCCGAGCTGTTCAAGAACGTCACCTTCACGCCGATGAACCCGGGCGAGGGCTTCGGCGTGCTGCGCGTCATGGACGACTCGTCCATCGGCCGGCCGCCGTCGGTGCGCGACGTGGTCATCTTCAAGACGCTGCCCAACGACCTGTCGCACGTGGGCGGAGTCATCACCGAGGCGCCGCAGACGCCGCTCTCGCACATCAACCTGAAGGCGAAGCAGAACGACACGCCCAACGCCTTCGTGAAGGACGCGACGAAGGACCCGCGCATCGCGCCCTTCATCGGCAAGCTGGTGCACTACCAGGTCGGCCCCGACGGCTTCGAGCTCAAGGAAGCCACCCAGGCCGAAGCCAACGCGTGGCTCGAGAAGATGCGGCCGCCGAAGGTGCAGAAGCCGCCGCGCGACCTCACCCAGAAGAACGTCGTCGACCTGGATCAGCTGACGAACAGGGACACGAAGGCCTTCGGCGCGAAGGCGGCGAACCTGGGCGAGCTGCGGAACATCCTCCCCGCGGCGCAGGTGCCGGACGGGTACGGCATTCCGTTCTCCTTCTACGACGACTTCATGAAGGCCAGTGGCCTGTACGACGCCGCGAAGAAGATGATGGCCGACCCGAAGTTCCAGGCCGACCCGGCGGAGCGCGACAAGCAGCTGGCCGCCTTCCGCCGCAAGGTGCGTGACGCGCCGGTGCCGCCGCAGCTCGAGGGGAAGCTGGCCGCGCTGCAGGCGAAGTTCCCGGCGGACCAGGCGATTCGCTGCCGCTCGTCCACCAACAACGAGGACCTGCCGGGCTTCAACGGCGCGGGGCTCTACGACTCGTACACGCACCGCCCGGACGAAGGGAAGCTGTCGGGCACGGTGAAGCAGGTGTGGGCGTCGTTGTGGAACTACCGCGCGTACGAGGAGCGCGAGTTCAACCGCATCGACCACCTCACCGCGGCGATGGGCGTGGCGGTGCACCCCAACCAGGACGACGAGAAGGCCAACGGGGTGGCGGTGACGAAGAACATCTACGATCCGAACTGGCCGGGCTTCTACGTCAACGCGCAGGTGGGCGAGAGCCTGGTCACCAACCCGGACCCGAACGCCACGCCCGACGAGCTGCTCATCTCCGCCATCGGCGAGCACGGCGAGTGGGAGACGCAGTTCATCCGCCACTCGACCGAGACGAAGGACGGCAAGCCGGTGCTCACGGCCGCGCAACAGCTCGAGCTGCGCGAGGCGATGGAGAAGATCCAGGCGCACTTCAAGCGCGTCTACGGCGGCGACGAGCGCTTCGCGATGGACATCGAGTTCAAGATCACCACCGACGGGCACCTGAGCATCAAGCAGGCGCGGCCGTGGGTGGAGTGACGCGGCTCAGGAACACGTAGCGCTTCACGATGCGGGCGACGCCACGCTCTTCTGCCGTCGAGCTTTCCGTCGAATGAGCGCCCCGAACAACGAGACGAACGCCGCCCCCCACAACTCACCCCTCGCTGAAGTGCCGTAGCAGCCGCACCCTCCCGCCCCGGGCTCGCTGACTCCCCCGTCCGGCAATCCTCCGTCCGAGGCTTCGCCGCCTGCGTCGTGAGTTCCTCCGTCACCGCCTCCGCCATCAGAAGGTCCTGCGTCCTCAAGCCCACCGTCATCCCGTCCCGCATCTCCGGGCCCGGCGTCAGCGAGTCCCGCGTCAGCCACGCCGGCGTCGCCTGTCCCTGCATCGCAGACAGAGGCTCCAACACATGCCCCGGCCGCGCACACCTCGCCGGTCGTGCAGGCGTCACCGTCGTCGCAGAGGGTGCCGTCAACGGCCGGCGAATACTCGCAGTCACCACGCGCGTTGCAGGCACCTACCTGACAGGGAGAACTGGGCGGACAGGCGAAAGTCGTGCCCGCATCGCACGTGCCAGTCGTGCAGACGCCTTCGCTACAGGTCGAGGGTTCCACGCAGCGGCTGCCATCTGCGCGAGCGGATTGGACACAGTGGCCAGTCGGTTCGTCGCAGTAGCCGTCGATGCACGGACCTGAGCAGTCTCGGTTGTCTCCTGTGCAGTAGATCCAACTGCACACATCGTTGACCGTGCACAGCCGGCCGTCGTCACAAGGCGTCCCTGCATCGGCGACGATGTCCGGGGGGCAGTCGACGTTGACGCCGTCGCAGGACTCCGCCGGGTCGCAGACAGGCTGGTTTGAGGGGCGGCAGGTGACGCCGGCCGGAAAGACCACCGCCGGGGGACAATCGCCGGAAGCTCCGGTGCAGAGTCGATTCGTCGCGCAAGCGCCAGGGGCATACGCGCAGAGGGTTCCCGCGGAGCGGAGTGAGCAGTGGCCGGCCTGCAGCGCACCTCTCGCGACGGTGCACGCCAGGCATGAGTCGGCCGCCCCTCGCGAACACGCGCTGTCGCAACACACGCCCTCGACGCACCAACCCGAACCACAGTCGGAGTCGCAGCCGCATGGCAGCCCAAGGGAATACGGCGGAAAACGAACGGCGACGGCCTGGATCGACCGGTTGGTCAGCGACTTGAAGGCGACGTAGCTCACGCCGCTGTCGTTCGACGCAAGCGAGGCGGCCGGGACGTGCGTGATGAAGTCGTCGACGACAAGCAGGCCGCCATCGTCGACCACGTCGCCGGTCGCGCTGAGGCGGGCCGCCCGGATGTCGGCAGAGCGGTCGTACGAAATGCCCGTCACTGCCGTCGCTTGCCACGTCACGACGAACTGGCGACCGTCGAAGGACAGCTCGGGCTGAGTGAACTGCGTGCTGACCGTGTTCAGGCTGGCCGTGGGCCCAAGCGTGAGACCGCCGTCGGCCGTGGTGAGCAGGACGACGCGGACGTCGCCAACCCCCGCATCGAACGACTCGACGTACGCCACCAGATTCCGGGTTCCGTCAAACCCCACCGCGGGGGCACGGCGGTACGCGGGTGTGGACGCCAGCCGAAGCCCCATCGGCTCCACGACGCCCGCGTCGCGGTCGAGCAACGTGCCGAACACGTCTGACAGGGCGCCCGACCGGTAGTCCTGCCAGACCACGAGCGAACCGGAAGTCGAAGGGGCCAATCGTGGGGAGTATTGGTCTCGTGGCCCCGACGAGACCGGGAAGCCTGCGGGATCGAGCACGACCCCGCCGGTCGACACTCGTGCGGCATAGATGTCGCTGCCACCGTCACCGCGCTCGTCTTCCCAGGCCACGACGAACTGGGTTCCATCAAACGCGACCGCCGGTGCGTGCTGATGCGCCGGCTCAACCGCCACCGCGAACCCGCCAGGATCGAGCACGCCGCCGTCGAGACCCACTCGCGCCGCGAAGACGTCGCCCTGCCCGTTTCGGTGGTCCTCCCAGACGACGAGGAAGTTCACTCCGTCGCTGGCGACAGCAGGAAGGACCTGCGAACCGCTCTCCGTGGAGATGGGCCATCTTGCTTCGGTCAGCTCGCCCGGCCCGAAGAGCGTGCCCCAGACGTCGTACGTCGGACCATTCGCCTGCTGCCACGCCACCAGGAAGCGTCCCTGCGCCTCAGCGATCGCAGGTCGATCAGTGCCTACCGGGTAACTCCACACCTTCCACTCGTGACCGCCGCCGCAGCCTGCCGCGCCAAACGGGGGTACCCAGAACCCGGTGAGGACACGATCGTGCTGGGGATCCGTCCCCCAGCGCACTCCACATCCGAACTGATCGCCGGTGCCCAGCGTGCCGTTCGTACTGCGGCTCAGGCTGTTGGTGCCCATGCTCATCGGCACGTGGTACCGGGGCGCCCCCGTGGGCGGTACATCGACCCAGTCGTCGGGCCCGACGCTCAGCTGGAACAGGCTGCCGTTGAACACGGCTCGGCGGCCCTTGTCGGCCTGCGTGACCGAGAGATTCAGGTTCTGAGCTTCGAGTGGTTGTCCCTGAAGTGAAACCCGGCTGGCGCGAACGCTGGATGGACTTTCGTAGGCGCTGAGCAGGAACAAGCCCGCGCCGTAGCTGAGCCGAGGGGCCGAGACTGGGGAGCCACCAACCTGGGGATTGAGCACCCTCGGTGTTGTCCAGGCGAGCGCTCCACCGAGGGTGAGCGCGTTACCGAGAACGTCGTACTCAACCGGGGCAGTCTGCCACCCCACGAGGTACTCGGTCTGGCCGAAGGCGATCGTGGGTGTCACTCCGGGAGCGACCACGATGCCGGCGGGGTCGAGGCTCTGACCGGACGATGAGAAGCGGGTCGCGCGCACCTCAGAGCCGCCGTCCGGCAGCGACTGTTCCCACACTACGGCCGTACTGGCGCCACTGCTCGCGACTGCAACGCGGCGCTGCGCTTGCCCAGAAGTCGAGACGATGCGGCCCTGAGGGTCGAGCAACTGTCCCGACGGGGACACTCGGCCGGTCCGAACCTCCGAAGGGCCACCGTCGAGTAGTTCAGTCCAGGCAACGAGGTAGTTGGTTCCGTCGAAGGTGGCTTGCACGCCCTCGCGCGTTCCCACCGGCGTGGTGAGACGCAATTCCGAGGTATCGATTGGACGCCCGTCGGGGCGCAAGCGTACGGCCACGACGTCCGTGCCGAGCGGCGGAAACGGCCGCGCCCAGGCGACGAGAAAGTGCGCTCCGTCCGAGCTCGAACTCACGTCGGTAAGCGGAAGCGCTGGCTGCTCGGTGACCGGCGGCACCACCGTCAGGCGGTCGCCGACCGTCCAGGGCGCGCACTCCAAGCCGTCATGACGACCCGAGGCCTGCTCGGGCACCGACGCACGGGTCGAACAACCGCCCAGCGCGAGGGCCGTGCAAACCAAGGCTGCGCGCGCCACCAATCTAGCCATCAGAGCCGAAGCCGCCACGAAACAAATAAATCAACACACCCATGCAAGCCGCGTCAAGCCGCGTCCGCATCGCGCTTTGGCGCGGCCGCAGGTGGAGTGAGCAGGTCTAGCCGCGGCGCTTTTTGAGCTCGGCGATGCTGCCGAGGTCGACCAGGTCCTTCGGGCGGCCTGCGGCTTTCTTCGTCCGCTCGAGCCCGTCCAGGCTGAGGACGAGGAGCTTGTGGCCGAAGAGCTCGAACTCGTCGGCGACCGCGTCCGCCTCGGCGTAGCCACCCAGCCCCGTCACCTCTCCCAACAGGTCAATCGCCCCGGCGTCGGTGGTGAGGGTGAAGTTGAGCCCACTCTTGAGCGTCCGCGCGTCGACGACGAAGGGCAGCTCGGGCGGTGCCCCGCGCAGCCGGGGATGCAGCGGAGCCAGCGCGGCGGCGAGGTTCTCGAGGTTCTCCCGGTCGCGCGCGTAGCACACGTCGAAGTCCTCGGTGGTGCGCGCGTGCCCCTGGAGGTTGAGCGCCACGCCCCCGATGACCACGAAGCGGACGCGCTCATGGACCAGGGCGTCGACGAGCTTCTGCAGGAACGGAGGCTGCACGCGCTCTCCTTGCTTCTTCGTCGAAGCGCATCATCGCCTCGAGCTTGAGGAGCCGCTGCTCGGGGGTCAGCTTGAGGTTCTCGTCCATCAGCGCGCCGTCGACGTCCCGGGCGAAGAGCTCGGTGAGGACGTCGAAGGAGTCGCGTTCTGCCGCCGGCTTCATGGCCTCATTGTGGCACCGAACGTCTCGAGCCGTCGACCTCAAGAACAGGAACTTCAAACCGGGAAACCGCCGGGGCGGGTGAGACGCGACGTGCGGCTCGAGGAGGGGTGAAGCAAAGAACAGGAACTTCAAACCGGGAAACCGCCGGGGCGGGTGAGACGCGACGTGCGGCTCGAGGAGGGGTGAAGCACGGCGAAGGAGCCGTCGGCGAGGGCGTGGAGGGCTGGCTGGAGACGGGATT
>JADLDB010000104.1 GCA_020846875.1 Myxococcales bacterium | reverse complement strand
GGGCGCTCAAAGCGCGTCACATCCGGAAGAGGGGCGTGCCGTCGTCCTGCCGCAGCCGCACCGTCTTGTCCCCGCGGGTGACGACGGTGGCCAGCACGGTGGGCTGCCCTTCCCACGTCACGTTGGAGCCGGTGAATTGCACCGCGTCCTTCTCCGCGAAGGACAGCCTGGAGTCGACGAAGTCCGCCGGCCCCAGGTGGACGGTGAGCGTCTGCTTCCCCACCTGCACCTTCAGGTGCACACCGGGCAGGCCAGGCGCGTGGGCAGGGCGCTCCACGGCGGTGACGGTGCCGTACCTGGTGGAGACGGTGTTGGCGTCGAAGGCGGGGCGGGCCGTCTTCTTCGCGCCCGGGCGGTGCAGGGGGCACCGGGCGCCTTCGCCCTTCTGGCCGCAGCCGCAGGCGGCGCCCTCGCAGCCGGCGGACGAGTCTTCGGCCAGCGCGAGGGGGGAGAGGGCCAGGGAGAGGGCGAAGACGGCGCGGACGAAGAGGTGCATGCAGTACCTGGGGGTATGCGCTTTAGAGGCCGGAGGTTTCAGGGAGATTCTGAGGTTGCCTGCCTACTCGGGCGAGCCTTGTTCCAGCCAGGTGTAGACGACGTCGATGTCCTCATCGGGCAGCGGGGGAAGGCCGAGGGGCATCCCCAGGACTTCTCCCTGGGCCAGGCCCTGCACCTCGGCGCGCCGCGCGAGGAGGCTGGCCACCAGGCGGGGCATTCCCTCGGCGAGGCGGTCCGGCTGACCCAGCCACCCGCCGTCCAGACGCACCCCGCGCAGCACGCCCTCGCGCGTCGCGAGGTCGAGGCCCGCGCCGGCGTAACCGAAGCCTCCGCTGTTGCCCGGGCCCCGGTCTCCCGGGCGGCGCCCGTCGGAGTGGCAGTGAAAGCAGAGGTGGCGGGAGAGCTTTCCGGACACCTCGGCCCAGGTGACGCGCCGGTCGAGGAGGCGCGGGGCGCGGGGGGCCGCCGGCGGGGCACGCAGGGCAGGCCGCCAGAGGAAGGCGACCACGTCGTCCAATTCGTCGGCGGTGAAGCCGGGTGGCGGCATCTTGGTGTCGGGCTGTACCTTCGCGGGCGCGGTGAGCCAGGCGCGTAGCTGCGCCTCGGACATGCGCTGCGGCACCCACGCGAGGTCCGGGGCGCGCCGTTGCGCGACAGACGCTTCGCGGAACTCTGGCGCGCCGTAGCGGAGGTCGCGCGCGTCTCCCCGTGCATGGCACGCGCCGCAGCCTCGCTGCCGGTAGAGCGCCTCGCCGCGGCTCGCGTCGCCGCGGGAGGGTGGGCCGCTCTGTGGCTCCACCACGCCGAGGGCGTCGGCCAGCAGCGCCGCTTCGCGTGGGCCGATGGGCAGCCGCGGCATCATCGCGCCCGCCAGCGGTCGCACCGGGTGCGGCGCCTGCAGGAAGGTCACCAGCCAGGCGCGGGTGACGCGCCGGCGCAGCGTCGAGAGGTCGGGTGTGCGCACGAGGTGGACGAGGTGTTCCCGCCACGCGGTCACGCGCTCCTCGCGGTACCAGAGGTCCAGGCGCCCCGCGAGGATGGCCTGGTGGCAGGTGACGCAGTTCTCGGCGAGCGGCGCGGACGGGGGCGCGACGCCCTCGACGACGTGACAGCGGTTGCACTGGAAGTGCTCGAGCGCTGCTCGTGGCGTCGTCACCTCGGCGCGGGTGGGCGCCAGCACGCGCGTCGGCAGTTGCAGCGCCAGCACCTCGGCGTGGTGAGAGAAGAAGGCGGCTGCCGCCCCGAGCGCCGCGACGGTGCCGCCGATGACGAGCCGCCGCATACCCGGGCGTCAGTACTCGTGCAGCGCCAGCGCGTCCTTGTCGCACAGCCTCGGTACGGCGAGGCGAACCCGGGCCACGGACAGCGTCAGCGCGAGGGCCAGGGCGGACGTGACGACGAGGGCCCGCGACGGAGGCGCACCTCCCCGGCGCTGGGAGGACTTCACGACGAGGCCAAACGCCACGAACATCAGCGGCGGAAGAAGCACCGCCGCCGCCAGCACCGACAGGCGCACGACGCACTCGCCTCCGCCGCCGCCCAAGACGATGGCCCCGAGCGAGAGGACGGCGAGCAGCACGGCGCCTCCCGCGAGGGCCACGGTGCCTGCGTCGAGCCGCCGGCCGCCGGGCGCACCCATCGCGCCGCCGGCCAGGCGTGCCCGGTTGACGAGGACTGCGCCGGCGACCCACACGGAGGCCTCCAGCAGCGCAGCCCAGGGCGTGCCCGCGCCGCCTCGCCCGGAGAGGAGGAACGCGCCGTCCATCGAGTTGGCACAAGCGAACAGCAGCGGGAGTGCGGTCATGCGCGAGGACGCTAGCCGGCCCGTCTCGGCGCCCGCATCGGCCATTCGACCGACGGCGCGCCGCCGCCCATGGGGCCGGGGCCGCAGCGGGCGGAGCCGTGCAGGTGCCCGCGTCACCGCCCACGCCCGCCGCGGCGGCGCGCCGGCACCGCTCCACACCGCGTCCACGAGGCCGTCGGCTGCGCGGAGACGCCCGACAGGTGAAGGGGGGCCCCACCCGGAAGGGGCCCTGGACATCGGCGACGGGCACCGGCAGCGAAGGCGTCCAGAAGTCCGACGGTGAAGGCCAGCGACAGGGGCAGCCCGGCGTGGCGACAGGAGTGCCGGAGGCCTCTCCCTGGTGTCCGGGTGGGCCGCGGTCGTCGCGGTCCCTCGGGCGGCTGGCCTCCTTCGCGACGGCTCACCTCGAGTTTCCGACTGCTCGGCTCGTCGCGGAGAGGAAGCCGCCGCGCCCGCGCGTACCGTCAGGCGCATGCGCCTCCTCCTCCTCAATCCGCCGCACACCGCCATCGGCAGCCGCTGTGTCCCTTTCGACCACCTCCCGCCGCTGGGGCTGCTTTCCCTGGGAGGGCCGCTCCTCGATGCCGGCCACCAGGTCGAGCTGCTCGACGCCGACCTCACCAACCTGCCGCACGACGCCCTCGTCGAGGAGGTGTGCCGGCGCGAGGTGGACGCGCTGCTGGTGGGCCACGCGGGCTCGACTTCAGCCCACCCCACCATCGCCTCGCTGACGCGGGCCATCCGCGCGCGCCGGCCGGACTTGCGCATCGTCTACGGGGGCGTCTTCCCCACCTACCACTGGCGCGAGGTGCTGGCCGCCGAGCCCCAGGTGGACGTCATCGTCCGGGGAGAAGGCGAGGACACGGTGGTGAAGCTGTTCGCCGCGCTGGAGGCGAAGCGCCCCCTGGAGACGGTGCGGGGCCTCGCCTTCCGCCGCCTCGGCCTGCCGTACGCCACGCCCGACGCAGAGATGATTCACGAGCTCGACGCCTACCGCGTGGGCTGGGAGCTCCTCGACTTCTCGAAGTACCACTACTGGGGCGGCAAGCGCGCGGTGGTGATGCAGTTCTCCCGCGGCTGCCCGCACCGGTGCACCTACTGCGGCCAGCGCGGCTTCTGGACCCGCTGGCGCCACCGCAGCCCGAAGGCCTTCGCGAAGGAAATCGCCCGCCTGCACCGCGAGCACGGCGTGGAGGTGGTCAACCTGGCCGACGAGAACCCCACCTCGCAGCGCAAGGCGTGGAAGGAGCTGTGCGAGGCGCTCATCGAGGAAGGCGCCCCCGTCATCCTGGTGGGCTCCACCCGCGCCGGAGACCTCGTGCGCGACGCGGACCTGCTGCCCCTCTACAAGCGCGCGGGCGTGGCGCGGTTTCTCCTCGGCACCGAGAGCACCGACGAGGCGACGCTGGAGCGCATCAAGAAGGGCGCCACCACCACCGTGGACCGCGAGGCGATTCGGCTGCTCCGTCAGCACGGCATCCTCTCGTTGGCGACGTGGGTGGTGGGCTTCGAGGAGGAGCGCGCCCGCGACTACCTGCGCGGCTTTCAGCAGTTGCTCCTGGCGGACCCGGACCAGATTCAACTGCTCTACGTCACGCCGCACCGCTGGACCGGCTTCTTCGAGGAGGCGCGGCACCGGAAGGTGATTCAGGCTGACCAGCGCCGCTGGGACTACAAGCACCAGGTGCTGGCGACGGCGCACCTGCCTCCCTGGCTGGTGGTGACGATGGTGAAGGCGATGGAGGTGGGGATGCAGCTGCGGCCCAGGGCGCTGTGGCGCTCGCTCACCTTGAGGGACAAGGGCCTCCGCGACGCGCAGGCCTGGTACTACCGCATCGGCCGCCGCGTCTGGTTCTTCGAGTGGGCGAACTGGTTGTTCCGCGAGCAGCGCGTCGTCGACGGGCCGACGGTGGAAGCGATGTGGGGCGCGCCGCAGGTGCATGAGGAGCTGCCGCTCGCCGCGAGCGGCAAGTCGGCAACTTCGAAAGCCAGGGCCGTCGCGTCAACGTGAGGAGGGGGCCGCGCCTGCCCGGGCGCGCGTTGGTTTTGTCGAAAGAGGCATGGGGTGCCTCCTTCGACAAGACGAACGTCTCAGCGGGCGTCCTCCAGGGCGACGGAGGCGCGGGTGCGAGCGACGAAGTCCTGCAGCCGGCTGATGACGGTGCGCCGGCTGAGGCCGAGCGCCGCGGCGACCGCGGTCTGGTGGAGGTCCTTGAGGAAGTAGAGCTCGGCGAGCGGGCGCAGCTTGGCCGGGGCCGCGGCCACCACGGACTGCGCCCACTGGCGGTGCTCCAGCGCGGCCTGCGGCGGGGGCGTCGACGTCTCGGGAGGGTTCTCCAGCCGCAGTTGGTGGCGGCGCTCGGTGTCGCGCAGGTGGTTGAGGCAGTGGTTGGTGGTGATGCACAGCAGCCACGCCTTCAGCGGGGTGTCGGCGGGCACGTCGTCGAGGTGCCGGAGCACCCGCACGAAGACCTCCTGCGTGGCGTCCTCGGCGAGGTCGTCGTCCTTCAGCAGGCGCCGGCACCGGGCGTACACGACGGGCCCGTACTGGCGGTACAGCAGCTCGGTGGAGCGGCACAGGGAGGAACGGGGCAGGGCGGACATGCCCCCTGAATGGAGGGAGGGCCTCCGGTTTTTGAGGCGGCCGAAGAAAGTCCCCGGCCCGGGCCCTGCCGCCGCGTGGAGAAAGAGGCTCCACGGCTCGTGCTCACGGGCTGCCGCGCCGCCGACTTCAGAGCGGCCGCTCGTACACCCGGTACGTCTTGATGCGCCGGGCCCCCGTCGCCTGGATGGTGCGGTTCATCAGCCGGTCGTCCTCCACCACCCAGCCCAGCTCTCCCGAGGCGTAGCCCAGCTTCATCGCCTGGGTGAACGTCTCCTGGGCCAGCAGGGCGTCGATGCCCCGCCGCCGCCACCCGGCCTTGATGCCGAAGAGCAGCCCGCGCAGCCGGTCGATGCCCCGCGCCGCCCACAACATCTTCGCCAGCCCGAAAGGGAACAGGTACCCGCCCGCCGCCTTCTGCGCGATGTTGGTGTCCGGCAGGGTGATGGAGAAGGCCACCGCCTCCCCGCCCGCCTCGGCGAGGAGGGACAGCTCCGGCCGCAACAGGACGATGGGCCGCAGCCGGTGCACCAGTTGGTCGAACTCCGCGTCGGTGAGCGGCGCGAAGCCGAAGCCGGGCTTCAGCATCGTCTCGTAGATGGCCTTGATGCGCCGCACGTCCTCTTCCGGCGCCGCCGTGTCCAGCCGCCGCACCTGCACCGCGCCCGAGCGCCGGCAGCGCTCCGCCAGCCGCACCACCTTCTCCGGCAGCCCCTGCGAGGCCAGCACCTCGTAGCTGGCCAGGTCCTTCATCTTGACGAAGCCGTTGGCCTCGAAGAGCCGCCCGTAGAAGCGGGGGTTGTACGGCATCATCATCGACGGGGGCCGCTCGAAGCCGTCGAGGAGCAGCCCGCAGTCGTGGTGGAAGGCCAGGTTGACCGGGCCCACCACCCGCCTCATGCCCTGCCGCTTGAGCCACGCGAGGGCCGCTTCGAACAGCGCCGCCGCCAGCCCCGGGTCGTTCTGCGACTCGAAGAAGCCCACGAAGCCGTCCAGCGTGTCGTGGAAGTGGTTGTAGCGGCTGTCCACGCAGGCGGCGACGCGGCCCACCACCTTGCCGTTGCGACGCGCGAGGAAGTACGCGACCCGCGCGTGCTCGAAGAAGGGGTTCACCTTCGGGTCGAGGAAGTCCCGCCGCTCGGCGACGATGGGCGGCACGAAGTGCTCGTCGCCCGCGTAGTGCTCGAGCTGGAAGCGGATGAACTCGTCCCGCCCGGCCTGCGTCTCCACCTGCTCGACGGACACGTCCGGCGAGCGCGCCGCGAAGCGCGGAGCCTCGGGGGGCAGGGAGGGGCGCGGCGAGGTGGGCACGGGCGCTTCAGTTCTTCAGCCCAGCGGCCGCGAGGCTCTTCTCGTACACGCGGTACGTCTTGTACTTCTTGCAGCCGAAGACCTCGATGACGCGGTTCACCATGTCGTTGTCCTCCAGCGTCCAGCCGATCTCCCCGCCCCACCAGCCGAGCTCCCTGGCCACCCTGACGGTCTCGAGCATCAGCACCGAGTCGAGGCCCCGCTTGCGGAACTCCTTCTTGATGCCCAGCGCGATGAGCCGGCCCTGCTTGATGCGCTTGAGCTCGAGCAGCATCTTCACCAGGCCGATGGGCAGGCCGAAGGTGGTGAGCCGCCCGTTGGCCTTCTTGATGGCCTGGTTCGCGTCGGGGGTGGTGATGCAGAAGGCGACCGGCTCGCCCTTCACCTCGGCGAAGAGGACCAGCTTGGGGTTGAGCACCAGCTTCAGCTCTTTGCCCATCAGGTCGAACTCCTCGTCCGTCATCGGGACGAAGCCCCAGTTCTTCTCCCAGGCGGAGTTGTAGATGTCCTTGATGCGGCGGACCTCGTTGTCCCAGTCCTTCAGGTTGGCGGGGCGCATCACGATGCCTTCGCGCTGCTTCACCTTCTCGGCGATGCGGACCACCTTCTCGGGCGCGCCCCCCTGCACGTCGATTTCCCACGCCCAGAGGTCCTTCGCCTTGGCGTAGCCGCAGGCCTCGGTCAGCGTGAGGTAGTAGGGCGGGTTGTACGGCATCATGATCGCCGGCTGCTTGTCGAAGCCGTCGGCCAGGAAGGCCCACTCGCCATTCGACGAGAAGCTGGCCGGGCCCATGATGGTGGTAAGCCCCCGCGCCTTCACCCAGGCCTCGGCGGTGTCGAACAGCGCCCGGGCGACGCCCACGTCGTCGACGCACTCGAAGAAGCCGAACCAGCCCGTCTTCGTGCCGTGGAAGTCGTTGTAGCGGGGGTCCTCGATGGCGGCGATGCGGCCGACGATGTGGCCGTCCTTGCCGCCGCGCCGGGCGAGGAAGAGCTGCGCGGTGCCGAACTTGAACCAGGGGTTCTTCTTCGGGTCCAGCACGTTGTCCCGGTCCATCTCCAGCGGCGGCACGAAGTGGGGCAGCGCCCGGTACACCTCGTACTGGAAGCGGATGAACGCCTTCTTCTGGGCCGCCGTCGTCACCGGCGTCACCACCACGTCGCTCGCCGCCGCCACCTGTCCGCCCAAAGCCTGCGCCTGCGCGCTCGTCGTCATCGTTCAAGTCCCCCGCGGGTGTGTGGAAGCCGCGCGGGCTTGTAGGAGATGCTCCGCGAACGGTCAAACAGAGCAAGAAATTGCTCACCTTCTGCATGCTGAAATTTCAAGAGGTTGCGGAGTACCGGCAGGAGGGCTCAGAGGCCTCGGATGCGCCCAGTCGGCTTGTTCGGCCCACGCAAAGCGCAATTCTGAGCAATCCGATGCTCACTCGCGTGCGAAGTTCGTGCTCGGCCGCCGCCGTGGTCATCCGGTAACGCATCGATATTCAAGCAGAAATACAAGCCAGTCGCGCGCGGAGGCGGCTTCGAAGCCCGAGCAACGAGGGGGCAAGGAGGGGGTCCTCCGCTTGACCCGTCGGAGGCCCCCACATATTCACCACCCGCGTTCCACCGCTTCCTGGAGGGGCCGTTCATGCCGCAGGTCTTCGACTACCCGAACCTCGTCGCCGCGCTGGATGAGTCCAAAGGCTGGACCGACAAGGGCTTCACCTTCCTCGACCGCGACCAGAAGGAGCAGTTCTTCAGCTTCGAGCGGCTGCGCGAGGAAGCGATGCGCCGCGCCGCGCACCTGCGCCAGTACGGCCTCAAGCAGGGCGACCGCCTGGCAATGGTGCTGCCCGACGGCGAAGACTTCGTGCCCACCTTCCTCGCCGCGGTGTGGGCGGGCATCGTGCCGGTGCCCCTGTACCCGCCGCTGTCGCTGGGCAAGCTCGACAGCTACCTCGACACCCTGGTGGGCGTGCTGAAGAAGGCCAAGGTCAGCCACCTCGCCACCAACGCCAAGCTGCAGCAGGTGCTGTGGAGCGGCCTGTCGAAGGTGGCCAGCCTCAAGGGCGTGGTGGTGGCTGAAGAGCTGCGCGGCCCGGCCCCCGAGGGCGTCAGCCAGGAGCCGGCGCACGTCACCGCCGACGACCTGTGCTTCCTGCAGTTCACCAGCGGCTCCACCTCGACGCCCAAGGGCGTGGAGGTCACCCACGGCAGCCTGCGCGCCAACGCCTGGGCCATCATGCGCGACGGCCTCGACACCGACACCGAGGTGGACAGGGGCGTGTCGTGGCTGCCGCTGTACCACGACATGGGGCTCATCGGCTTCGTCATCGCCCCGCTGTTCCACCGCATCCCGGTCACCTTCATCCCCACCCTCACCTTCGTGCGCAGCGCCACGGTGTGGATGGAGACCATCCACCGGGTGCGCGGCACCATCACCTTCGCGCCCAACTTCGCGTATGCGCTCACCGCCAAGCGCGCCAAGCCCGAGCAGCTGGCCCGCTGGGACCTGTCCTGCATGCGCCACTTCGGCTGCGGCGCCGAGCCCATCAACCCGGGCACCATGCGCGGCTTCCTCGACACCTTCGCGCCCGCGGGCGTCACGCCCACCATGCTGCTGCCCTGCTACGGCATGGCCGAGGCCACCCTGGCCATCAGCTTCATCGGCATCCAGGACACGCTGTCCACCGACGTCATCGACGCCGACGCGTACCAGCAGAAGCACCACGCCGAGCCCGCCCACGTCGATCGGCTCGAGGGCGGCCGCGCCCAGGAATTCGTCTGCTGCGGGCGCGCCTTCCCCGGCCATGAGATCGGCGTCTTCGACGACGCTGGCCAGCGCCTGTCGGACCGCCGCGTGGGGGAGTTCTGGGTGCGCGGCCCGTCCATCGCCCGCGGCTACTACGAGGACCCCGAGACCACCGCGCGCACCTTCGGCAACGGCTGGCTCAAGACGGGGGACTACGGCTACCTCGTCAACGGCAACGTCTACATCACGGGTCGCAAGAAGGACCTCATCATCATCAACGGCCGCAACTACGACCCGCAGCGCATGGAGTGGCTGGTCGACGAGCTGCCCGAGGTGCGCAAGGGGAGCACCGTGGCCTTCAGCCGCCCCGGCGCCGGCAGCGAAGAGCTGATCATCGTGCTCGAGTCGCGCACGCAGAACCCCGACGCGCTCAAGGACCTGGTGCGACAGAAGCTGACCGAGCAGCTGCAGCTGACCTGCGCCGACGTGGTGGTGTGCCCCATGGGCAGTCTTCCCAAGACGTCTTCCGGCAAGCTGCAGCGCGCCAAGACGCGCCAGCAGTACCTGGACGGCACCGTGGGCAAGGGAGGCAACCGCACCCTCGGCAGCAACGGCGAGAAGCTGGTGCTGGCCCGCCACGTGGCGCTGTCGCTCCTCGGCCGCGCGCAGCACCGGGCCAGGCGCCTGATGGAGCACACCCTGGAGATCCGCTCCATGGGCGACGCGCTCGAGAAGCTCAAGCTGGCCGGCACCTACACCCAGCGCCGCGTGTCGCGGCTGCTCGGCTGATTCGTCAACCCTCCACCCACCCCGAAGCGAAGGACACCATGGCTCAGGTCGACATCATCCACCTCTTCAAGCAGGCCGCCCTCGAAGTGAACGGGAAGAAGCTGGACCAGCTCTCCAAGGACACCGTCATCTCCAAGCTGGGCCTCGACTCGGTCGCGGTGATGGAGCTGGTCAGCTACTTCGAGGAGAAGCTGAACATCCGCATGCCCGACGAGGACCTCGCCAAGGTGCAGACCCTGGGCGACCTGGGCGGGCTGGTGAAGCGCCTGGTGCCTCCGGGCACCGAGGTGAGCTGGTAACCGCCTCATGCCGCACTCCTCGAAGCCGCCCGTCGTGCCCGCCACCAGCGGCGACATCGCCGTGGTGGGCATGGCCTGCCGCTTCCCGCACGCCAACGACGTCAACGCGCTGTGGGACCTGGTGCGCACCGGCCAGGTGGCCTTCGAGGACATCTCCGACACCCGGTGGAAGCACAGCGCCTTCTTCGACCCGGTGGACGTGCGCGCCACCGACAAGACGTACGTGCGCAAGGGCGCCTTCATCGACGGCGTGGAGGACTTCGCCGCGCTGCACTACGGCCTCGCCCCGCGCCGCGTGCAGGTGATGGACCCGCAGCACCGGCTGGCCATCGAGGCGACCCGCCAGGTGCTGCAGGACGCGGGCTACGAGTCGCGGCCCTTCGACCGGGCGCGCACCGGCGTCTTCATCGGCGCGTCGGTCAGCGAGTACAAGGACCTGCTCACCGCCCGGCACCGCGCCCTGCAGATGGCCGCGGGCGAGTTCGGCGATTCGCTGTCTGCCGCCGAGGCCGAGGCGGTGAAGTCCGCGGTGGCCGACGTGTCTCCGGCGCGGGCCTTCACCATCGCCGGCTCGCTGCTGAACATGATCGCCTGCAGCGTGGCCCAGACGTTCGACCTGAACGGCCCGGCCATGTCCATCGACGCGGCGTGCTCCTCGGCGCTGGTGGCGATTCACGAGGCGGTCGTCAACCTGCGCGCGCGGCAGATCAACCTGGCGCTGGCCGGCGGCGTGTACCTCAACCTGAACCCGGACAACCTGGTGGGCTTCTCCCGCATCGGGGCGATTTCGCCGTCCGGCGCGTGCCGCCCCTTCGACGCGCGGGCCGACGGCTTCGTGATGGGCGAGGGCGTGGGCCTGGTGGCCTTGAAGCGCCTCGAGGACGCCAGAGCCGACGGCGACCGCATCTACGCGGTGCTCCGCGGCACCGGCTGCAACAACGACGGCCGCGGGGAAGGGCCGATGACGCCGCGCCCCGAAGGCCAGCGCGACGCGATGTGGCGGGCGCACTCCGACGTGGACTTCCCGGTGGAGTCCATCGGCTACGTCGAGACGCACGGCACCGCCACCACGGTGGGCGACGTGGTGGAGGTGGGCGCGCTCAAGCACTTCTTCAACGAGAAGGCCGGCAAGACGCTCACCGAGCCGCACTGCGCGCTGGGCAGCATCAAGGGGAACATCGGCCACACCATGAGCGCCGCCGGCGTGGCCGGCTTCATGAAGGCCTGCCTCGCGCTGTACCACCGCACCATTCCGCCGCAGGCCGCGTGCGAGGAGCTCAACCCGAAGCTGGAGCTGGAGCGCTCGCCCTTCCGCGTGCCGCGTCAGGCCGAGGCGTGGAAGGTGAGGCCCGGCCAGCGGCGCCGCGCGGCGGTGTCGTCCTTCGGCTTCGGCGGGACCAACGCCCACGTGCTGGTGGAGGAGGCGCCCGAGGTGGCCGCCCCCGCCGAGCGCGAGGAGCTGTTCCTCCTCTCCGCGCCGACCGCCTCGCTGCTCAGCCAGCACGCGAAGGACTTGGCCGCCCTGGTGGACGCGCAGCAGCTCTCTCCCGCCGCCGTGGCGCGCACCCTGGCCAGCCGCTCCGGCTTCGACGCCCGCGTCGCCTTCGTGGCGAAGGGGCGGGCGCAGGTGCTGGCGAAGTTGAACGAGGTGGCCTCCGGTGCGCTCGCGCCGGCGACGCCGGTGCCCGGGGAGCAGCGCCGCGTGGCCTTCCTCTTCGCAGGGCAGGGCGCGCAGAAGGTGGGGTTGCTCGAGGACCTGGTGCGCCGCTTCCCGTCGCTGCGCGCGCGGCTCGAGGAGTACGACGCGGCGGCGAAGGCGGAGGCGGGCTGCAGCCTCCTGGACGCGCTGTACCCGAGCGGCCCCTTCGACGCGGCGAAGGCGCAGGCGCACCTCACCCAGACGCACGTGTGCCAGCCGGCGATGGCGGCGCTGGGCATCGCGCTGGGCGAGCTCTTGCGCGAGGTGAACGTGGTGCCCGACGTGGTGCTGGGGCACTCGCTGGGTGAGTTCGCCGCCGCCTCGGTGGCGGGCATGCTGCCGGGCGCGGACGCGGTGAGGCTGGTGGCGCAGCGCGGGCAGCTCATGAACCGCCTGGGCCTCACGGACGCCGGCGCGATGCTGGCGGTGATGGCGGCGCGCGCCTCCGTCGAGCCGCACCTGGTGAAGCTGGCCGACGTCGTCCTCGCCAACGACAACCACCCCACGCAGGTGGTGCTGTCCGGCACGACGAAGGGCATCGAGGCAGCGGAGGCGGCGCTGAAGGCCGCGGGCCTCAAGACGACGCGCCTCGACGTGTCGCACGCCTTCCACTCGCCGCTGATGAACGGCATCAACGAGCAGCTGTGCGCCGTGGTCACCGCGCTCCCGCTGCACCCCATGCAGTCCACCGTCGTCTCCTGCATCAGCGCCAGGCCGTACGCGTCGGTGGCCGAGGCGAAGGACGTGTGGGCGCGTCACGCCACCTCGCCGGTGCGCTTCGTGGAGGCGCTGCAGTCCTGCGCGGACGCGGAGGTGTCGCACTTCGTGCAGGTGGGCGCGGGCAACGCGCTGACGGCCTTCGCGCGGGGCGTGGTGAAGAAGGACGGGGCGACGTTCTCCACGCTGGCGCCGGCGGAGGGCGGGGACGGGGGCGCGCAGTTCCTCGCCACGCTGGGGCAGTTGTGGGTGAAGGGCGTGCCGGTGAAGGCCGAGGCGCTGATGGCGGACGCGCCGATGGCCACGCTGCCGCCCACGCCGCTCGAGGTGCAGAAGTACTGGGCGAGGGAGCGGACGACTCGCGCGCCGCACGCGCCGCTGGTGAAGCCTGGCGAGGCCGTCGTCTTCTCGCCGTCGTCGTCGCCGTCGTCGTCGCAGTCGAAGGGACCGGTCGCCATGGACAGCCTCATCGCGCTCTTTCAGCAACAGATGGCGCTCCTGCAGAACCAGGCAGACATTCTGAAGGCGCAGGCGGCGGCGATTCAGGCGCTGTCCAACGGCGCGCCGATGCCGCAGGTGACGATGCCCGCTGCACCCGCGCCGGTGGTGGTGGCGAAGCCGCCGAACTTCTCCAACCTCGTCGCGGAGAAGGCCCCCTCGCCCCCATCGGGGGAGAGGGCCGGGGAGCCGGGAAGTCCTCCCGCGCCTGCGCCGCTCAAAGAAGACGTCCGCCCGCTGGTGCAACAGAAGGTGTTGGCCTCCGTCGCCCGCATCTCCGCCTTCCCGGCCGGCACGCTGAAGTCCGAGCAGACGCTGGTGGGCGAGTTGGGCTTCGACTCGTTGATGCTGGTGGAGCTGGACCAGGACGTGGGCAAGGCCTTCCCGCAGTTGGGCGGGCTGCCGCGCGAGCTGTTCAGCCGGACCACCACCGTCGGGCAGGTCATCGAGCACGTGGTGAAGGCGCTCGAGGCGGGCGCGACGGAGGCGAAGGACGAGGTGAAGGCCGTCGTCCCGGTGGACCGCTACGTCCCGAAGGCGGTGGCCGCGCCGCTGCACGCGCTGTCCGAGTCGGTGCACGCCTTCCCCAGGCCGCTGCTCGTCACCCGGGACGCGCTGGGCGTGGCGGACGCGCTGCAGGCGAAGCTGAAGGCGCGCGGCGTCGCCTCGGTGGTGGGCGACGCGGACACCGCCGGTGACTTCGCGGGCGTCGTCCACCTGGAGACGCTGACGGCGAAGGGCGACTACCGGGCGCCGGCGCGGACGCTCCTGGCGCTCTCGAAGCGCCTCACCGCGGAGAAGGCGGAGGCCTTCGTCACCGTCACCGGCCTCGGCGGGGCCTTCGGGCTGTCGGGCGTGGCGGCGGACGTCCTCGGTCAGGTGGGCGCGCTGGGCTTCACCAAGGCCTTGTCGCAGGAGTGGCCCGACGCCCTGGTGAAGGCCGTCGACGTGGACGTCTCCCTCGGCGCCCCGGCCATCGCGCAGCACCTGGTCGACGAGGTGTTGTCCTCGGACCGCTGCCCCGAGGTCGGCTTCACCTCCTCTGGGCGCGTCACCGTCTCCCTCGTCCCCTTCGAGGGAGAGGGCCGGGGAGAGGGGAAGCTGTCGAAGGACAGCGTCGTCCTCGTCACCGGCGGGGCGAAGGGCCTCGGCCTCTGCTTCGCCAAGGCCCTGGCGAAGCAGCACCACTGCACCATCGCGCTGGCCGGCCGCTCGGCGCCGTCCGAGGACCTCGCGAAGGCGGCTGCCCAGGTGAAGGCCGCGGGCGCGAGGGCCTGCACCTACCACGTCCTCGACACGCGGGACGCCGCCAGCGTGAAGGCGGGCCTCGCGGCGGTGAAGTCAGCGCACGGGCGCGTCGACGCCATCGTCCACGCCGCGGGCATCCTCTCGGACGGGCTGGTGGCCTCCAAGGACGCCTCTCAACTCGACGCCGTCCTCGACACCAAGGTGGGCGGGGCGCTGGCGCTGCTGGACGCGGCGGGCGACTCCTTGTCGCTGTTCATCGGCATCGGCAGTTGGGCGGGCCGCTTCGGCAACTCAGGCCAGACGGACTACTCCGCGGCCAACGAGATGCTGGCGCGGCTCACCACGTCTGCGAGGAAGTCGCTGCGCGCCGTCACCATCGACTTCCCGCCGTGGGAAGACTCGGAGATGGTGAAGAAGATCCCCGGCTTCAAGAAGGCTGAGCTGAAGGCCTCGGGCGTCACCTTCCTCTCCACCGACGAAGGCGAGGCGGCCTTCCTCGCCTGCGCGCAGAGCGGCTCAGGTGAAGTCCTGGTGGGCCGGGCGGTGCCGGAGCGCGTCGTCACCCACGCCGCGTCCTTCCCCGTCTCGCGCCTCAACCACGTCTACCTCAACGACCACACCATGGCCGGCCAGCGCGTCCTCCCGTTCGCCTCCGCGCTCGACCACGTGGCGGCGGCGGCGCTGGAGTCGGCGGGCGTGCCCACCGCCCCCGGCCAGAAGCAGCCCTTCACCGTCAGCGACTTCCGCCTGAAGCGCGCGGTGCTGGTGCCGGACACCACCTGGCTCGAGGTCACCGCCACCCAGCGCGTGCGCGACGGCCAGGGCGGCGCGCTGGACGTGAAGCTCTCGCAGGGCCACGCGCTCAGCTACCAGGGCGTGGTGACGGTGGGCGCGGACGCGTCCAACGTGCCGGCGGTGAAGACGTTCGCCTCCACGCCGCTGCCCATGTCGCTCAAGGACTTCTACTCGGGCTTCACCTTCCACGGGCCGAGGCTGCAGGGCATCACCTCCATCGAGGCGGTGGGCGACGACGGCGTGGTGGGCTGGGTGAAGGGCTGCCGCCCCGCCGACTGGGTGAAGGAGCCCTTGCGCAGCGAGTGGACGGTGGACCCGCTCATCCTCGACGCGTCCTTCCAGTTGGCCGGCTACTGGGCGTGGGTGAAGCACCAGCGCGCCGGCTTCCCGGTGGGCCTGGGGCGCTTCGTGCAACTGGCGCCCTTCGGCCAGGGCCCGGTGAAGTGCACCGTCACCTTCGAGGCGTCCACCGACGACGTCTTCACCGGCACGCTGGTGTGGCAGGACCAGGCCGGCCGCGTGGTGGCGTACCTGACGGGCGCCCAGGCCGAGTTCAAGAAGCGCGACCCGCAGTTCCAGTCCGCGCCCGGGCCGAAGGCCGCCACGCCCGCTCCGGAGACGAGGCCGCTGCCCACCGCGCCCATCCCCGCGCCGATGGCCGCCGACGCCGAGGTGCCCGCCGCCACCGTCACCATCGACGAGTCCGCGTGGAACCCGGCGAAGTTCCCCGAGTACGAGGAGCTGCAGGAGCGCATCCAGATGGCCGAGGCCTTCGGCCTCAAGAACCCGTACTTCTCCGTGCACGAGGCCATCTGCGGCGACACCACCGTCGTCAACGGCAAGGAGATGATCAACTTCTCCTCGTACAACTACGTGGGGAACTCCGGCGACCCGGTGGTCTCGAAGGCCGCGCAGGACGCCATCGCGAAGTACGGCACCAGCGTGTCCGCCTCCCGCGTGGCGTCGGGCGAGAAGCCGCTCACCCGCGAGCTGGAGCAGGCGCTGGCCGACTTCTTCGGCACCGAGGACTGCGTCGTCCTCGTCTCGGGCCACGCCACCAACGTCACCGTCATCGGGCACCTGCTGGGCGCGGGGGACCTCATCCTCCACGACGCGCTGGCGCACGACTCCATCATCGGCGGGGCGAAGCTGTCCGGCGCGAAGCGGCGGCCCTTCCCCCACAACGACTGGGAAGCGCTCGACCGCATGCTGACCAACCTTCGGCCGCACTACCGGCGGGTGCTCATCTGCATCGAGGGCACCTACTCGATGGACGGCGACATCCCCGAGCTGCCGAAGTTCATCGAGGTGAAGAAGAAGCACAAGGCGCTGCTGCTGGTGGACGAGGCGCACTCCGCCGGCGTGCTGGGCGAGCAGGGCCGCGGCATCGGCGAGCACTTCCAGGTGAATCGCGCCGACGTGGACATGTGGATGGGCACCCTGTCCAAGTCCTTCGCCTCGTGCGGCGGGTACATCGCCGGCAGCCACGCGCTGGTGGAGTACCTCAAGTACACCACCCCCGGCTTCGTGTACTCGGTGGGCATCAGCCCGCCCAACGCGGCGGCGGCGCTGGCGGCGACGAAGCAGCTCCTCGCCCACCCGGAGCGGGTGGCGAAGTGCAGGGCCAACGCGAGGCGCTTCATCGCGCTCTTGAAGGAGCGCGGCATCAACACCGGCATGTCCGGCGGCAGCGCGGTGGTGCCCGCCATCATCGGCAACTCGGTGCTGTGCCTGCAGTTGTCCGACGCGCTCAAGGACCGCGGCGTCAACGTGCAGCCCATCCTCTACCCGGCGGTGGAAGAGGACCTGGCGCGGCTGCGCTTCTTCCTCTCTTCCCTGCACCAGGACGAGCAGTTGGTGAAGACGGCCGACCTCCTGAAGAGCGAGCTCGACCGCCTCACCCGCGAATTGAACGGCGACGCGGTCGCCTGAAGGGCCAGAACCCGACTCACCAGAACGAAGGCCACGGCACATGACCTCGACGCGCGAAGAAGTGGAAATCGGCTACGACATCTCCAACGAGTTCTTCCGGCTCTGGCTGGACGAGCGCATGCACTACACCTCGGCCGTCTTCGACGCCGAGCACACCACGCTGGAGCAGGCGCAGCGCAACAAGAGCCGCTGGCTGGCCGACTTCGCCGAGGTGAAGCCCGAGTCGCTGGTGCTGGACATCGGCTGCGGCTGGGGCGCCAACCTCGAGTACCTGGTGCTGGAGCGCAAGGTGCAGCGCGCCCACGGCCTCACCCTGTCGCGCGCGCAGGCCGCGGAGATCATGGCCCGCAAGCTGCCGGGCGTGAACATCTGGTGCGAGGACTACAAGGACTTCACGCCCACCGAGAAGTACGACGCGCTCATCTCCATCGAGATGATCGACCACCTCGTCTCGCCGGCCCAGCAGCAGGAAGGCCTCGCGATTCCCATCTACCGCGAGTACTTCAACCAGGTGGCGAAGTGGGTGAAGCCGGGCGCCTGCTTCGGCTTCCAGGCCATCCTGCGCGACCGCGTGCCGCGCGGCCGGAAGGACCTCGAGGACCTCAAGTTCACCGCCGACGTCATCTTCCCCGGGGGCCTCAACCCGCGCCTCGAGGAGTTGATCGCCGCCTGCGGCCAGTCCTGGGAGGTCATCCAGCTCAACACCCGCCGCGTCGACTACGGCAAGACGACGGCCGAGTGGCTGCGCCGCCTGCGCCTCAACAAGGACAAGATCATGGCGTCCGGCTGGGGCACGAAGGTGATGGCCAACGGCGAGACGGTGTGGACCAACTACGAGCGCTACCTGTCCACCTGCGTCAAGGCCTTCGCCAACCACTGGTCCAGCGACGTGCAGATGAAGCTGCGCCTGAAGGACTGACGCCCGCCGCTACCCTCAGGACCAGCGCAACCGGAAGGTGGCACCTGGTCTCGGGTAGGCCTCCAGCACGACGGTGCCGCCCTGGAGGCCCAGGAACTCGAGGCCGCCGGACAACAGGCCAATCCAGTACGTCGGCAACCCGTCCACGTCGCTGATGTGCAGCAGCACGTCCTTCTCGCTCACCAGCTCGTAGGCGGACCGGGTGTAGTTGTCGCTGGTGCGGAAGGCGCGGTCGAGGCGCGACAGCGTGCGGTGAGGCCCGACCAGCTTCATGAAGCTGCTGGTGGCGCGCCCCAGCAGGGTGCTCTGCCAGCCGCGAATGAAGTGCAGGCCCAGCAGGCGGACCCGCTCGTCGTGCGTCTCGGCGGGCCAGATGTCCTCGGCGATGGTCTCGAAGTACACCGGCATGCGCTCCGCGGGGATCGCCGGAGGAATGCGGTCGAGGTCCAGGCCCACCGCGCGCAACTTCTGCCGGGTGCGCGGCGTCACCAGGGGGCCGAGGCCCTTGACCACACCTTCTATCGCCGCGGGAAACGCGAAGCGGTTCTCCGTTGTGGCCGGCGCGGAGTTGCTCATCCTTCCCCCCTCGATGGTCGCCGGAACCTAGCAGGGTGTTGGGGGACGGGGCGACGCCTCGTCATTCGTCGCCGACTCCCACACCGACACCCGGCGCTGGTTGGGCGTAGAGTGGACGGCCGATGCTCCTTCGCGGCCTTCCCCTGCGGTGGCTGGCGGCGCTCGCGCTGGCCGGCCTGTCGGCGTGCGACTGCGGCTCGCTGGGCCTCGACCAGAAGCGCTTCGCCTGCGCCACCGACGAGGACTGCCTGGCCGGCTACCGCTGCCGTGACGTGGGCGACCGCCTGGAGTGCGTCCCCGAAGGGGCCCCGTCGGACGGCGGCGCGGCTGACGGCGGCGCGGCTGACGGCGGCACGGCTGACGGCGGCGTGGACCAGGACCGGGACGGCTACTCCCCGCCGGAGGACTGCGACGACACCCGGCCCGAGGTGAGGCCCGGCGCCCCGGAGGTGTGCCTCGACTTCCTCGACAACGACTGCGACCGCAGCACCGACTGCGCGGACACGGAGTGCGCAGGGCGCGCCTGCGGCACCGCGGCTGGGTCGGCCTGCCTGGGCCTGCGCTGCGCGGAGACGGCCTGCAGCGAGGGCACGGACAACGACCTCGACGGCTTCACCGACTGCGCCGACCCGGACTGCGCCGGCCAGGCGTGCGGCGTGGGCGGCACCTGCGTCAGCCTGGCCTGCCAGGCGCCCAGCGAGCAGAGCCTCTGCGGCGACGGCCTCGACAACGACGGGGACAGCCTCGTCGACTGCCGCGACTCGGTGGACTGTCCCCTGGGGAGCTCCTGCAGCGACACCAACGCCTGCACGCTGGCCGACACCTGCAACGCCACCGGGGCCTGCGCGCCTGGCACGGCCGTCCTGTGCAACAGCCCGCCGGGCGCCTGCTTCGCGTCTCCGGGCGTGTGCCGGGCAGACGCTGGCACCTGCCAATACGCCGTCACCCCCGGCGCTGCCTGCAGCGACGGCCTGACGTGCACGAAGAATGACACCTGCGCCGCGGACGGAGGCTGCACCGGCACGCCCTTGTGCGACTCGCCGCCCAGCGCGTGCCACCAGCCCCTCGGCGCCTGCACCGAGGCCGACGGCGGGTGCAGCTACGCGCCGCGCCCCTCCGGGCCCTGCGACGACAACGACCCCTGCACCTTGAATGACTCCTGCAATGGCGACGGCGGCTGCGCGGGCGCCCGCGTCGTCTGCACGCCTCCCAGCCAATGTCACCGGCTCAATGGCTGCGGGACCGATGGCGGGTGCCTCTTCTCCATCGGCACGGGCCAGGCCTGTGATGCGGGGGCGCCTGGCCCCGGAAGCTGCAACGCCGCGGGAAGCTGCGTTCCGCTCACCGAATTCCCTTTCGCGCCGAGCAACTTCACCGAGGCACAACTGCCCACCCGCGTCGCCTGGCTCAACTTCAATTGTGGCACGACCACCCTCGACACCGGCGCACCCAACGGTGCGCTGACGTGGACCAACAACTGCACTGGCAACCCCACCTCCGTTCCCTTCACCGAGCTGGTGTTGGGGACCCAGCGGGCGGTGCTCCTCTACACCGACGCGCTGACGGTGGCGCCGGGCAGCCGGCTCCAGGCCACCGGTGGGCGGGCGCTGATCATCGCGGTCCGCGGCAACGCCGGCGTGCACGGTGTCATCGACGTGGGCTCCACGGCGGGCGGCTCTACGGCGAGCGGCGTCGGCGCGGGCTCGGGCGCCGGGTGCACGGCGGGCGTCGGCCTGCGGGGCGCGGCGCGCTCGTTCGGCGGCCATGAGATGGCCGGTGGGGGCGGGGGCGGCGCCTTCGGCACCAGCGGGAGAGCCGGAGGGAGTGGCGACGGCACGACGGGGGGCGCGGGTGGCGTTCCCCAGGGCACCCCGCAGTTGGTGCCGCTGCAGGGGGGGTGTCCCGGTGGCCAGGGCGGGGCGATCGGCGTCTCGCCGGCACCCGGTGGGCGGGGCGGCGGAGCGCTGCAGCTCACGGTGGGCGGGACGCTCTCGGTGACTGGCCTCATTACCGCGTACGGCGCGGGAGGCGCCGGAGGTGTGTACGACGCGGTGGACACCGGAGGGGGAGGCGGCGGCGGCAGCGGAGGAGGGCTGCTGCTCGAGGCCGACGTCTTCACCATGGGCCCGGCGGGGACGCTCACCGCCAACGGCGGCGGCGGGGGGCAAGGCGCGGCCGAGGCCTCCGGCACCGGCACGGCCCCGGGCGGCGCCAACGGCTCACCCGTCGCCGCCGGCCCGGCCTCGGGCGGCGCCAGCAGCGAGTGTGGCGGGAACGGCGGCAGCGGCGCCGCTGGCAGCACCGCCGCCCAGCCCGGGCTGAATGAAAGCTGTTCCTCGGGTGGCAGCGGCGGAGGTGGAGGCGGAGGCGTGGGCCGCATCTTCATCCGCGCGGCGTCTTCGTGCGCGGTGCCGCCCACCGTCACCATCAGTCCGGCCGCCCAGGGGACGGGCACGCCGGGCTGCCCCTGACCCAGAAGTCGCCCGAGGGAGAGCCCGCCTCGCTGGCCCCTCGAGCGGATCTCATTCGTCGCTCGTCGGTACCAGCCACCGCGACATGTCACAGCGCACCGCGCGCGAGGACGCCGCGAGGTTGTGAGCCGTTGGGGCAGTCCCCGCTGCTCGACCTCCGGCCGACGTTCCCCGCGTGCTCTCCTGTAGGTGAAAAGCTGGGTGGTCCTTCGTGGCCACCCACGGCGCGGAGCCTGGGCGCGTCAGCAGCCCCGGTGGCGTACACTGGGCGGCATGCTCTTCGCCGTCCCGAGTCTCCCGTCCCGAGCCTTCACCGTCGCGGCCCTCTTGTTCAGCGTCGCGGGCTGCACCTGCGGCTCCCTGGGCGTCGAGGACGAGCGCTTCGCCTGTGACACCAGCGACGACTGCCTCGCCAGCTACACCTGCGAGCGCCGCGGCGGCGGGCGCGAGTGCGTGCGCGGTGGAACGGGTGGTGGCGTCGGCGGCGGCGTCGTTGACGGTGGCGGTGGCGCTGGCGGTGGCGGTGGTGTCGGCGGTGGCGCGGGAGGCGGCAGCGGGTGCGGGGGCTGCGTCGTCGGCGGTTCGGTGTGCATCGCTCCGCCCAACAACGGCAGCGACGTCTTTTGCGGGACCAACGGGCAGGCTTGCGTCACCTGTACCATTCCGCTCGAGCGGTGCGTCAACTTCCAGTGCGTTCCCGCGACCGGCGGTGGCATCGGCGGAGGCGTGGGCGGTGGTGGAGGCGCCTTCGGAGGCGGTGCGGGCGGCGGAGGCGGCGCGGTGGGCGGCGGCATGGGTGGCGGCGGCATCGGCGGCGGAGGCGCTGTGGGCGGTGGGGGAGGCGCGGTCGGAGGAGGCGGCGGTGGCATCGGCGGCGGAGGCGCTGTGGGCGGTGGGGGAGGCGCGGTCGGAGGAGGCGGCGGTGGCATCGGCGGCGGCGGCGCTGTGGGCGGTGGGGGAGGCGCGGTCGGAGGCGGCGCGGGCGGTGGTGGCGGCGCGGGCGGTGGTGGCGGCATTCCCTTCCCCACCGTGCTGGCCTTCGTCACGCCACCTCGCAACGAATTGGCCGCCGTTTGCTCCCAGTCGGTGACCATCGAGATGCGCGACGCGCTCGGAAACCCCGCGACCGACCTCTTCCCGGTGGTCGTCTCGCTCAGCGGCGCGCCCAGCGGGCTGACCTTCTATGACAACGCCGCGTGCGCCGGAGCCGGCATCACCACAGTCGGCGTTCTCGCGGGGTTGACGCGCGCCACCTTCTACTTCCGGAGCGCCTCGCCGGGCAGCTACACCGTCACCGCCTCGGCCCCAGGCTTCATGTCGGCCATGCAACCGGCCACCGTCCGGGTGGAACCCGACTCGCTCGTCTTCACCACCTCATTCCCCGGGAGCCGGCGCGGGGGCTCGTGCCTCTCCGCGACGGTAGAGGCCCAGCGAGGGGGCGCGCCCCTCGCCCCCTCGGCAAACGCCACGGTGGCCCTCACCACCAACCCGACCGCGGGCGTCCGCTTCTACCGCGACTCTGGCTGCACGCAGCAGGCGACGTCCACCGTCATCGCCGCCGGCCAGGCGTTGGGCACCTTCTTCCTCAAGCCTCTCACCGGCGGGTTGAACACCGTGACGGCCACCGCCTCCTTCGGGGCCGACACGCTCGACATCGACACGCTGCCCATCGTCCGCCGGGGCACCTGCCTGCTCAGCGGCGCGAACTCGACCTGCGCCATCCCTGCGGTGCAGGACCGGAACCAGACGCTGTTGTTCACCCAACCCACGGCGCTCGGCGGCGTCTGGTTCACCTCCGTCATGGCCCGCTGCCGCCTGTCCGGGGTGGGCACCATCGAGTGCCACCGCCACGGGAGCTCTGCGTCCGCCTCGCTCCACTGGCAGACGGTCGAAGTTCCGCAGGGCCTGGCGGTGCAGCACCTCTTGAGCAACACCTGCGCGCCTACCCAGACCCTGACTCCAATGGTCGACCCCGGGAAGACCTTCGTCCTCAAGTCGCTGGATCCGGCCACCAACGGCAGCTTCGACGACGGGGACACGCTGGCGGCGCGCATCGTCTCGCCCACGCAGCTCGCCGTGCAGGGGCCGGTGAACAACTGCGAGGGCTACGTGGTGCAGGTCGCCCAGTGGGACGGGGTCAGCGTCGCTCGCGCCCTGCTCCCCAATGCCCTGCCTCCTGGCCAGGCAGTCGCAACCCGCGCCCTGGTCGCGGCGTCCAACTCCCGGTGGCTCCTCGTCCAGGGCCAGACGTTCCTCGATGGGTCCTACCCCTCCTGCGCCCTCGGCGTCCGGGGCGACCTGCCGTCTCCTGTCGGCGTCGAGGTGTCGCGCGCGGCCGGGTGCACGACGACGCCCGTCGAGGAGGTGACGGTGGAGCGGATTGACCTGGGCGCGCTGGGCACGGTGCAGCAACTGACGGTGACGGTGCCTGCGGGCCAGTCCTCTCTGGTGGTGCCCATCTCCCCGGTCGACACCACCCGCACCTTCGTCACCTCCAGCGCCCAGCAGGTGGGCGGGCAGGGCACCGGCGCCAACGACTCCCCCATGGCCCAGGTTCAGGACCTCACCGCCCAGCTGCTGCTCACCGCCTCCAACGAGGTGACGGTGAGCCGCGGCAGCGCGGTGGGCAACCTCACCCTCACCTTCTACGTGGTGGAGCTGGTGCCCTGAGCCGCTGTCCAATTCGGCCGCGTTGACGTAAGCCCTCGGGCGGGAAGTGCACCCGACGAAAGAAGGAGCCACCGGCATGCTCTCGCTCGCCCTCGCCCTCTCGCTGTCCGCGGCGCCCGCGCAGCTCACCATCGAGGTGAAGCCGGAAGGCTGCGTGGTGAAGGTGGACGGCAAGAAGGCCGGCACCGGCGCCAAGCCCTTCACCCTCAAGCTGAAGGCCGGCAAGCACGTCATCCGCGTGGAGTTCAAAGGCGACGCCACCACCGAGGAAATGGTCCTCAAGGCCGGCGAGAAGAAGACGTGGAAGTGGGAGTTCACCGGCCACGGGCCCGAGACGCCCACCGAGAGCCCCGCCGAGGCCCCTGCCTCCGAAGGCGGGTAGGCCGGGGGACTCCGGTCGAAAGCGCGGGCCCAGGTGGGCTAGCCTTTCAAGGTGCGTGATGCCCACGGACCCGGACGACCCCGACGACCTCGAGGAGCTCGAAGACCTCGAAGAGAAGCTGCCCAGCAGCGCGGCGGACCTCTTCCCCTTCGACGAGCTGTCGACGGGGGAGACGTCGTCCCTGCTCAAGCGCGCCCGGGTGGTGACGGGGCTGCAGGATGACCCGGTGCCCGAGGTGGACCCGTCCCTCAAGCCCACCACCGGCCGCTTCCTCGCGCTCAAGGCCGCCGCGTCGGGCGCCGGCGTCTCGAAGCCCGTCACCGGCACCCAGCCGGCCCTCAAGCCCGGCACGGGGGCTCAGCCCGCGCTCAGGCCCGGCACGGGGACGCAGCCCGCCTTCAAGCCGGGGACGGGCACCCAGCCCGCCTTCAAGCCCGGCACCGGCGCCCACGCCGCGCTCGACCCGGCCGCGCTGCAGCGAGAAATCCGCCAGAAGGCGCTCCACGACGGCAAGGTGGCCCCGCCTCCCGGGACGAAGCCCCCGCGGCCGGTGAAGCCGCCCCTGGCCGCCGAGGACACCTTCGTGAAGAAGAAGATCCGCCAGGCAGAGAACAACCTGCCCGACTGGGACTTCGACGACGACGATGACGACGAAGCAGGGTGAGGCGCCTGCCGTGGTGACTTCCGCTGTGCCGGGGCCCGGGCTGCTGCTGGCGCCGGGCGAGGTGCAGGAGGTGCTGGGCGCCTTCGTGCTGGCCGAGCCCCGGGAAGCCGGCGAGGTGGCGGTGGCGCTGGGCCCGAAGGAGGCCGCCCTGCTGGCCGACATGCCCTGGCCCTTGCGCCGCGCCGAGTGGCTGGCGGGCCGGCGCGTGGCCAAGCGGCTGCTCCTTGCGGCGTGGAGGCTGCCTTCTGCACGCGTCGAGGTGCTGCCGCTCGAGTCGGGCGCGCCAAGGGTGTGGGTGGACGGCGCGCCGCGCGAGGACCTGGTGCTCAACTTGAGCCACACCCGCGGCTGGGCGGTGGCCGCGGTGGCCCCCTCCGCCGTCGGGGTGGACGCCTGCGACGACGCCGACGGGCCGCGGCTCCCGCGCATCGGCCGCCGCGTCTTCTCCGAAGGCGAGGCGGTGGAGTGCGGGGCGCACACCTCTGCCCAGCACCAGGCCGCCGTCTGGGCGCTCAAGGAGGCGGGCCTCAAGCTGCGCCTCGGCGGCATCTTCGACCCGGGCGCCCGCAGCGTGCGGGTGCTGTCGCTCTCGCCTGCCCAGGTGGCGGACCCGGCGATGCGCGTCGCGCTCCTGCGGCTCCCCTCCGCCGCGGTGGCCGTGGCCCGCGAGGCCTGAAGGACGCCCCGTCGAATTTGATGGCGGTCGACGGCGTCAAGGTTTAGACGTTGTCCAGACTTTTGACCTGCCTCAAGGAGGAACCGCCCATGCGCAGCCTGCTCGTCGCCGTCGTCACCGTGTCCACCGCCGCCCTGGCCGGCCCCTCGCTGGAGGAGCAGGCGAAGGCGCTCTTCAAGCCGCTGCCGAAGGACTACGAGACGAAGGACGCGCCGGTGATGAAGGAGCGGGTGGCCCTGGGGCGGCTGCTCTACTTCGACGTGCGGCTCTCGAAGAACCACGATGTGAGCTGCAACAGTTGCCACGACCTGGCGAAGTTCGGCGTGGACGGCGAGGCGCTCTCCAGCGGCCACAAGAAGCAGAAGGGCAGCCGCAACTCGCCCACCGTGTACAACGCCGGCAACCACCTGGCGCAGTTCTGGGACGGCCGCGCCCCCACCCTGGAGGAGCAGGCCAAGGGGCCCATCTTGAACCCGGTGGAGATGGCGATGAAGGACGAGGCGTCGGCGGTGGCGGTGCTGGAGTCCGTCCCCGGCTACCTGCCGCTCTTCAAGAAGGCCTTCCCCGGCCAGGACAAGCCCATCACCTGGGACAACCTGGCCAGGGCCATCGGCGCCTTCGAGCGCACCCTGGTGACGCCGTCGCGCTTCGACAGGTACCTGGCGGGCGACGCGAAGGCGCTCACCGACGCGGAGAAGGCCGGCCTGGAGAAGTTCGTCTCGGCGGGCTGCACCGCCTGCCACCTGGGCGAAGGCCTCGGCGGGGGCATGTACCAGAAGCTGGGGCTGGTGAAGGCGGTGCCCAACCTGAAGGACACTGGCCGCTTCGACGCCACGAAGAAGGACGCCGACAAGTTCTTCTTCAAGGTGCCCACCCTTCGGAACATCGAGAAGACGGGGCCGTACCTCCACGACGGCAGCCTGAAGACGCTGGAGGAAGCCGTCACCTTCATGGGCACCTACCAGCTGGGCAAGGACCTCAAGAAGGAAGAGGTGGACAGCATCATCGTCTTCCTCAAGGCCCTCACCGGCGAGCTGCCGAAGGACGTGAAGGCGCCGAAGCCGCTGGCCTCGGGGAAGACGACGCCGAAAGCGGACCCGACGTAGCCCCCGTCCGTGGAGGTGAAGGCGGCGCGCACGCTGCGCCGGTGACGCCGGGCCGCGTCCCGCCCCACCAGCGCGTCGCGTCGCAAGGCGCCTGAGGGCGTCGCAGCTCTCACCGGCAGCGCGTCACGCAGCGGAAGTTGTCGCAGCCCAGCGGCGCGACGCCTCCGCCGTCCGGGCACAGCACCGTCCCCTGCACCGCCCATTCGCAGTCCGCGTCGTGCACGCAGGTGTTGAGGCGCGTGCAGCGCAGGTCCACGCCCGCGTCCGGCGAGGTGTCGCGGCAGTACTGGTTGCCGAAGCAGTCGAACTGCCCGGTGCAGCGGTGCTGCTCCCCGGTGAGGCACTGGCCCGCGTACAGCGCCTGCGTGCCGGCCGCCCGCGCGAGGCACGCATTCTGGTACGTGACGCCGTTGAGCCCGCACACGTACGCCACCGTCGTCGGGCAGCCGCTGCAGTCGGCGCACACCGGGGCCACCTGGCAGCCCGTGTCCGGCTCGACCCCGCCCGGCAGCACGCACTGGCCCGCGTCGCAGGTGGGCGGAGGTGGAGTTCCGCACGTCTCACAGCAGCCGCGCTCGCACCGGGCCCCCAGCCCACAGGTGCGGCTGGTGCTGCAGTAGCTCTGCGACGGCCCGCAGGTGCGGCACACGCCGTCGTCGTCGCGCGCGTCCGCCTTCCCGTCGCAGTCGTCGTCCACGCCGTTCGCACACACCTCCAGCGCGCCGGGGAACGCCGTGTTGCGCGCGTCGTCGCAGTCGCCCGTCTTCTTGCCGGGGCACTGCAGCGGGCCCTCGGTGACGGGCGCGAAGCCGTCTCCGTCCACGTCGCGGCAGGGGTCCAGGTCGCACCACCCCGGCGGGCACGGGCACTCGGTGCACAGCACGTTGGGGTTGCACGTCATGGCGGCCGGGCACTGCGCCTTCTCCCGGCAGCCCGGGACACACGTCTTTCCTTCGCCTTCGCCTCCGCCTTCGCCTCCGCAGCCCTCGCACACCATGCCCGCGGGGCACTGGGAGTCGGCGGCGCAGGTGTTGCCCAGCAGCTCGGTGCCGCTGTCCCGGGGGCTGTTGGCCGACAGCCCTCCTGCGGGGCACCCGCTCAGCACCAGCAGACCCAGTCCCAGCGCGCGTCGCATCAGGCGCCCCCGCCGAGCACGCCTCGTGCCGTCAGGAGGCGCCACGTCTCGCACCTTTGGACGCCGGGAGGCGCCGGAATTCTGAGGTTACAGCTGCGGAGGGTCAGGCTCCCACCGCGGCGGCTTCCAGGCGCCCTGGGGGGCCCCGTACAAGTCGTCGGCGCTCACCAGGAGCTGCTCGAAGGGCTTGCGGTCGAAGCGGATGCGGGACAGCGCCGGCGGCGTGCCCTTCCCCTTGTCCTCCACCGCCACCAGGTTGGTGTGGCCGCGCACCGCCAGCTTCCCGCTGGTGAGGTTGTCCACCCGGTAGTGGAAGTCGCACGCCACCCGCCCCAGCTTCGTCAGCGCCACGCGAATGGAGAGCAGGTCCTCGTAGCCCAGGAAGCTGTCGTAGCGGACGTTGAGCTGCCGCACCGCCAGCAGCCACCCCTTCTGGTACAGCTCCAGGGCGGGCACGCCGAAGCGGCGGAAGAAGGCCTCGCGGGCCTGCTCGAACCACACCACGATGCTGCGGTGGTGGGCCCAGCCCAGCGCGTCCGTCTCCGAGAAGGTGACGCGGTGCTCCACGTGCGCGGTGACGTCGTCCCAGCGAGACATGGGGCGCGACGTAGAGGAAAACGGCACAGAAGGGAACGCCATGTCCAAGGCCTTCACCGACGAGGAGTCGCAAGACAGCGCCGTCATCGGCCGGCCCCCGTCCGTCGCGCCCCGCGGCCAGGAGCGCCCCATCACGACCGACGGCCACCGCGCCCTCACCGGCGAGCTTCAGCGCCTGTCCACCGTCGAGCGCGCCCGCGTGCACGGCCTCACCGACGACGCCGAGCGCGAAGCCCAGGCGAAGCGGCTCGAGCACCGCCTGGCGCTGCTGGCCGCGACGCTGTCCAGCGTGCGCGTGGTGGAGGTGCCTGCTCCTGACGGCGAGGTGCGCTTCGGCAGCCGGGTGACGCTCGCGTGGGATGACGGGCGCACCCAGCGCCTGCACCTGGTGGGCCCCGACGAGGCGGACTCGAAGGCCGGGCGCGTCTCCGTGGAGTCCCCCCTGGGCCGCACCCTGCTGGGCCAGCGCCAGGGTGACACGGTGGAGGTGGAGCGCCCGCGGGGCGTCGGCTGCGCCACCCTCGTCACCGTGGAGTGACGCCCTTCCCCGCGCCTAGAGCGCCGATCAGGTTGGCGGACCGAGTGACGTCGGTGAGTTGCGAGCAGACCAAGGCGCGACGAGGGAAGCTGCTGGTGGGCAACTGACCGAGGAGCAACGACGGGATGCGACGCAAATCGC
>JADLDB010000103.1 GCA_020846875.1 Myxococcales bacterium | reverse complement strand
GGCGAGGGTTGCGCTCGTTGCGGGACTTAACCCAACATCTCACGACACGAGCTGACGACAGCCATGCAGCACCTGTCTCTGGATTCCCTTGCGGGCACGTCGGCTTTTGGGCCAACTTTCCAGGATGTCAAGTCTGGGTAAGGTTCTGCGCGTTGCGTCGAATTAAACCACATGCTCCACCGCTTGTGCGGGCCCCCGTCAATTCCTTTGAGTTTTAACCTTGCGGCCGTACTTCCCAGGCGGAGAACTTAATGCGTTAGCTGCGGCACCGCAGGGGTCAACACCCGCGACACCTAGTTCTCATCGTTTACGGCGTGGACTACCAGGGTATCTAATCCTGTTTGCTCCCCACGCTTTCGCGTCTCAGCGTCAGTTGTCGTCCAGATGGCCGCCTTCGCCACCGGTGTTCCTCCGCATATCTACGAATTTCACCTCTACTTGCGGAATTCCGCCATCCTCTCCGACACTCAAGCTCTGCAGTTTCGAGCGCACTTCCACGGTTAAGCCGTGGGCTTTCACACCCGACTTGCAAAGCCGCCTACACGCGCTTTACGCCCAATAATTCCGAACAACGCTTGCACCCTCTGTATTACCGCGGCTGCTGGCACAGAGTTAGCCGGTGCTTCTTCTCCCGGTACCGTCAGGCCCCTGGATGTTAGCCAGAGGTTTTTCGTCCCGGTCGAAAGTGCTTTACGATCCGAAGACCTTCATCACACACGCGGCGTTGCTCCATCAGGCTTTCGCCCATTGTGGAAAATTCCCCACTGCTGCCTCCCGTAGGAGTCTGGACCGTGTCTCAGTTCCAGTGTGGCTGATCGTCCTCTCAGACCAGCTACCCGTCGTTGCCTTGGTGGGCCATTACCCCGCCAACTAGCTGATGGGCCGCGGGCTCATCCCCAGGTGTAAGCTTATAAATAGAGGCCTACTTTTCTCTCAGAGTCCGAAGACCCCGTGAGCTTATCTGGTATTAGCTCTTCTTTCGAAGAGTTATCCCAGACCCAAGGGTAGATTACCCACGTGTTACGCACCCGTGCGCCGCTCTACTCAGGTTGCCCTTTTCGCGCTCGACTTGCATGTGTTAGGCACGCCGCCAGCGTTCGTTCTGAGCCAGGATCAAACTCTCCAAAAGAGAATTTGTCTGGCAACATTCCTCAAGCCTTCGACTCGCGTCGATGGCTCGAAGATACGTCGCTAACGTAACCCCCGTGTGATGGGGGGTCACTTCAAGAATTGACTGCGAGACTCGCAGTACTTCTTGGGCTTGCTATCCGGTTTTCAAAGAGCGAACCGCTTTGCTGCTTGACTTCTCTTCGCGTCGGGTTCTCCGTCGCGGAGGGAGGCAGCTTCTACAGCTGATCTCCGAAGGTCGTCAAGGTCTTTTCTCCGCCGTCCCGTTGGGCTCGTCAGGACGAGCTGCGGGGCTTTGGTGACCTATTCGGTTGTGTGACGGGGATGAAATCCCGCCCCTGACTTCGCCCACTTGGTAGGCAACTCCGCCACCCCGCCCTGCGCCGCCCGCCAGATCCTCTCGCCGGTTGGGTCCGTCGAGGGGCGCGCCATATACAGATCGGCACTTGGGGTGTCAACTGGCGAGGGTTGAATTTTCCAACAGGATATTTCCCTAGTAATTCAGCTTGGTTGCAGGCGAAGAGCGCTCAGGTCGACGCGGCCCCGGCGAGATCGCTCTGCGATCACGATGGACTCGAGCTGGCGGAAGGCGTCGTCCAGGCGGTCGTTGATGATGAGGTAGTCGTAGGTGTCGGAGCCCTTCTGCACCTCGTTCCGGGCGGCCAGCAGGCGGCGGCGGATCACATCGTCGGCGTCGGTGCCCCGGGCGCGCAGGCGGCGCTCGAGCTCCTCCAGGGAAGGAGGGAGGATGAAGGTCAGCACCGCGTCAGGGAACTTGCGCTTGATCGCGTTGCCTCCCTGCACGTCGATGTCGAAGACGGCGATGCCGCGGCTGGCAAACGCCTTGTCCACCGTGGCGCGGGAGCTGCCGTAGAAGTGGCCGTGCACCTCGGCCCACTCGACGAACTGGCCGTCGTCGATCATCTGGTTGAAGGTCTGCTCGTCGACGAAGTGGTAGTCGACGCCGTTCCTCTCGGCGCCGCGGGGGGCGCGGGTGGTGTAGCTGATGGAGAAGTCGGCCTGGGGGAAGGCCTTCTGGATCATCCGGGCCAGCGTCGTCTTGCCGGCGCCCGAGGGCGCGGAGAGCACGAGGAGCAGCCCGGGGGACAGCGTCACGGGGATCTGAGGGTTGGTGTTCATTCGACGTTCTGGACCTGTTCGCGGACGCGCTCGAGCTCGGCCTTCAAGGCCACCACGCGGGTGGAGATCTCGGGGTGCTGGCTCTTCGAGCCGGTGGTGTTCACCTCGCGGTGCATTTCCTGGACGAGGAAGTCCATCTTCCGGCCGACCGGCTCTTTGGCAGACAACAATGTCTTGAATTGAGCGAGATGGCTGTGAAGCCGGGTCATCTCCTCGGCCACGTCGGTGCGCTCGGCGAAGATCGCCACCTCCTGGGCGAGGCGCTGGGGATCGACGGTGACGCCCTTCGCCAGCTCGGCGATGCGATCGGCGAGGCGCGCGCGGTACTCCTCCACGGCCCTCGGGGCGAGGGCCACCAGCTCGGTCACCAGCGTGGAGACGAGCGCCAGGCGGGCAGCGAGATCGGCCGCCAGGGACTCCCCTTCCTTCGCGCGCATGGCCGAGATCCCCTCGAGCGCCGCGGCGAGCGCGGCCTCGGTCGCGGCGGTGGCGTCCTCCAGGTGGATCTGCGCCTCCTCCACCCGGATCACGTTGGGGAAGAGCGCCAGATCGTGCAGCTTCACCTCGTCAGGCACGCCCAGCGCGGTGGCCAGCTCGGTCCAGGCGCGGCGGTACTCGCGGGCGAGGCCCACGTCCACCTGGGGGACCAGGCCCGTCCCCGTCCGGGCCGCGCGCTTCACCGTCACCTCCACGGCGCCGCGGCTCAGGCGATCCTTCACCTGCTTCTGGACCGCCGGCTCGAGCGTGCCCAGCTCGCGCGGCAGGCGCACCTTCACTTCGCAGAACTTGTGGTTGACCGACTTGAGCTCCACCGACAGCGACTCGGCGCCCCGCGTGGCCTGGCCCGAGCCGAAGCCCGTCATGCTTCGAAGCATGGACGGTGCCTAGGAGGTTTCCCCACCGAGATCAATTTCCGTCGGGCTTGAGCTTCTGGACCAGCGCGCTGGTGCTGTGATCCTTCGGATCTCCGGTGACGGCCACCCGTCCGCCCCAGGCCTCCACCTCGGCCTTCTCGGGGATGGAGTCGGGCGTGTAGTCGGTGCCCTTGGCGTGGACGTGGGGCTTCAAGGCCCGCAGCACCGCGCGCACGTCGGGCTCGTCGAAGAGGAGGACCAGGTCGGTGCAGGCCAGCGCGGAGATCAGCTCGGCCCGCTCGGCCTCGGGGATCACCGGGCGCCCGGGTCCTTTGAGCGCGCGCGCCGAGGCGTCGGAGTTGACCGCCACCACCAGCACGTCGCCCAGCGCCTTCGCCCCCTCGAGGTAGCGCAGGTGGCCGACGTGGAGGAGATCGAACACGCCGTTGGCCATCACCACCGTCTTGCCTTCGGCGCGCCAGCGCTCGCAGCGCGCGGCGGCCTCGTCCCGAAAGACGCGCTTGTTCACCGGGACAGCTCCCGCGCCAGCTCGTCCCGCGAGACGGTGGCGGTGCCCGGCTTCTGCACCACCAGCGCCCCGGCCACGTTCGCCAGCCGCGCCGCGTCGAGGAAGGAAGCCCTCGCGCCCACGGCCACCGCGAAGGTCGCCCCGACGGTGTCGCCCGCGCCCGTCACGTCCACCGCCGCGTCCGCGCCGTGCACCGGGATCACCACCGGCCTCTGCCCACGCTCGAAGAGCATCATCCCCCGCCGGCCCCGGGTGACCAGGAGCGCCTGGCTGCGCAGCTTCTTCAGGGCCGCCTGCCCCGCCGCGGCCACCTCTGCGTCGGTGCGGACCGAGAGGCCCGTCAGCGCCGACAGCTCCGGCTCGTTGGGCTTGCAGACGGTGAAGCCGGTCAGGGTGGGGAGCGCGAAGCGGGAGTCGACGGACACCGGCACGCCCCGGGAGGCAATCTTCCGCAGGGCGGCGCGCGTCTCGTCGCACAGGACGCCGGCCGCATAGTCCGACACCATCACCACGTCGGCCTGGCGCGCCGCGGACTCGATGGCCTGGGCGAGCGCTCGCCGGATGGGCGGAGGGAGCGGCCCCGTCGCCCCGCGATCGATGCGCAGCATCTGCTGCCGGGTGGTGCTGACGCCGCCCGCCAACACCCGCGTGCGCGTCTCCGTAGAGATCCCCGCCCCCGTCACGGCCTCGAGCGCGATGCCCTGGGCGCGGAACAGGCGCGCGAGCTCCTTCCCCATCGCGTCGCGGCCCACCACGCCCACCGCCGTCACCCGGGCGCCCAGCGCACGCGCGTTGGCCGCCGCGTTGGCGCCGCCGCCTGGCTGCACCGCGTCCGACTCGTGGCGGACGATCAGCACCGGCGCCTCGCGACTCACCCGCTCGGTCTGGCCGTAGAGGTAGTGATCAGCCAGCAGATCGCCCACCAGCAGCAGCCGCACCCGGTGGAAGCGCTGGAGCAGCTCGAGCGACACGCAGGCCCTCCTGTCATCCCCGCGAGGAGTGGACAAGGGCCTTGTCCAGGCCCAGCGCGTGGGCCAGCGCGTCGAGGCCGTGGGTGACCTCCAGCTCCACGCGGAGCGCCAGCGCGTCGAGGCCGTCGGGCAGGCGCTCGCGATCCTTCTCGGTGGTGACGAGGAGCGCGCCGTGCTTCCGGGCCGTGGCCTGCGCCTTCTCCAGCTCCATCCGGGAGAAGGCGTGATGATCGACGTACGCGTGGACGTGGGCGATCCGCGCCCCCAGGGCCTCCAGCGTGCGGACCACCCGCTCCGGGCGGGCGATCCCGGCGAGGAGGACAACCGCCCGGCCACGGAGCGACTCGACCGGACGCTGTTCGCCGTTCGCCTCGATGAGCGCGGTCGCCGCCAGGCGGGAACGGACGTGCGCGATCGCCTCGCCGGAGGCGCCGGCGGCCGCCCACGTCAGCGTCGCGCGAGACAGCGCCGCCGGACTCTCTCGCAGCGGCCCCCAGGGCAGGCGGTGCCCATTGCCCGCCTCGGAGAGGACCACCAGGTCGACGTCGCGGTGGAGCTGCCGGTGCTGAAAGCCGTCGTCGAGCAGCAGGAAGTCCGCCCCTCTCTCGCGCGCGGCCAGCGCCAGCGAGGCCCGCTTCGCCCCCACCCACACCTCCACGCCCGGGCAGCGGCGCGCGATGAGCCGCGGCTCGTCTCCCACCGCCTCCACCGCAGGCAACTGCGCGGAGGTGAAGTGCACCTCCTGCGTGGACGCGCGGCCGTAGCCCCGGGACAGGACCGCCACCTTCCGCCCGCACGCGCTCGCCCACCGCGCCAGGAAGATCGCCACCGGCGTCTTCCCCGCGCCACCCACCAGCAGGTTGCCGACGCTGATCACCGTCGCGCCGCCGACGCGCACCGGCCTGCGCAAGCCCAGGGAGAAGGCCGCGTTCCGCGCCGCCACGCCCGCCGAGTAGAGCCAGGAGAGCGGCGCCAGGGCCGGGGCGAGGACGGCCGTCCTCCAGCCGCGCGGGCCGTACCAGAGGGACTCCCACGTCATCGGGACCTCTCCCCTGGCCCTGGTGCTGTCCCCAGCGGCAGGAGGGGACCCGGCCCTCCCGCGACGAGGCCTTCGTAGAGGGCCAGGACTCGCCTGGCGATGGACTCACCCGGCTCGAGCGTGAGGGGACGGCGCGCGCCCAGAAGCCCCGCGGCGGCCACGGCGTCGACTTCGGGTGGCACCAGCGCGTCGGCGTAGCGATCGAGCGCGCCCTCGTCGACCGCCACCACCCGCACCCCGCACGCCCGCGCCTGCGCCGCCGCCCGCGCCGAGTAGTCGTTGCCCAACCCCAGCACCCATACCTCGTCCAGCGCCTGCAGCCACGGCACGAAGCGCTCTCGCGGTTGATAGCCGGCGAAGGTGACCGCGTCTCCAAGCTTCAGGCGCTCGACGTGGGCACGCAGCTCCGGCTCCAGCACCCCGTCGCCCACCAGCACCAACCGCGCCTGAGGGTGCCGCGCGCGAACTGCGACGAAGGCCTCCAGCCCGAGCGCGTGCCGGCGCGAAGGCTGGAACGTCGACACCATTCCGATCAGCGGACCGCCGCCCAGCCCCAGAGCACTCCGGACAGCCAGGCGATCCCCCGGGGGACAGAAGTCCCCCGAGAGGACCGGCGGCAGCACCACCACCGGCGCGCCCATCAGCCTGCGGCCGAACTCCGCCGTCGGCACGGTCCACCCGTCAGCCCGCGGGAGGCTCCAGCGCAACGAGCGCGGCGCGTGGATGGAGCGGAAGAGCCTGGCACCCTTCGGCCGCCCCAGCCTCGCCAGCAGGTGATCGTGGCTGAAGTGCGCGTGCACCACGTCCAGCTCCAGGCCGCGCAGCGTCAGCACGTCGCGCATCATCGCGAACGGGCTCGACTTGACGGACAGCTGCAGCGGGGCCGGCGAGGCGAGCCCCAGCGCTTCCACCCTCGGGCCAGCCAGTTCCTCGGCGCTGGCCCTGGTGCGCTTGCGATCGACCGCCACTGAGACCTCGTGCCCCAGCCGCCGCTGCGCCAGCGCGAGCTCGACCACCAGCTCCGCCGGGCCGGTGAAGTACGGCGACGCCAGCAGGTGCAGCACCCTCACGCAGCCACCAGCTTCGCCAGCGCCTCGACATTGCGATCGCTGGCCCCCGACACCTGCAGCACCGCTGAGCGCGCCAGCTCCCCCAGCGGCCCCAGGCTGTCCGGCCGGGCCAACAGATCGCTCGTCACCCGCCACAGGTGCTCGGCGTCGTTCACCTGGATGCCCCCCCGGCCCACCAGCACCTGCACCGAGTCGCGGAAGTTCTCCATGTGCGGACCGAACAGCACCGGGCGGCCCTGCGCCGCCGGCTCGAGGATGTTCTGCCCCCCGCGGGAGGTGAAGCTGCCGCCCACGAAGACCAGCGTGGCCAGCCGGTAGGCCCGCGCCAGCTCGCCGATGCTGTCGAGGATCACCACCGGCGCGCCCTCCGGGTTGCCCTTCGAGCGCCGCCCGCCGTGCAGCCCCGCCGCCGTCACCAGGCCCAGCACGCGCTCGGCCCGCTCGAGATAGCGCGGCGCGATCACGAAGCGCAGGCCGGGGTGCTCCTTCACCAGGCGCCGGTAGACTTCCAGCAGCAGCTCCTCTTCCCCTTCATGCGTGCTGCCGGCGATCCACACCTTCGCGTCCCGTGGCACCCCCAGCGCTTCGCGCAGCGCGTGGTCTTCCACCGCCTGCTCCAGCGGCGCCAGCGCGTCGAACTTGGTGTTGCCCGTCACCTGCACCCGCTGCCGCAGCGCGCCCAGGCTCAGCGCGCGCTCGGCCTCGTCTTCCTCGCGCATCAGGAAGAGATCGACGTCCAGGAGCGGGTTGCCGATCGCGCAGAAGAAGGCGCGGTAGCGAGAGAGGTGGCGGGCCGAGAAGCGGCCGTTGGTGAGCGCCACCTTCGCCCCGGCGCGATGCGCCGCGCGGATCAGGTTGGGCCAGATCTCCGTGTACTCCAGCACCAGCAGGTCGGGCCGGATCGCCCGCACCGCCCGCCGCGTGGCGCCCCAGAGATCCCACGGCGCGTACACCACCGCGTCGATCTTCTTCATCAGCCGCTCGCGGGCCATCAGGTGGCCGGTGTTGGTGATGGTGCTGACGATCACCTTCGCGTCGGGGAAGCGCCCGCGCAGGCGATCGATCATCGGCGACAGCGCCAGCAGGTCGCCCGCGCTGGCGCCGTGCAGCCAGATCCGCGGCCCCGGGCCCTGGGGCACCGCCGACGGCGGGTAGAAGCCCAGCCGCTGCCAGGCGCCGTCGCGCGTCTTCTTCATCAGCGCCAGCACCGGGAAGACCACCACGAAGGCCAGCCACGTGGCCAGGACGTACAGCAGCCGCATGCGAGGGCTGTGCTTCTCGCAAGCCGCCCCCCGTGATGCAAGTCAGCGGTAGCCGAGGCGCTGGAGGGCGATCCGGCAGGCCGCGAAGAGGCGCTCGTTGTTCAGAAAGAAGGCGGACGGCATGGCCCGGCCTCCTTCCAGCAGCGCCAGCGCCCGGCGGTACTCGCTGGCGGCGTCTGCCCGCGCCCCCCGTTGCTCGAGCAACAGGCCCAGCAGGTACCGCGCCGCCGCCAGCTCCGGCGCGAGGTACAGCGCCTTGCGCAGGCCGGCTTCCGTCTCGGCGTCCGCCTGGCCGGCGGCGGCCCAGTCCAGCACCAGCCCGAAGAGGCGGCGGCCTTCGTCCTCCGGCGTCAGGGGCACCTGGAACTCGCCGGAGATGGGGCCGGGCGCCGACGGCGAGGGAGAAGGCGGCGGACTTTGCGCGGAGGATCGCGGGGGCGGCGCCGAGGGGCGCACAGGCGCGGACGGCCGGGGCGGCGCGGAGGGCCGCGGGGGCTCGGCGCTCTTCGCCTTCGTCGGATCGGCGCGGACGTAGAAGAAGGCGCTCTCGTGCCGGCGCGTCTCCACGTCGGTGCGCGGGTGGAGGATGGGCTCGGCCGCGGACAGCACCAGCACCCCGCCCGGCTTGAGGCGCTCGGCGAAGAGGCCCACCACCCGGTCCACCGCCTCGGGGGTGAAGTAGATGAGCACGTTGCGGCAGACGATCACGTCAAACAGCTCGCCCTCGTCGGCGAAGGGGTACGGAGTGTCCATCAGGTTGTGCTGCTGGAAGCGGGCGCGGCCGGCCAATTCGGGCACCAGGCGCCAGGCCTCCCCGCCCTTCGCGAACCACCGCTGCCGCACCGGCTCGGGGACGCGCCGCATCGCCTCGGCAGCGAAGGTCAGCTTACGCGCCGCCGCCAGCGCGCTCGCCGCGATGTCGCTGCCCAGCACCGTGCTGCCGGGGTGCGCCCCTACCTCGGCGAGGAGGACCAGCAGCGTGGCCACCTCTTCTCCGGTGGAGCAACCGGCGCTCCACAGGCGCAGCGGCCGTCCGACGCCGGCCAGCTCTCGCAGCACGTGCTCCTTCAGGGCGCCCAGCTGCTGCTCGTCGCGGAAGAGGTCGGTCTTGTGCACCGACACCACGCTCATCAGCTCGGCCAGTTCGCGGGCGCCCTCGCGCGCCTTGAGGCGCTCGAGGAAGGCGAGGGGATCGCCCTGCCCCAGCGCCAGCGTCGCCGCGCGGGCGAGGCGCTCACGCTGCTGGCGGGACAGGTTGGTGCCGGTGCGCTGCGCGACGTACGCGCAGATCGCCTCCACCGGCGCCGGCACCGCGGACCCCATGCAGCGTCACCCCTTCGGGAGCTCTTTGCCCTGTGCCAGCTTCACCAGCGCGCGGGCCAGCTCGTCCCCGTGCACGACGTAGTCGACGATACCCCGGGCGATCGCCGCGCCCGGCATGCCGAAGACGACCGACGACTCCTGGCTCTGGGCCAGGGTCTTCCCGCCGCCCTCGCGGATCGCCGCCAGCCCGTCCACGCCGTCGTTGCCCATGCCGGTGAGGATCAACCCCACCGCGCGGCGCCCGTAGGCCTTCGCCGCCGAGTCGAGCAACAGCGAGCCCGACGGGAGGTGGCCGTCCTTCGCCGCGCCGGGCTGCACCGCCACCCGCCCCCGGGACGGAATGGTGAGGTGCGCGTCGGGCGGGGCGATCAACACCGTGCCGGGGGTGAGCAGATCGCCGTCCTTCGCCACCTTCACCTTGAGCTTCGAGCTGCCCGCCAGCCAGCCCACCAGGGACTCGGCGAAGGCGGCGTTGATGTGCTGCACCAGGGCCAGCGGCGCGGGGAAGTCGGCGGGGAGCTCCGACAACAGCCTCTGCACCACCTGGGGACCGCCGGTGCTGGAGGCGATGGCCACCACGCCCACCGGGTTGGCAGCGAAGGTCCCCGCCTCGCTCCCTGCGGGGACCGCCTGGACGCTGGACGAGGACGGGCTGGAGCCCTTCTTGCCGCCGCGCAGGTGGCGGATCACCTTCACCGTCGACAGCAGCTTCACCTCACGCGCCAGGTTCCACGCCTCGAGCCCGGCGTCCATGGCGGGCTTCACCTGGAGCGCCAGGGCGCCGACGGCCAGCGCCCGGTGGGTCAGCTCGGGGGCCTGGTTCCGCGGATCCGCGGTGAGGACGAGGATGGGGATCGGCTGCTCGGCCATGATCCGCTCGGTGGCAGACAGCCCGTCCAGCACCGGCATGTCCACGTCCATGGTGATCACCTGCGGCCGCACCGCCAGGGCCCGGTCGTAGGCCTGCTGGCCGTCCTCCGCCTGCGCCACGACCTCGATGTCTGGATCCCTGCCCAGCGCGTCGACGATCAACTGCCGGCAGAGCGGCGAGTCGTCGACCACCATGACGCTGACCTTCTTCGGCATACGGCGGCGAGAGCCCCCTCGACTGAAGCAGTTTTGACGCAAGTCTAGTGTAGGCCGCCCCGGATTGCCTTCATTTGGCCGGTGGCCGGGCGTCAGGCGAGCAGGCGGGACACCACGTCGACCAGATCCTGGCGCACCAGATCTCCCTTGGTGACGTAGCCGTCCGCGCCCGCCTCCATACCGCGGCGGCGATCGGCCTCGCTGCCGCGGGTAGTGACGATCACCACCGGCAGCGAGCGCAGCGTGGGGTGACTCTTGAGGCGCCTGGTCAGCTCCAGGCCGTCGACGACGGGCATCTCCAGATCGCTCACCACGATGTCCACCGCCTCGCGGGCCAGGCGCTCGAGCGCTTCGGCGCCGTCGCCGGCCTGCACCACGTGGTAGCCGACCGACTCCAGCAGCTGCACGAGCAGCTCCCGGGTGAGCGGCGAGTCGTCCACCACCAGGACGCGGCGGGACACCTCCCGGCGGCGGGCGGGCATGGCCGCCAGTTTGAGTTCCCGGCCGTGCACCGTGGACACCAGGTGCGGCGCGGACAACACCAGCGCCAGGGAGCCGTCGGCCAGAGGCGTGGCGCCGGACAGGTGCGGGTAGCGGGACAACAGCCCCTTCAGGGGGAGGATCGCCTGCACCCGCTCCTCCAGCACGCGATCGACGGCGATGGCCGCCGACTGGCCCCGGCCGCGCAGTACCAGCACCAGCTCTCCTTCGGAGGCGGTGCGCTCGGGCGCCGCGCCCAGGATGGACGCGACCGAGGCGAAGGGCAGCACCTCGTCGTTCAGCTTGAGCCCGGCCTTGCCGGCGATTTCCCGCACCTGCTCGGGCTGCACCTGCACCGCCTGCAGCACGTTGGACGCGGTGAGGCACAGCCGCTCGTCGCCCACCTGCACGAAGAGCACCGGCGCCACGGTGAGGCTGATCGGCACGCGCAGCTCGAAGGCGGCGCCCTTGCCCGGGGCGGACTGCACCGTCACCTCGCCACCCACCGCCAGCAAGTTGGTGCGCACCACGTCGAGGCCCACGCCGCGCCCGGAGAGATCGGTGACGCCTTCGCGAGAAGAGAAGCCGGAGACGAAGATGAGCTCGATGGCGCCGTCGTCGTCCATGGCGCTCGCGGCCGCCTCGGTGAGGAGCCCCTTGCGCACCGCAGCCTGCTTGAGGTGCGCCGGATCGAGCCCCCGGCCGTCGTCCTCCACGCGCAGGACCAGGCGCTCACCTTCACGGGTGACGTGCACCTGGAGCGCGCCGCGCTGGGGCTTGCCGGCGGCCGCGCGCTCCGCTCTCGTCTCCAGGCCGTGATCGACGGCGTTGCGCACCAGGTGCAGCAGGGGATCCTTGAGCGCGTCCAGCACGCTGCGGTCGACGCGCTCCTCGTCTCCGTCCACCCGGAAGTCGACGTCTTTACCCAGCTCCCTGGCCAGCTCGCGCACCATGCGCGCGTAGGGCTCGGTGACGAGCGACACCGGCACCATGCGCAGCGCGGTGATCTCTTCGCCCAGGACGGTCAGATCGCGCAGCTCGTCGGTGTTGACGAGGGTGGACAGGCGGTTGACTTCGCCCGCGAGTTCCTTGGCCTTGCCCAGCCGGCTGGCCAGCTCGGCCGCCTCCGGCCCCAGATCCTCGGCCAGGCGGTGGAGGTGCACCAGCTCACGCGCCAACTGGTGGCGGCGGCCGGCGTTCAGCTCCCTTCGGCGCGCGCGCTGGCTCAAGTTGGTGACGGTGCTGGTGAGTACCTCGAGGCTCTGCTGGCTGATGCGGATCGACGCGTCGGCGCGCTCGGGGATTGGCGCAGGGGCGGGCTGGGAGCCGGTGGCGGGCCCCGCGGAAGGCGACGGGACGGGCGCGGGCGCGGAGGGCCCGGGTGGGGGCAGGACGGGAGCGCCGGAGGCCTGGGGTGGAGCCGAGGGGCCTGGGACGGGGTGCTGGCCGGTGCCCTCGCCGGCGCGCTGCTTCTCGGCGGCGGTGGCGGCCTTGAGCCACTCGAGCAGCTTCTTCACGTCGGGCGGCTCGCCCTTGGCCGCGCCGGCCAGCACGGCCACCGCGTCGGCCACCACCAGGAGCGCGTCCACCGAGCCGCCGGCGAGCGCGTAGCCGATGGCGTGCGTGGCGCGGACCAGTTCCTCCATCTCGTGGACGAGCGCGTTCACCTCGGCGAAGCCCATCATCCGCGCCTCGCCCTTGAGGCCGTGCAGCTCGCGCAGGGCGGCCTTCCCGGCCTCCACGTCGGCGCCGGCCTCCAGGCTCATCAACGAGCGCGACACCCGCGCCAGGCGCTCGGTGACGAGCTCCCGGAACTGGGCGAGCAGCTTCTCGCGGCTGGTGCTCACGCCAGCTCGACCCCCGCGCGATCAGCCACCTTGAAGCGCTCGAGGGCGGCGCGCATCTGCTGGGACAGGCCGGCCAGGCGCCGGTTGGCTTCGCCGACGCGGTGGGACGCCTCCAGGCCGCGCTGGGTGACGCCGAGGATCTCGCTCATCGTCTCGGCGAGCTGATCGGTGCCGCTCTGCTGCTGCTGGGTGGCGAGCGAGATGGCCCGCACCTCGTCGGAAGTCTGCCGCGCCAGGTCGCCCACGGTGCGCAGGGCGCCGATCACCTCGGTGGCGAGCGCGGTGCTGCCTTCGGTCAGCGAGGAGCCGTGGACGGTGGCCTCGGCCGTCTTCACGGTGGCGTCGCGGATCTCGGCGATCAGCTCCTCCACCTCGGCGGTGGACTCGAGCACGTTCTCGGCGAGGCGGCGCATCTCGGCGCCCACCAGCGAGAAGCCCCGGCCCACGTCGCCCGCGCGCGTGCCCTCGAGCTCGGCGGAGAGGGCGAGCAGATCGCTGCGATCGGCCACGGTGTTGATCAGCTCGACGATGCGGCCGATCTGCTGGACGCGGCGCTGGAGGCGATCGACGGCCCCGGCGATGGACCGGTTGTCCTGGCGCATCCGCTCCACGGCTGCCTGGAACGCCTCGGCGTCGCGCTGGCCCGCCTCGGCGGCCTCGAGGGTGGAGCTGGCCAGCTCGGCGACGGAGGTGGCGCTGCCGGCGATCTGCCGGGCGCTGTGGGCCAACTCCTCGGTGGTGGCCGACGTCTGGTTGAGGCCGGCGGCCTGGCTGGCGGCGGTGGCCTCGTACTGCCGTGAGGTGCCCTTGAGGGCGGTGGTGGTCCGCTCGATGATGCCCCCGGCGCGGGTGAGCTGCACCAGGAGCTGGGCGAGGCGCTCGTGCATCAGCCCGAAGACGGTGGTGACCTGCCACATCTCGCCGTCGGCGGCGATCACCGAGATGCGATCGAGCTCACCCCGGGCGGCGCGGCGAGCTTCGGCGGCCAGGCGCTGCATGGGGCGGGCGAGGACGTTCCCGCCGAACCAGGCCGCCGCCAGCGCCAGGGCCAGCGAGGCGGTGATCAACGCGAAGAGGCGCAGGGCGAGCTCGCGTGAGGCCAAGGAGACCAGGGCGGTGGGCTCGGCGAGCCCCGCGGCGGCGGCGCTGGCCACCTCGTCGGTGAGCGCCACCGACACGTCCACCACCATCAGCACCGGCACCACCACCACGGCCAGGGTCAACACCACCAGGCGGCGGCGCAGGCTCCACGACGGGCGGGCGGCGAACTGCAGCACGTCCTGGGCGGGCAGGCCCACCGCGAGCTGATCGACGGCCTCGTGCGAGCGCGCGGTGGCGACGGTGGAGACGAGCACCGCGGCCAGCACGCCCAGCAGCACCCCTACCGCGGCCAGGCGGTAGACGACGGAGAGGGAGGCGTCTTGCACCAGCACGGCCACCAGGCCCACCGCGAGGGCCGTCAGCGGCACGGCCAGCCCCAGGGACAGGGACAGCCGCGCGGGGAAGGCGCGCAACTCCCGGACGGCCGCGAGGCGCGCGCCGGCGGAAGGGGCCACCCGCTGCGCCACCAAAGCCCGGAAGGTGCCCAGGCCCCGGGCGCCCAGGGCCGTGACCGCCGCCACCGCCAGCGCCGCAGAGAAAGCCACGGTCAGCCTCAGCTCCGCCCCTCCGGCCCAGCGCACCACCCCGCCGCCGTAGATCAGCCCCAGGAGCAGCACCGCTGCGCCCACCCACACGGCCGGGGTGAGCAGCCAGCCGGTGCGGCCCTTGAGCCAGCGCTGGTTCACGCCTTCACCTCCGTGCGGACCGACGCGTCCAGCTCCTTCGTCACCAGGAGCAGCTCGGCGTGGGTGGACTCCATCGAGCGCGAGGCGTCGGCGGCGGCGCGGGTGGAATTCAAGATGTCGGCCATCGAGGCCACCAGTTGATCGGTCCCGGCCTGCTGCTGCCCGGTGGCGAGGCTGATGCTCTGCATGGCGTCGGACGAGAGGTTGGCGAACTCGACGATGCGAGCCAGGCCTTCTCCCACGCGCTGGGCCAGCCCCGCCCCCGCGTCGGTGGCCTTCACGCCGGCCTCGGTGGCCATCACCGCGGCGTTGGTGGCGTCGCGGATCTCTTCGATCAGCCGGGCGATCTCCGCGGTGGACTGCATGACGGACTCGGCGAGGCGGCGCATCTCGGCGGCGACCAGGCTGAAGCCGCGGCCCACCTCCCCGGCCTTGTTGCCTTCCAGCTCGGCGTTGAGGGCGAGCAGATCGCTCTTGTCGGCGATCCCGTTGATGAACTCGATGATCCGCCCCACCTGCTGGACGCGCTTGTTGAGGCGCACCACCGAGTCGGCGATCGCCTGGTTGCCTTCGCGCACCTGCTGCATGGCGGTCGTAAACGCGTCGGCGCTGTGCTTGCCCGCGCGGGCGGCGTCGAGGGTGCCGCGGGCCAGCTCGGACACCCGCTGGGCATTCAAGGCGATCTGCCGGGCGCTGCGGGCCAGCTCCTCGCTGGTGGCGGTGGTGGCGGCCAGCGCGGCGGACTGCTCCTCGGCGGCCGAGAGGTGCTCGCCGCGGCCGCTGGACAGCTCGCCGGTGGACGCGACGATGGAGGACGCGGCGTCCACCACGCGCCGGTTGGTGCTGGCCAGCTCGATCTCCAGGAGGGCGATGCCTCCCGCCGCGGCCCAGAGCTCGAACTCTCCGGGCACCAGCTGGAGCTGGCCGAACTCACCGCGCGCGAGGCGATCGGTCTCTTTCGCCAGCTCGGCCAGGGGCGCGCTCAGCACCGAGGCCACCAGCCAGGCGCAGGCCGCCACCATCAGCAGCACCAGGCCGCCCAGGACCAGCACCGGGACCAGGCCGCCCGCGCCTCCGGGTGACAGGGCGCGGCCCAGGCGGGTGACGGCCATGTCGGCCACCAGGAGCAGCGGCGTCAGGGTGGCCACGCCGGCGAAGAGCACCAGGCGGGGCTTGAGCTCGAAGCGCGCGGGGACGGCGGCGTAGGCGGCGTCCACCGGGAGGCCGGCGGCGACCAGCTCGCGCAACACGACGCGCACCCGCGGCCAGCTCATCAGGTTGGCCATCACCGCGGTCAATGGGGCCACCGCCACGCCGAGGAAGCCCACCCTCAACACCGTCGATCGAGGCACCTCCGACAGGAGGGACCAGAGCAGGGCCGTCAGCATGGCGCCTCCGCCGAGCAGCACCAGGACGACGCCGAAGGACGTGTCGGGGCTGCGGGACACTTCCCGCGCCGCCTCGGCCAGGGCCTGGGGCCTGGGGGCGATGGTCCCGTCGCCCAGCCCGCGGAGCGTCTTGAGGCGCCGCTGCTCGAACACGTCCCCCGCCACGTTGAAGGCGACGGAGACGGCCCCCACCAGCACCCCGAAGGCCAGCCGGGTGCCCGGCGGAAAGGACAGCGCCGCGACCGCGTAGGTGACGGCGACGGCCAGGCCCGAGAACACCGCGACGGTGCTCAGGGCGGTCAGCCACCGGCCCTTCTTCGCGAGTCCCGGCACGCCGCTCACGCGCGGGCCCTCCCCGCCTGGCCGCCCAGGTGCCGGGACAGGGCCGGCAGGGACACCACCGGCCACAGCGAGCCCGCCGCCTGGACGAAGCCCATCAGCGCTCCGCCTACCACCCACTTCATCACCTCGGGCACGCGCATCAGCGCGAGGCGCTCGGCGTGGACCTCCAGCGCGTCGACGACGAGGCCTGCCACCTCGTGCCGTAACAGCCGCGCGTCGGCGGGGATCGAGGCGACCCTCTCGAAGAGGCGGCCCGCGTAGGGCGAGGCGCCGTCGGGCAGCTCCACGCCCACCACGTCGCCGGCGAGCACGGCGAGGCGATCGCCCCCTACGCGACAGAGCACCACGCCTTCCACCACCGAGTCGGTCGCGGTCATGCGCCGCCGCGAGCGAGGAAGTCAAAGAAGCCTTCGGGATCGATGACCGCCACCTCCCCGGCGGGGCCGCGCGCGGGCCCCCGCAGGTGCGCCGAGAGCCCCGAGTCCCCCAGCCGGTCCTGCTTGCCTTCCAGTTGGGACACGCCCAGCACCCGGGTGGCGGTCAGCGCCACCGCGCCCGAGGCGCCCCGCACCAGCACCGCCCGCTTGAAGGCCTCGTCGAGCGGCTTGCCGGCCAGGCGCGCCAGATCCACCACCGGCAGCACCTCGCCGCGGTGGGCGAAGACACCCACCAGGTGCACGGGCGCGCCGGGGACGCGCGTCAGCAGCGGCAGCGTGACGACCTCGGCGGCGGTCTCCGCTGGGACGGCGTAGAGGCTGGCGCCACAACTGAAGACGAGGTGTCCACGGTGCAGTTCGGCCACGCGCGGTTTCTTAAGCCACTTCCGGCGGCGGCCAAAGGCGGTTGTGTGAACCGGGACGCTGCCGGTACAAGCCAGGATCAGCCGTGCTCGACCTGTTCCTGGAGCTCAAGCGGTACATCGGCTTCACCGAGGCCGACGAGCAGCGGCTGCGGGCACTGCGCGCCCCGCTGGAGCCCCACTTCGCCTCCATCGCCGAGGTCTTCTACGCGCGGATCCTCGAGCACGAGGGCGCCCGGGCGGCGCTCTCGCGGGGCGAGCGGCACGTCGGCGATCTCAAGGCGACGCTGGTGAAGTGGATGCGCGAGCTGTTCGAGGGTCCGTGGGACGAGGCGTACGTGCAGCGGCGCGCGCGGATCGGCCGGGCTCACGTGCAGATCGGCCTCCCCCAGCACTACATGATCAGCGCGATGAACGTGATCAGGCTGCAGGTGAGGGAGCGGCTGAGCGGAATCCTCGACGAGGCGGCGGGCGAGGATCACGCCACGCGCGACGCCGTGCAGCGGGTGCTGGATCTGGACCTGGCGATCATGCTGCACACCTACCGCGAGGATCTGGAGGCCGCGCAGAAGCGGGCCGAGCGCCTGGCCACCTACGGGCAGCTGATCGGCAGCATCGGCCACGAGCTGCGAAACCCCCTCGCGGTGATCGAGACCTCCCTCTACCTCCTCAAGGGCAGCGTGGGTGAGAGCGAGAAGGCGAAGAAGCACCTCGAGCGCATCGGGCACCAGGTCACGCTGGCCAACGACATCATCACCCAGTTGCTCGACCTGATCCGCGAGCGGCCGCTGGTGCCGCAGCGGGTAGACCTGGGCGCGGTGGCGCGCGACGCGGTGTCGGGGCTCGAGCCGCCGGCGACCACCACCCTGCAGCTCCTGGGCTTCGACGCCCCCTGCCCCGTGGACGGCGACCCCACCCAGCTGCGGCAGGTGGTGGTGAACCTGGTGGACAACGCGCTGTACGCCGCCGGCGTCGATGGCCGGGTGTCGGTGACGCTGGAGACCGGGGGACGCCAGGCGCGGCTGTTGGTGGACGACTCGGGCCCCGGGATCGATCCGGCGATCCGCAACCGGCTCTTCGAGCCGCTGGTGACCACCAGGCCGCGGGGGATCGGGCTGGGCCTGGCGCTGGTGCGCCGGGTGGTCGAGCTGCACGGCGGGGAGGTGGTCGCTTCGCGTTCGCCCCTGGGGGGAGCGCGCTTCACGTTGACCTTGCCACGCGCGGAGGGCCAGGAATGAGCGCGCACGTCCTCCTGGTGGAAGACAACCCGGAGTTCATCCGGAACCTCGAGGAGATCCTCACGGACTTGGGGCACGAGGTGCGCACGGCCCCGTCCTGCGCCGGCGCGCTCCTGGCGGCGGCCGGCTGGCTGGAGGTGGCGCTGGTGGATCTGAAGCTGCCGGACGGCGACGGCACCTCCCTGGCGGCGCAGCTCAAGGACGCGAGCCCGGACTGCGAGGTGGTGCTGCTCACCGGTCACGCCTCGGTGGAGTCGGCGGCGGCGGCGGTGCGCGCGGGGGTGTGGGCGTACCTCATGAAGCCCTTGTCCACCCCGGATCTGCTGGCCACGCTGGACAAGGCGGTGCGCCACGTGAAGTCGCAGGCAGAGAAGCGCGAGCTGACCCGCCGCGCGCAGATGGCCGAGAAGCTGGCGGCGGTGGGCACCCTGACGGCCGGCCTGTCGCACGAGATCCGCAACCCGCTCAACGCGGCGGCCCTGCAGCTCACCGTGCTGGAGCGACGGGTCCACAAGCTGGAGCCCACGGTGCAGCGCCCGCTCTTGCAGCCGCTGACGCTGGTGCGCGACGAGATCCGCCGGCTCGAGCACATCCTCCAGGACTTCCTGCAGTTCGCCCGCCCCTCGCCGCTGACTTTGAGGCCGACGCCGCTCAAGGGCCTGCTGGAGAAGGTGTGGGCGTTCCTGGAGACGGACGCGGAGCGCCGCGGGGTGAGGCTGGAGTTCTCCTGCGAGCGAGCGCCGGTGCTGCCCGCGGACGAGGATCAACTGCGGCAGGTGCTGATGAACCTGTCGTTGAACGCGCTGGACGCGGCCGGCCCGGACGGCACGGTGCGCCTGTCCTGCGAGGACGACGCCCACCACGCCGACTTCGTGCTGCTGCAGGTGGACGACAGCGGCCCGGGGGTGCCGGAGGACGCGGGGCCCCGCCTGTTCGAGCCGTTCTTCACCACCAAGGCCAACGGCTCGGGCCTGGGCCTGCCGATCAGCAACGCGATCGTCTCTCAGCACGGCGGGCAGATCACCGTCGGCAGGAGCCCCCTGGGCGGGGCCCGCTTCACCGTGCACCTGCCCCGGAGCTGAGGGCGGCCGTCAGTTGTTGCTGGGCCTGGAGGCGTCCGCGTCCTGCTGGGCGTACTCCTTGAGCCGGTACTGGATCTTCCGCACGCTGATCCCCAGCACGTCGGCGGCGCGCGAGGTGGAGCCGTCCACCATCTCCAGGGTGCGCAGGATCGCCTCCCGTTCGATCTCGTACAGGGTGGCGCCGGGGATGAGGGTGTCGGGCGAGCGATCCCTCGGGCGGGGGCCGCGCATGGTGGGGGGCAGATCGTCCGCCGTCAGCTCGGTGCCGCGGGCCAGCACTACCGCGCGCTCCACCACGTTGCCCAGCTCGCGCACGTTGCCCGGCCAGTCGTAGCTGAGCAGCGCGTTCAAGGTGCCGGGGGCCAGCCCGCGCACCTCCTTGCCGTGCAGCTCGCTGTAGCGCTCGATGAAGTGAGCCACCAGGGCCGGAATGTCGCTCTTGCGCTTGCGCAGCGGGGGCAGCGTCACCGAGACGACGTTGAGCCGGTAGTAGAGATCCTCGCGGAAGCGGCTGCCCTTCACCTCGGCGGTGAGATCCTTGTTGGTGGCCGCCACCACGCGCACGTCCACCTTGAGCGTGGTGGTGCCGCCCACCCGCTCGAACTCGCGCTGCTGCAGCACCCGCAGCAGCTTCACCTGGAGCCCGGGGGAGATGTCGCCGATCTCATCGAGGAAGAGCGTGCCGCCGTCCGCCAGCTCGAAGCGGCCTTCGCGCCGGCCCACCGCGCCGGTGAAGCTGCCCTTCTCGTGGCCGAACAGCTCGCTCTCGAGCAACGTCTCGGACAGCGCGGCGCAGTTCACCTTGACGAAGGGCTTGGCGCGGCGCGGCGACTCCTCGTGGATGGCCTGGGCGATCAGCTCCTTGCCGGTGCCGGACTCGCCGAGGATGAGGACGGTGGCGCGGGTGGGGGCGGCGCGCTTCACCACGTCGAACACCGCCTGCAATTCGGGGCTGTCGCCGACGATGTGCGAGAACTGGTACTTCTCGCGGATCCGCTCGCGCAGCATCTGGTTGTCGCGCACCAACTGGCGCTTCTCGAGCACCTTCTCCAGGCGCGCAGTCACCGCCCCCACGTCGAGCGGCTTGGTCAGGTAGTCCTCGGCGCCGCGACGCATCGCCTCCACCGCGGTCTCGATGCTGCCGAAGGCCGTCATCATCAGGAACAGGCCTTCGTGGCCGTCTTCCCGCGCCCGCTTGAGCAGGGTGAGCCCGTCCATCTTCGGCATCCGCACGTCGCACAGCACGGCGTCGGGGCGGAACTCCGCCAGCGCCTCCAGGCCTTCCTCGCCGTCGCTGGCCTCGCGCACCTCGTAGCCCTCGTCGGTGAGCAAGCTCTTGAGCGCGTCGCGGGCGTTGCGCTCGTCGTCGACGATCAAAATTCGGTGGGTCATGTGCAGTTCCTGCGCGTGCGAGGATCCGGCTGCAGCCATTGCGGCCGTCTTAGCGCACCACGAGCACGGGTTTCTTGCAGATGTGGACGAGGCGATCGGTGGTGCTGCCGACGAGGACGCGGGAGACGGCGCCGCGGCCCTTGCTGCCCACCACCACCAGATCGTAGTTCTCGGCGTCGGCGAGTTCGGTGAGGCGCTCCGCGGGTGAGCCGGTGAGGCAGACGCGGCGCACGCCCGGCTGGCCCAGCTCCTTCGCGGCCTGCTCGAGGAGGATTTCCCCTGCCTTGACGGCCTCTTCGGCCAGCTCGCCGGCCGCGAAGGGCACCTCGGCGGGGATCAGCACTTGAGGGACGACGTAGGCGAGCGTCACCTCGCCGTGGCTCTTCTCTGCCAATTGCATCGCCGTGCGGCCGGCATGCATCGCGGGCTCGGAGCCATCGATGGCGACGAGGATCTTCTTCATGACGTGCCTCCGGGTTGGACCAGGCTTCTCCGGTGCACATCACGGGCCGAAGGGTGGCCGAGGGGTTGCTTGGAGTCAGCGGGAGCGAAAGCGGAGGCACCATGACGTGGAAAGCGGCAGTGGGAGCGTTCTTCCTGGCGGCGGGACTGGCCGTGGCGGGGGCCCCGGCGAAGAAGGCGCCACCGGCGGCGAAGGAAGAGAGCACCAAGAGGCTGCGGCAGCCGGACTACCTGAGCGAGCTCGCGCGACAACTGCTGCGCCAGCGCATGGCGCGGCACGGGAAGGACATGACGCGGCTGGTGCAGGCGGTGGTGCTGCTGGAGAAGGACGTGGCGAAGGAGCTGGCCCAGGCGATCGCCAGTGAGCCGCGCATCACCCGGCCGACGCCCGGCGCCAGCGACGAGCTCAACTCCGCGCTCCCCGAGCAGTTCTTCGTGCGGCAGGACGAGCTGCGCGAGCGGGCGAAGGCGATGGCCCAGGCGGCCGCGAGCGGAAGCGACGACGCGCTGGCCGCGCGGTTGGGAGATCTGACGCGCACCTGCGTGGGTTGCCATTCCGCCTACCTGGAGGCTCGGGACGCAAAGGCTGCGGCTCCCTGAAGCGTGTCTTCGAAGCTGCGCGGCTCGCGGCGATCTTCCATCGCCCGGGCTCGCCTGGAGGCCCTGCCGGAGACGCGGTGGTGCCTGGCGTGCTCGCGCCCGCGGGCCTTCTGACGCGCCGCCGCGCGGGCGCCAAGGACGTGCGCTACGGTGCCCCGCCGTGAGCTTCTTCGAGGTCCTGTGGAGCGAGGCGCAGGAAGCGTCCACCCCCTGGGTGCTGGGCGTGTCGGTGGTGGCGTTCCTGTCGTCCAAGCTGGCGAGCATCGACCGGGCGCGCTTCAAGGCGACGCTCTTCTTCCTGGCGGCGCACCTGCTGGGCCTGGTGCTGACCGCCGCGATGGTGGTGCACCAGTCAGAGCTGACCGACGCCTTCCGCACGCCCACCTGGGTCTTCGGCGCGGTGGCGCTGGTGGGCTCGGGCGCGACGTTGATCTTCAACGTCCTGCTGCCGCGCCTGCGGATGAAGCTGCCCCTCATCCTTCAGGACGTGGTGGTGGCGATCGCCTCGGTGGCCACGGCGGTGGCGGTGGCGGGCCGCGCGGGGGTGAGCCTGTCCGGCCTCATCGCCACCAGCGCCGTCTTCACCGCGGTGCTGGGCTTCTCGCTCCAGGACGTGATCGGCAACATCGCCGGCGGGTTGGCGCTGCAGATCGACAACTCCATCCACGAGGGCGACTGGATCAAGGTAGGCGACGTCACCGGCCGGGTCGTGGAGGTGCGCTGGCGGCACACGGCGATCGAGACGCGCAACTGGGAAACGGTCCTCGTCCCCAACGCGGTGCTGATGAAGGCGCAGGTGATGGTGTTGGGGCGGCGCCAGGGGCAGCCGGTGCTGTGGCGGCGCTGGGTCTTCTTCAACGTCGACTGGCGCCACCAGCCCGGGGACGTGATCGACGTGGCGCAGAGCGCAGTGACCAACGCGTCGCTGCCCAACGTGTCGAAGACGCCGCCGCCCGACGTGGTGCTGATGGACATGACGGACTCCTTCGGGAAGTACGCGGTGCGCTACTGGCTGTCGGATCTCGCGGTGGATGATCCGACCGACTCGTCGGTGCGCGCCACCGTCTTCTTCGCGCTCAAGCGCGCAGGCATGTCTCCGGCCAAGCCGGCGCACGCGCTCTTCCTCACCGAGGAGACCAGCGAGCGCGAGGCCGAGAAGACCGAGAAGCGGCTCGAGCGCTGCCGCCGGGTGCTCGACGCCCTGCCCCTCTTCCGGGCCCTCTCGGAGGAAGAGCGCGAGACGCTCGCCAAGGGCATGCGGTACGCGCCCTTCAGCAAGGGCGAGGTGATGACCCGCCAGGGGTCCACCGCGCACTGGCTCTACCTGATGGAGGACGGCGAGGCCTCGGTGCAGATCTCGGACGGGGGGAGCCAGAAGGAAGTGACGAAGCTCAAAGGGCCCACCCTCTTCGGCGAGATGTCGCTGCTCACCGGCGAGCCGCGGTACGCGACGGTGATCGCCACCACCGAGGCCGAGTGCTTCCGCCTCGACAAGGCCGTCTTTCAGCAGGTGCTGGAGGCGCGCCCGGAGCTGGCAGAGCCGATCGCCCTGCTGCTGGCAGAGCGCCGCGCCCAACTGGAGGCGGTCCGCGAGGGGCTCGACGCGGACGCGGCGAAGACCCGCCAGGCGAAGGACGCGGTGGATCTGCTCGCCCGGATCCGCCGGTTCTTCTCGCTGTAGCCGGCCCGCTTGCCCACGCCTCCCGGCTCGTGTCACACCGGGCGCGATGACGGGCCTCATCCGCACCGCGCGCCGGCCGGCCGGCTTCCAGGCGAAGGGCCCACGCCCCGCGGGGGATCGCGGCGAGGCAGACCTCCACCCCGCGGACGACGAGGATCTCTGCTTTCTCCTCGGCGACTGGCGGATCTTCCAGAAGCGCCGGGGCCACCGCTGGAGCCTGGACGATCTGGTGACGGCGTGGGTGGCGGCGCGGCACGGCGAGGCGTTGAACGCCCGGCGCGGGTTGGACCTGGGCTGCGGGCTGGGCAGCGTGCTGTTGATGCTCGCCTGGCGGCTGCCGGAGCTGGACGTGACGGGCATCGAAGCGCAGGCGGATCGGGCGGCGATGGGGAGGAGATCGATCCGCTACGACGGCGCGGAGGCCCGCTGCCGGATCCTCGACGGCGATCTGCGGGACGCCTCGGTCCTCGGCGACGCTCGCTTCGAGTTGATCACCGGCACCCCGCCCTACTTCCCGCGCGGCACAGGGACGGAGTCAGGACTGCCCCACGCGATGCCCTGCCGCTTCGAGTCGCGCGGGGGCGTCGAGGACTACCTCACTGCGGCGTCGCGCTGGCTGTCGGACTCGGGCCGCGTGGCCTTGTGCAGCGCGGCGCTCGAGGCCGATCGCATCGCCCCTGCGGCGCAGGCGGCCGGACTCAGCCTCGTCGAGCACCACACGATCATCCCTCGCGAGGGCAAGGCGCCGCTCGTCCTGGTGGACGTGTTCTCACGTGCCCCGGCGTCTCGCGTCGATCACGTCCTCACGGTGCGTGACGCGTCTGGCCAGTGGACGGCTGAGTTCCGCGCGCTGCGCGAGGAGCTGGGAATGCCGAGCTCGCCGCCCGTCACGGCGGAGCCGGCGGGCAGGTGATCGGCTGCACCTGGTAGTTGAGCAGCACGCCGCCGTCGGCCCGGAGCACCGACACGTCGTAGGTGTGCCCGGGCTGAGAGGTCCAGCCCTGCGGGTTGATGCGGATGGCGTACGGGCTGCCGTAGTTCGCCCCCAGCGGGGTGGTGGTGACCGTCACCGGAGTGCCGTTGTCGCGGACGGTGGCGACGGTGTTGGCGAGGTTCCACGCGCTGCCGTACGACTGGACGGTCCAGCCGACGGAGTCGACGGACTGCACGCCGGGGATGTTGATGGACTCGATGGGCACCGGGCCGGGCGGAGGCCAGGCGATCCACGGCTTGTTGGCGGTGCCGCTGCCGCCGATCACGTGGTGGCAGCTGCCTCCGGTGGTGCCGCCGATGCCCACGGGCCCGAGCTGGTTGGACAGGAACCACCGCCGGTGCCCGATGCTGGCCTGGTTCCCGGCGCCGTAGTCCGACATGTACATGTCGATGCAGCGCACCGCGCGTCCGCTGCAGATGTTGGACTGGCCCGCCGCGCCGGCCCCCGCAGAGGTGTAGCAAGCCCAGGAGGACGGGGGCGTGTGGCTGAGGGCGTTGTTGGCGTCCATCATCAGCGCGCAGGCCTGAGCGTTGGCGTCCTTCGTCGCGTCGGTGGTGACGGCCGGTTGATCGGCGATGAAGCGGTAGAGGTTGAGCAGCCGCAGCGCGTTGCCGCGCGCCTGGGCAGTCAGATCGCCGGGATCGCACACGGGGTTGACCTGTCCGCCCCAGGTGCCCTCGGACAGGTCGCGGCGATCGCACGCCCAGCGCAGGCAGACCTGCGTGGCGCGATCTCCGGTGATGTTGGAGCAACTGGCCGCGCCGCCGCCCCCGGTTCCGCCGCCCGTGGCACCACCGCCGCCGCCCGTCGCGCCGCCGCCACCGCCCGTCGCGCCACCGCCGCCGCCCGTCGCGCCGCCGCCGCCGCCCATCGCGCCACCGCCCCCACCGACTGCTCCGCCGCCGCCGCCCGTCGCGCCACCGCCGCCCCGCGCCGGCGCACAGGCCCGTCGCGCCACCGCCGCCGCCCGTCGCACCGCCGCCTCCGCCCGTCGCGCCGCCGCCTCCGCCCGTCGCGCCGCCGCCTCCGCCCGTCGCGCCGCCGCCTCCGCCCGTCGCACCGCCGCCGCCTCCGATCGCGCCTCCCCCGCCGCCCGTCGCGCCGCCTCCCCCGCCGACTGCTCCGCCACCTCCGCCCGTCGCGCCGCCTCCTCCGCCCGTCGCGCCGCCGCCTCCTCCGATGGCGCCTCCGCCTCCGCCCGTCGCGCCGCCTCCTCCTCCGACAGCGCCTCCGCCCCCACCCGTCGCTCCGCCCCCTCCGCCCACGCCACCATCCGCGTCGCCCCCACCCGTCCCCGCGTCCTCCTGCGGCGCCACGTCGATGTCTTCGATGGCGCCTTCACAGGCCGCAAGGACGAGCACGCTGCTCACCACCAGGCGAAGGCGCACGGAGTTCCGATTCTCACGCAGGCGACCCACCCTCGGCCAGCGCGACCGGGGTAGTCACATCTACTGAAGCCGCCGACAGTCACTGGAGCAGCCGTCGCCGCTCACGGTGTTCCCGTCGTCGCACACCTCTCCGGCATCGAAGACGCCGTCGCCGCAGCGCGGAATGGTGCAGTTGGTCCGGCACAAGGACGAGGTGTCCAGCGCCTCGATGGTGATGGGCTCCGTCCGCACCAGAGGAATGCGCGTGCGATCGTGCCGCACCCAGCCCCAGGTGGTGATGCCCATGGTGAAGCGCGGGGTGACGATGATCCGCCAGCTCCCTGGGAAGGGCAGCGGCCCCAGGGCGCCGCCGTCCGAGTTGCGCTCGAAGCTCCACCGCCCGAAGGCCGTCCCACCGGGCCCGAGGAAGAACTCGCCCGTCGTGTCGTCCACCACGTCCACGCCGGTGCCCACCGGCAGCCCCGCCACGTCCATCTCCACCCGTGAAGTGGGCTGCGAGGGCCCTCCGGCGACGAAGTCGATCCCGTGCGTCAGCACCAGCGACAGCCGCCCGGTGTTGGCGTCGACGTACAGGTAGATCCGGCTCTCCCCCAGCACCTCGAAGCCGGTGTGCGAGCTGGCGGAGCGGTAGTCGTAGAACTGCTGCACGGTGCGGGTGCCCACCAGCGCGTCGGTCCCGATGCGGGTGCCGGACGGCTGGGTGATGCGGAAGGCCGGCGTGTCGCCGTTCATCGCGCCCAGATCGCACTGCTCGGTGCTGGCCTTGATCCCGTCGCCGCACACCGGGAGCGTGCAGCGGTTGGTGCACCCGTCCAGCTCGTCCGCATTCCCGTCGTCGCACGCCTCCACGCCGCGCTGGGTGAAGCCGTCGCCGCAGCGCGCCGGCAAGCACCCCTTCACGCACGCATCGCCGTCGTCCTGGTTGCCGTCGTCGCAGGCCTCCACGCCCCGCCGCACGAAGCCGTCCCCGCAGGAGGCGGCCTGGCAGCTCGTCAGGCACGCGTCGCCTTGATCCTGGTTCCCGTCGTCGCAGGCCTCCACGCCGCGCCACACCACGCCGTCTCCACACCGCGCCGCGACGCAGCCGGACAGGCACGCGTCGGCGTCATCGCGGTTGGCGTCGTCGCAGGCCTCCACCCCGGCGTGCACGAAGCCGTCACCGCAGCGCGCGGCCTGGCAGCCCTGCACGCACTCGTCGGTGTCGTCCTCGTCGCCGTCATCGCAGGCCTCGACGCCGCGGTGGAGATGTCCATCGCCGCACGAGGCCCGCAGACAGCGGTTGAGGCAGTCGTCCTCCTGCGAGGTATTGCCGTCATCGCAGAGCTCCGGGGCCTGGAGCACCGCGTCGCCGCAAGTTTCCACCGTGCAGTCCGTGGTGCACACGCCGGCGTCGGGGAACGAGCCGGGATCGCAGAGCTCCACGCCGCGGTGCACCCGGCCGTCGCCGCAGCGCGCCTTCAGACACGACGAGAGGCAGGCGTCTGCGTCGTCCGAATCGCCGTCGTCACAGGCCTCGCCGGGATCGACGATCGCGTCGCCACAGGTGTCCTTCACCACCAGGCCCGGCTCGACGACGCCCGTCCGCCCACAGGCGAGACCGAGAAAGGCGACGGTGAGGAGCAACGCGCGCAGCACCGCGTCAGTCTACCCCTCTGCGTGCCCCTCCCCCCACTTGCGGAGGGGCGCGCTCATCGCGCGACCAGCGTGGAGTGGTGGAAGCCGAGCCGAGGATCGTCGAAGCGCCCGAAGTGCTTCGGGAAGTAGGCCTGGATCTCGGGGAAGCGGATGCGCTTGTGCAGGGTGAAGTCGGGGTAGCGGTACACGCGCACCTCGTTGAGGCCGCGGTGCGCCGACAGGGCGTACTTGCGGTCCGGCGTGAGCGCCAGCCCGTAGCTCCCGTCCAGCGCCGAGAAGCGGGTGGCGCGCAGCGCCTTCATCAGCACATGCGGTCCGCCGGGGAGGTTCGCCCGCGACGAGCTCTCCAGCAGGTTGGACCAGGCGGTGCGCAGGTGGGTCAGCGTCTCCCAGCCGGAGGCGCGCTCGTCCACATAGGCGACGCGGCTCAAGGTCGCCAGATCCACCCGCACCAGCACGCTCGAGGCGCAGGCGTTGTAGATGACCTCGTCCTCCGTCACCACGACGTCGCTGGTGAGCGCGCCCGGCAGATCCTTGGGGATGGAGCAGTGCCGGGTCACCTGCGCGGAAGGCCCGTCGATCTCGAACAGGTAGTTCTTGAAGTGGGCGATGGTGTACTCGGTGAACTCCAGGTCCCCCTGCGGCGCGCAGCGCTGGGTGGGCGCGTAGAAGACGTCGCGCGTGGGGTGCACGCCGAGGTGCCACACGGTGGCCGGCAGCTTCACCACCCGCGCGGTGTTGGACTCGAGATCGAAGACGCCCGCCTGGTTGGCGTAGCCCTTCAGATCGTGATCCATCGCCCCGTAGAAGAGGTACCGCCCCGACGGCGACTTCTTGAGCGCGTGCGGCAGCGTCACCCCGTGCGCGCCGAGCCGCCGCGGGTGCTCGAGCTCGTCCAGCGAGAACTCGTAGAAGTCCGGCCCCAGCACGGTGATGAAGCGACGCTCCCCCGTCCACACCACGTGCGTCTGCGACTGGTAGAAGACGTCGGGCGCGACGAAGCGCAGCGTGGACAAGCGCGTCACCTCCCGCAGCGTGCGCGGATCGTAGAAGAGCAACGTCTGGGACAGGTTCCCCAGGTAGGCGATCGTCCCCTGCGGGTTGACCTGCGTGGCGTGCCCGCCGGAGAAGCCTTCGAAGTAGTTGACGCTGACGTCGAAGACGTCGCGCGAGGTGTCGCCGCGCAGGCGCGCCACGCCGCCGAAGCCCTCGAAGCCGTTCAGCCCGTTCCCGTCCAGCGCGATGAAGAGGTCGAAGAGTGCCATGGTGTCTGCCTTACGCCGCCTGCGAGAGTACGGACTGCGAGCCCAGCTCCGGGTGCTCGACGTGCTGGCGGATCTCCTTCGCCAACAGGCCCGCGGAGAAGCCGTCGATGATCCGGTGATCGAAGGTGGCGCACAGGCGCAGCACCTGGCGGACCTGCAGCTCGTCGCCCACCACCCAGGGGCGGGGGCGGACCTCGGTGATCAAGAGCAGCATGGGGCAGCGGCCCAGCGGCACGAAGGGCGCGAAGGCGGTGTCGATGCCGAACATGCCGACGTTGGTGATCACCGCGGTGCCGAATGGATCCCTCGGCAGGCCCTGCTTCGGCAGGTGCACGTGCAGCTCGTTGGACAGCAGGTCGATCAGCTTGAGCAGGGGCCTCAGGATCCAGAACGGCGTCCTCTGGAGCAGCCCGCGCGACCGCTCGAAGGACTCGTCCTTGCCTGTGCGAATGCCCTTCGCCTTGCCTTCCACCGCCTGCACCAACTCGGGCAGGCCCAGGCGATCCACCCCGTCGATCCGCGCGCCCGAGAGATCCTTGCCGGAGTCGGTGGCCACCGAGACGAAGAGGTCGACCGAGTGGCGCTGCTCCAGCCGCCCGCCCCAGCGCACCTTGGCGTTCAAGTGCGGGTGCTTCGCGAAGGCCAGGGCCGCGGCGCGGGTGACGACGTGGGTCATCGTCAGGCGCACGCCGGTGCGCTCGCGGTAGCGCTGCAGGGCGGCCAGCGTCTGGGTGACGTCGAGGTCCATCGAGCCGTAGATGGTGGGATCGGACGGGGCCTTCCACATGGTGGCGGCCATGCGGCGGAACGTCGACACGTCTTTCATGGGGGCGAAGGGCATGAGTGAGCGCACCGTAGGCCTCCCCCGCCCGGCGGACGTTCAACGGCGCGCCAGTCGTTGCCGAAACGGCGCCAGTTCGGCGAGAGTCGCGCCATGCGAACTCTGCTGCTGGTGATGGGGTTGAGCGTCGCGGGCTGCGTCCCGGTGCCGCAGATCTGCGCGGGCGACACCTGTAGCTGCTCGAAGGAGTCGATCTGCACCTGCCCCTCGGGCGCGTGCACCGTCACCTGCACCGGCGGCTGCGTGCAGACCTGCAGCGGCGGCAGCACCTGCGCGCTGGACGTGGGGAACGGCTCCAACGTCACCTGCGCTGACTCGTCGGCGTGCTCGGGGCGGGCGGGGGTGGACCTGCTGTTCGCCTGCGCAGGCAGCGCCACCTGCAGCGTCACCATGACCAACTCCGGCCGGTCGACCTGCGGCGGGAGCAGCACCTGTGCGCTCACGGTGGGTCCCGCGTCGAAGGTCACCTGCAACGGCAGCGCGACGTGCGACGTCACCTGCAGCGCCGGCACCTGCGACGTCACCTGCGCCGACTCGGCGAAGTGCACCTGCACCGGCGGCACCTGCAACGTCACCTGCGGTGGCGCCACCGTCACCTGCCCCGACGGCAAGGTGGTCTGCAACGCCAACTGCTGAGCACTTCAGGCCCGGGCGGTGCGCTGCGCAGCGCGCTTCAAGCTCACCCCGTGCTTCTTCATCAGCCGGTAGAAGGTGACGCGATTGACGCCGGCCGCCTTCGCCGCGGCGTCCACCTTCCCGTCGCACTCGTCGAGGACCTGGGTGAGGTAGCGGCCTTCGTGGGGCGCCAGCCACTCTTCACGCAGCTCAGCGAGCGACTTGCGCTGCTCCGGACGGGCGGCGGGCGTCACGGCCGGAGCCTTCTCACGGATGGACTTCGGCAGCGCCTCGGGGTCGATCTGTTCGCCCTTCGCCATGATCACCGCGTGCTCCAGGGCGTTCTTGAGCTCGCGCATGTTCCCGGGGAAGTCGTAGGCGTGGAGCAGCGCCATCGCCTGAGGAGAGATGAGCGACACCTTCCGCCCGTGCCGCTGCGCGGCCTGCTGGAGGAAGACCTGGGCGAGGATCTCCAGGTTGTCCTTGTAGGTGCGCAGCGGCGGCAGCTCGATGGTCATCACCCCGACGCGAAAGAAGAGGTCGTCGCGGAACTTCCCGTCGCGCACCATGGCGGCCAGGTCGCGGTTGGTGGCGGAGATGAGGCGCACGTCCACGCGGCCCGGCGGGGCGTTGCTGCCCAGGGGCGTCACCTCTCCCTGCTCGATGGCGCGCAGCACCTTGGCCTGGAGCATCAGGGGCAGCTCGCCCAGCTCGTCGAGGAAGAGCGTGCCGCCGTCGGCCTTCTGGAACTCGCCCACCTTGTCGAAGGTGGCGCCGGTGAAGGCGCCCTTCACGTGGCCGAAGAGGACGGACTCCAGCATCGTCTCGGGGATCGCGGCGCAGTTGACGGTGACGAAGGGCTTGTTGGCGCGCTTGCTGTTGAAGTGGATGGCGCGGGACACCAGGTCCTTGCCGGTGCCGGACTCGCCGGTGACCAGCACCGGGGCCTCGGTGGGTGAGACCTGCTCGATGCGGCGCTCCACCTCCAGCCAGGCGGGCGACAGGCCCTTGATCACGAAGGGACGGCCCTGGTCGCGGCTGGCGCGGGCCAACTGCGCGCGGCGGAGGAACTTGGCAGACGCGGCTGCCACCTCTTCCAGCGCCTGCACGTGCTGGTAGTCGAAGGCCTGGGCCTTGCGGGCAGACACGGACAGGACGCCCATCGGCTTGCCCTGCCAGGGGATCGGCACGGCCAGCACCGCGCCCACGTCGAGGAAGTAGCGCGCGTAGTTGGGATCGACGGCGGTGTCGTTGCAGAGGTACGGCGAGTTCTGCTCGAAGCAGGCCAGCGCGATCCCGTTGGGGCGGCCGTCGTGGCGGGGCTTCAAGACGATCCCGCTGCCCGGAAGCGTGACGATCACCCCCTCCACCAGGTGGAAGTCGACGGTCAGCCCCTTCTGCTTCGCGTCCCAGAGGAAGACCGCGCCGTGCCGGGCCTGGGTCTGCGCGCAGGCCACCTCCACCAACCGGCGGGCGATCGACTCGATGTCGGCGGAGTGGAGGGCGGCGTCGGTGTCGAAGTGAGGCAACATTCGTTGCATCAGCACACTACAAAAGTTGCACGAGCGCAACACAGGTCAACCGCGACGGCCTGATTTCAGTTGGTTACGCACCATCTTGCACAGGCACAGCGGGTGCACAAGGGACGGGCACGCAGCAACACCCCTTCAACAACCTCTGCTCTGGAGCCTGTCATGAACTTCCGTCTCTTCTCGTTGGTCTTCGCGGTCCTCTTCGTTTCGGCCTGTGGCGTGGATGAGGCTTCGCTGGGTGGTGAGGAGTTCGCGGAGGAGTCGCTGACGAACGACGAGCTGGCGCTGATCAGCAACGGCCGGTTCGAGACGTTCAAGGGGCAGGACGGGCAGTACTACTTCCAGTTGCTGGCGGGGAACGGCCAGTGCGTGCTGCGCAGCGAGGGCTACGCGGCCTTCTCGTCGTCGCAGAACGGCGTCACGTCGGTGCAGAGCAACGGCGCGAACGAGGCCCGCTACCTGCTGCGCGAGGCGGTGGACGGCAGCTGGTACTTCCTGCTCACGGCGACCAACGGGCAGATCATCGGCATCAGCCAGATGTACTCGACGGAGTCGAACGCGAAGGCGGGCATCGCCTCGGTGATCAACGTGGTGAAGGGCACCAACCTGGCGGGCCCGGCGGCGCAGGGCGCGATCCGCTTCGAGGTCTTCAAGGGGATGGACGCGCGCTACTACTTCCACCTGAAGGCGGCCAACGGCCAGGTGGTGCTGCAGTCGCAGGGGTACTCCACCCGCGCCAGCGCGAACAACGGCGTGACCTCGGTGAAGACCAACGCGCTGAACCGTGGCCGCTACGAGGTGCGTGAGGCGAAGGACGGCAAGCAGTACTTCGTGCTGAAGGCGTCCAACGGCCGGACGATCGGCATCAGCGAGATGTACGAGACGGTCCAGGGCGCGCAGAGCGGGATCGCCTCGGTGATGAACTCGGTGAGCGTGCTGGTCAACGGCAAGTAAGTCGCGAAGACATCGAAGGGGGTAACGCGGGTCGGCCTTCTGGGCTGGCCCGCGTTTGTCTTTTCAGGCGAGGACGCGGGCGGCGGTCTGGACCTGCGCTTCCCACTCGCGGCAGTCCTGTCGAGGCGCTCGGCTTCGGTCATCGAGGGGTTGCCGAGGTACGCGACCGCCTCAGCGTGCAGAGGGCCTCGACCTGCCTGGCGCGCTCGGTGCCCGAGAAGAGATGGAGCGCCACGCGCGCGAGCTGCTCGAAGCGCAGGCGAAGCGGGTGGCGTTCGCAGCGGGCGACGTGCCAGCTGGCGTCTCGGCTGGTCCCACAAAGGCCAACGCCCACTCAACCTCGCGGCCAAGTGGGCGTCATCTTTGAGTTGCGGGGGCCTACCACGGGGGCTGGATACCGTCATCCGCCTCGACTGGGAGACGGCGCTCGTAGCCTGATCAACGGGTTAGGTCCCACTCTTCTTGCGGGGCGCAATGTCGGCCGGGACCCGCGCACCCTTTTTGTCCCTGAACTGCCAGTAGTGCCTCAGGCCCTCGTCGGCGCTGCGGTTCATTCCGACCTCGCCAACGATCTCATTGACGGTTCCGGTGAGTAGCTGGTCCACGAGGTCGCGAGCCACGCGGTCCAGATCGCCCTGCACCGGAGCGTCAAAGTAGAACGAACTCCCAAGGGCGACGAGTCGGAGGTCCCCGAGGATCTCTTCGACGACCTCGAAGCCTTTTCGCAGCCGATCAAGATTCGCAGCAGCGCGCCGTTCCCCGTCTCCTTCATACCGATGCGCGACACCGTGCCGTTCGTCTTGTAGTTCCTTCACGGCTGCTGCAAACCGATCCTTCAGCGCCGCCACCTGCTGTGGACTCGCTTGGGTTCCGGGCTTGATGCCGGGGAAGAGTCGTTCGAGCCGCTTCTGCACTTCGTCGCGCAGGTGGTTCTGCTGGTACTCGTGCATCTCCCGCTCGATGCGTTGTTCATCGACATCGGACATGGTTCCCGACAAGTCGTGGATCATCACCGGGTTGGGCTTCAGCTCCTTGTGAACGCCGGGGCGAAGCTGCACCAAGTGATTGTTCAACTTTCCGAAGAGTCCCCCAGACTGCATCAGCGATTTCGCGAACGAAGCGAAGTTGGTGATGGCCGCGTCGTAGGCGTCCCAGAACCACTGCCGGACGACCTCGTTCTCAACGCGGAAGTTCTCGCCCTTCGTCTGCGTGTGCAACTCCTTCAGAAACGCATCGAGGTAGGCCAGTCGCTTCCTGAGCAGCAGCACTTCGTGCTCGGTGTCACGAAGCAAGGTTTCCAGCGCGGCCTTTTCCTCGGGCGTAGCGTTCCTCACGGTGCCTCCAACCAAGAACGATCTCGTGGTGCCGTCGATCACGGGCCATCGTCGTGATCATCGTCGCCGCCCGCGAAGAAGCCCTGACGAAGCGAGACTGACAGGCCACTACTCCACTCCGAGCCCGTCAACAGCCCCTTCGCGATCGCCCACCGCGCGTGATGCTCATCCTCGACGGCCACATTGAGGGCGTTGCCCGGCCCTTGTCGCAACGCGACTATTGCCGCCGTCGCCCATTGTTGATGGGCATCCAACGCTTGCTGAGCAGCGCGCTCGGCCGCCTGCTGCCGTCGGCCCGCCTGCCTCTGCTCGGCCAACAGTCGCGCTACCGTCTCTTCCGTTGACGTGGACCTCGGAGCGCCACGGTGCTCCGCCTTGATCTTTCGCTCGTGCTTGCTCTTGGCCTTGCGCAGATCGCGTGCTGGATAGGCGGCAACGTCCTTGTCGATGATGTCGCTGCACGCATGGCACACCCAGATGCCATTGGCGGCGCTGCGCCGAGCCGCGCTTGACTGGCGCGGGTTGAAGCGAGGGCCACCTTTCTGGGCAGCGCAGATGTGAGCTGCAACGCCACTGCGCAAGGACTTTGTGGCGCTCGAATGCGGGCCAGTGGTCTGTCGGTCGCAGAGCGAGCACCGCGTCCCGGCGCGCTCGCGCAGAACGCGAGCGACCTCGGCGGGAAAGTCGTCCGAACGGCGCATCGTCGAATCGTACCTCCGCAGTTCTCGATCGTCCTGACGAACAGTGCAGGCTTGAGTCACACGAACTGCGGTGAGACGGTCTGCGCGTGAGCAAGAAGGCAAAGCCCTCGACAACGACCCAGCGAATCCACTTCACGGACCTCGATCCCGGCCGATTCGAGGATCTCTGCCTCGCGCTCGTCTTCCCTCTTCACCCGTGGACCGACATTCAACACTACGGACGTGCTGGAACTGACGGCGGTGTTGATATCCACGCTTGGGAGCGCACCGAGAACGGGGCGCGGCGTGAATGGCGAGTGCAGTGTCGTCGCTACGAGAATGCCTCGAAGGCAACCCTTCGACAGGCGGTACTCGATGCTCTCGGCAAGGGAACCAGGCCTCCCGAAGTTCTCTTGGTCGTTGTCGCATGCGACCCAAGTCGCGCCGCCTACGACGACTACGTTTCCTTTGCGGGGTCGAAGGGCGTCCTGACGCCTTTGCTGTGGACCGCTTCGCTCTTGGAGGCACGGCTCTACAACGAGCGCCGCGATCTGCTGTTCGCCTACTTCGGAATCTCAACGGCGAGTGAAGCGCGCGATCGCGAGCGGGCCATCGTGCGCAACATTGGGCTGCGGAAGCGACTCCGGCGTGAGTTGAACGCGCTGCGACGGAAAGAGGCCAAGCCTTTTCAGGCGGGGCCGTTTTCGCACCTGCGAGCGATCGTTCACTCGATCGACGACAGCTCCTACCCCAACGCCGATGCGACGGAGGAGGTCGGAATCAGCGGCTGGTTCAGGCTGGAGCTTTGGGACTTCTATTTCAACGGGCTCGAATTCGTCATGGATGTGGAGCGCGGCTTCATCGACAACGAGGGCAATTGGGGCGTGGCGGAGGAAGGCGCCGAGTGGGACCAAAGCCGATTCCGCGAGATCAAGATGTACCGGCTCGCGCGCATCCCCTTCGAGAACATCGTCGAGGTCGATGTTGATGGCGACGAGTACTACCCGGAGCCTCACCTGTTCTGCCGGTTTGCGAACGGCGGCCAGCCGTACGAGGGCTTTCGCAACCTTCTGCTCGATGGCGACGAAACATGGCCGCTCGAAGAGGATCGTCGGCTCGTTGCTCCAAATGAAAAGAGTGTCCGGCTGCGAACCTCGAAGCCGACGGTGAAAGTGAAGCCTCCGGGACGGAGAGCACGCCGGTGACCAAGGCCGACGGGAGCGAACCAATGCCGCCTGCGTCATCCGATGCCAGCTTCGTTGCGCAATGCGTCGCCGACTACACCTGCGCCGAGATCACAGCGATCGGCCACTCCGACCCAGAGAAAAAGCTCACCGTCCTGCTCGCGGTGGTCGAACTTCTTCACCCCGAGCTGGAAGCGAACCCAATGGTCGGGACGAAGTACTACGCCCGGCGGCAGCAGTTGAGCGACCGTGCTGGCACTCTGCTGGTGCAACGCTGGCACCTCTCCGTTGCGGAGGGCCTCCAGTGGTATCGCGCGAACGCGAGCGGCGCGATGCTTGTTCGGGGAACTCCTACGCCGATCCCCCTCGGAACGCTCGGGGACGATCCGCCGTGGCCGCACTGCGTAGCCGAGGTGAGATCGTTCTGGCGCAAGTCTGAGTTCTGGGGTGCGCGGCCCGGTGGTTCCCGCTGGCACCGAATGATCCCGCACGTGCCGGTCGATGTCACCGCAGGGTGGAATGCCGCCGACTTCGAGAAGGCACGCGAGTGGCTGCTCGCGGAAACACACATCGACCTCTTCTCGCGGTCGGTCCTTCTCGGTTCGTGCCATCTCCGCCTGCCGAATCCGGTCTACCAGTGTGAGTTCCGGAAAGTCTGACCGCTCCCGTTCCGGAAATTCTGGCCGGTCGCAAGGCCGGGCGGACACGGCAGAAGGACGGGATGCACAGCATGACGAAGCGACACAGCGTGGCGGTGCTGCGAGAGGCAGGGCTTCAGCAACGCGAGGAAGCTCGCCAAGAAGCGGGCGGACCTTCAGAAGGCAGAGGCCCGCATCCGCAACCTCGTCGAGCGGCTCGGTGACGGCGACGCGGGCGACTACGTGCGCGAGGCGATGAACGAGCAAGCGGTGCTCGCGAAGCAGCTCAAGCAGGAGATCGCCTCGCTGGAGTTCATGGCGTCAGGGCCGGTCGGGACTGTCGAGGTCAAGCAGGTCGAGGCCTACGTGCAGTGCCTGCAGGCGTTCTTCGACCGGGACGTGCTCGGCGGCCGGGAGTACCTGCGGAAGCTCCTCAAGGGCCGGGGCATCCACCTGAAGGTGAACCCTCGGGGCATCTACATGGCCAAGTCCGAGCTGTTCCCGATGGTGCTGCTGACAGAACCGCCCCCTCCAGTTGACCCGGAGGGGGCGGTATCCAGCCAGTGTTGCGGGGGCGCGATCGGCCACTTACCTGAGAGCCGGGTCGCTCTGGAGATCTGTCTGGGGAAATACGGGTGTACCTCCTGCGCTGCTCCGGAGTGACCTTGCCTGCCAGGATACGAAACCATTGCGGGCGTTGGCTCAAGGCCATGCCCCACTAAGAGAGCGCCGCCCACCCCGCGACGCGACCGATTGGACCGTCGCTGCTGGTGCCGACAGGTCCAGGGCGAGCCCCCACTTCGGTGGGTACCACTGCGGGATCGGCACCGGGTGCGGCGCGTACTTCTGCTTGATGCGGGTTCGCCCGGACTCGCCTTCGATGTCCGGGTGGGCGACGCGCGCGTACTTGCTGACTTCGCAGAAGATGTTCTGACAGTCGATGAGCTGAAGGCTCCGCCCCCAGAGGCTCCGGAACCTCATGCCCAGCCGCTCGAACTCATCGACCGATCGCTCAGCCATGACCTGGATAATCTGAGACTCTCCAAGGTCGGCAGTGTCGCTAAAGCACTTGCTAATGCCGTCTCGTGCGCCAGGCCCAGCCACGACAAACTCCATCTCGGAGAAGTCGGTGAGCTCGCTGTAGTTGAGGTCGATCGCGAACTGAAACGCGAGAAAGTCACCGAGCGACGGATAGGCGCGTAACAGCTCAAACGCTCCTCGGAGTGAGCCCACCTTCGCGAGTTTCCTGGGCGCCCCGTCGGCCATCATGTGCTCGATGAGTCGGAGATGGTTTCGATGCTTACGCGGGCTGCCGAACGCGGGCGACGGCATGATGTACGCGGCCGAGTAGACTCGCTCACCTTGATCGAGCAGGCCGTCGAGCACTTTCGCGTAGGCGTCGAACGAGAACCCGCGCCACTCCAACGCTCCGAGCCTTGAGTTTAGGGTCTCCCACGTTTCGATCTTGTTGAAGAGCTTGAACAGGAGCGTGCGGAAAAAGACCTCTTCAGGCTTCTGCGAGCCCTCGTAAATCACGTGGCGAATCAGATATTGGCTCACGCGGTCAGACGCGCGGTACGTGTTCGTGAAGCGGTGGACGCTGAGGATTGGGTCCTCCGTCCATGGCGGCGGGCTGCCGAGCACTCGGCGCATGAAAATCTCCTGTCGCTCCCAGGCGAAGCGCCAATACGTGTCGAAGACGGGCGTCGTCTTGAGCACCCGCCCACCCGGTAACCGGATTTCATAGGCAGCTCGCATGCTCATGGTGTTCCTCGCGAGGTTGAAAGCACCTCCTGGCAAGTTTGGTCGGCGCGCTCACTGTGGGACGCATAGGCGAGTCGGCGTTCGCAGAGGTCAAGAGTCACGCGGCCACCGGCCCCGTCGCTCAACGCGCGGAAGACGCGGTAGCCATCGAGGATCGCAGTCTCCCACTGCCACAACGGTACGGTCTCGACCTCGAAGCCCTGGACGAACTCCTTGACCGTCTTCAGCAGGTCCAGGTCAACGTGATCGAGTCCTTCGAAGAACTTGAGCTGTTTGGCGCGGCTGAAGACGATCGCGGCTACCGCCTCCTCGATGATGCCCGCCCGAGCGCCGTCCTGCGCCTCGTCGATCTTCGAGTCGCTCTTGCGCTTGGTTCTCATGAGCGCACGCACAACGGGCGACCACCCCAGATGTACCGCGTAAGCGAAGTGGAAGATGTCGTGGAAGCGGTAGCCGTCCGGATCCTCGATGTTGTCGGTGAGTCTGTCACCGAAGTTGATGTCGTTGCACCGCAAGAGGACGGCCCGGTGGGCGCCACGCGCGCGTTCGAGAAAATCGACTTGCAGCCGTCGGGGGAGTTGTTCTTCCACCGGAAAGTCGTTGTCGAACAGGGGCGCGTACTGCTTCTCGTCGGGCCAGCGGCTTCTGATTTTCTCCGTGTTCCGCGCTGCGGCCTCACATAGGGAGACGTCAGCATCGTTGGCGATCACCGTCAGGAGTGCCCATGTGCGGCGCAGCCGCGCCTGTACGTCGTCGTTCTTCGACGCGCTGACTGCCGCGAGCACTTCGCCCACGGCCGCACCAAAGTCGAGATGCCCCGAAAGCTGAGGACCGTCCGCGGCGGGGAGCACAATCACGTCGGGCACGGGCAGCTCTTTGAGTAGGTCAGCCGCGACGACCGCAGCGAGGCGCACGAAGTACCAGAGGAAGTCGCCGATCTCCTCGAGCATCCTCTCGCGGTAGACAGGGTAGGCTTCGCGCTCGCGACGCTTCTTCTTCAACTCGGAAACGACGCTTCCAGCTTCGCCGATCAGGCCTGCCGCCAGCAGAGCCGCGTGGTCCGACTTGTCCTTGAACTTGTCGGTCTTCGCCGCGCGCGCAGCGAACTCAAGGAGCCAGCGATTGTCGGTCATCGCGTGCCCTTTCGTGTGCTCCGCTTCGTGACGAGGGGCGCCGCCGTGATCGCCACGGGCGCCGCTGCTCGCTGGTGCTTCGCGAACTCAAGGGGCTCGCCCTGCACACCCCACTTGCCCTCCCTCTCGAGCCACCCCGCGAAGGCGCCGGGCAGGTCGCCCGTGAACACGCGGTGCCCTCTGCCCGAACAGATGTCGACGTGCTCTTTGCCGAAGCAGCGGAACCTCTTCGGGATTGTCGGCGCCGAGCGCCCCCAATAGACGAACTTCGTGGCGATGAGCAGGCGATCTACCCCGGTGTCCCAGACGAGGTTGGCCTTGTTCAAGCGCCCGCCGGGCAAGCTGTGATGTGAATCCGCCTGCACCCAACGCCTCCCTTCGCGGCGGTAGATGTTGTCCCCGTACATGACCTTCAGGCTGCCCTTGAGGTTCGGCCGCTTCAGGATGAATCGTGGGTCGTTCCAGTAGTTGTCGAAGCCAAGGACTTCCATCACCTGCATCGCGAAGATGAGGCGTCCCTTGTAGTCGTATGTGCCCTTCGCGCCGGTCCCAACAACCCAGTCTCCTACGGAGGCGTGCTTGCGGATCTTCGGCTTGCAGGTCGCCAGTGTGCAAAACCCGAAGAACGGGTTCGGGGCGAAGCCGAAGTCACGCGCAACGACGTAGGAGTAGAGCTTCATCAGCAGTTGAACCTCTTGACCGTGTATTCGGGCGTGGATCGCGGGCTACCTGTCGCCGGGTCGTCGAAGCCGCTGATCTTGCCGTTGATCGCATCGACAACGCGATCGCTCTGCCAGCCGACGACTGCGGCATCGCCATGCGTCCGAAGTGCATCGGGGATGTCTGCGTCCGTTGCGCCTTGCGCGAATACGCCAACCACCTGCTTCCCCTGCTCGATCGCGTACTGGATCTCCCAGTTCACCCAGTCGCTCTGTGCGGTGTCGTGAGTGATGAGCACTACGAGCGTGCTCGCCCAGTCGATGCGGGGCTTGAGGTACGTCTCCTTGATGTAGTCTGGGTTGTTCGCGTTGTTGGGCTTGTCGCTGTTGATCGACCCGTCGCGAACCTCCATGCCAGCCTTGGAGATGAGGTCCTTCAGCTTCGGAAGGAGCGCGTCGTCCTCGTGGACGTGAGAGATGAAGATGTTCTTCGTGTCAGCCATACTTCCTCACTCCTCTTTGCCAGCAGCGGCGGATGGCGCGTTGCATTGCTGGATGCCGCGAAGCACCAGCTCCACGATTCGTTCTGCCGAGCGGGTCGTCGCCAGCTCGCGGTTCTCCTCGACGGTGAGACCGTTGTTGAGGCCGCTGATTGCCCCCGCCTTGAACTCGGCCGCAACTTCCTCGAACTCGTCCCACTTCAGGCCGGCGCCGAGATAGAGCTTCTTGACGTCGTCAGTGTGTGGGCGCTGGCTGTGAAACTGCGACGTGAGTTCCGCCCGTGGCGCGCCGTCCAGAGCGTCCAAGACAAGCCGAGCGCAGCCGCCGAATGCGCCCACGAGATAGAGCGGACGCTTGGACCGGAACGTCAGCAGGGTCTCTTCCAGCACGCCAGGCATTCGCCCCCGGTAGCTGAGACCGATTCCGCCACCGATCACGATGCGGGCGCTGATGTCAGCGGTCTGTCGAGCCCGCATCACCGCAAGACCTCTGGCCCATGCGAACCGCTCCGCAGCAGAGTCCGACGGGAACTCGACTTGGGGAGCCGCGACGAATCGAGCGTCGAGTACTTCCGTAACCTCCGCCGGCCTCTCGCAGCGGATCACTTCGACGAGCGGTCCGAGTCGAGCCTCGTCGTGAGCGAGAGGCACCATCGGCCACGCGAGGTAGTTCACGAGCTCTGCGGGAGCCGCGTCGTCAGGAACTCGTCCACGCAGTTGGTCGATGACCGGATCGCGAACGAGGGTGGCCAGCTGATCGGTGTACCCCTTCTTCCCCAGGTGGCCTCCGTATGCGAGGCGAACACCTGCAACGAGCAGGTAGCGCGACAACTCTAGGAAGACGGCGTCGAGGTGTGCCTGGCGAAGCCCAAATCGTTTCAGATCTTCCGCTTCGGAAATGGACAGTGCAACCAGCAATCCTCGGGTGTGAAGATGATAGGCGCGCGCGTGCCGCTCCAGCGGGGTTTCGACGCTCACACCAGTGTGGCTGAGGACGTCGAGTTCTTCGATGCCAAGGGGAGGATCCGGGTACAGAACCGGCTTCGCCTTGTCGCGATGGACGATCGTCAGCAGTTCAGGACCAGCGAAGAGCAGGTCGTCCCCCTCACGTTGCCGGAGCTTCAGATTCTCCTCGGCATACGCGTGACGCAACGACTCGCGGAGAAGCAGATCAACGACATCCTGTGCCCTGCCAGGCTGCCAACGGATCACGGGCGTGTTCCCCGAGTAAGGGAAACGCCGGGTCTCCTTAACCTGCACGGCATCCACGATCACCACAGGCCGCTGGTTCTGCTTGGCGAGCAGCACCTCGCGCCTACACCACTCTCGGGACGAGTAGGCGTCGGTCACTACCGCGAGGAGCGCCGTGTCCTTGACTCCCTTCTCGATCTCCTTGCCGAAGCGTGACCCCGACGCGATGTCACCGCTATCAAACCAAGTGTTCTCGGGATGCTCGGCGGTCAGGTGTTGGAGCAGCGATTTGACGACGCCCGGCTCCCTTTCCAAATCTGCCTTTGCGTGGCTGAGGAAAATGGTCGCGGCGGCAGCGTCCTCGTTCTCGTCATGAGGACGCAGCCTGCGAATCAGAAGGTGCACGAGTCGTCGGGCGATGCACTTGTGCTTCTCCTCTTCGGTGTCGAACGCCCACGCGCGGAGGAAGCTGATGCTGTCGAGCCGCTTGTCCACGGGGTAGCCGTGCTCGGTGAGCTGGACGGGCATGAAACGATGCCGTCCTGCCTCCGCAAGCGTGCGAAGTTGCACCGCGTAGTCGCCCCACGACCTTCCTGATTTTGCCTTTCGGCGTGCCGCAGCCGCCAGGTGGTCATCGGCGAGCAGGACCACGAGGACGCGGTGGGCCTCGCCCGCAATCTTTGGCTCGGGCGGCTCACCCGAACCATCGTCGGGCGTGAAGATCGTGGGGATCTGGAGGCCTGGCACCGCAGGATCTGCGTTCAGCACCTCGTGCAAGTACTCGGCTGCGGCAGCCGCTTCCTTCGACGACGGGTGGAACTCGAACTGAACGAGCAGCGGGAATTTCGTCGTCATGCTGCACCTCCGACCCATAGATCCGAGAGCAGCTCGGCCTGCTGCAGCACCGTGTTCGTCGCGGCCTCCTGCTTGTCGGGCGGGTAGCCGTACTTGCGAAGGATGCGCTTCACGATGACGCGCAGCTTGGCACGGACCGATTCCTTCACGGTCCAGTCGATGGCGACGTTCTGCTTCACGGTGTCGACCAGTTCGCGCGCGATGGTGCGCAGCGTCTCGTCGCCGAGGACCTTGACGGCCGTGTCGCTGACCTCGAGCGCGTCGTAGAAGGCCAGTTCGTCGCTGCTGAGCCCGAGCTTCTCGCCGCGCTGCTGGGCGGCGCGCATCTCCTTTGCGAGCTCGATCAGCTCCTCGATAACCTGCGCGGCCTCGATGGCGCGGTTCTGGTAGCGACGTACGGAGTTCTCGAGGAGATCCGCGAAGGAACGTGCCTGCACGAGGTTGTGCTTCGACCGTGCCTTCACTTCGTCGTTGAGGAGCTTCCTGAGCAGCTCGACCGCAAGGTTCCGGTGCTTCATCCCGCGCACGTCAGCGAGGAACTGGTCCGACAGGATTGAGATGTCCGGGTTCTTGAGGCCCGCCGCCGCGAAGATGTCGATGACATGGTCGCTCATGATCGCCTTCGAGACGATCTGCCGGATGGCGTGGTCGATGTCGCCCGAACCCTTCCGGTCCCCGACCTGCGTCTTGGCGATGGCCGTGCGCACGGCCTGGAAGAAACCGACATCGTCACGAATGCGGATCGCCTCGTCGTGCGGCACGGCGAGGGCAAACGCCTTCGAGAGCTCGGTGACGACCTGGAGCAGCCGATCTTTGCCGCTCTCCTGGGCGAGGACGTGCTCCTGCGCAGCGGGCAGCACCGAGAGGCGCGCGGCCGGCGAGCTGCTGGTCCAAGCGCTCCAGTCAAAGCCGTGGAAGATGTCGCAGCACACCTCGTAGCGCTCGAGCATCAGCGCTACGGCCTCCTCTTGGTCGAGCGCTGTCTCGCCTTGGCCGCCGCTCTCGGTGTACGTGTGCAGGGCCTTCTTGAGCTGGTCGGCGAGGCCCAGGTAGTCGACGACGAGGCCGCCCGGCTTGTCCCGGAACACGCGGTTCACGCGCGCGATGGCCTGCATCAGACCGTGCCCCTGCATCGGCTTGTCGATGTACATCGTGTGCATGCACGGGGCGTCGAAGCCCGTGAGCCACATGTCGCGGACGATGACGAGCTTGAAGGGGTCGCTCGGGTTCTTGAACCGCTTGGCCAGCGCCTCGCGGCGCTGCTTGCTGCGGATGTGCTGTTGCCAGTCGCTCGGGTCGGAGGCCGAGCCTGTCATGACGACCTTGATGGCGCCCTTGTCGTCGCTCTCGTCGTGCCAGTCGGGGCGAAGCGCGGTCAGCGCCTTGTAGAGGTCGACGCAGATCCGCCGGCTCATGCAGACCAGCATCGCTTTGCCGTCCATGGCCTCGAGGCGAGCCTCGAAGTGCTCGACGAGGTCCTTCGCGATGAGCTGCACGCGCCGGTCGGTCCCGACGAGCGCCTCGAGCGCCGACCACTTCGTCTTCAGCTTCTCACGCCCTTCGAGCTCCTCGCCCTCGGTCAGCTCGTCGAAGGCCTCGTCGAGATGCGGGCGCTCTTCCTCCTTGAGCTCCAGCTTGGCGAGGCGGCTCTCGTAGTAGATGGGGACCGTCGCACCGTCTTCGACCGCGCGTTGGATGTCGTAGACGCTGACGTAGTCGCCGAAGACCGAGCGCGTGTTCTTGTCGGCCGCGTCGATGGGCGTTCCGGTGAAGCCGATGAACGAGGCGTTTGGCAGGGCGTCGCGCATGTGGCGCGCGAAGCCGTCGATGAAGTCGTATTGGCTGCGGTGTGCTTCGTCCGCGACCACGACGATGTTCGAGCGTTCGGACAGCAGCGGGAACGTGTCGCCGCGCGTCTCCGGCATGAATTTTTGGATGGTCGTGAAGACCACGCCGCCCGAGGCGACCTTGAGCAACTCCCGCAGATGGGCGCGATCCGTCGCTTGCTCGGGGCCCTGGCGTAGGAGGTCCTTGCAGCGCGCGAACGTGCCGAAGAGCTGCTCGTCGAGATCGTTCCGATCGGTGAGCACGATGAGCGTTGGGTTCTGCATCGCCGGGTGCAGCACGACGCGGCCTGCATAGAAGGCCATCGTGAGACTCTTGCCCGACCCCTGTGTGTGCCAGACCACGCCGACGCGACGGTCGCCCTGTGGGCGCGAGGCCGAGATCGTGGCGTCCAGCGCCCGCGCCACGGCGTGGAACTGATGGTAGCCCGCCACCTTCTTGATGGCGGTATCCCCGTCGTCCTCGAACACGATGAAGTAGCGGAGCAGGTCGAGGAGCCGCCGCTTGTCGAACACGCCGCGGATGAGCACCTCGAGCTGGCTCATCGTCTTGGACGCGAGCGCCTCGCCCTCGATGG
>JADLDB010000102.1 GCA_020846875.1 Myxococcales bacterium | reverse complement strand
GTGACGTCGGTGAGCGAGCCGGCCATGCGGGTGGCTTCACCCGCGGCGTTGCGCACCGCCTTCCCGCGCGCCAGCACGTGCCGCCAGCCGCCGTCGCGGTGGAGCAGCCGGTGCTCGTGCTCGAAGAACTCGGTCTGGCCGAGGACGTGCCTGTCCAGCGCGTGCTCGAGGCCGGGCAGATCGTCGGCGTGCACGCGGCTCCACCAGGAGGACTTCTCCCCCGGCAGCTCGTCGTCGGCGTAGCCCAGCATGGCCTTCCAGCGGGCCGACAGGTGCATCTGCGCCGAGCCGACCTGCCAGTCCCACAGCCCGTCGTTGGCGCCCTGGAGCGCCAGGCTGTACCGCTCTTCGGACTCGCGCAGCCGCGCCAGCACCAGGGCGTGCTCGGTGACGTAGCGGACGATGCGGTCGAACTCCACCGCGTCGAAGTCGCCCTTCACCAGGTAGTCGGCCGCACCGAGGCGCTGCGCCTCCAGGTCCAGCTCCCGGGTGCCCTGGCCGGTGAGCAGCACGATGGGGGTGCGGCAGCCGCGGGAAATCGCCTCCTGCAGGAAGTCGAGGCCGCTCCGGGTGCCCAGTTGGTAGTCGAGCAGGCACACGTCATACGGCGCGGGGCCGACGAGGGCCTCCAGGCCCGCCTCGTAGCTGCCCTGCCACTCCAGGCGGTGCTTGTCAGGCAGCTCGTCCAGCAGGGACGAGAGAAACTTGAAGGCGAACTCCGCGTCGTCGACCAGGAGGATGCGGGCGGGCTTCGACACGGTTGGGCGATTCTAGCTGCCGTCCCAAGGCGATCGAGAAACCGGCGCCAGACTTTGATTGCCGAGTCAATTTCCATTGACAGGCCGTGGCACACCTCTTCAATGCGCGCCCATGCGCGTGAACGAGCAGCCGTACCCGCCGCTGCCGTCCCACCTCGACGTGCGCTCGCCGGGCTTTCTGGCGAACCGGGACGCGAACCAGAAGCTGCTGGAGCCGGTGGAGGCGGCGCTGGCGAAGGCGCGCGGGGGCGGCGGGCCCAAGTACGTGGAGCGGCACAAGGCGCGGGGGAAGCTCTTGCCACGGGAGCGGATCGAGCTGGTGCTGGATCGCGACTCGTACTTCCTGGAGCTGTGTCCCCTGGCCGGGCACGAGGTGGACGGGCACACCACGGGGGCGGCGGTGATCGGCGGCGTGGGGCGGGTGTCGGGCGTGGAGTGCCTGGTGTCGGGCAACGACTCCACGGTGAAGGGCGGCTCGATGAGCGAGCTGTCGGTGGTGAAGTCGCGCCGGCTGGCGGAGGTGGCGCTGTCCAACCGCCTGCCGTCGATCACCCTGACCGAGTCGGGCGGCGCGGATCTGCCCAACCAGGACAAGATCTTCGTGCCGGGCGGGGCGGGCTTCCGGGATCTGACGCGCAAGAGCGCGCTCAAGGTGCCCAGCATCTGCGTGGTGTTCGGCTCGTCGACGGCGGGGGGCGCGTACGTGCCAGGGATGAGCGACTACGCGATCTTCGTGAAGAAGCAGGCCACCGTGTACCTGGGCGGGCCGCCGCTGGTGAAGATGGCCACCGGCGAGGTGGTGGACGACGAGGCGCTGGGCGGCGCGGAGATGCACAGCCGCCTGTCGGGGGTGTCGGACTACCTGGCGGAGGACGAGCGGGACGCGATCCGCCTGGCGCGGGAGGTGGTGGCGCACCTGGACTGGAAGAAGGGCGCGCACCCCACGCGGCGGGTGGTGGAGCCGCCGCGGTACGATCCCGAGGAGCTGTTGGGCATCGTCTCGCCGGACACGCGGGTGCCGTACGATCCCCGCGAGGTGGTCGCGCGCCTGGTGGACGGCTCGCGCTTCTCGGAGTTCAAGCCGCTGTACGGCAACACGCTGGTGACCGGCTGGGCGCACCTGCACGGCTTCCCGGTGGGGATCCTCGCCAACCACGGCATCCTCTTCTCAGAGTCGGCGAACAAGGGGGCGCAGTTCATCCAGCTCTGCAACCAGGCCAACGTGCCGCTCCTCTTCCTGCAGAACATCACCGGCTTCATGGTGGGTAAGAGCTACGAGGAAGGCGGGATCATCAAGAACGGGGCCAAGCTGATCAACGCGGTGTCGAACAGCACGGTGCCGGCGATCACCATCATGATGGGGGCGAGCTACGGGGCGGGGAACTACGCGATGGCGGGCCGCGCCTACGAGCCGCGCTTCCTCTTCACCTGGCCGATGCACAAGATCGCAGTGATGGGCGGCAAGCAGCTGGCGGGGGTGCTGGACACGGTGCAGCGCAACGCGGCGGCGAAGCGGGGCGAGCAGGTGGACGAGGAGCAGCTCACCGGCCTCAAGCAGATGCTGGAGTACCAGATCGATCAGCAGTCGAGCGCCCTGTTCGCCTCGGCGCGCGTGTGGGACGACGGCATCATTGATCCCCGCGACACCCGCACGGTGGTGGCGATCGCCTTGTCCGCCTCGTACTCGAAGCCCTTCGAGGGCTCGAGCGAGTGGGGCGTGTTCCGTCACTGAAGTTCTCGGGAGAGGGGAAGCCGGCTGTGAGTCACGTCAACCGAGTCCTGGTGGCGAACCGCGGTGAGATCGCGCTGCGGATCATGAAGACCTTGAAGCGCATGGGCCTGTCCACGGTCGCGGTCTTCTCCGACGCGGACGAGGGCGCCCCGCACGTGCGCTTCGCCGATCGCGCCTTCCGGCTGGGCCCCGCGCCGTCGGCCGAGTCGTACCTGAAGGTGGAGGCGATCCTGCGGGCGGCGAAGGCGACCCAGGCCGACGCCCTTCATCCGGGCTACGGCTTCCTCGCGGAGAACCCGGACTTCGCGGAGGCGGTGGGGAAGGCGGGGCTGACCTTCATCGGGCCGACGCCGCAGGCGATCCGCGCCATGGGGCTCAAGCGGGAGGCGAAGGCGCTGGTGGGCGCGCGCGGGGTGCCGCTGGTGCCGGGCTTCGACGGCGGCGATCAATCGGCGGCGACCTTGAAGGCGAAGGCGCTGGAGCTGGGGCTGCCGGTGATCTTCAAGCCGTCGGCGGGCGGCGGCGGCAAGGGGATGCGGATCGTCCGCGAGGCGTCGCACCTGGAGGCGGCGATCGAGTCGGGGCAGCGGGAGGCGAAGGGCTCGTTCGGCGATCCGACGCTGATCATCGAGAAGTACCTGGAGCGGCCGCGCCACGTGGAGATCCAGTTGCTCGGCGATCAGCACGGCAACGTGGTGCACCTCTTCGAGCGGGAGTGCAGCATTCAGCGGCGGCACCAGAAGGTGGTGGAGGAGACGCCTTCCACGGCGCTCAGCCCCGAGACGCGCGCGGCGATGGGGAAGGCGGCCGTCGAGGTGGCGAAGGCGATCCACTACACCAACGCGGGCACGGTGGAGTTCATCCTCGACGCGGGCGGGCGCTTCTACTTCAGCGAGATGAACACGCGACTGCAGGTGGAGCATCGGGTGACGGAGCTGGTGGTGGGCGTGGACCTGGTGGAGCTGCAGGTGCGGATCGCCCGCGGCGAGAAGCTGCCCTTCACGCAGGAGGAGCTGCGCCAGACGGGCCACGCGGTGCAGTGCCGGCTCTACGCGGAGGATCCGGCGAACGGCTTTCTGCCCAGCGTCGGGACGCTCCACGACTGGCAGGCGCCGGACGTGGGCCGGCTGCTGGTGGACACGGGGCTGGAGGCGGGCGGCGAGGTGTCGGTGCACTACGATCCGCTGGTGGCGAAGCTGGTCACCTGGGGCGAGACGCGCGCGGAGTCCACCGCGGCGATGGGACGCGCGCTGGAGCAGCTCGTGGTGCAGGGCGTCACCACCAACCGCGGCTTCCTGGCGCGGCTGCTGCGTCACCCGGACTACCTGGCCGGGCACCTCCACACCGGGTTCATCGAGGAGAAGCTGTCGGGCGCGCTGGCCGAGCCGAAGGACGAGGCGCGGGAGGTGCTGGCGCAGGTGGCGGCGACCCTGGCCGGGCACGAGGCGCGCCGCGCGGCGGACTCACACCTGCCGCAGGTGCCCAGCGGCTGGCGGAACAGCCGCTCGACGGACCAGTTCGCGGAGTACGAGGGCGCAGGGCGCGTGGAGTACCGGGCGCTCGGCGGGGGGCGCTTCGTGGTGCGCGCCGGCGGCCAGGAAGGGACGTGGCGGATCGTCTCGTGGGACGCGCCGGTGCTGACGCTGGAAGATCCGCACGGCCTGCGCACGCGCGCGCGGGTGGTGAGCACCGGTGGAAAGCTCTGGGTGCACACCGAGCGGGGCCCGGCGGTGCTGACAGAGACGCCGCGCTTCCCGCCGCCGGTGGATGAAGCGGTGAAGGGCGGCTTCATGGCGCCGATGCCGGGGAAGGTGGTGAAGGTGCAGGTGAAGGACGGCGAGCGCGTGAAGCGCGGGCAGGTGCTGCTGGTGCTGGAGGCGATGAAGATGGAGCAGGCCACGGCGGCGCCGGAGGACGGCGTGGTGCAGCAGGTGCTGGTGCGGGAAGGCGACCAGGTGACGGCCGGGCAGATCCTCGTGGTGATG
>JADLDB010000101.1 GCA_020846875.1 Myxococcales bacterium | reverse complement strand
TGGGCGCACAAGGATTCGAACCTTGGACCCCTCCCGTGTGAAGGGAGTGCTCTACCACTGAGCTATGCACCCGATTGAGGCGTCGCGTAGTGCCACGCCCCTCCGTGCGTGTCAACGACGGCCTTGGCCGCCGCCCCTGACCGTCACAGCACGCCCAGCTTCTCGTCGAGCGCCTTGACCCGCTTGCGCAGGCTGGAGAGCTGCCGGCCGAGCTCCTTGAAGTCGGCCTTCGTCGCGAAGTTGAGCTGGTTGAGCACCACCCGCTGGGTGCTGTCGAAGGCCTGCTTGCCGCGCTGCACGGTGCCGATGGCCTCGGCGATCTTCTGGGCGCGCGCCTCGTCGGCGAACAGCCGCTCCATGGCCTTCTGCGACAACCCCAGCGCCCGCTTCTTCAAGGTGCTCCGCAAGCCCATCGCGATTTCCTCCTACGTGGACACGTCGATGCGGGCCAGCCAGCGCAGCGCGAGCCCCCGGTAGGACAGCCGCGCGATGATCGGCGACAGATCTCCGCGCGCGAGGAGCCGCTTCTGCACGATGGCGCCCACCGGATCCAGCCTCCCCTGCATCAAGGCGCGCCAGTCCTCCACGGTGGCCCGGGCGAAGTACCTGGGGGCTTGGGCCTCCAGCTCGGCCAGCGAGAGGAACACGGGCTCGGGCAGGCGTCCCTGCGCCGGCGGCCCCACCCACACCGCCAGCGCGCCGTCCGCCCCGTCGAAGACGATCCCGAAGTCCCCGTCCCAGCCGCGCGCCGCGCCGGCCGCCTCGGGATCCTCGTTGAACAGGGCGATCGCCCGGCGGCACCAGGCCTCCGAGGGGAAGGCCCCGCCCCCGCCTGAAGGCATCACCCGCCCCCGAGCAGGCGCTTGATGCTGGAGAACAGGCCGCCCTTCTCCGCCGCGGCGCGCTCGTCTTCCTGCGTCCTCTTCGCGAGCTGCTCGGCGATCATCTTCTTGAGGACCTCGGGCGTATCGCGGGTAGCCAGCTTCACTTCCTTCGGCTCGCCGGCGCCCTCCACGTACACGTGCAGCAGGCACTCCTCGTCCAGCTTGAAGTCGATGCGCCGGCCGGTGGCCGCGGCGGGCAGCTTCACCGTGCCCAGGTACTCGTTGTCGACGATGAACTCGCTGTCCCCCTGGTAGATGTCGATCTCCACGAAGGGCGCGCCCGGCTTGGCCGGCGGCGGCACCCGGAAGCTCTTGGTGGCCGGCACCCGGTGGTTCTTGTCGACGATCTTCCGGAACCGGCCGGTGGGCAGCCCATAGCCGATCGGCATGGACAGGGCGTCGAGCAGCGTCACCGAGTCGATGGAGTCCAGCGACTCCGCCAGCAGCGCCGCCCCCAGCGCCGTGCACTCGTCGGGGTGCACCCCCTTGCGTGGCGGCTTGCCGAAGTGCTGGTGGATGCGCTGCTGCACCAGCGGCATGCGGCTCTGCCCGCCCACCAGGATGATCTCGTCGATCGACGATCGGGCGATCCCCTTCTCGGTCAGCACCTCGTCGCAGATCTGGAAGGTGCGCTCGACCAGATCCCCGGTGAGCGCGTTGAGCTGCTCGCGGGTGAGCGGCACCTTGAGGTCCACCGGCTTGCCCTTGCGCTCCTCCACGAAGGGCAGCTCGATCACCACGTTCTGCATCAGCGACAGATCGATCTTCGCCGCCTCGGCCGCGTTCTTCACCCGCTGCATGGCGATCGGGCTCTGGGTGAGATCGATCTTCGTCTCCTTCTTGAAGCTCTCCAGCACGAAGTCGACGATCCGGTTGTCGAAGTCGATGCCGCCCAGGAAGGTGTCGCCGCCGGTGGCCGTCACCTCAAAGACGTTGCCGGTGAGCTGCAGCACCGAGACGTCGAAGGTGCCGCCGCCCAGGTCGTACACCAGCACCTTCTGATCGAGCCCGCGGTTGAAGCCGTAGGCCAGCGCCGCCGCGGTCGGCTCGTTGACGATCCGCTTCACGGAGAGGCCGGCCAGAAGCCCCGCCTCCTTCACCGCCTGGCGCTGGTTGTCGTTGTAGTAGGCGGGCACCGTGATCACCGCCTCGGAGATGGGGCCGCCCAGGAACTGCTCGGCGATCGTCTTCACCTGCGAGAGCACCATCGCCGACACCTCGGGCAGCCGGTACACCCGCCCGCCCAGGTTGACCGCCGCGTCGCCGTCGGCCCCCTCGACGATGTCGTAGGTGAAGTAGCTCTTGAGCTCCTGCACCACCCTGGAGTCGTACTTGCGGCCGATGAGGCGCTTGGCCCCGTAGATGGTGTTCTTGGGGTTGGTGAGGATCTGATCCTTGGCCACGCCGCCCACCACCAGGTCGCCCTTCGGGGAGAGCGCCACCACGGAGGGGAGGATCAGCGTGCCGCGGTCGGTGGGCACGATGCGGGGCACACGATTCTTCACCGACGCGACGAGCGTGTTCGTCGTGCCAAGGTCGATGCCTACGATGCGCGCCTTTTCCGCCGCCATGTCACCCGAGCGCCTTCGTACCACGAGCGGGGCGGGCGGACAGAAACTCGCGCGTGCCGGTGAGGCGGAGTCAACTCGCCCGCACCGATGAACTGGATCTTCGCGGGGCTGGTGGTGATCTCGGTGGTCGCGGCGGCCTTCACCGGCCGAATGCAGGCCCTCACCGAGGCCTCCGTCACCTCGGCGAAGGCGGCGGTGGAGCTGTCCATCAGCCTGGTGGGGCAGATGGCGCTGTGGCTGGGCTTCGTGGGCGTGCTCAAGCAGGCGGGGTTGATGGCCGGCCTGGCGCGGCTGCTCAAGCCCCTGATGACCCGACTCTTCCCCGACGTCCCCCCCGAGCACCCGGCGATGGGGGCGATGATCATGAACATCGTCAGCAACCTGCTGGGCCTGGGCAACGCCGCCACCCCCTTCGGCCTCAAGGCGATGCTGGAGCTGGACTCGCTCAACCAGAAGAAGGGCGTCGCCACCAACGCGATGGTCACCTTCCTGGCGATCAACACCGCGGGGCTGACGCTCCTGCCGCTCAACGTCATCGCCCTGCGGGCCACGGCCGGCTCGGTGGATCCGGCGGGGATCATCCTGCCCACCATCCTGGCGACGCTCTTCACCACCACCTGCGCGGTGCTCGCGGCCAAGCTGCTGCAGGGCCGGCAGGCGTTCGCCGTAGAGAGGTTCGCGGAGGTCGCCCCCGCCGAGGCGCTCAAGGCGCCGGACGCGGACGCGCTGGCGAAGGCCGAGGCCCTGGCGGCGATCGAGACGAAGGCGCCCCTCTGGAGGCAGTTGGTGGCGGCGGCGATCGGCGCGGCGATCGTCTTCGCGCTGGTGCGCCACGCGCTCTCTCAACCCGCGGAGGCGAAGGGCTTCGAGGTGGCGCGCGCGGTGCTCTCGGGCTGGCTGCTCCCGCTCCTGATGCTGTCCATCGTCACGGTGGGCTTCGCCCGGCAGGTGAAGGTGTACGAGGCCTTCATCGGCGCGGCCAAGGAAGGCTTCACCACGTCGGTGGCGATCATCCCCTTCCTGGTGGCGATGCTCGTGTGCATCGGCCTGTTCCGCGCGTCGGGGGCGATGGGCGTGCTGCTGGACGCCTTGACACCCCTGCTCTCACCGATCGGCTTCCCGTCTGAGGCCCTGCCGATGGCGCTCTTGCGGCCCCTGTCCGGCAGCGGCGCGCTGGGCGTGCTGACGGACACCCTGAAGAAGTCCGGCCCCGACAGCTTCGTGGGCTACCTGGTGTCCGTGCTGTACGGCACCACCGAGACGACCTTCTACGTGCTGGCGCTGTACTTCGGGGTGGTGCAGGTCCGCGCGGTGCGCCACGCCCTGGCGGCGTGCGTGGTGGCGGACGTCCTCGGGCCCCTGGGCGCGCTCTTCATCTGCCGCTTCTTCTTCGCGGGGATCGCGTAGGGCCGCGCGCCTCGCCCGGAGATCACCTCGAGGCGCCGCGCGCTGCTTCCCGGACCGCCGGCTCGGGATCGCGCTCGATGGCGACCTCGCGGATCAGCGGCCACTCCTTCGGGGGCTTCGCCGCCAGGTCGCCCAGCGCCGCCAGCCGCGTCTTCTTGCCCTCGGCCATGCGATCCGTCACCCGGGAGTCCCCGCACCTCCGGGCCCGCTCGTCCAGCGCCAAGAGCTGCAGCTCGGCGTCGCGCAGCTTCGCCTCCGCCAGGCGCCGCACCTCCCGCGCGCGCACGAGGAACTGCTCGAGATCCTCGGGGAACTCGGTCTTCTCCTTCGAGGCCAGCGCGATCACCTCCTCTGCCCGCCGCGCGGCCGTCAGCGCCGAGCAGAGCTCCCGCGACGCGGCCAGCGCGTTGGTCGGCCCCACCGGTCCCTGCGCCGCCAGCACCTCCGCTGCCCACAGGCCGAGCTGCCGCGCCGCCACCGCCGCCGAGAAGAACTGCCGGCGCTCGAGGCGCAGGTCCGCCCAGCGCTGCAGCACCACCGGATCGGGCACGTTGGTGTCCCACGCCTTCTGGTACTCGGACGCGGCGCGATCGAGCTGCCCGGTGAGGTCGAGCAGCGCGGCGATCGTCAACTGCAACTGCGCGTCGCTCGCCTGCTCCTTGAGCCGGCTCACCCGCGCCGCCACCTCGTACTCGGCCACCGGACGGGGCAGCGCGCGCAGCACCCGGCCGAGACTGACGAAGGCCTGGAGGCGGATCAGCGGCAGCCGCCCGGTTCGGAACGCCTCCAGCAGCGGATCCAGCGCGTGCACCGAGACGTGGAAGCCCAGCTCCTCCGCCGCCTGCCAGCGATCCATCGGATCGTGCGCCTGCAGCGACTTCACCAGGTCGTCCAGCGAGCGCAGCATGTACGAAGGCAACGCCCGGCGGATCCGCTCGTCCCTGGAGCGCTCCAGGGCCTCCACCGCCTCGGCCCGCTTGAAGCGCGCCGGCAGATCCTCGAGCTCTTTCGCCAAGGGGGACTTCGCCGCCAGCGCCCGCGCCGTCTTCAGATCGCCGGAGACGAGCAGCCCGTCGAGCTCGAGCGACAACAGCCGAACCCTCGCCTCGTCCCGGTGCCGCCCGGCCGGGAAGTCGGCGAGGTACGCCATCCATCCCCCGGCGGAGCGCGCTTCGGCGAACGCCACGTCGTCCAGCTTGAGCGCGGCGGCCTCGGCGCGGGGATCCTCGGGGTGCCCCGCCGTCACCGCCGCGAGCGCCTTGAGATCGTCCCCCGCCAGCACCTCCCTCATCTCCAGCTCGGCCAGCTTCTTCTCCACCTCCGCGCGGTGCGTCCCACCGGGGTGATCGCGGAGGAACTGCCGCAGCGCCTGGGCGGTGCCCTTCTCCATCGCCGCGTTGAAGCGCAACGACTCGAGCAGCTTCTTCGCGGCGGGCGCGGAGTCGGTGTCGCCGAACTCCTCGAGGAAGCGCTTGTAGGCCACCACCGAGTGCACCTTCTGGGCTTCGATCAGCTCGAGCTCCGCCAGGCGATCCCTCGCGTCCTCCAGGTGCTCGTCCTTCGGGTTCTGAAGGATGAATTCCCGCCAGGCCTCCACCGTGTCTCGCTTCGAGGCCATCGTGTACGCGGGATCACGGCACCCCAGCAGGGCGAGCGCGAGGGCGGCAGGGAAGAGGAGCAGGCGCACGGGCGAACAGCCCTTTACCCCGGCCGGCTTTTTGACGGGAGCGCTGGTTGAAGGACGCTGTTGGAGCATGTTGCGCTCCCCGCTGGCCCGCTGCCTCCTCTCCGTCTCCCTCGCCGCCCTGCTGTCCGCCTGCGCGACCGGCGCTCCGGCCGGCGCACGCCGGCTCCTCGCCGACGCGTACGAGCCCTTCACCCGCCCCGCTGCCCCACGTCTGGTCCCCGACGCCGAGGCAGCGTCCACGCCGCTGCCGGTGAGCCCCGGGGCGCGCGACACGGCGCTCTCCACGGCCCAGCGGCTGGTGGGGAAGCGGAAGATCGTCGTCAACGGGCAGCGCTTCGGTGACGACTGCACCGGGCTGGTGCGCGCGGCGTACACGCAGGCGGGCGTCGATCTGATGAGCGCGGCCGAGCCCGGCGACAACGGCGTCACCGCGATCTGGCGCTTCGCGGCGCGCCACGGCCGCATCTACACCGGCGGACACCCGGTGGCGGGAGACCTGGTCTTCTTCCGCGAGACGTACGATCTCAACCGCGACGGGCGCGACAACGACGGGCTGACCCACGTGGGGCTGGTGGAGTCGCTCGAGGACGACGGCACGGTGATCGTCATCCACCGGGTCGCGCGAGGCGTCGTCCGCTACCGCATGAACCTCGCCCACCGCGACAAGGCCACCACGCCGGGCGGGCGGCGGGTCAACGACTGGCTGCGCGCCGGCGGACCGGGAGCCAAACCTCGCCTGACCGCCGAGCTGTTCGCGGGTTACGCCACCCTACTTCCCGTCGAGTCCCGATTCGCGGGCCGCTGAGCGCTTCCCGCCTCCTTCCTCGGATTCGACGGGCTTCCCGGGCTTTCCGGGGCCCCCGGGCGGGGGCGTGGGACGCAGCGCGTCCAGCATGGCGGCCGCGAGCTCGTGCTTCGAGTTGAGCGTGGTGACGGTGTGCAGGGCCTCCTCGGCAGGTGCCTTCTCGCCCAGCTTGTCGTGCAACCGCGCCTTGAGGACCAGCACGCGGAAGAAGGTGCTGTTGGACTTTCGGCGGCCGACCTCGTCCAGCAGCTTGAGCGCCTCGGAGGGATCGGCCCCCCGCGTCGCCTGGTACTCGGGGACGGCGAGATCGGCCCAGTCGTCGGGCGTGGAGGTGCGCTGGTGGTGCTGCTCGGCCAGCTCCAGGGCCCGCGCGTCTCCCAGCGCCCCGAAGGCCACCGCGAGGGCGCGCAGCGCAGCCTGGGACTCGGGCGTCCCGGCCGGGAGCTCCCTCAGCTTGATCTGCAGCTTCTCCAGCTCGGGCTGGAGCTGCTGCTCGGCGGCTTTGCGGCGGGCTTGAGCTTCTTCTGCTGCGCTCGCCTTCACGCGCCCATGGCGGGCTTGCTCCGCGTACGTCGTGGCCCAGACGCCCTCGTCGTCGTAGGCGAAGGCGAGCGCCATCACCAGGCCGGCGCGGGCCTCCACCAGGTCGGGAGCTACGGCCAGCACGGCCTCCAGGTCGCGGATCGCCCCGGTGCGCGAGTCGCGATCATCCATGCGCAGCCGAGCGACGGCCTGCTCCGTCTTCGCCAGCACCTCGGCGTTTCCGTCTCCTCCCAGCAGCGAGCGGCCGAAGAGGTGCCAGAGGACGGCCAGGCCCAGCCCCAGCGCGATGACCAGGAAGATCACCACGGCGATCGCCGTGCGCCGGCTGGAGCTGGCGCGCAGCTCGGCCATCGCCTCGTCTTCGGGCGCCGAGGCCTGCGGCGGGAGCGATGACGAGGTGGGGAAGCTGGGCTCCGGCGGGAGATCGACGCGCAGGGGGGGCAGCTCCTGCCCGCGCTCGATCGGCGCCAGGTTGGGCAGCGTGGTGGCGATCGGCTCGGGGCTGGAGGCGGCCGCTTCCGGCGGCGTCACCATCCCCGGCTCGAGCAGCACCCGGACGCCCGGAGGGTCGAGGCCGGGATCGGTGGAGACCTGCGCGCGCCCGCCCTGCGCCCCGAAGACGAGCGTCTGGTGCAGCGGCCCCGAGGCCGCGGCGGGCGGAGGGTGGGCGTCGGGCTCCAGGGTGGGCATCTCGGCGAAGCCGGGGGGCAGCGTGGTGTCGCCCATCCGCTTGCCGAGCTCGGGCTGGGGGGCCGCGTTGGCGTCGGGCTTGGTCGTCTCCTGCTGCGACGTCATGGCGAAGAGCTGGGTGCGGTCGTGGCGCGCCTCGACGGACTCGGGGCTCCCCGTGGGCGCGGTGGGGGGGGACTGCGCCATCGCGTAGCGCTGGGTGCGATCGTGCCGCGCCTGGACGGCGTCGAAGTCCTCCGCGCCCTGGCCGCGCATCATCGCCTCGAGATCGACGCGGACGGTGCTCTCGGAGCGCTCCTTCGGCTCCTCACCCCCAGGAGCAGCAGAGGTGACCTTCGGCGCAGCGCCGCCCGGGACACGGCCGAACATCATCGTCTGGTTCTTCGCGGGCTGGGCGGGGGCGCTCTGCGCTGGAGGGACTGCCCCGAAGACCATCGTCTGTTTGCTGGCAGGCCCAGCGGGGGGCGGAGGCGCAGAAGGGGCGCCGAATACCATCGTCTGCTTGCCGGCAGAGGACGCCGCCACGGGAGCGCTGCCTGGCGCTGGTGCGCCGAACACCATCGTCTGCTTGCCGGGAGGGGCCGCGGGCGGCGCGGCGGCCCCGAACACCATCGTCTGCTTACCGGGAGGCGCCGACGGCGACGCGGCGGCCCCGAACACCATCGTCTGCTTGCCGGGGGGGCCCGACGGGGGCGCGGCGGCCCCGGGCGCGCCGAACACCATCGTCTGCTTGCCCGCGGGGGGAGCGCCGCTGGGGGCGCTGACAGCTCCGAAGGCCATCGTCTGGCTGGCCTGCGGCGGGGCAGCAGGGCCGGGGACCGCGGCCTGGCCGAAGACCACCGTGGAGCTACCCGGCTTCTTCCCTGCGTCCCAGTTGGGGGGGCCGGGCAGAGTCGAGGCGAGATCCTTGCTCGGCAGCCGGGCGGTGAAGACGTGGTTGCAGCGGGTGCACTGAACGGGCGCGCCCTGCGCTGGGATCAGTGCGTCGTCAAGGACATAGGTCGTCGAGCACTTCTCGCACGAAATCAGCACCCGGCTGTTCTAGCACAGGCCCCCGTCAGTGCGGCCCCAGCGCACAGGCTTGTTGCAGCGTTTCCAGTCGCGCCGGACCCACTCCCGACACGGCGTCGACCTGATCCCACGAGGTGAAGCCGCCCAGCCGCGTCCGCTCATCGACGAGCGTCCTCGCCAACTCGGGCCCGACGCCGGGGAGCAGCGCGAGGTCCTCGGCGGTGACCGCGTTCAAGTCGAGCTTCTGTCCCACGGTGAGCGCCTGGCCCGCGGGCAACGGCGCCCCGGAGCCACACCGCGCCACGCCGCCGTCATCGAGCGAAACCTGCCCGTCCGGGCAGTCGAGGGCCGCGGCGTTCGACGGCCAGCGCCACCACGCCGCCACGGCGAGCAGCAGCGCCGCGAGAAGGACGACGGCCAACGCCCGCTGCGGCATCAGGCGGCCTGGTCGAGTCCGAACTCGGTGTGCAGGGCCCGCACCGCCAGCTCCGCATACTTCGGCGGGATGAGGCAGGAGACGCGGATCTCCGAGGTGGAGATCGCGAGGATGTTGATGCCTTCCTTGTAGAGCGTCTTGAACATGCGCGCGGCGACGCCCGAGTGGGTGCGCATGCCCACCCCGACGATGGACACCTTGCAGCACTCCTCGTCGACCTGCACCCCGCCCGCCTGGATCTCGGGCACCAGGTGGTCGATCACGTCCTTCGTCTTGACCAGATCAGCCTTGCCCACGGTGAAGGTGAGATCCGTCTTCCCGTCCACCGGCGGCGCCTGGACGATCACGTCCACGCTGATCGCCTTCTGATCGAGCGCCCCGAAGATGCGCGCGGCCACGCCCGGCGCGTCCGGCACGCGGGAGATCGACACCCGCACTTCGTTGCGATCCAGGGCCACCCCGCTGACCAACACGTCTTCCATCGCTGCGTCCTCCTCACAGACCAGGGTGCCGGGATCGTCGGTGAAGGACGACTTCACCCACAGGGGCACCTGGTACTTCATGGCGAGCTCCACCGAGCGGATCTGCAGGACCTTGGCGCCCACGCTGGCGAGCTCCAGCATCTCCTCGTAGCTCACCCGATCGAGCTTCCTCGCGGCGCGGCACACGTTGGGATCCGTGGTGTAGACGCCGTCGACGTCGGTGTAGATCTCGCAGGCGTCGGCCTTGATCGCCGCGGCGATCGCCACCGCGGTGGTGTCCGAGCCGCCCCGCCCCAGGGTGGTGATGTTCCCGTCCTCGTCCACGCCCTGGAAGCCGGCGATCACCGCGATCTCTGCGCGATCGAGCGAGGCGTAGATGGCGTCGGCGTCGATGCGCTTGATCCGCGCCTTGGAGAACGTCGAGTCGGTGACGATCCGGCACTGGTGCCCCATGAAGCTGCGTGCTCGCCCGCCTGCCGCGCCGAGGGCGATCGCCGTCAGCCCGATGGTGACCTGCTCCCCGGTGGCCACCACTACGTCCTGCTCCCGCTCGTTGGGCCGCTCGGTGAGCTCGCCGACCAGCTTGAGCAGCCGGTTCGTCTCGCCGCTCATCGCCGAGACGACCACCACCACCTTGTGCCCCTCGCGCTGCGCCGCGATGGCCTTCCGCGCCACGTTCTTGATCCGGCCGATGTCCCCGACCGAGGTGCCACCGTACTTCTGGACGATCAACGCCATGCGGGGCGGCTGATAGCGCAGGCCCCGCGCCGCCGTCGATGGCCTTGTCGCATTGCGTCACTCGCGCGCGACTTGCCACCGTGCACGCCGTGGCGGATAGAGCGCGACCATGAGCGCGCTGGTGATCGACGGCAACACGTTGTCTCTCGAGGCGATCCGGGACGTGGCGGAGCGCAACCGGCCGGTGGAGCTCAAGGCGGAGGCCCGCCAGCGGGTGGACGCGGCGCGGGCGCTGGTGGATCGCGTCGCCGCGGGCGATGAGCCGGCGTACGGGATCAACACCGGCTTCGGCACCCTGGCCGAGGTGCGGATCGACAAGAAGGATCTGCGGGATCTGCAGCGGAACCTGATCGTCAGCCACGCGGCGGGCGTGGGGCAGCCGCTGTCCCTGGTGGAGGCGCGGGCGCTGCTCCTGCTGCGCTGCAACGTGCTGGCGAAGGGCTTCTCGGGGGTGCGCTCGTCCACGCTGGACCTGGGCCTGCAGATGCTCAACCGCGGCGTCATCCCGGTGGTGCCGGAGCGCGGCAGCGTGGGCGCGTCCGGAGATCTCGCGCCGCTGGCCCACCTGGCGCTCGTCTTCATCGGCGAAGGCGAGGCGTGGTTCGACGGGCAGCGGCTGTCCGGGCGTGAGGCGCTCAGCCGCGCGGGCCTCGCCCCGGTGGTGCTGGAGGCCAAGGAAGGCCTCACCCTGGTCAACGGCACCCAGGCGATGTGCGCGGTGGGCGCGCCGGCGTTGCTGATGGCCGAGGAGCTGGCGGCGCTGTTCGATCTCGCCGGGGCGATGACGGTGGAGGGCCTGCTGGGCAGCCACGTCCCCTTCCGGGCCGACGTCCACGCGGTGCGCCCCCACCCCGGGCACGGTTTGGTCAGCGCCCACCTGCGCGCGCTGCTCGAGGGCAGCGAGCTGGTGAAGACGCACGTGGACTGCGACAAGGTGCAGGATCCCTACTCGCTGCGCTGCATGCCGCAGGTGCACGGCGCGGCGCGGGAAGGGCTGTCCTTCTGCCGGCGGATCCTCGAGACCGAGGTGAACGCGGGCACCGACAACCCGCTGGTCTTCGCCGAACTGTCGGACATCGTCAGCGCGGGCAACTTCCACGGGCAGCCGGTGTCGCTGGCGCTGGACGTGCTGGCGATGGCGCTCACGCAGCTCTCGTCGATCTCCGAGCGCCGCGTCGAGCAGATGGTGAACCCTTCGCTGTCCGGCCTGCCGCCCTTCCTCGCGAAGCAGTCGGGGCTCAACTCGGGCTTCATGATCGCCCAGGTGACGGCGGCGGCGCTGGTGGCGGAGTCACGCATCCTCTGTCACCCGGCGTCGGTGGACTCCATTCCTTCCTCCGCGGGCCGGGAGGATCACGTCTCGATGGGGATGACCGCGGCGCTCAAGGCCCGGCAGGTGGTGGAGCACGCGCGGCACGTGGCGGCGATCGAGATCCTCGTGGCGTCACAGGCGCTCGACTTCCGCGCGCCGGTGAAGGCAGGCCGAGGGGTGCAGGCCGCGTACGAGTTGGTGCGATCGCGCGTCCCGCACATGGCCACCGATCGGGAACTGCACAAGGACATCGCGTCGGTCACGTCGCTGCTCCAGTCCGGGGAACTCCTCGCGACGGTGAGACGCGCGTGCTACGAAGCGCGGTCGTGAGCGATTCGCGCGACTACCCCCGGACGCTGTCGACCGCCATCCCCGCCATCCCCGTTCCGGAGCCGTCGTCGCAGCCGGCGACCGCCTCGGAGGACGAGGCGAAGGCGCGCATCGCCGCGCTGGAGAAGGAGGCCCGGGCGCTCGGCGCCGTCACCGCCGCCGCCCTGCTCTTCCACGAGATCGGCCTCTTGTGGGAAGCGCCTCTCAAGCACCCGCGCAACGCCGCCGTCGCCTACCAGAGCGCCTTCAAGCTGGCCCCGCGCTTCCTCGCCAACATCCGCGCCGCGCGCCGCCTCTTCGGCGAAGTGGGCAACTGGGTGATGGTGGTGCAGCTCATCGACGCCGAGCTGGCCGCCACCGACGCGCGCCGGGCCCGCGCCGCGCTGCTCTTCGAGAAGGGCACGGTGCTGGAGCAGCGCCTGTCCCGTGAGGCCGACGCGCTGGCCGCCTGGAAGCAGTGCCTGGAGCTCGAGCCCGAGGACGTGACGCTGCTGGTCCAGCTCGAGCAGGTCTACAGCGAGAAGGCCGACTACGAGGCGCTGGTCAAGGTGTACCAGCTGCTCGCGCGCTCGGTGACCGAGGATCACGTGCGCGCCACGTACCTCACCTCCGCCGGCCTGTTGCTGGAGGACCGGCTGAAGCGCCCCGAGGAGGCCAGCGCGCTGTTCCGCGAGGCCTTCGCCCTCGAGCGCCGCGATCCGCAGCTCATCTCGGCGATCAAGCGCGTCGCCCAGCGGGAAGGCACCGTCGACGAAGAGCTGGCCGCCCTCGCCGCCCAGGCCGAGGCGCAGGGCAAGGACGCCGCCCCCACCTTCCTGCAGATCAGCAAGACGTACGAGCGCCTCGGCCGGCCCGAGGACGCCCTGGCCGCGCTGCTCGCCGCCCGCCGCGTCAGCCCGAACGACCCGCTGATCCTCTCCGAGCTCGCCCGCAGCTACGAAGGCGAGGGCCACTTCCAGGAGCTGGCCGACGTGCTGCTGGCGTGGGTCAACGTCAACACCGAGGAAAGCGAGTTCGTCGCCATCAACCTGCGCCTCGCCTCCCTCTACGAGCAGCTCAATCGCGACGCCGACGCCGCCGGGCGCTACCACGCCATCTTGAACCGGGTGGCGGGCCACAGCGGCTCGCTGGCCGGCCTGGGGCGCCTCCACTACCGCGCCGGCAACTGGCAGGGCCTCTTCGAGACGTACGAAGCCGAGGCCGCCGCCACCGAGGACGCCAGGCAGAAGGCGTCGCGCCTGTACAAGGCCGCCGAGACGCTGGAGGAGCGGCTGGGCAAGGTGGAGGAGGCGATCGCCCGCTACAACCAGTGCCTGCAGCTCTCCCCCGGCTTCCTCCCCGCGCAGAAGGCGCTCACCCGCCTCTACGAGAAGCTGTCCCGCTGGAACGAGCTGGTGGCGATGTACGAGCAGGATCTGCTGCAGACCACCGACCTCGAGCAGCAGATCTCCACGCTGAACAAGATGGCCGCGCTGCACGAGGATCGCCTCGGCGACCTCGCCTCGTCCATCGACTGCTTGAAGCGCGTGCTGGACATCGCGCCCGATCACCTGGCCACCATGCGCAACCTGGGCCGGCTCTACGAGCGCGCCGCCAGCTGGCAGGAGCTGCTCGATCTCAACGAGCGCGAGACGCGCCTGGCCAGCGACACCAAGCAGATCGTCTCCCTCGCCCACCGCAGCGCCGAGATCATCGAGGAGCACGTCAAGGACCGCGCCGGGGCCATCGGGGCGTGGGAGCGGGTGCTGCAGTTGTCCCCCACCTACCTCCCCGCGCTGCGCGCCCTGGGCCGGCTCTACGGCCAGGACGGCCGCTGGGAGGCGTTGATCCGCATGTACCGCTCGGAGGCGGAAATCGCCCCCAGCACCGATCAGGCGGCCTCGCTCACTCAGAAGATCGGCGAGCTGTACGAGCAGAAGCTGAAGAATGACAACGAGGCGATCAGCGCGTACCGCGAGGTGCTGACGCTGGCGCCCAACTACTTCCCCGCCCTGCGCGCGCTGGCCCGCATCTACCGCGCCCAGGGGGAGTGGGAGAGCCTGATCGAGATCCTGCGCGCCGAGGCCGCCAACAGATCGGACCCGACCGAGCGCGCCAACGCCATGTTCCAGGCCGCGGCGATCTGGGAGGACCAGCTCAAGAAGCCGCAGAACGCGATCGAGGGCTACCAGGAGGTGCTGCGCCTGGCGCCCAACCACACCACCGCGCTCCAGCAGCTCGAGCGGCTGCTCACCGCCCGCGACGACGTGAAGGAGCTGATCGTCCTGCTCGATCGCCAGGCCCAGGTGGGCACCGAGGCCGCCCGCGTCGCCGCGTGGATCCGCCTCGCCCGCCTCTACCTCGATCGCTTGAACGAGCCCGCTCGCGCCGCCACCTGCTGCGAGAGCGCCCTCAACCTCGACGCCAACAACCTGCAGGCCCTGCGGCTGCTCGAGCGGGTGCGGGCCAACGACAAGGTGAAGCGCGCCGAGCTGCGCATGAAGGTGGCCGAGGCGATCGGCGACCCCAAGCTGTCCGCGGCGATCAAGCTGTCCAGCCTGGAGGCCGGCGATTCCAGCGCCCCGCCCTCCGCCGAGGTGCTCACCCAGCTCAAGGCGGCGTACCTGGCGGATCCCACCGACGAGGCGCTGGGCCTGGTGCTGGAGCGCGCCCTGCAAAAGGCAGGCGACGCGGTGGGCCTCATCGAGCTCTACGAGCGGCGCCGGGCCAGCACCACCGACGCGGCCGATCTGCTCCAGCTGCTCCTGCGGATCGGCGAGCTTCACGAGACCCGGCGTGGCGATCTCCAGGCGGCGCTCACCGCCTACGAAGCGGCGCTCCAGTCCGCGCCCGATCTCTTCCCCGCGCTCCAGGGCCAGGTGCGCTGCTACTCGAAGCTGGGCCGCCACGCGAAGGCCCGCGAGGCGCTGGACACGATCGCGAAGACGGCCCGGGACGCGGCCCTGGCCACCCAGGCCCTGCTCGACGCCGCGCGCGTGGCGAAGGAGCTGGAGCGCGACGAGGATCTGGCCGCCGGGCTCTTGCAGCGGATCCTCGAGCGCGATCCGCTGCACCCCGAGGCCGGCCAGTTGCTGGAGGAGCTGCTGGCGCACCGCGGCGGCGCCGCCGATCTGGTGGCCCTGCACGAGAAGCGCGGCGACGCGAAGAACGCCCAGAAGGATCCGGCCACCGCCGCCCGGGAGTTCTTCGAGGGCGCCCGCCTGGCGGTGGACAACCTGAAGGATCGCGCGCGCGCCTCGGCCCTGCTGGACAAGGCGCTGCTGGCGCAGCCGACCCACCCCGAGGCGCTGGAGCTGAAGGGGACCCTGGCCCTGGAGGCGCAGGACTTCGTCGAGGCCGCCTCGGCCTGGGCGGTGCGCGTGCAGCAGGGCGGCGATCCGAGGCTCTTGGCCCGCATCCACTTGAAGCTGGGCGCGCTCTACAACGATCAGCTCGGCGATCAGACCCGCGCCGCGGCCCACCTGCAGACGGCCCTGGCCAGCGAGCCCGGCAGCGTGGAGGCGCTCGATCGCCTGGCGCTGATCCACATCGGGGCGCGCAACTGGACGGGCGCCGCGGAGTGCCTGAAGCGCCTGCTGGAGGTCGATCCCACCCCCGCGGCCCGCGCCAAGAATACGCTCAGCCTGGCGCGGATCGTCGACGAGGGCTTCGGGGACGTCGCCCAGGCCGTGGGCCTGTACCGGCGCGCGCTGGAGCTGGCCCCCGGGGACTCGGCGACGCTCGATCGCCTGGCGATCCTCTACGAGCGCACCGGCGCGCTGGGCGACCTGGTGGTGATGCTCGAGCAGCAGGCCCAGCAGGCCTCCGATCTCAAGAAGGCGGTGGCGCTGAAGATGCGCATCGGCGCGCTCTACGCGCGGTCCTTGAACGATCCCCAGCGGGCGGTCACCTCCTACCGGCAGGTCCTGGAGGTCGACGCGAGCCACGTCCCCGCGCTGGTGGCCCTGGCCGATCTCTACAGCCGGGACACCGCCTCGATGGCGCTGGCGATCGAGACGCACAGAAACCTCCTCAAGCTGGAGCCCACCCGCGTCGAGAGCCTGCACGCGCTCTTCCGCATGTGGGAGTCGATGCGCCAATTGGACAAGGCCTTCTGCGCGGCGTCGATCCTCGCCTTCTTGAAGGGCGCCAGCGACACCGAGACGGCCTTCTACACCGACGGCCGCAACCGCCTGGGCAACGAGTTCCGCGGCACCCTGGCGCCGGCGGATCTCGCGTCGCTCCACCACCCCTTCGCCCGGCACCCGGTGGTGGACGTGCTGCGCGCGGTGGGCGATCAGTTCGTCAAGCTGAACCCGCCCCAGCTCGATGCCCTGGGCATCGACCGCAAGGGCGATCGGCTGAAGAGCGATCACGCCGTGTACAGGGCGATCCAGGCGGTGACGAGCCTGTTCGGCGTGGAGGAGTTCGACGCCTACCAGGCCAAGCGTGGGCTCGTCTTCCTGGAGACGACCGAGCCCTTGTCGGTATGCGTGGGGCCGGACGTGGTGCGGCGCTTCAACATCCGCGAGCAGCGCTTCCTCTACGGACGGGCGGCCCTGGGCCTGCTCGACAAGACAGCGCTGCTGCGCAAACTGTCCCCGGGTGAATTGGCGGACGTGCTGGGCAACTCGGTGCGCATCCACCTCCCCGAGTGGGAGGGGCTGGGGCGGCGCAGCGAGGAGCACTCCAGGCAGCTGCGCAAGGCCTACAGTCGAAAGGCGATCAAGCTGCTGGAGGAGCCGGCCCAGGCGGTCGCGGGCGCCAAGGCGGCGAACCTGGAGGCGGTGGTGCAGGGGCTGATGTTCTCGGCCGATCGCGCCGGGCTGCTGGTGGCGGCGGACTTGAACGCCGCGCTGGGCCTGGTGGTGCGCGAGGAAGCCGTGCCCAACCAGCCCCGCCCGGAGAGCGCCGAGGCGGTGGCGGCCATCGTCTCGCAGCGGCCCGACTTGAGGGAGATGATCGCCTTCGCGGTGAGCGACGACTTCTTCCGGCTGCGCCAGCGGCTGGGGATCGCGCTGGGCTGAAATCAGCCTTCAGCCACGGCGGACGATCGAGCCGCCGGGCAGCTCGGCCAGCAGGCGCCCCACCGCGGCGGACACCTCGGCCACCAGGCGGTGCTCGACGGTGAGCTTCACCCGGTAGCCGGCGTCCTTCTCGAAGACAGGGTAGCTGCCGAAGGCCACGTGCGGCAGCGCCAGGGCCACCCGATCGAGGATCGGCGCCAGCTCCGGCTCGCCCAGATCGACGAAGAGCACCTGGAGCGTCACCGGCTCCGGTGGGATGCGCGGCAGCACCGCCTCCAGTTGGGCGCGGAAGTACTGGGGCACCCCCGGCAGCAGGAAGACGCGATCGCAGAGGAGGACGGGGAAGCGGGTGTCGCCCATGGCGATCAGCTCGCTGCCCTCGGGGGCCTCGGCCATGCGCAGCGCCGCGTCGGGCACCTGCTCCCCGGCGTGCGCGCGCTGGAGGATGTCCACCATCTCCGGCAGGCGCACCACCCTACGCCCGAGCGCCAGCGCCACCGCCCGCACCGTCACGTCGTCGTGCGTCGGGCCCACCCCGCCGCTGGTGATCACGAAGCGCGCCCGCTTCCGGGCCAGGGTGAGCGCCTCGACGATCGCGTCCACGTCGTCGGGGACCACCTGGAGGGTCGTCAGCGTGGCGCCGTGCTCGCGGAGCCGGGCGATCAGGTGCGGGCCGTTCTGATCGACGATCTTGGCGCTCAGCACCTCGTTGCCGATGATCAACGCGGCGCAGGCGCTCATCGCCGTCGGCCCTCGAGCCCGCGGATCGCCTCGACGCAGGCCGCCGTCACCTGATCCGGAGGGGCGTTGCCGTCGATGATCAGGACCTTCTCTCCGGCGCGCCGGCGCAGCGCGATCGCCTTCTGGTACGACGCCGCGGTGCGCCGCTGCACGGCCGCCGCCTCGTACAGCTCCGGCCGGCCGCCCCGCGACTCGCGCCGGCACGCCGCCACCTCCGCGTCCACCCGCAGGAAGAGCGTCAGATCCGGCTGGCGCGCCCGGGCGTTGAGCTGCCTCACCCAGTCGCGCCCCACCTGCGCGCCCTGGTAAGCGAGCGAGGACAACAGGTAGCGATCAGACAGCACCAGCGCGCCTTCGGCCAGGGCGGGCTCCACCTCCGCGGCGAGGTGATCGACGCGATCGGCGGCGAAGAGCAGCGCCATCGTCTCGGGCGTCAGCGGGGACGCGCCCCCGGGCAAGCCCACCCGCGTGGTGAGCGCCTGGCGGATCAGCGAGCCTACAGGCCCGGGCGACGGCTCCATGGTGACGTGCACCCGGACGCCTTCGCGCTGGAAGACCCGGGCGATGGCGGCGCACTGGGTGGTGGTGCCGGCGCCGTCGAGGCCCTCCAGCACGATGAAGCGGCCGCGGCTCATCTGGGCAGCATCGCGGCGGGATCGTCGATTCCCAGCGAGCGGCGCAGGGCGCTCAGGCGGTGGAATTCCTGCACCTCGTGCGCCAGGGCGGCGCGGCCGCGGAGGTACTGCACCAGGCCGTAGCCCAACAGGCCAAGGCCCAGGAGCGCGCTCGCCAGCACCCACTCCTCGTGACGCGCCGCGGTGTCCCAGTACAGCTTGCCCGCGGCGCCGGCGAAGATCAGCCCCACGAAGGCGCTGATCGAGGCGTGGGCGAAGCACCCGGTGCTGCGGCGGCTCGACAGCTTCGACATCAGTTGATCGTGCTCGGCGCGCAGGGTGGAGGGATCGGCGGCGTCCATCATGGAGCGGCGCCTTAGCACGCACGCGGGACGGTGCGGCAAGCGTCATTCCGGGAAGGGGACCTGCTGCCCGCAGTCGCCGCAGCGCTCCCCGGCGGTGGCGGGGGCGCCACAGGCACGGCAGCGCGCGTGGGCGGGCTCGGCCTTCTTCGGGGCGCCCGGCGCCTGGGGGACGATGATCGCCAGGGGCAGGCGCATGCCGCAGCGCTCGCAGAGGCTGCCGGTGGCCTGCACGTTGCGGCAGTAGCGGCAGGTGATCGGCCCCGAGGGGAGCGCCACGCGGATCCCGTCGTCTGGGACGCGGTCCACCGTGAGCTCGACGCGCTCCACCGGCACCTCTCCTACGGGGGCGGCGCGGTTCTGCTCCACGTCGGGCATCGCCTGCACGGCCACCTGCACGTCGGGGCTCCGGGTGGACTCCAGGTCGCCCAGCCGCTCCACGAGCACCTCGCCCACCCGCCCAGGAATGGTGGCCTCCAGGCCCTCCACCGGCGTAATGGCCACCGGCGGAGGCCCGAGCGCGCCCAGCCCGCCCAGCTCCTTCCCGCACACGTCGCACTCCAGTCCGAAGGCCTGCTCATGATCGCAGACGGGGCATTTCATGACCGAGTCAGTGTAGCAGCAGCAGCCGGGATCAGCCGACCTGCGCCAGCTTGAGCCGGCCTTCCCACCGCTCCTCCAGGGCGCGCACCAGCCGCAGGTGCTCCGGGGCGGACAGGCGGGGATCGCGCTCCACGATGGCCCGGGCCTCCTGCTGGGCGCGGGCGAGCAGCGCCTGATCGCGCGCCAGGTTGGCCACCGCCAGCTCGGGCAGGCCGCTCTGCCGCGTGCCGAGGAACTCGCCGGGGCCGCGGATCTCCAGATCCCGCTCGGCGATCACGAAGCCGTCGGTGCTCTGCTCCATCACCTGGAGCCGCTCCACCGCCTCGTCCGACAGCGCGTAGCCGGTCAGCAGCACGCAGTACGACTTCGCCGCGCCCCGCCCCACCCGGCCGCGCAGTTGGTGCAGCTGAGACAGCCCGAAGCGCTCGGCGTGCTCGATCACCATCACCGAGGCGTTGGGCACGTCCACGCCCACCTCCACCACCGTGGTGGACACGAGCAGATCCAGCTCGTGCCGGCGGAACTGCCCCATCACCCTGTCCTTCTCGTCCTGCTTCATCCGGCCGTGCAGCAGCCCCACGCGGGCGGTGGGGAACTCGGCCTGCATGCGCTGCGCGCCCTGGGTGGCGTCGGCCAGGTCGACCTTCTCGGACTCCTCCACCAGCGGGAAGATCACGTAGGCCTGGTGGCCCTTCTGCAGCTCGCCGGCGATCAGCTCCAGCGCGCGCGGGCGGGCCTTCTCTACGAAGACGCGCGTCTCGATCGGCGTGCGGCCCGGGGGCAGCTCGTCGATCACCGAGACGTCGAGATCGCCGTACATGGTCATCGCCAGGGTGCGGGGAATGGGCGTCGCCGTCATCACCAGCACGTCGGGCCGGGTACCCTTGGCCATCAGCGCGTGCCGCTGGATCACCCCGAAGCGGTGCTGCTCGTCGATGATCGCCAGGCCGAGGCGCTGGAAGTCGACGGACTGCTGGATCAGCGCGTGGGTGCCCACCGCGACGCGCACGGTGCCCTCGGCGACCTGCCGGCGGGCGGTGGCCTTCACGCGCGAGGTGCCGCTGCCGGTCACCAGGGCCACCGGCGGCCCCAGCGGCGCGAGCCATTTCGAGAAGGTGCGGAAGTGCTGCTCGGCGAGGATCTCGGTGGGGGCCATCACCGCCACCTGGTAGCCGTCCTGCACCGCGACCGCCGCGGCGACGAGCGCCACCGCCGTCTTGCCGGATCCCACGTCGCCCTGGAGGAGCCGGTTCATCGGCTCCTTGCGGGCCATGTCCGCGGCGAGCTGCTGCACCACCCGTGCCTGCGCGCCGGTGAGGGTGAAGGGGAGCAGCTTCACGGCGGCGTCCACCCGCCCGGCCGAGGTGTCGAAGCCGATGCCCGGCTGCACCTTCACGCCCTGCCGGCGCAGCGCCATGCCCAACTGGAGGAAGAAGAGCTCGTCGAAGGCCAGCCGTTGGTGGGCGCGGGAGGAGTGCGCGTCCAGCTCGGCCACCGCCGCGTCGCCCGGCGGGAAGTGGATGACGCGGATCGCCTCCGCCAGCCCGGGGAGCGCGAGGCGCAGGCGCAGGGCCTCGGGCAGGGGCTCCTCGATGGCGTCGGCGTACTTCTCGGACACGCGGAAGGCGAGCTCGCGCAGGGCCCGCTGCTCGTGGCGCTCGAAGCCCGGGTACACCGGGACGATCCGGTTGAAGTGGATCGGCGAGGAGTCCACGTCGTCGGCCGGCTCGACCTCGGGGTGGGGGATCTCCCAGCCGAAGGTGGACTGGCGCACCTCGCCCGAGACGACCAGCCGCTTGCCGATCGGGTAGCGCGCCTTCAGCCACGCGCCGGACTGGAAGTGCACCGCGGCGATCGAGCCGCTCGAGTCGGCCAGCACCGCGCGGAACTGGCGCTTGCCCCGGCCGTGGACGTCCTCGGCGCGGCGGACCTCGGCGAGGATCGTCGCGCGCTCACCGGCGCGCAGCTGGGCGATCTTCTTGAGCTGGCGGCGATCCTCGTACACGCGCGGCAGGAGGAAGAGGACGTCACCCACCTTCCGCACGCCCTTCTTGTTGAGCTGCCCGACGAGGCGCGGGTTGAGCCGCCAGCCCACGCTCTTGAGCGGCGTGGCGAGCGGACCGGACGCCGGGGCGATGGACAGGATCTTCGCCGGCGCGTCGGCCTCGGACGGCTCGGGGGCCGGGGCCACCTGCTTCTTGCCGCGGCCCGTGCCGGCGGGAGGAAGCACCTTCGGGGACGGCGCGGGAGGGGGCTTCGGGGACGCCTCGGGCGGCGCAACGGGGAGGTCGGCGCCGAGGCCCTCTTCCCGCAGCACGGCGATCACCTCGAAGAGGGCGGCCCTTCGAACCTGGTCGTCCGCTGAGTCGATGCGAGGCAGCGCGGCGTCGAGGCGGGCGAGGCGATCGAGCCGGAGCTGTCCCCGGGCGCGCTCCACCGCCGCCGAGACGGGTGTGCGCAGATCCTTCACCGCGTGCAGGTTGGCGAAGTCGCGGGCGCACGCGTAGCGCAAAGGTCCGAGCAGCGCCTCCAGGGGATGCGCGCTAGCCGACATCCTCGAAGGCGACCGAGAGGATCTCGAACTCGCGCTGGCCGCCGGGGCTGGTGACCATGGCCACCTCGCCCACCTTCTTGCCGATGAGGCCCCGCGCCACCGGGGAGGTCACCGAGATCCACCGCCTCTTCAGGTCCGCCTCGAACTCGCCGACGATCCGGTAGGACACCTTCTTCTCGTTCTCCACGTCCATCAGCTCGACGGTGGCCCCGAAGAGGACCGTGTCCTGCCCCTTGAAGCGGGAGACGTCGATCACCTCAGCGTTGGCGATCCACCCGTTGAGGTCCATGATCCGCCCCTCGATGTGCCCCTGCTTCTCCTTGGCGGCGTGGTACTCGGCGTTCTCGCGCAGATCGCCGTGGGCGCGGGCCACCTCGATCTCCTGGGCGATCTTCGGGCGCTCCACGGACTGGAGGTGCTTGAGCTCTTCCTGGAGCCGCTTGAGGCCCGCGGGGGTGATGGGGAACCGGTCACTCATGGGACGCATCCTTCCTGCGAAAAGCGCAGCACAGTAGCGAAAGGCGCCCGCTCGGGTCTACCTTTTGAGCATGCTCTCGGTCATGGAGCTCCACCGCGTCGCCGCCACCATGCCGCTCGAGGCCTTCGAGCGGCAGCTGGGCCCTTTCGTCCTCGTGCAGCGCCCGCCGGACGAGGTCACCCAGCAGCGGGCCCTGGCCCTGGGGGCCAGGCGCACCGTGGCGGTGAAGAAGGGCACCCCCCGCGACGATCTGGGTCTGCTCTTCGAGTTCGACGATCTGATGGTGGCCACCCTGCCCCCGGAGTCGACCTCGGAGTCGCTCACGGTGGGGCGCCTGCCCGACTGTGACGTGGTGGTGGACGATCCTTCCGTCTCCAAGCACCACGCGCGGTTGTCGTGGAACACGAAGACCTGGGCGGTGGAGGATCTGGGCAGCTCCAACGGCACGCGGCTCAACGGCCAGCCGGTGGAGGGCATGGGGATCGTCCACGACGGCGACGAGCTGACCTTCGGTGACGCCCGCTTCCTGATGCTGCGCACCAGCACCCTCCACCAGCGGCTGACGACGGGCCGCTTTCAGAAACGGTAGGCGCCATGTTGTCCGTGAAAGAGCTCCGCACCCTCGCCAGCCGCCTGAAAGAGAAGGACTTCTTCAAGCAGCTGGGCCCCTTCGTGCTGATCCAGCGCCCGCCGTCGAAGAGCGCCACCGACACCGATCAAATGGGGCTGCCGATCAACGTGCAGCGCACCGCGGTGGCCAAGCCCGAGGCGATGTCCTCGGGGGCGCTGTCGCTGCTCTTCCAGTTCGACGAGCTGGTGGTGGCCACCTTGCCTCCGCTGCAGGGCATGGACGAGCTGTCGGTGGGCCGCCAGCCGGACTGCGATCTGGTGCTGGACGATCCGTCGGTCTCGAAGCAGCACGCGGTGCTGCGGTGGGACGAAAAGAGCCAGCGCTGCACCATTCAGGACGCCGGCTCGACCAACGGCACCTTCCTGAACGCGTCGATCCGCCTGAAGAAGGAGACGATTCTGAAGAACGGGGACATCCTGTCCTTCGGTGAGGTGCAGTACTGGTTCCTGCTCACGCCCACGCTCTGGGAGAAGCTGACCAACCTGCGCGCCCGCGACGTCAGCGTGTGATCAGAGCAGATCGAGCATGAGCAGCCCGGGCTGCTCGACGTAGCGCAGCACCTCGTACGCGAAGTCCGCGCCGGTGGCGCCGTCGATGACGCGGTGATCGAAGCAGAACGAGAAGTTCATCACCGGGCGAATGACGAGCTGATCGTTCTCGCCCACCAGCGGGCGCTTGCGCATGCGGTGCACGCCCATGATCGCCACCTCCGGGTGGTTGATGATCGGCGTGGCGAACAGGCCGCCCGTCTGCCCCAGCGAGGTGATGGTGAAGGTGCCGCCGGACAGCTCTTCCAGCTTGAGCTTCTGATCGCGCGCGGCGTTGGCCAGGCGGTTGATCTCGGCGCTCAAGTCCTTGAGGCCGCGCTGATCGGCGCGCCTGAGGACCGGCACCGTCAGGCCCTGCTCGGTCATCGCCGCGATGCCGAGGTTCTGCTCCCCGCGGACGATCAGCTCCTGCGCCGCCTCGTCCATGTTGGCGTTGACCTGCGGGAAGCGGCGGAAGGCCATGGACACGGCCTTCACGAAGAAGGGCAGGAAGGACAGCTTCACCCCCTCCGGCTTGAGCCGCTCGTTCATCACCTCGCGCAGGCTGACCAGCGCGCTCACGTCCACCTCTTCGACGAAGGCGTAGTGCGGCGCGGTGAACTTACTCTTCACCATCTTCTCGGCGATCTTCTTGCGCAGCCCGCGGATGGGGATCCGCTGATCGCCGGCGGTGGACGACAGGGGCACCCACGACTGCGCGGGGCGGGCGGTGGACCCGGCGGCGTTGCCCTTCGGTCCTCCCGAGGAGAGGAAGGCCTCCACGTCGGACTTCAGCACCCTGCCCTGCGGCCCCGTCCCGGGCACCTGCGCGAGATCGAGGTGGTGCTCGCGCGCCATCCGCCGCGTCACCGGCGTGGCCAGCACCTTCTCCGGGGGCGCCCCGGTCGCACGGGCCGCCGCCGGAGCCGGAGCGCTCGTCGCCGCCGCGTGGCCGTTGCCCGACTTCGCCGGAGCGCTCGCGGCGGCCCCGCCTGCGGTCTCCAGGTCCACCAGCGGCTTGTGCACCTTCGCCATCTCGCCCACCGCGCCGTACGTCTTGAGCACCTTCCCCGCCCTGGGGCTGGGCACGGTGACGGTGGCCTTGTCGGTCATCAGCTCGACCAGGCCTTGATCCTCGTTCACCGCGTCGCCGGGCTTGACCAGCCACGCGACGATCTCCCCCTCCACCACGCCCTCGCCGAGATCCGGCAGCTTGAACTCGAAGGTCGCCATTGTGTGAGGCTCCTCGTACCGCAGCGGCGCGAGGCCGTCGCGGGCTTTCTACCCGGCGGCCGCGGTGCGCTCGCGCTCCATCAGGCCCTTCATGAAGAACTCCGCCGCGCGGTAGCTGGAGCGCACCAGCGGCCCGGAGGCGACGTAGAGGAAGCCCATCGACTCCGCGAGGCGCTGGTACGTGGCGAACTGCTCGGGGGTGACGAAGCGCTCCACCCGCAGGTGGTACTGGGACGGCTGCAGGTACTGGCCCAGCGTCAGCACGTCCACGCCGGCGGTCCGCAGATCGCGGAAACACTCCTCCAGCTCCCCGTCCGTCTCGCCCAGGCCGATCATCACCGAGCTCTTGGTGTACAGCTTCTCCGGCCGCCCCTTCAGGTACTCCAGCACCCGCAGCGACTGGCGGTAGGTGGCCCGGCGATCGCGCACCGTGGGCGTCAGCCGCTCCACCGTCTCGAGGTTGTGGGCGACGACGTGCGGGCGCGCCTCGGCCACCACCGAAAGCGACGCCTCTACGCCCTGGAAGTCGGGGATCAGCACCTCCACCGTCGTCCGCGGGGCTTCCCGCTTGAGCGCGCGGATCGCCGAGGCGAAGTGCGACGCCCCGCCGTCCGGGCGATCGTCCCGGTTCACGCTGGTCACCACGATGTACTCGAGGCCCAATTCCCGCACCGCGCGCGCGAGGTGCTCCGGCTCCTGTGGATCGAGCGGCGGCGGCGCCCCCACCTTCACGTGGCAGAAGCGGCAGGCGCGGGTGCACACCTCGCCCATCAACATCACCGTGGCCGTGCCTCCGCCCCAGCACTCGCCGATGTTCGGGCAGCGCGCCTCCTCGCACACCGTGGCCAGCTTCAGCTCCTTCACCAGGTGCTTCACGCGCTCGTACGTCTCGCCGTGCGGCATCCGCACCTTGAGCCACTGCGGCTTCCCGGTGCTGGTCGCCACCGGCAGCGCCATGCGGTTGGGCGTCGCCATCGGGCCCTCGCATATTGACGCGAGACAGTCGGGTCAACCACCTACCCGGGCACACCCCCGCCCACACCGAATTCCATAGGGAGATCCGCTGCTTGCGACTTGCACACGAGCGCCCGGTCACGGGTTCTCCCGGCACCATGTACCGAGAGTTCGCGATCATCCGGGTGAAGAAGCAGGTCCTCGCCAGCTGGGAGTTCCCCCTCTCCCTCGACGAGGTGGAGGAGTCACCGCTGGGCGGCCCCTTCGACGAGCTCACCGCGGACCGGCTCTTCCGGACGATCGGCGGCTTCCCCTTCGCCGCGCGCCTCCGGGACGGACGCAAGGCGTGGGACATCACCGCGCCCAGGCGCGGACACCTGGAGGCCTGGCTCACCAGCGACGGCAGCCTCTTCGTCGAAGGCGAGATGCAGCTCAACCTGATCTACGGGCTGTACGTGCACCTCATGCAGTCGTACCCGGAGCTCGCGGTGGAGGACCGGATCACCGGCGTCATGCACAACCGCGCGTCGCTGCTGCGGCGGGAGGAAGAAAGGAACCTGCCGTTCGAGCTCGGCGACAACCCGGAGACCACGCCTCCCCTCGCGGCGTGACTCAGATGTGAATGGGGTGGCCCAGGGTCGCCTCCGCCGCCTCGTGCATCACCTCCGACAGCGTCGGGTGCGCGTGCACGGTGCGGGCGATTTCCTCGGTGGTGGCCTCGAGCTGCAGCGCCACGCAGGCCTCCGCCAAGAGCTCGGTCGCGTGCGGGCCGCACAGGTGCACGCCCAGCACCTCGTCGTACTTCTTGTCCGAGACGATCTTCACCAGGCCGATGCCCTCGTTGGAGATCGCCGCCTTGGTGATCGCGCTGAAGGGGAAGGTGCCCACCTTCACGTCGTAGCCCTTTTCCTTCGCCTTCTTCTCGGTGAGGCCCACCGAGGCCACCTCGGGGTAGCAGTAGGTGGCGTTGGGGATCCGCTCGTAGTTGAGCGGCCGCGGGTTCTTCCCGGCCATGTGCTCGACCGCGACCATCCCCTGCGCCGACGCGCAGTGCGCCAGCATCGGGTACGGGGTGATGTCGCCGATCGCGTACACGTTGGGCTCGCTCGTCTTCATCATCGCGTCGATCTCGAGCGTCCCCTTCGGCGTCGGCTTGATGTTCGTCTTCTCCAGCCCGAGGTCCTTCGTCACCGGCGCGCGGCCCACCGCCGACAGGAAGTACTCCGCCTCCAGCACCTGCTCCTTCCCGTCGGGCAGCGCCACCGTCACCTTCACGCCGCTGGCCGTCGTCTCCACCTTCTGGAACTTCGTCCCCGTCATCACCTCGATCTTCCGGCGCTTGAGCTGCTTCTCCAGCTCCTTCGAGATGTCCACGTCCTCGATCGGCAGCACGTTGGGCATCAGCTCGATCAAGGTCACCTGGCTGCCCACCTGGTTGAAGATCGACGCGAACTCGGTGCCCACCGCGCCGGCGCCCAGGACGATCAGGCTCTTCGGCACGACGCCCAGCTCGAGGATCGAGTCGGAGTTCAACACCCGCTTGTGATCCACGGTGATGGAGGGCAGCGTCGAGGGGACGGAGCCGGTCGCCAGGAGGATGTTCTTCGTCTCCAGCACCTCCTTCTTCCCGCCCTCGCTCAGCGTCACCTCCACCTTGCCCTTGCCGGCCACCTTCCCCACGCCCTTGAAGACGGTGACCTTGTTCTTCTTCAGCAGGTAGTCGATGCCCGCCGCGCCCTTGTCCACCACCTTCTGCTTGTGCTTCTGCGCCTGCGCCCAGTCGATCGACGGGTTGGCCAGGTTGATCCCGAAGGTCGCCGCGTGGGTGATGTGCGCGTAGAGCTCGGCGGTCCACAAGAGCGCCTTGGTGGGAATACAGCCGCGGTGCAGGCAGGTGCCGCCCAGCTTCTTGTCCTTCTCGACGATCGCCGTCTTCAGCCCGAGCTGCCCCGCCCGAATGGCCGCCACGTAGCCGCCCGGCCCGGAGCCGATGATCACCACGTCGAAGTTGTCCGCCACGGGCAGTCTCCTGAGAAGAGGGGTGCGAAGGACCGTTCTCTTACGACGCGACCGCGGCAACGCAATGAACTTCGTCTTACCGGAGGCTTCGGACCGTCTCACTTCCCTGCCCGCTGCCTTTGGACGTACAAGCCCGGCCGTGCCTCGCTTTCCCAGGCGTACCCTCGTGTTGATGGTGCTCGCGCTGTTCGCCTTCGCCTGGATGTGGTTCCAGACGCACCGGCGAGCTGCCCCGGGGCCGCCAGCGCGCACCGCCGGTGAAGCGCCGGCGTTGAGCGCGACGCCGGTGGACCTGGTCCCCGCGCCCGCAGGAGGAGATCGATGAACGTCTTGATCGTCGGTGGCGGCATCATGGGCCTGTCGGTGGCGGTGGAGCTGGCGAAGTCGGGGCAGCGGGTGACGGTGCTCGAGCGCTCCATCCCCGGGGCGGAGGCGTCCAGCGCGGCGGCGGGCATGCTGGCGCCCCAACTGGAAATGTCCCACCCCGGGCCCTTCCTCGACCTCTGCCTGCGCAGCCGCGGCCTGTACCCGGCGTGGGCGAAGGAGCTGGAGCAGCGCTCCGGCGTGGACGTGGAGTACGTGGAGTCCGGCAGCCTGTCGGTCGGCTTCACCGAGGTGGAGGCGCACGAGCTCGACTCCCAGGTGGCCTGGCAGCGGGCGGCCGGGCTGCGGGCCGACTTCCTCACCGGCGCGGAGCTCCGGCGCTTCGAGCCGAAGCTGTCCGACAAGGCGCTCGCCGCGGCCTACCACCCGGACGATCACCAGGTCGATCCTTCGAAGCTGATGAAGGCGCTGTCCATCGCCGCGGCGCGGGCCGGCGCGCTGTTCCGCACCGGCTACGTCAGATCGCTCGTCGAGGAGAACGGCCGGGTGATCGGCGCGGACGTGGACGGCGAGCGGCTCACCGCCGAGCTGGTGGTGCTGGCGGCCGGCTCCTGGTCGGGGCTGGTGGCGGGCGGACACGTCGATCCCCGGGTGGTGAAGCCGGCGCGCGGGCAGATGGTGGGCCTCGAGCTGCGGCAGCCTCCGACGCGCTGCTTCCTGATGAGCCACTCCGGCTACGTGGTGCCCCGGAAGGACGGGCGGGTGCTGTGCGGCAGCACCATGGAGCTGGTCGGCTACGACAAGCACGTCACCGCGAAGGGCGTGACGAAGATCCTCTCGGCCGCCATGGACCTGGTGCCCGAGCTGGCCGACGCGTCCGTCACCTCCACCTGGTCGGGCCTGCGGCCCTGGAGCCAGGACGGCCTGCCGCTGCTGGGGGACTCGGGCGTGCCGGGCCTGCTGCTGGCCACCGGGCACTTCCGCAACGGCATCCTCCTGGCGCCCATCACCGCGAAGGTGATCGGTCAACTGGTTCGAGGAGAGAAGGTGTCGGTCGATCTCAAGCCCTTCCGCGGCCAACGGAATCCCTCGTAGGATGGCCGCAACTCACCGCGTGCGTTAGGACCAAGAGCCCCGTGGAAGCGATCCCCCCGCCCCCACCCCGCATCCTGATCGTCGACGACGACGAGTCGGTGCGCGACGTCATCTCCGTGCTCCTCCGCGAGGAGGGCTACGACTGCGTCACCGCCAGCGGCGCCGAGGCCGCGCTCGACGTGGCGAAGAGCGACGACACCCCGCTGGTCATCTCGGACATGAAGATGCCCGGGAAGGACGGGCTGTGGCTGTTGGAGGCCTTCCGCGACCAGCACCCCGACACCTCGGTGATCATGCTCACCGGGTACGGCGACACCGAGTCGGCCGTCGACTGCCTGCGCCGCGGCGCCGTCGACTACCTGCTCAAGCCGCCCAAGCTGACCGATCTCATCCGCTCCATCGAGCGCGCCCTGGCCAAGCGGCGGGTCGAGCTGGCCAAGAAGCGCTACCAGAAGAAGCTGGAGCGCAAGGTGCGGGATCGCACCACCGAGCTGCGCAACGCGCTCAAGGACGTCTCCACCACCTACCAGAACACGCTGCTGGCCCTGGTGTCGGCGCTGGACGCGCGCGAGCACGAGACCAGCGATCACTCCCAGCGGGTCGTCGAGTACACCGTGGCGATCGCCACCCGCATGACGATCAAGGGGCAGGAGCTGGACGAGATCGGCCGCGGCGCCCTGCTCCACGACATCGGGAAGATCGGCGTGCCCGACGCGGTGCTGCTCAAGCCCGGCAAGCTGACCCCCGACGAGTGGATCGAGATGCGCAAGCACCCGGACATCGGGTTCAACATGATCGCCCCCATCCCCTTCCTGAGCACCCCGGCGCAGATCGTCCTCTCGCACCAGGAGCGCTTCGACGGCGAGGGCTACCCGCGGAAGATGCGCCGGGAAGACATCCACATCGGCGCGCGGATCTTCGCGGTGGCCGACACGCTTGACGCGATGACCAGCGATCGTCCGTACCGCAAGGGCACCAGCTTCGCCAACGCCATCGCAGAGATCTCCCGGTGCACGGGCACCCAGTTCGATCCCGAGGTGGTGAAGGCCTTCCTGGACATCGGCGAGGCGGGCCTGGTGCGGATCAAGGAGAACATGGTCGCCCGGAAGAAGGCGGCCGAGCAGGCGAAGGCGCAGGCTCCGGGCGGCCAGGGGCCCTCCGTCGACTCGAGGTGACGTGCGCACACGAGACGCCATCGACGCGCTGCGGCGCCCGCTCCGCAACCTGAGGCTGTCGGTCACCGATCGCTGCAACCTGCGCTGCAGCTACTGCATGCCGGAGGACACCTACGCCTGGCTGCCCACGCCCGAGATCCTGCGCTTCGAGGAGATCGCGGCCCTGGTGGATCGCTTCATCGCCGTGGGCGTGCGAAAGGTGCGGCTGACCGGCGGCGAGCCGCTGGTGCGCAAGGATCTGCCCGCGTTGATCCGCATGCTGGCGCTCAAGCCGCTGGACGAGCTGACGCTGACCACCAACGGGATCCTGCTGGAGGAGCTGTGCGGCGAGCTGAAGGCGGCCGGCCTGACCCGGGTGACGGTGAGCCTGGACACGCAGTCGAGAGCGCGCTTCCTCAAGCTGGCGCGGCGCGATCTGCACGCGCAGGTGCTGGCGGGGATCTCGGCGGCGCGGCGGGTCGGCCTGCCGGTGAAGCTGGACACGGTGCTGATCCACGGCGTCAACGACGACGAGGTGGTGACGATGCTGGACTTCGCCGCCGAGCACGACGCCGAGCTGCGCTTCATCGAGTACATGGACGTGGGCGGCGCCACGCATTGGTCGATGGGCCAGGTCGTCTCCCGCAAGGAGATCCTCGACAGGCTGGCGGTGAAGGTGGGGCCGGTGGAGGCGCTCCCCGGCCGTGGCAGCGCGCCCGCCGAGCGCTTCCGGCTGCCCGACGGGCGCGCCTTCGGGATCATCGCGTCCACCACCCAGCCCTTCTGCGCGGCGTGCGATCGTGCGCGCCTGACGGCGGACGGCCAGCTGCTCACCTGCCTCTACGCGACGAAGGGGTTGGACCTGAAGGGGGCCTTGCGCCGGGGGGACTCGCCCGCGGCGCTGGAGCAGCTGCTGCTCGACACCTGGGGCAAGCGGAGCGATCGCGGCGCGGAGGAGCGCCTGGCCCTGCGCGAGGCCCGCGGTCCCCTCGCCACCCAGTCCGAGCTGCGCGCGCAGCCCCACCTCGAGATGCACACCCGCGGCGGCTAGTTCTCCCTCGCCCCATCGGGCGAGAGGGGCTCCCCCCCCAGCTCCCCGAGGATCGCCTGCGCCGCGGCCACCGGATCCTCCGCGGCGTAGATCGGCCGACCCACCACCAGCAGATCCGCGCCCGCCCGAATCGCCGCGCCCGGCGTCTCCACCCGGGCCTGATCTCCCGCGGCAGCCCCGGCGGGCCGGATCCCCGGCGTGCACAGCACCAGGTCCGGGCCCACCGCCGCCCGCACGCGCGCGACCTCCTTCGCCGAGCACACCAGCCCGCCCACGCCCGCCGCCTTCGCCAGCGCCGCCAGCCGCTCCGCCTGCGCGTCGGCCTTCGCCGGCACGCCCACCTCGGCCAGCGCAGCGTCGTCCATCGAGGTCAGCACCGTCACCGCGAGGATCACCGGCGCCGCGTGCCCGGCCTTCGCCGCGCCTTCCCGCGCGCCCCGCACGGCGCCCTCCAGCATCGCCCGGCCACCCGACGCATGGACGGTCAGGAAGGAGACGCCCAGCGCCCCGGCCCGCGCGGCCGCCAGCTCCACCGTGTTGGGGATGTCGTGCAGCTTGAGATCGAGGAAGACTCGGGCGCCCTTCGCGAGGAAGGGCTCCACCGCCTTCGGGCCGTGCTCGACGAAGAGCGACAGGCCCACCTTGGCCACGCCGACGTGCGGCGCGACCTTCTCGTAGAGGGCCAGCGCGTCGGGGAGGGGCAGATCCGCAGCGAGCGCGAGGCGATCACGCCTCTCCCCAGGGGGAGAGGGCGGGTTGGTCACTTCGCCAGCTCGGCGTCGATGATCTTCTTGAACTCGGTCACCGGCAGCGCGCCCGACAGCATCTTGCCGTTGATGAAGAAGGCCGGCGTGCCGCTGACGCCCGCCTCGGTGCCTGCCTTCTGATCCGCTTCGACCAGCGCCTTCTTGGCGGCGCCGTCCAGGCAGGCCGCGAACTTGGCCGCGTCGAGGCCCGCGGTGGCGGCGTGCGCCTTCAGATCCTCCACGCCCAGCTTCTGCTGGTTGGCGAAGAGCACCTTGTGCATCTCCCAGAACTTGCCCTGCTCGTCGGCGCAGGCGGACGCCTCGGCGGCCTTGGCGGCGTGCGGGTGGAAGGACAGCGGGAAGTGGCGGAACACCAGGCGCACCTTGCCGGCGTACTGCTCCATCACCTGGTTCACCGAGTCCTCCGCCTTGCTGCAGAAGGGGCACTCGAAGTCGCTGAACTCGACGATCGTCACCTTGGCGCCTTCGGGACCGCGGGCCGGGCCCTTGGCCTCGACCACCACCCGGGGCTCCTCGAGGAGCAACTGGTACTTGTTCTTCGCCTTCAGCTCGTCGAACAGCTTCATCGCCGCGTCGCGCTTGGCGTCCTGCTGCAGGAAGCCGACGATCTGCTCGCGCATCGACTCGATGGTCGCGCCGGGAGGCATCCGGGCCTGGTTCTCGCTGAAGACCTTCGAGATCTCTTCCTCGGCCGGCGCGGGGATCTTCCCGTCAATGTTGGCCTTGAGCCACTGCTCGTCGGTCTGCCCGGCCTTGGCGGCCTCGGCCTTGACCATCTCCTGCACCGCCATCTGCTCGGCGCCGCGCTGCCGCAGCTCCAGCTTCTGCTTCTCCATCTGCTTGAGCTGGGCCGAGATGGTGGCGTCGACGTCCTTCAGGGTGATCGTCTTGTCGCCGTACTTCGCGACGGGCGTCGCCGGGTTCTCAGCCGACAGGCCCGCGGTGCCGGAGCCTGAGCCGCCGCTGCCCGACGAGTCCTGCTTGCAGCCGACGAGGGCCAGAGCGGCCGACAGCGCGAGGACAGAGATCTTCAGGGTCTTGGTCATGGGGCGCCCGCTTAGGCCACAGCCGTCCCTTCCGCAAGCACCGGCCCGCCGTTCTTCCGAGGCGTTGCTTTCCCGCGCGCTTCGCCTTACGCGAGGCCCGCATGGCTTCGTCCTTCTTCGAAGAGCTCACCTGGCGGCGAATGCTGCACGACTCGATGCCCGGAACGAAGGAGCTGCTCGAGCAGGAGCGCGTCACCGGCTACATCGGCTTCGATCCCACCGCGGACTCGCTGGGCGTGGGCAACCTGGTGCAGGTGATGACGCTGCTCCACTTCCAGCACGCCGGGCACAAGCCGCTGGCGCTGGTCGGCGGAGCCACGGGCATGGTGGGCGATCCTTCGGGCAAGTCGGAGGAGCGCAACCTGCTGTCTTTGGACTCGCTGCAGAAGAACCTCGCCGGCCAGCGAAGGCAGTTGGAGCGCTTCCTCGACTTCTCCGCCGGCCCCTCGCAGGCCGAGATCGTCAACAACTACGACTGGTTCAAGTCGATGTCCTTCCTCGACTTCATCCGCGACGTCGGCAAGCACATCACCGTCAACTACATGATGGCGAAGGACTCGGTGAAGAAGCGCTTCGCCGGCGACGAGCGCGAGGGCATGAGCTTCACCGAGTTCAGCTACCAGTTGGTGCAGGGCTACGACTTCTGGTGGCTGTGGAAGCACAAGGGCGTGAAGCTGCAGATGGGCGGCAGCGACCAGTGGGGGAACATCGTCACCGGCACCGAGCTCATCCGCCGCAAGGACGCCGGCGAGGCCTTCGCGCTCACCACTCCGCTGATCAAGAAGGCCGACGGCACCAAGTTCGGCAAGACGGAGAAGGGCAACGTGTGGCTCGATCCCGCGCGCACCAGCCCCTACGAGTTCTACCAGTTCTGGCTCAACGCCTCGGACGCGGACGCAAAGACGTACGTGCGGATCTTCACGCTGCTCGATCGCCCCACCGTCGAAGGCCTGGAGGCAGAGCACGACCAGGCCCCCGAGCAGCGCGCGCTGCAGAGGACGCTGGCGAAGGACATCACCACTCGGGTGCACGGGAAGGACGAGCTGGAGGTCGCGCTCGCCGCCACCGACGTGCTGTTCGGCAAGGGCACCATCGAGCAGTTGAAGGCGCTCACCGACGAGCGCTTCGAGTCCGTCTTCAAGGGCGCCGGCGTCCCGGTGGCCGACGTGCCGCGCGCGGCGCTGTCCACCGGCGTCAGCGTGGTGGACCTGTTCACCGAGAGGTCCAACTTTCTCCCCTCGAAGGGCGAGGTGCACCGGCTGCTCAAGGGCAACGCCGTGTCCGTCAACAAGGAGAAGGTGAGCGATCCGAAGGCCACCTTCGCCGCGGAGAAGCTGATCAACGGGCGCTACCTGCTGCTCCAGAAGGGCAAGAAGGACTACTGCCTGGTGCGCTTCGTCGGCTGAGTCACGGCACGGGATCTTCCCGGTGATCGTGCCCCACCCCGCCGTTTGGCACGGGCCAGCGCCCTTCTCCGGGCAGCAGGCCGTTCATCGGGAAGTAGCGGAAGGTGAGGCGCGTCCGGGCGTAGCGGGGATCGCAGCGCTCGCAGGTGCTGGACCCGGCCAGCGCGCGGGGATCCGAGGCCACCAGCAGGCCGCCCTCGACGGGGCTCAGCACCGCCGGCGCCTCGGGCTGCTCCAGCGGGCAGCGGAACAGCTCGGCGGTCGTCTCCACGTCGGTCGCGGCCAGGGAGTAGGCGCGGCCGTCGAAGTCGAAGGCGAGCACCACGGGCCTGGGCCCGCGCCCCGTCGAGAGGCGCGCCAGCGCCAGCGGTGCGCCGAAGTACCAGGGCACGCCTGAGGTCTGCCGCTGCCACCTCGCGGACAGGCTGGCGCCGTCGAAGGCCTCGAGGCGGGTGGTGAAGGCGCCCGGCGCGGGGATCAACAGGTCGCGGGTAGCGACGCCCTGGGCGAAGGGCACCGCCAGAGCGCCGGCGATCATCCCCGTGGAGGTGGAGAAGGAGGCCGCCGAGTGCTCGTGGAAGAGCCAGCCGCCCGCCACCGCGAGCTCACCCCCCGGGAGCGCCGGGTTGGACCGGGCCCAGCGAGGAACCAGCAGTGAGGTCCAGCTCATCAACAGCGTGTCCTCGAGCGCGGTGGCCGGGTTGTCCTCCCCGCTGGGCGTGAAGGCCAGGTACACGTTGCCCGCCACGTCCACCGCCGCGCCGTACGGGTGCGGGTGGTTGCAGACGAAGAAGGACGGGTGGTCCACGCGCCGGGCGGCGACCTTTCGCCCCTGCCCGTCCAGCACCACCAACGCGAACTGCCGGCAGCGCGGATCCGTCCCGTCGGGATTCAGAGTGCGCGACTCGAAGAGCGCGGCGAGGTGCTGCTCGGACAGCGCCATCAACCGGGCCAGGAAGACCTGCACCGTGGGGCCGGCGTACTCCGGGAGATCCGCGGAGATGCCGGAGTACGTCCAGACGATCGTCCCGGTGGCCTCGTCGACTGCGCTCACGCCCGCGGCCACGCTGGGCGGGTAGTCGGCGCAGATCAGCATCCCCCGCCAGTGGATGCAGCGCCGCGCGGTGCCCTGCGGCAGCGACACGGGGTTGGCAGAGGTCGCGCCCAGCAGTTGCTGGGAGATGAAGTAGCTCGACAGCGTGATGCCGCCGTCCGCCTCCACCAGCAGATCGCTCCAGGCCTCGGCGGGCCCTCCGTCGGGCTGGGACTCGCCGCGCTGCCAGGTCGGGGCCAGGGGGATCGCCGGCGGTCGCACGCACTGGTTGGCCAGGCAGCGACCCTCGCCCTGGCAGGGGCTCTCGTCGGCGCAGATGAAGTCGTCCGGAGGATCGCGCAGCGCACAGGCCCCGCCGATGCACACCTCCGCCGCGTCGCAGTCGCGCCTCGGCCCGCAGGGCGTCCCGTCGGCCGCAGGAGCCAGCCCGCAGCCGGAGGATGGATCGCACACCCCGACCTGGCACGGCCCCGCTCCGGGACAAGCGGGGGCCGCGGAGTGCTCGCAGCCCCGCTCCGGGTGGCAACTGTCGACGGTGCACGCGTCGCCGTCCTGGCAGTCCAGAGGCGAGCCGACGCACCGGCCGCCCGAGCACATGCCGTCTGTCAGACAGACTGCCTCGCAGGGCGCTCCGTCCGCCACCACCGCCTCCTCGCACCGCCCCAGGGCCACGCTCCACGCGCTGGTGTGACACGGCCGGCTGGCGACGCACTCGGGGATGGGCGCGCCTTCGCCCGAGAGCGGCACCTCGATCGCCGCCACGCCCGCCGGCCTCACCGTGCACTTCCCGTCGAAGGCGCCTTCCACGTCCGGCCTGAAGCGGACAAGCACCTCCCGGTTCCCCACCGGGAGCCGCGCCGGCGGATCGACCAGCTCGAAGCCACGGCCCGACAGGGTGATGGACACCTCCAGCTCGCCGCGGCTCAGGTTCGTCACCTCGAGGGCGGCCTCGGCGCTCTGGCCGAGGATCACCCGGCCGAAGTCCACCTGCTTCGGCTCCACCCGCACCTCGCCCTCCACCGCCCGGAGCGCGTCCTGGGCGCAGGCCAGAAGGCCGCAGGCACAGAGGGTGGTGAGCCAGGCGCGCATGACGGGGCCGAGGAGGGCAGCAAGTCTCGTACGAGGCCCGACGCCAAGTCATCCCCCGAGAAGGACGGGACAAGCCGGCTGAGGCCGCCTCGGAATTCCGTCGGCTGAGGGGCACTTTCAGGCGGCGGTGGGGGCCAGCACGCCCTCGGACTCGAGCAGCTCCAGCTCATCGGAGCGCGCGTCGAGGCGGGCGCGGACCACCCGGTAGTTGGCCGGATCGGCCAGCACCCGGGCCACCAGCTTCTGGTTGAGCGCGTGGCCCGTCTTGAAGGCCGTCAGCGCGCCGATCACCGGGAAGCCCAGCAGCGCCACGTCGCCCAGCGCGTCCAGCAGCTTGTGACGGACGAACTCATCGGGGAAGCGCAGCCCTTCGGGGTTCAAGATGGAGAAGTCGTCCACCACCACGGCGTTGTCCAGTGAGCCGCCCCGCGCCAGGCCCATCGAGCGCAGCTTGTCCACGTCCCGCAGGAAGCCGAAGGTCCGCGCCGGCGCCACGTCCCGCTGGAAGGCCCGCTCGTTGAACTCCAGGGTGAACTGCTGATCGCTGATCAACGGGTGCTTGAAGTCGATGGTGCAGTCAATGCGCAGCCGCCTCGCCGGCGAGAACGTGGCGTACTTGTCGCCGTCCGTCACCGTCACCGCCCGGCGGATCACCAGGAACTGGCGGGGCGCGTCCTGCAGCCGCAGGCCCGCCTCCAGCATCTTCTGGGCGAAGGGGGCCGCGCTGCCGTCCATGATCGGCACCTCGGGCCCGTCCAATTCCATGCGCAGGTTGTCGAGGCCCAGGCCCTGGAGCGCCGCCAGCAGGTGCTCCACCGTGCCCACCCTCACGCCGTCCTTGCCCAGCGTGGTGGCCAGCGACGTGTCCGTCACGTGCCGCGCGTGCACCGGAATGACAGGCTGCCGCAGGAGATCGGTCCGGACGAAGAAGAGGCCGGTGTGCGGCGCCGAGGGCAACAGCCGCAGCGTCACCCGCGCGCCGCTGTGCAGCCCCACCCCTTCAATGGTGACCGCCCTCCGTAACGTCCGCTGCTGCATTCCCTCTCCGGCCATGTCCCGTCCCGCGTCGGTGTCGTTGCTGCGGCGCGTTGTGAGGCAATGCATATGCCACGAAAGTGGCACATCGTCTCGAAAAACCTCGCGAAATTACTGTATGGAGCATGGATGCTCCACTTCGGATTTCTGGAAGCCTGACAGAAACGCCAGAATTTTCGTGGGTTAGGTATCGCGACTTCGAGGTCGCGATCGCTAGAAGAGATCGCCCTGAGAGGTGGATCGGGGAGCGATCTTCCCAAAGTACTCCCAGGCGCGGGCGGTGGCGACCCGGCCGCGGGGAGTCCTGGTGAGGAGGCCTTCCTGGAGCAGGTAGGGCTCATACACATCTTCGATGGTGTCGCGCTCCTCGCCGACGGCGGCGGCGATGGTCTCGACACCGACGGGCCCGCCGGAGAACTTCTCGATGATGGACAGGAGGATGCGGCGATCCATCTGATCGAGGCCGGACGGATCGATGTCCAGCCGGCGCAGCGCGGTGTCGGCCAGGGATCGGGTGATGACGCCGGTGCCCTCCACCTCGGCGAAGTCGCGCAGGCGGCGCAAGAGGCGGTTGGCGATGCGGGGGGTGCCGCGGCTGCGGCGGGCGATCTCCCGGCCGCCTTCGTCGTCCAGCTTCACGTGGAGGATCCGGGCGCTGCGGGTGAGGATCCGCTCGAGATCTGCAGGCGTGTAGTAGTCGAGGCGCTCCTGGATCTGGAAGCGGTCGCGCAGGGGCGAGGTGAGCAGCCCGGTGCGGGTGGTGGCGCCGATCAAGGTGAAGGGCGGCAGGTCGATCTTCATCGCGCGGGCGGCGGGCCCGGAGTCGATGGTGATGTCCAGCCGGAAGTCCTCCATCGCCGGGTACAGGTACTCCTCGATGGCGGCGGAGAGGCGGTGGATTTCGTCGATGAAGAGCACGTCGCGCGGGGCGAGGTTGGTGAGGAAGCCGGCCAGATCTCCCTTCTTCTCCAGGGCCGGGCCGCTGGTGACATGGAGCGCCACGCCCAGCTCCGCGGTGATGATGTGCGCCAGCGACGTCTTGCCCAGACCGGGCGGGCCGGAGAAGAGGCAGTGATCGAGCGCCTCGCCGCGGGCCTTGGCGGCCTTCACGTAGACCTTGAGCTTCTCGACCACCTTCCCCTGCCCCACGTACTCCTCGAAGGTGCGCGGCCGGAGGCTGGCTTCGAGCCGCTGCTCGTCGCTGGCGAGGGCGGGGTCGAGCGCGTGGGCGTCGTCGTCTGAGCCGGTTCTCCGTGCCATTCGCGGCCCAGCTTGTAGCATGCGCGCCTGACTTTTCTTCGAAGGAGAGACGATGCGTTCCTGGCTCGGCTTGGCGTTGGCGCTGGTGTCGTCGGCGGGCTGCGTGGTGCCGCACTCGATGACCCTGGGGCAGATGGCGGCGCCGGTGGGCCGCGGCGCGATGGAGGTGGGCGTCTTCACCGGCGTGCAGTTCGGCGGGCAGAGCGACCCGCCCTACACCACCTCCACGCCGGCTGGTGAGACGGTCACCAACCAGAAGGGCACCGGCGGCGTGGCGCTGCCCGGGGCCGAGGCCAACCTGCAGTACGGCTTCACCGATCAGGTGGGGCTCAACGTGCACGCCAGCCCGGCGGGCCTGCAGCCCGGCGTGAAGTGGACGGTGAACAAGTCGAAGGTGGCGCACTTCGCGATCCTCCCCGAGGTGGCCGTCGGCTACGGCAGCTACGGCAGCACCGTGTACGCGGCGGGGCCCACGGGGGTGCAGCAGCCGGTCAGCCCCACCTCCAACAACGCCTTCAGCTTCCTGGGAGGGCTCAAGCTGTTGGTGTCGCACCGCAGCGGCTTCTACGCGGGCGTGGGCTACGACTTTCAGATGCTGCGCAGCCGCGCCACCTCGCAGGTCGGCACCGGCGGCACCACCGACAACGTGGAGACGGTCACCTTCACCACCGGGCACCAGATCGCCGCCTCGGTGGGCATGGACATCGCCTTCGGGATGGTGCACCTGCGGCCGGAGGTGGCCTTCTGCGTGACGCCGGGGCTGGCCAGCACCACCACCACGCGGATCATGGGCAGCCCGGACAACGTGCTGTCGGGCGGCGGCGGCTTCGGGTGGGCCGTCTTCCCCGGCTTCAGCATCGCGGTGGCCTCGCCCAGGCGCGAGAAGACGACGTCGGAGGTGGAGGAAGAGGAGGCGGCGGAGCGGAAGGCGAAGAGACGCCGGGGCGAGGAGGACGAGGACGAGGACGAGGCGGAGGACGAGGCCCCTGCGAAGAAGCGGCGCGGCGGCGACGACGAGGGCGACGAGGACGAGGGCGGCGCGAAGAAGCGCCGCTCCAGCGACGACGACGTGTATTGACGAAGTCCCCCAGGAGCGCACTCATGAAGATCGAAGTGACCGCCCGCATCGCCTTTCCCCGTGAGCAGGTCTTCGCCGCCTACCGCGATCACCTGCCGGACCTGGTGCCGTACCTCGAGAACGTGCGCGCCATCACCGTGAGCCAGCGCACCGAAGAGGGCGAGGTGACGAAGCTGATCAACCGGTGGAAGGGCGGCGGGGAGATCCCCGGCGTGGTGCGGAAGTTCCTGTCCGAGGATCTGCTGGAGTGGGACGACCACGCCACCTGGAAGCCCGCGGAGTGGCGCTGCGAGTGGATGACGGTGGTGCCGGCCTTCAAGGACGCCGTCGACGCGCGCGGGCACAACGAGTACCGGGACGTGAACGGGCACACCGAGCTGCGCATCTTCGGCGAGCTCAAGGTGGACGCGACGAAGGTGAGGGGCGTGCCGCGATTGCTGGCGGGTACGGTGGGGCCCGCAGTGGAGAGCTTCCTGGTGGGGCGCATCCGCCCCAACTTCGTCACCGTCGCGCAGGGCGTGGAGAAGTTCCTCGCCTCTCGAAAATGAGGTGCCGGAACCCGTCGGGTGTACTGCCCACGCGATCGAAGTCGGGTTCCCGAACGCGATCGCCGCGCTCTGGCACCTGGATTCACGCACGGCACGCAGACGGGTGGTGAGCGAAGGCGCCGGGCCGACGTCATCCCCGGCGCCGGGAGGTACCCGCAGCGCCACCAGTGGAGGTGGCCGTCGAAGTAGTGGACGCGACCGCGCGGGCGGAGACAGGGCTTGCGGCCGAGCCACACCTCGTCGGGCGTTCGGCCGTCCCAGGAGGAGTGGGGCCGGTCGCGGTTGTGCCACTGCAGGAAGTCGGAGGCGAAGCGCACCACCTCGAAGGCGACGACGCGGCTGCCGTAGTAGTCGGTGACGCCGAGCAGCCAGACTGGGAAGAAGCCCAGCACCCACACCAGCGTGAAGTCGGCGCCCCACAAGGCCAGCCTCCGCGTCACGTGGATGCGGCGGTGGCGACGCCGCTTCGCCTCGTCGAACTCCACCACCAGCGACTGACGGCGCAGCAGAATTCGGCGCACCGTCTCGAGAGTGCCGACGAAGCCCAGGACTCGGCGTGCCACCGAGGCGAGCTGACCAGCTCCCGGTAGCGGCGCCTCGACGTGGAGGTGAACGAGCCGCTCCTCGACGGCGGCGGGCGTGCGGTTCCAGGCGAAGCGCCTCGGCGGCTCGGCCACTACCGCCTGCGCGCACCACCGGCGCCACAGCCGCAGGAGCGAGCCGCGCAGCTTCCGCCCCCGTCGCTGCACCCGTCTGGGGGGCGTCAATCGATTTTACAAGGCCGCGGGAAGTCGAGCGTTCTCAGAATTCGAGAATCCGGACACCCCCGACGCTGGAGGAGTCCCCCATGGTGAGCCGAATCGACCGCGACGCCGCCCGCCGAGCCGCTGAAGCAGCCCGACGCACCGCCGCAGAGGCTGCCCGGAAGGCCGCGGAGGCCGCGAGAAAGGCCGCCGAGGTCGCGGCGAAGAAGGCGGCGCCGAAGCTGCCCCGGACTCGGCCGCTGGCGAAGGACGAGCTGTCGAAAGGCGTTGGGCGCGCGCTGCGTGAGAGGGCGACGAAGGCGCTGGGCGCCAGCGGGCTGCAGTCTCAGGCGTCGTCGCTCCTCACCGAGAATGCCACCGACGCGAAGGTGAACTGCCTGGACCTCGCGGCCGACCGGCTGCGCCAGATGCCGGCGGACCAGCGCGCGCGCACCGACGTGGTGTTCCTCCAGGACACGCGGCCGGGGAAGGAAGGCGCGTCGGGCCACGTGCTGTTGCGCGAGAACGGGAAGTACACCGACCCGGTGACGGGGAAGTCGTACGACTCGCTGGCCCGCTTCGACCCCGACGGCCACTACCAGCCGCGAGGCGTCGTCGCGGGGAAGGACGCGCACGCCATTCTGTCAGCGCCGCCGGGCAGCGCTCAGCGAAAGGCCGCGCTCGAGCGCGCCCATCTGCCGCCCGCGCTGCAATCGATGATGGTGGCGGACAGCGGCTCGGGTGCCCCGACGGTGGATCAGGGGAAGGTCGAGCTGGCGCTGCAGACGATCCGCGCCGACCTGCCCCTCAATGAGTCGCAGCTGGCCGGCGCGCTGACCAACCCCAACCTCAACCAGGCCGAGCGCAACGCCATCATCCAGACCCTGGCCCGCGAGGACGGCGGCCAGCTGGCCTTCTTCGCCAACGACGCGTCGCGCAACAACGACGGCGGCTATGGAGGCCTCTTGAAGGACCAGCGCGTCATCGGCGAGGCGCTGCAGCAGGCCTTCACGGACGGCGCCATCACCGCGGACGATCTGCTCCGCATCGCCGACACGAACGGGGCCGGCAACGGCGCCCAGCGCTTCCTCGCGGTGCTGCAGAACGGGGGCGGGGGCACCGGCGGCACGGTGGAGGCTCTGGCCGACGCGCTGTGGGCCCGCGACGGTGGCGACGGCCTGGACCGCGCGGCGGCGGCGATCGCCTACTCGTCCAGCCCGGAGCTCCGCGAGGCCAACCTGAACACGCCCGAGGCGCGCCGGGAGGCGTTCGAGGCGCTGGTCGAGTTCAACGACAAGGCCCCCTACGAAGAGGTCGGCGGACCGCTGGCGGAGCAGTGGGAGCGCAGCGCCCTGGCGTCGTCCGGGCGCCTCTTCACTGCGCACGCCAGCGAGCTGGTGGATTACTACACCGGGGCCGCTGACGGCGTGGCCAGGACCGAGACCCTGAGCCGCTTCATCAGCCAGACGCTCTTCAACCCGGACGCGCAAGGCATCTGGATGGACCGCCGCCAGGACCTCGGGCCCGCGGTGCGCGCCGCGCTGGGCAACCAGGCGGACCGCTTCCTTGACGCTGCGCGCTCGGCGCCGGCGGGCTCGCTGGAACAGGAGCGGGCGCTGGCCCAGTTCGGCCGCTTGACCGCGAGCGCCTCGGGCGGGGCCGCCCTGGCCTTGACGGACTACTCCGAGCAGATCCGCGCCAGCGAGGAGTCCCGCCAGCAGTTCGCCGGCCTGGTGAGCCTGCTGGTGGGCAAGACGCCGCTCGGGGGACTCCCGGGGGCGGGCTCCCTCAGTGAGGCGCTGGCCGAGAAGATCTACGACGCCATCACAGAGAACCCCGAGCGCCCTGACCAGGCGCTGGCCGGGGTGCTGTACGACTCCTTCGCCGGCCGGGTCGAAGCCCTGGCCACCGAGTTGAACCAGGCGGGCCTGCGCTCCGCCTTCGACTCGGCGTACTCCGCGGAGCTGCTGAACCTGCAGCAGAACCTCAACGTCAACCTCGGCGGCCACGCGGACTGACGGAGTGCACCTCGAGGCGTCCGCCACAGGCGCGACGGGACCGCCTCGCGGCGCCGTGCGCTACGGCTTCGTCGAGCTCGCCTGCGCCTCCTGCAAGGCCCCTCGTGCGCCACGCGGCGCGCGTTGGACACCGCCGCCCACCTCGAGTCGGTGCGGCCCCGCGTCGCCCGCAGCCCGGCCTCCTCAAGCGCCTCGTGAAGCGCAGGCGTCGTCGCCGGTGAGACGCGCCGTCAGGGCTTGCCGCCTTCGAAGAAGATGCCTCCGGCCACGTTCGTCGCGCCGTTGCACTCGTTGTCGGTGGGCACCGCGCAGAGCCGGCGAATGGTGGGGTTGCCGGGCACCGGCGAGCCGCAGCCGCCGTCGTAGTTGGGGTCGACGCCCGCGTCGGGCTCGATGAGGCCCTGGCCGTCGACCGGACGTTCCAGGCCGGGCGACCACGCCACCTGGACCCCAGCGGAGTCGCGCTGCGTGACCCATCAGCGACACCGGGATGACGTCGGCGGCGCGGCGATCATCGGGCCGCTGGGGGCTCGACTTCGGTTGATCGAGTAGCCATAAGCTCCGAGGGAATGCGTCTTCCGGACTGGGGGCCCACGCCGCGACCGCTGGTCTACTTCCTGGGCATCTCGCTCATCGGGTGGACCATCTACCTCGTCAACCAGCCCCGGCTGCACACGCTGGGAGATCTTTCTCGCGGCTGGTACTCCGACCACTACGCCCACATGAACGCGTGCCGGGCGTTCCTCTTCGGCGGCGTCGACGTCTGGCAGACGCCCATCGCCCAGGCCCTGGGCCCGTTGACGCCGGAGGAGCGCGCCTCGCTGCCACCCGAGCTTCGCGGAGGCGGCGAGCAGTTCCGCCTGCCGACAGGCTCCGCCCGCAAGCCCATCGCGGTCAGCTGGAGCCACCTCCCCCGCCCCTATCCCCCGGGAGATTTCGTCGCCGTGCTCCCGGTGGCGTTGCTGTATCAATGGACCGAGCTCGAGTTCCGAAACGCGACCCGGCTCCTCGTCTGGTTCTTCGTGCTGTACGCCCACCTGGCGGTGCTCTTCTTCGCGCGGGCAGCCTGGGACTCGTCGCCTCCCGCCATCCTCGCGACCGTGCTCGTCTACTTCGAGGCCATCCACTGGGCCCTCGAGGGCTTCTACGACTCGATCGCCCTCGTGCCGCTGGCGCTCTTCGCCCTCTTCCTCAGCCGCAGACAGTGGCTGCTTGCGCTGCTCGCCTATTCCATCGCGGCCTTCTTCCACTTCCGCGCCTTCTTCTTCGGTCCCCTCGCGCTCCTTCCCGCGTGGCACCTCGTCCAGGCCCGCGCCTGGAAGCAGTGGACGCGCGGGCAGTGGCTCGTCGCCGGCGTCACGGCGCTCTTGAGCGGCCTGGCCTTGTGGACCTTCAAGACGGCCTCAGCCGCCCTGTCCTCTTTCCCTCTCGACAACCCGGTGGCCTGGACCGGGCCGTGGCAGTCCCGCGTGGGCCTGTTCTCCGCGGCGGCGATCTGCGCGGCCGTCTTCCTCTATGCGCGGGCGTGGCGAGACCTGATCCTGACGGGCTGGCTCCTCTTCATGGCCGTCAACCTCCGGCAGGCGTTCGCGTGGCACGCGCTCCTGCTCCTGCCGTGGCTCATCCTGAGACCTGCCGCTGCCGACCCCACCCGACAGGCCGTCGCCGAGCCCGCCCGATGGGCGATGGTGATCTGCCTCGCGACGCTCGTGTTTCGGAATGGGTTGGTCCCGGCCTGGCTGGCGCTCGTCCCGTAGCCCGTCAGCGATCGTTGACCAGATCTTCCGCGGTCAGCTCCGGCGCGGCCCTGCCGTGCTCGTACTCGAGCAGCCCGAGCGCCTCGTACTTCGGGCGGATCCGATCACTCAGCAGCCCGATCCGCTTCAGGTTGGGGATCACCCGCTTGAACATGGTGCGGCGGAACAGGCGCATCATCTCCGAGTCCAGCACCAGCTTGTCCCACTGGCCGCGGCTCATCAGGTGGCCGTAGTACTCGTCGTAGAACTCGTGGGCGAGGAAGCGGTTCTTCAGGAACAAGGACACCTCGAAGGCCCAGTCCTCTCGCTCCTTTCGCTCCTTCTCGGACAGCTCTGCGAGGAACTCCTGCAGCGCCAGCACCCCGTAGTGCACGTGCCGCGCCTCGTCGGTGATCACGTAGGTGAGCAACTGCTTCAGCAGCGGCTCGCGAGTCTTCTGCTGGATCATCCCGAAGGCGCCCAGGGCCAGGCCTTCGATCATGATCTGCATGCCGAGGAACTTCATGTCCCACCGGCTGTCGCTCATCAGCGCGTCGATCACCACGTACAGGTTGTCGTTGATCTCGTACTTCTTCTCGAGCTTCTGCGTGAGGTACGCGTGGAAGACCTCCACGTGGCGGCCTTCGTCCACCACCTGCGTCGAGCCGTAGAGCTTCCCGTCCAGCCACGGCACCGCCTCCGTCACCTGGCAGGCGGCGAACAGCGCGCCCTGCTCCCCGTGAAGGAACTGCGACAGGAGCCACGAGGTGATCCCCCGGCGCTCCTCGGCCTTCTGCCTCGGCGTAGCCGACTTGAACTGCGAGAGCTGCGTCACCGGCAGGAAGTCCCACGGCAACAGCGGCGCCTCGTCCGAGAGCGGGTCGACGCTCGTCTTCCAGTCCAGATCCTCCTGCGGGTGCCACTGCGCCGCCTTCGCCGCGTCGAACAGCCGCGCCAACTGGGGGCGGTTGCGCAGGTAGTTCCAGTCGAAGTGCGCCTGGTGGTGCACCGGCATCTGGGTGGTGGGCGCGGCCTTGCCTCGCTGCTGCACCATGCCGCGCCAGGCGGGCCCGAGGAGCGACTGGAAGACCTTCAAGTTGCCCGACGCGGTGGCGTCCTTCACCAGCGGCACGACGTGGGCGAACGTGTCGGTGAGCGCCATGTTCATTCCTCCCCGGACTTCGTGAGCAGCTCCTGGAATTGACTCTCCACGTCGGCCGGCCGCGACGCCTCGCCCATCAGCCCGAAGGCCAGGTACGTCCAGAAGGCGTCGGCGATCTGCGCGGGCGTGCGTCCGGAGCCCGGCCGGTACCAGGTGGCCACCCAGTTGATGGCCCCCATGCCGAACTGGCGGACCAGGTCGAGATCGAGCGCCGAGCGGGATCGCCCCGTGCCCCACGCCTCGTAGAGCATGCCGTCCCAGAAGGCCTCGTAGCGGCCGCGGGATCGCTCCACGCCCTCCCGCGCGCCCTCGGGCAGAGATCGAAAGTCGTAGAGCAGCACGTACAGCGAGTCGTCACCCTGGCAGAGCAGCTCCAGGTGCGCCCGCAGGCCCAGCTTGAGGCGCTCCACCGGGTCGCGCGTGGCCGCGATGCCCTTCGTCACCGCCGCGATCGCCCGCCGCACGCCGCGCTCCATCAGCGCCACCAGCACGTCGTCCTTGGAGGCGTACCGGTAGTGCAGGCTGCCCGGCAGCATGCTCGCCGCCTGGGCAATTTCCCGCACCGTCGTCGCCGCGAAGCCCTTCTCGCGAAACAGCTTCCCCGCCGCCACCAGGATGCGCTCGTCGGCGGCCTCGGAGGAGGGAACTTGAGCGTTGGTCATTCGGCCAACAATACTCACCCGCTCCTGGGGGAAATTGCAAGACCATCTTGGTCTTCCGGCCAACTGTGCTCCATCCGTGGGGATGTGCAGGGCCTGAGGTAGATCGGGGCCCATGGAGCCTGCGCCCCAGAAGAGCCAGGGAGCACTGCGGCGCCTGTTGGCGGCGCCCGCGACCACGACGCTGCTCCTGGCGTGCGTCCTCGTCTTCATCGCGGCGGAGCGCACCGGCAGCACGAAGGACATCCCCACGCTGATCCGCTTCGGCGCCACCTGGCGCGGCCTCGTCTGGGACGGCGAGTGGTGGCGGCTCTTCTCCGCCATGTTCCTGCACATCGGCGTCGTGCACCTCGTATGGAACTGCTGGGGCGGCTTCCAGTGGGCCGCGCCGGTGGAGGCCGCGCTTGGCTCGTGGCGCTTCCTGGTGCTGTACCTCTTGAGCGGCCTGGCTGGCTCGGCGGTGAGCGTGATCGGACACGACGTGGTGGCCGCGGGAGCGTCTGGAGCGCTGTTCGGCGTGGTGGGCGCGACCTTCGCGCTCCTGCGCATCAAGTTGGGATCCTGGAAGGCGCTGTGGCAGCACCCCGTCCACCAGAAGAATCTGGGCATGGCCGCGCTGTGGTTCGTCGTGGGCGCCTTCGCCGGCTTCGACAACTTCGCGCACGCGGGCGGGCTCGCGGCGGGCCTCGGGTTGACCTGGGCGCTCCGGCCCGATGTTCGTGGCGCGCAGCTGGGGCCACGGTTGGGCTTCGTTGGAGCGGCCCTGGCGGCGATCGTGCTGGCGTCTGTGCGGCCGTTGCCCCTGCTGCATGAGCCGGCACGGCTCTTCGCCCTCGCGCGCGCGGCCGACGAGAGCGGTGACTTCGACAGGGTCCTCTCGCTGACCGATGCCTGGAAGGTGACGGGCGCCGCCGAAGACGGGCCAGCGCTGACGCTCCGGACGCGCGCCCTGTCGGAGAAGGCGCGCTGGCCCGAGACCGAGGCCACCGCCACCCAGGCGATCCAGCTCCGGCCTGACTTCGCCTACCTCTTCCAGGTCCGCGCGCTGGCTCGCAGTCACCTGGGCCGCGACCAGGAGGCGATCGCCGACTGCCGGGAGGCGCAGCGGCTCGCTCCAGAAGAGCCGTGGCCCCACGAGTTCGAGGCGGAGCTCCACCAGAACAGCGGGCGCAGAAGGCGCTCGAGCTGGGCCCCACGCTACGCCAGGCGATCCTGCGGGCAGATGCCCTCCGGCGCCTCGGGCGCATCGACGAGGCCCTGGACGTGCTGAGCCACGACGCCGGGGCCGCGGACGAGGCCTCCCTGGCCTGGAAGGCTGAAGAGCTCGCGAGGCTCGATCGCCGGGAGGAAGCCGAGGCCCTGCTCGCCAGCCTCGACGCAGGCTCCGCAGACGTGCGCAAGGCGCGCTGTCTCATTCACCTCGACGCTCAGGAGCACGCGGAGGCAGCGGCGGCGTGCGCACGCGCCGATCCTTCCGCGCCCGAGGTGCAGTGGGCCATGGCGCTGCTGGACCTGCACGAGGGTCGCCCGGAGCGCGCCCGTCGACTCGCCGAGGCGGAGCTCGCCAGGAAGCGCGCGCCCGCAACCCTCATGCTGCTCGCCGGCGTCTTCGTGGTCGAAGGCGACCGCGCCCAGGCCGACCGGCTGGCGGCGGAGGCGCGCGCGGGGCGATCGAAAGATCCCGACCTCCTCCAGTTCGAGGCGTTGCTGGCGTGGACGCCCGACGGGGGCCGCTGAGCTACCAGACGGTGCAGCGGGCCGCGCCGGTGCGGATCATCTTCCCGCCGTCTGCGCACTGGAAGGCCTGCTTGAAGGCGTCCAGGTTGCCCAAGGGCCCGTTGACGCGCCAGTACGCGGGGCTGTGGGGATCCGTGGTGGCGCGCAGGCGGGCCTGCTCCGGGCGCACCTTGGTGCACCAGGACTGGGCGAAGCCGAGGAAGAACTGCTGGCCCGCGGAGTACCGGCTGGTCTCGACGACGACGCCCTTCTTCGCCTGCCACGCCAGCGCCGCGGCGAAGGCCAGCTTGAGGCCGCCTAAGTCCGCCACGTTCTCGCCCAGCGTCAGCTTGCCCTTCACCTTCAGGTCGTCGATGGCGGTGTAGCCGTCGTACTGCTTCTCCACGCACGCGGCGCGGTCGACGAAGGCCTTCGCGGACGCCTCGGTCCACCAGTCCTTCAGGTTGCCGTCCACGTCGAACTGCCGGCCCTCGTCGTCGAAGCCGTGGGTGATCTCATGGCCCACCACCATGCCCATCGAGCCGAAGTTGACCGCGTCGGTGGCCTTCGGATCGAAGAAGGGCGGCTGGAGGATGCCCGCGGGGAAGACGATCTCGTTCTTCTGGGGCTCGTAGTACGCGTTCACCGTGGGAACGCTCATCAGCCACTCCTTGCGGTCCACCGGCTTGCCGATCTTCGCCAACTGCCGGGCCGACTCGAAGCGGGCCGCGGCGATCGCGTTGCCGAAGAAGCTGGTGCGGGCGGTGGCGAGCTTCGCGTAGTCGCGCCAGGCGTCGGGGTAGCCGATCTTGTTGTTCCCCACCATCCGGCCGACCTTCTCCATCGCCGCCTTGCGGGTGGCCTCGTCCATCCACGGCAGGGTGGCGAGGTTCACCTCGAAGGCCGCCTGCAGCGCCTTCACCATGTCGCTGGTGCGGTGCTTGGAGTCCTCGGGGAAGAAGCGGCGGGCGAACTCCCGGCCCAGCGCCTCGCCCAGCGCCGCGTCGGTGAAGGCCACGCACTTCTTCCAGCGCGGGCGATCCTCCTTCGCGCCGGTGAAATACTTCGCGTTGAAGGCGAAGGACTCGTCCTGGAAGACCTTCGGCAGCGCCCGCACCGCGCCACGCAGCACCACCCAGGTGAGGTACGTCTTGAACACCTCCGGCCTGGTGTCCTTCGCCATCGCGGAGAGCTCCTCGAAGTACTTCACCGAGGTGACGTTGATGGCCTGCACGTCGTTCGCGCCCAGCCCGGAGAGGAACGCGTCCCACGGGAAGGCGCCAGCCTTCTCCTTGAGGCCCGTCCGTTCCAGGCGGTTGTACAGCTTCTGCGGATCGCGCCGCTCGATGCGGGTCAACGACACCTTCGCCAGCCGCGTCTCCAGCTCCATCACCGTCTGCGCGGCAGCCTTCGCCGCCTCGGGCTTCTCACCCCAGAGCGTGAACATCTTCTCGACGAAGGCGAGGTAGCCCTGGCGGATCTCCTTCATCCGCTCGTTGTCTTCGACGTAGTAGTCGCGATCGGGCAGGCCCAGGCCGCCCTGGTCCAACCCGGCGATCACCTGGGTGGAGTCCTTCAGATCCTGCATCGCGTCCACCCCGAAGAGCGCCCCGAAGCCGGACACCTGCAGCGCGGCCACCTGCTTCGCCAGCTCGGTGGGGCTGTTCACCTTCGTCACCTGCGCCACGTACTTCTTCACCGCGGGCAGGGCCTTCTCCAACGCTGGCTCGTCCAGGCAGGTGCCGTAGTAGTCGCCCAGTTGCTTCGCGAAGGGCGTCCCGGCGGGCAGCTTTCCGGCGGCGGCTTCCTCGAGGATCGTCCTGAGCGCCTGCTCGTTGCGATCGGCGATGGCGATGAAGCCGCGCGAGTAGATCGGGCGATCGGCGGGGATCTCGGTCTTCGCCATCCAGCCGCCGCAGGCGTACTGGTAGAAGTCGGTGCAGGGATCCGCGGACGGATCCAACGCCGCCTCGTCGAGGCCCGGCGGCATCGGCTTCGAGACATCGGCGGTGAAGCGCTTCGGCTCCGGCGGAGGGGCCGGCGCGACGGGCGCGGGCGCAGGGGTGGTCTCGAGCTTCGTGGCCGCCTCCTGGGTGGCGCACGAGGCAAGGGCGAGCAAGGGCAGGAGACGCAGACGCATGGAGGGGCTCCGGGAAGAGGATTCTTCGGTCCCCCTTTAGCGCTTCCGCGAGCCTGCGACCGCTATTTCCCCAGCATGCCCTTCTTCAAGTCGTCGTCCACCGGTGACTTGCCCAGCCACACGGCGAACATCGCGTCGGCGAAGTCCTTGCCCTCGGCGGTGTACGTCTTCCCCGTCCCGGAGATGGTGGTGCCCTTGCCCGGCACGTACTCGATGGTGAGCGTCTGGCCGCTCTTCAGATCCGCTACCGCGTCACACAGCTTGTCGAGGCGCTCCTGCAGGCCGGCCAGCTTGTCCCCGGTGTTCTTCTTGAAGCCTTCCTTGATCGCGTCGGTGATCTTCGCCTTCTCCAGATCGCGCAGCATGGTCATCTTCACCTGGCGCGCGCTGTCAGCGGCGAGGATGGCGTCGGGATCGCTGGACTTCTTCTCCAGGTACATCGACGCGACGTACACCTTGAAGAGGAACTTCTTGCGCAGCCCCTGGCCGTTCAAGACCAGGCTCTTTCCCCCCACGGTGATGGTGTCGTCGACCTTGACGCCTTCCAGCTCACCCGCGAGGGCAGGGACGGCGAGGCCCAGGGCAAGGCTCAGCGCGAGACGCTTCATTTCGGTTCTCCTTCGTCAACCGTTGGACTTCGCGAACGACTCCATGAAGGACACCAGGGTGTCGATGTCCGACTCGGACACCGCGTTGTAGGCGGACACGCGAATGCCGCCGGCGCTGCGGTGCCCCTTGAGGCCGACCATGCCCGCCTTCGCGGCCTCTGACACGAACTTCTCGTCGAGGGCCTCGGACGGGCACCGGAAGACGATGTTCATCACGCTGCGGGAAGGCTTCTCCACCGGGGCTCGGTAAAAGCCGGACAGGCGATCCAGCGCGCCATACAAAAGAGCCGCCTTCGCCCGGTTGCGGCGCTCCATGGCGGGCAGCCCGCCCTGGCCTTCGATCCACTCGAGCACGTTGCGCACCAGGTAGATCGCCAGGGTGGGAGGTGTGTTGTACAGCGAGCTCTCCTTCGCGTGCGTGGAGTAGCGGAGGAACTTCGGGAGGTCGACGCGCCCGCGCCCCAGGAAGCCCCGGTGGGCCACCGCCACCAGCACGCCGGACGGCCCCAGGTTCTTCTGCGCGCCCGCGTAGACGAAGGCGAAGCGCGAGACGTCCAGCGGCCTCCACAGGAAGTCCGAGCTCATGTCGCAGACGTGCGGCACTGCGCCGGTGTCGAGGAAGGCGTGGAACTGCGTGCCGTAGATGGTGTTGTTGGAGGTGGTGTGGACGTAGGCGGCCTGCGGATCGAGCTTCAGCTCGGCCTGGGCGGGGACCCGCAGGTAGCGGCCGTCGTCGCCCTTCGTGGACGCGGCCACGCGGGCGGTGCCCACCAGCTTCGCCTCGTCGAAGGCCTTCTCGGCCCACACCCCGGTGAGGACGTAGTCGGCGCTCTTTCCCGCCGAAAGGAAGTTCATCGGCACCTGGGCGAACTGCATCGACGCGCCGCCGGTGAGGAAGAGGACCTGGTGCGTGTCGGGAATGCCGACGAGCCGCGTGAGGCGGGCGATCGCGTCCTGGTGCACGGCGTCGTAGGCCTTGCCCCGGTGCGAGTGCTCCATGATCGACATGCCGGTGCCCTGGTAGTCGAGCAGCTCGTCACGGGCCTTCTCGAGCGCCGGCAGCGGGAGGCCGGCCGGGCCGGCGTTGAAGTTGATGACGCGCATGGCGCCGCGGACTGTACGACCGGGCCGGGAAGGCGCCCAGCACAGAGGCTCCCCGGGTTGGTTTTGTCGAAGGAGGCACGGAATGCCTCTTTCGACATAACGAACGGGCCGAAGCGTCAAACCCGTCGCCAGCCGCGAGCCCGCGGGTCGACCTGGCTCGCGTCAATTCAGCGGGTTAGACGGCGCGGTGCACGGCTTCGCGGAGGAGGGGCGCGACGTGATCAGCGTCGTTCAAGCGGACGACCTGGAGCGCGCCGACGGAGCTGCCCGACAGCACGTTCAAGGTCGCGGGGGCCTGGCGGAAGGACCAGACGCGCTCGAGCGGGACACCCAGCACGCGACAGAGGATCACCCGGTTGACGGCGTCGTGGGCGACGACGAGGAGCGTCTCCTCTGCGCCCAGGCCGACGCAGGCCTTCTCCAGCGCCGCCCACGCGCGATCGAGGACTTGCTGCAGCGACTCGGCGTTGGGGCCGGCGGGCAGCGTGGCGGGGGGCGCGGTGCGCCATTGCCGGAGCAGCTCCGGGTGGGATTGCTCGATCTCGGTGACCAGCTTCCCTTCCCAGCCGCCGTGGGAGATCTCTCGCAGGTTGGGATCGAGGCCGAGCAGGTCCGCGCGCAGCCCGAGGACGAGCTGGGCGGTGCGCTTCGCGCGGGAAAGAGGGGAGGCCACGGCGCGGTGGATGGGGAGCAAATCCAGCCGCGCTCCGAGCGCCCTCGCCTGCCCTTCCCCCACCTCGGAGAGCGGAATGTCGGTGTGGCCCTGGTAGCGGCCTTCCTTGTTCCAGGCAGTCTCTCCGTGGCGCGCGAGCAGGATGTTCATGGCGTCGTCATCGTCTACCGGTTTTGCCCTGCGCCTTCAGCAACATCGGCTAAAGGGCGAGGCCGCGTGTCGCTCCTCTCGCTCGTCCAGCGCCGGCTCATCATCGTCACCGGGAAGGGCGGCGTCGGGAAGTCGACCCTCACGGCCGCGATGGGGCGGGCGCTCGCCGCGCAGGGGAAGCGGGTGATGATCAGCGAGATCGTCCCCTTCCACGACACGCCTTCCCAACTGGCGGCGGCGCTGGGCGGAAAGCGGCCCACCGAGGAGCCGGTGCTGTACGGGGACAACCTGTGGGTGGCGCTGCTCACGCCCACCATGGGGCACCTGCGCTTCCTGCAGGACTCCCTGCCGATCCGCATGCTGGCGGACGCCGCGATGCGCTCGCAGGGCCTGCGGAAGTTCCTGTCTGCCGCGCCGGGCTTCTCGGACATGGGCGTCATGTACCGGATGCTCGACCTCTTGCGGCGGGAGCACCCGTCGGGGGGGCCGATGTTCGAAGTCTGCATCGTCGACTCGCCGGCCACCGGGCACGCGCTGGCGCTGGCGCAGATCCCCGAGTTCCTCACCCGCGTCATCCCCGGCGGGCCGATCTTCCGGGCGGCGGCAGAAGGCGTGCGGATCCTCACCGATCCGTCGATCTGCGGGACGGTGATCGTCACTCTGCCCGAGACGCTGCCTGTCACCGAGGCGCTGGAGCTGGAGAAGGGCCTGGCGAAGCACAAGCTGACGGTGTCGGCGATCGTCGTAAACCGCGTGCCGCGCGATCCCTTCTCCGCGGACGAGCGGCTGGCGCTCGCCGAGGTGCTGAAGAACGGGGACTCCACGGTCTTCGGTGCGCGGGAGTTGAAGCGCATCGAGCGGGCCGAGGCCGCCCTGGCGCTGCTCAAGGAGAAGCACCCGGACCACGCGGTGGTGCTCTCGGAGGTGGACGGCACGGGCGCGGAGGCGTCGAAGAACCTGGTGGCGTTGCTGTAGCCGCGACGGCACGCGGTACGGATCATTGCGGGGGCAGGCCTTCAGGTAGGCCCCGAAGTCCCTCGTCGCAACCCGATGCCGCTCTCGTTAACATGACTTGACGATGACGGCGGCCGACCTCCCCAGCCTGGTGCGCGAGAAGAAGGTGATCGTCTGCTGCGGAGCGGGGGGCGTCGGCAAGACGACCACTTCCGCCGCGCTGGGCCTCGCCGCCGCCCGGCAGGGCCGCCGCGTGCTGGTGCTGACCATCGATCCCGCGCGGCGCCTGGCGCAGGCCATGGGGCTGTCCGAGCACATGCGCGAGCCGCACGCCGTCTCGAAGGCGCGCCTGGCCGAGGCCGGCGTCACCACCGGCACCCTCGACGCGTGGATGCTCAACCCCGACGTCGTCTTCGAGAGCCTGGTCAACCGCATGGCCTCCAGCCCGGAGCAGGCGAAGCGGATCCTCGAGAGCCGCCTCTTCCGCCACCTCTCCGAGCTGGTGGCCGGCATGCAGGAGTACACCGCCGCCGAGGCGCTCTACGAGCTGTCCACCAGCGGGAAGTACGATCTGGTCGTCCTCGACACCCCGCCCGCCCGCAACGCGCTCGACTTCCTCGAAGCGCCCGGAAAGCTGGCCCGCTTCCTCGACGAGCGGATCCTGAACCTCTTCCTCCCCAGCAAGCAGCGGGGGATCTTCAAGAAGGCCACCGAGCTGATCGGCTCCGTCTTCACCAAGGTGTTCGGCGCGGAGTTCTTCGCCGAGATCCAGGAGTTCCTCGCGGCCTTCGGCGGCATGTTCGGCCCCATGCGCGCCCACGCAGAAGGCGTGCGCAACCTGCTCTCCTCGAAGGAGGCGTCCTTCCTCCTCGTCACCAGCCCCGACCAGGCCGCCCTGGAGGACGCCCGCTACTTCCGCGATCGGATCCTGGGGATGAAGCTGCCGTTCGCCGGCTTCGTGCTCAACCGCAGCTGGGTGCGCACCGACGGCTTCGTCGATCCGAAGGAGCTCAAGCTGACGCCCGAGGTAGAGACACCGGCGGTGAGGTCCGGCCTCGAGAAGCTGGCGGCCCTGGCCCGGGTGGAGCGGGGCCGCGTGCAGCGGGACCGCGCCCTGCTCGCGCAGCTCGCCCTGGAGGTCCCCGCCAGCGCCTTCGCCGTCGCCGCGCCCTACATCGGCGACGCGATTGAAGATCTGAAGGGCCTGGCGGTGCTGGCCCGCGGCATCGCCGAGGCGCCCGCCCCCGCCTGATCTGCCTTCGGGCGCCGCCCAACTCGTCTTACGCTGCGCCGCCGCATCCACCCGCACGAAGGGAAGAGAATGAGCCTCCAGATCGAAGAGCTGAAGCAGGGCACCGGCGCCGAAGCGAAGGCCGGGCAGGACGTGTCGGTGCACTACGTGGGCACCCTGACGGACGGCAGCAAGTTCGACAGCTCGCGCGATCGCGGCAGCCCCTTCCAGTTCCGCCTCGGCGCCGGCCAGGTGATCAAGGGGTGGGATCAAGGCGTGGCGGGCATGAAGGTGGGCGGGCTGCGCAAGCTGACCATCCCTCCGGAGCTCGGCTACGGCGCCCGCGGCTTCCCGCCCGTCATCCCCGGCAACTCCACGCTGGTCTTCGAGGTCGAGCTGCTCGGCGTGAGCTGAAAGCCACGGTCCGCCTTCGACATGAACGAGAACGTCCTCAACGCCAACGTCGGTCACCGGCTGCGGGCGCTGCGGCTGTCGAAGAACGTCAAGCAGGCCGACGCGGCGAAGGAGCTGGGCGTCAGCCCCGCGTATTTGAACCTGATCGAGAAGGGCAAGCGGGTGACGCCCTTCCCGCTGTTGTGGAAGGCGCTGCGCTTCTTCGAGGTCGATCCCGAGACCTTCATGAGCCAGCTGGGTGAGGGCCGCGTCGATCAGGCCCTGGCCGCGCTCCTGGACGAGCCGCTGCTCAAGTCGCTGGACCTCGATCAGGACGCGCTGCACTCGCTGTCTGCCGAGCCGAAGCTGGCCGGCACCGTCGCCGCGCTCTTCAACCTGTACAAGAACACCCGCTCGCAGCTCGAGAACGTCATGGCGCAGCTGTCCAGCGAGCAGCGCGCGCACGCCCCCGGGCCGGAAGGCCGCCTTGACTACTCGCCCTTCGACGAGGTGTCGGACTTCCTCCAGGCGCAGACCAACTACTTCCCCGAGCTGGAGGAGGAAGCCGAGGCCCTGCGGAAGGACTTCGGCGTGGAGCGGATCATCCACTCCGGCCAGCTCACCCGCATGCTGGAGGAGCGCTTCCAGTTCAAGGTGCGCTTCGAGGACTCACCCGCCGGCAGCTCGGTGGTGCGGAGGCTCGATCAAGAGGGCCGCACGCTGACGCTCTCCCCGTCGCTCACCGAGCAGCCGCTCAAGTTCCAGGTGGCGGCCAGCCTCGGCCTGTTGGTGCTCGATCGCACCCGCCTGGTGGATCGCATGGTGGGCGCCAGGACGAAGCACGCCGAGACGCCCACGCTGATCAAGGTGAACCTGTCCAACTACTTCGCCGGCGCCTTGATGCTGCCGTACGGCGACTTCTTCAAGGAAGTGCAGCGCACCCGCTACGACGTGGAGCTGCTGTCCAGCATCTTCGGCGTCACCTACGAGACGACCGCCCACCGGGTGTGCAACCTGGCGGATCCGAAGCGCCGCGGGCTGCCCTTCCACTTCATCCGCGCGGACATCGCCGGCAACGTGTCCAAGCGCTACTCGGGCACGGGGATCAAGTTCGCCAGCGTGGGGAGCTGCGGGAAGTGGGCGGTGCACCTCGCCTTCTTGAATCCCTCGCAGTTGACCCGGCAGTACTCGGCGATGCCCGACGGCACGACGTACTTCTGCTTCGCCAAGGTGCAGCTGCAGCCGCACGAGGGCTCGATCGTCCGGGGCACGGCCTACAGCATTGGCCTGGGTACTCACGCGGAGAACGCGAAGCACCTCGCCTACGGCCTGCCCACCACCGACCTGAAGCGCGACGCGGTGCCCACGGGGATCAGCTGCCGCTTCTGCGAGCGCACCGACTGCAACCAGCGCGCGGCCGCCAGCTACCGCTTCGCCTTCTCCTTCGACGAGTACACCAAGAAGGACTGCTTCTTCTCTCCGCTGGTGTCGGGCGATCAACCCGAGAAGGAGCGGAAGAAGAAGTGACGCGCGTCGCGGCCCTGGCCCTGGGGGTGTTCGCCGCCGGGTGCTCCCTTCAGACGTACGCGATCATCCAGCCGCGCTTCCGCACCCAGGAGGCAGCGACGGCCTTCGAGCGCGTGGTGCAGGCGGTGGACGCGCACTGCGGCGGCGTGGAGTCCTCGAATCCCGAGGCGCGCGTGGTGATCGGCAGGTGGCAGCTGTGGAGCGCGGCCGACGGCGCGTCGGTGAGCCAGTGCATCGTCACCGTCTTCTCCGACGAGTCGGGCTCGGCGCACCTGGGCGAGGTGCGCGTCACCTTCTCGGTGCGGAAGTGCCCGCTGTCGGACGTGAGCGACGTAGAGGCCCTGGCGCCCACCTGCGAGCGCACCGACGTGGTGACGCAGTTGGTGAGCACCGAGCTGAGCGTGATCGCCCAGCGCCTCGAGGCCGACGTCCGGCGCTGACCCGTCAGCTCAGGCCCACTGCACCGGTGACTTGTTGGAGAACCAGCCGTCCAGCCTGGGGCCGATCACCTGCTCGATCTTCGCCCGCTTGAGCTTCATGGTGGGGGTCAGCGTTCCGTCCTCGATGGTCCAGGGGCCGGGCATCACCACCAGCATCTGCAGTTGCTCGTAGCCGGAGAGGCCGGCGTTGACCTTCTGGAGCCAGTCGCCGAGATCCTTCTCCACCTGGGCCTTCACCTCGGCGGTGGTCTGCTTCGGGCGGACGGTCTCGGCCAGCACCACCATGCCGAAGGCGGCCGGCTGGCCGACGCCCGACACGCAGGACAGCTCGACCAGCGGGTGCTCGTTCAGCTTGTTCTCGATGGGCGCGGGCGAGACGTACTTGCCCTTGGCCGTCTTGAAGAGCTCCTTCACCCGACCGGTGATCTTCAGGAGGCCGTCGGGGCGGCGCTCGCCCTTGTCGCCGGTGCGGAAGAAGCCGTCGGGGGTGAAGACCTCGGCGTCGAGATCGGGCCGCTTGTAGTAGCCGGCCATGGTGCCCGGCGACTTGATGAGGATCTCGCCTTCCTCGGTGATCTTCACCTCCACGCCCGCGTACGGGATGCCCACGTAGCCGGGCGCGTTCTTCTCCTCGCTGGAGAGGTGGGAGACGGCGAAGTCCTCCGTCATCGCGTAGCCCTCGAGCAGGTTGAGGCCGAGGCGCCGGTACCAGGCGATCAGCTCCGCCGGGATGGGGGCGGAGCCGCTGCCCGCCAGGCGCACGTGGTTGAGCCCCAGGCCGGTGAGCACCTTCTTACCGATGATCCCCTTGATGATCGGGATCTTCAGCAGGCGGTCCAGCTTCTGCGGCGGCATCTTCCCGAAGACGCCCTGCTGGAACTTGAGCCACAGCCGGGGCACCGAGAGGAACACCGTGGGCTGGGCGCGCTTGAGATCCGCGACGAAGGTCTCCAGCGAGTCGGCGAAGAAGATGTGGCAGTCGCCCACCATCAGCGACGCGCACTCGATGTAGGCGCGCTCGAAGACGTGGGCCAGCGGCAGGTAGGACAGGGCGCGATCGCCGTGCCCCAGCTTGATCCGCTCGAGGATGCAGCGGGTGGCGCGGGTGACGCCCTGGAAGTTGTGCATCACGCCCTTGGGCACGCCCGTCGAGCCCGAGGTGTAGATGAGCATCGCCAGGTCCTTGCCGTCGCGGGCCGGCTTGCCTTCCAGCGGCGCGGTCTTCGCGAGGATCTCGTCCCACGCCTCGCCGGATCCCTTCGGTCCCAGCGGCATGGCGATGCGCTTGATGTTCGCCGGCACGCCCGGCGCCTGCGCGGTCCAGGTGTCGAGCTTGCCCACGAAGAGCACCTTGGACTCGGAGTGCTCGAGCACGAACTTGATCGTGTCCGGGCCCTCGGTGGGGAAGATGGCGACGGTGGTGTACCCGGCCAGCCAGATCGCGACCTCGGCGATGAAGAAGTGGGCGCAGTTCTTGGTGAGCATCGCCACCTTGTCGCCGGGGTTGAGGCCCAGCGTCTTCAAGTGGGCGGCCATGCGCCGCGCCTCGCTCAGCACCTGCGACCAGGTGTAGTCCTTCACCTGCCCCGCGCCGAGCGGCTGCGTCAGGTACACGTGCTGCGCCAGCTTCGTCTCGTGATCGTAGATGTCGTCGAGGATCGTCCGGTCGGCCATGGTTTTCCCCCAGGGAAGGCCGGGACCCTACGGCACTCGCGCCGCGGATCAAGCGCTACGGCGTTTGACTTTGCCCGTTGACCCGAGCCGAATGCGCGCCCATGCGTCGCCTCGTCCCCGCGCTCTTCGCCCTGGCGCTGTCCTGCGGCCCCGGCCCCGGATCCTTCGTCCCCGTCCCCAACGCCGAGCTGCCGCCGCCGGTGACTTTGGTGGAGCCTCCGCCCGGCCCCTTCAACGGCAAGGTGACGCTGACCTTCACCACCGATCGCCCCGCCACCGTGTACGTGAGCGTCGACGGGAGCGATCCCAGGACCACCTCCCGGGGCCGGCAGTCCGGGCCTTCGCCGCTGACGGTGACGCTCGAGGCGACCACCACGGTGAAGTACTTCGCGTCGGAAGGCGCCAAGGACGAGGAGCTGCAGGAGGCCACCTGGATCCGCGCCGGCGGGCCGGTGGGCACCATTCGCGGGGTGGTGGTGGTGGGCAGCTTCGTCACCGGGCAGGAGGTGGGGCTCTTGCGCAACGTCGAGCTCCAGCGGCTGGGCAAGCCGGAGCAACCCACCGAGCTCCCCTTCTTCTACGAGGGCCTCTCCTCGGGCCAGCACCGGCTGACGGCGCTCGCGGATCGCAACGGAGACGGCAACCTGGTGCCCTTCCTCGACTTCCAGTCCGACACCACCACGGTGGAGCTGGATCTGAGCGATCCCTTCAAGGCCGGCCCGGAGGGCGTGCGGATCTACCTGGGCGCGTCGGGCAGCGGGCTGGGCACGCTCAGGGGCGTCATTCACCTGCCGAAGCCTCCGGCCTTCCAGAACCTGCAGATCAGCGTGCTGTCGCCGGGCATGCTGGGCGCCAACCTGGATCCGATGGCGCTCTTGCAGCTCCTGCAGGGCGGCTACCGGATCCTCACCAACCAGACGGACACCGACTACCCCTATGTCATCACCAACCTGGAGCCGGGCAGCTACGTGCCGGTGCCGTCGCTGATGGGCTTTGGCAACGGGGGCATCGCGATCAACCTGCTGGCGCACCCGCTGCAGCCGGTGACGATCCTCGCCGATCAGGAGACGACGAAGAACTTCGCCTTCGGGCCGGTGACGATCTCCGGGGAGGTGACGGTGTCGGCGGCGGCGGCGCCCACGGGCTTCGCGTACGGGATCGTCGCGGCGAAGACGGCCAGCCTCACCGAGGGCGTGCAGGCGGTGCTGATGCCGGTCCTCTTCACGCGCGATCCTCTGACGGGGGACGTGAAGGGCAGCTACGCGGGCGCGGCCTTCCGGGGCAACAGCACCGTGTCGATCCGCGTCTTCACCAACGCCAACATGGGCAACCCGCTGGTGGAGGCGCTGCCGTGGGTGATCAACCCCTTCGCCGCCCAGCCCCCGCACGCCACGGTGCCCACCCAGCTGGACGACGTGGTGAAGGACATCCTGGTTCCCTGAGGGAGCGCCATGCGTTGGATCGACACCCCGCCGTGCGTCTCGCTCGAGATCGTGGAGGACAGCCCGAAGCGCCTCCTCCTCGAGGGCCCGTCGAAGAGCGCGCGCTTCGTCAGCGGCGCCAACGCGGCGATGGGCGGGCTGTTCGCCGGCGTGGGGCTCAAGCTCCTGCGGTTGCCGATCCCCGGGCCCTTCAAGCTGATCCCCCTGGCCTTCGCGGCGGTGGGGGGAGGCCTGGCCGCGTACGGCGCCGCCACCGCCCTGGCCAACGTCTCGCTGGAGGTGGACAAGAAGGGCCTCACCGCGACGTGGAAGGCGCCGGCGTTCCCCCAGAAGTCGCTCCACCTGGGCGCGAAGGAGGTGGCCGGCTTCGAGATCACGAGCCACGTGTCCAGTGCGCGCGACACCTTCGGCGACGAGCGAGCGGTGTACGAGCACCGGCTGGTGGTGGTGGCGAAGGCCGGGCGAGCCCTGCCGCTGGAATCCTTCTTCACCCGCACCCAGGCCGAGCTGCGGCGAAAGGCGATCGAGGCCCACCTGGGCCGGTAGCCCCGGAGACGACGCTCACGCCGCGCGCGAGCGCATCACCTCCGCCGGCGAGCCTTCCGGGCAGAGCTCCAGCAGCTTGCTGCGGGCGCGGGCGGTGAAGCTGTTGCGGCGGATCATGCTGCCCAGCGCGGTCAGCACCTCGCGGGCGTGATCGAGCCCCTGATCGACGGCGGCGAACACGTCCACCCCTTCGCTGCGGTACAGCTCGCGCGCCGACAGGTGCTGCCCGGACAACACCTTCAGCTTCCCCAGGGGGCTGCCCAGCGCGATCGAATAGAGCGCCGCGCCGCGCATCCAGGCGTCAACGTCCAGCTTGGACGGCGCCTCGCCGAAGGCCTCCTGCGAAGAGACGCGGATCAGCTCGTAGAAGCCCCGGCCGATGCCCTTGAAGAGGCTGCCTTTGCGCAGCTGCAGCTTCCCGCGGATCGCCGGCGTCCCCACCAGCGGGCTGCCGTGCAGGTCCTGCATCAGCGCGAGCGACTGGGTCCACTCGATGCGATTTCTGGCGTCGGCCGGCGTCTCTCCGGGGCGCTTGTGCGTCACCACCAGCGACTGCACCAGCGGCTCCAGCGCGCGCGCCACCGCCACCTGCGTCACGTAGCCGGCGAGGAAGGCCAGCCCGGCCTCCACGCCCACCAGGGCGCCGTTGGACACCAGCTCGGCCGCCTTGAGCCCGAAGGCCACCGGGGCCCGGGTGGAGAAGAGGCTGGCGAAGTGCGGCGGCGTCCCCTTCCCCAGCCACGCGTCCAGCCCCAGCGACATGCGGCCGAACCAGGGCAGCTCCGAGAGCGCCGCCCCGAAGCGCGCGTACTCGAGATCCTCCCCCAGCGCCCGGGTGAACTCCGCCGGGAGCGTGTTGACGTGGGCCGCCAACCGCTCGACGGCCGTCAGGTGCGTGAAGATCGCAGGCATCGCGTCGCGGCGCACTGTACCTTTCCTGTGGCCCTTCCCAAGGCCTTGGCTACAGTCCGCTCGCATTTTTCCCATCAGGAGCAGTCACGAAATGAACTTCACTCTGGTCTCCGCTGACGCCACCAAGGCGAAGGCGGATGTGCTCGTCCTTCCCGTCTTCGACAACGATCTGAGTGGCAAGAAGTCCACTGCGCAGGCCCTGCTCCGCGCGGACAAGAAGCTCAAGGGGCTGCTCCTCAAGACGGCCGCGCAGGAAGGCTTCAAGGGCAAGGCGGATCAAACGTTCGTGCTGCAGACGCACGGGAAGCTGCCGTGCGCGCGCGTCGTCCTGGTGGGGCTGGGGGCGCGGGCCCGCTTCACGCCGGAGGTCTTGCGCCTGGCGGCCGGCCGCGCGGTGAAGGCGGCGGGCAGGGTGAAGGCGAAGACGGCGGTGGTGCAGGTGCCGGTGGTGCGCGAGCTGGACTACGCCCTGCGCGCGGTGGTGGAAGGCTTCGGCCTGGGCGCGTACCGCTTCGAGCGCTGGCGCACGCAGCACAAGGACAACGGCTCGGCCAAGGTGGACAAGGTGCAGCTCGTGCTGCCCGACGGGCTGAAGAAGGAGAAGGCCCACGACGAGGTGCTCGCGCTGGCCCGGGAAGTCGTCGGCGCCACCAACTGGGCGAGGGATCTGGTCAACGAGCCCGCCGGGACGATGACGCCTCGCGTGCTCGCCGAAGAGGCGAAGAACATGGCCAAGGACGTGGGCCTGCACATCGCCATCGGAGATCGAAAGAAGATCGAAGAGCTGAAGATGGGGATGTTCCTCGGGGTGGCGAAGGGCAGCGTGGAGGAGCCGCGCCTGGTGCACCTGTCGTGGATCCCCACCGACGCCGAGGCGGCGAAGCAGGCCCCGGTGTGCATCGTCGGCAAGGCGATCACCTTCGACTCGGGTGGCCTGTCCTTGAAGCCGTCGGACTCGATGATGGACATGAAGACGGACATGGCCGGATCTGCGGCGATGCTGGGCGCGATGCGGGTGATCGCGCACCTCAAGCCGCCCTTCCCCGTACACGGCTTCTTCGGCGCCTGCGAGAACATGCCGTCGGGCCACGCGTACCGGCTGGGGGACGTGCTGACTTCCCGACTGGGCAAGACGGTGGAGATCACCAACACCGACGCGGAAGGGCGCCTGGTGCTGGGCGACATCCTCTCGTGGGCCAACGAGCACAAGCCCGCCGCGCTGATCGATCTCGCCACGCTGACCGGCGCGTGCATCATCGCGCTGGGGAACTACCTGACCGGGGCCTTCGGCGAGGACGACCAGTTGATGTTCGACGTGCTGGAGGCGGGGCGCACCGCGGGCGAGGAGCTGTGGCGGCTGCCGATCACCGAGCTGCAGAAGGACGCGCTCAAGAGCGAGATCGCCGACATGAAGAACGCCGGCGAGCGGGCGGGCGGGGCGATCAACGCCGCGCTGTTCCTCAAGGAGTTCGTCGGCGAGACACCGTGGGTGCACCTGGACATCGCCGGGCCGTCGCAGTCGCCCAAGGAGCGCGGCTACTTCGGCAAGGGCGCCACGGGCGTGGGCGTGCGCACGCTGGTCGAGCTGGTCCGCCGGCGCGCGGCGCACCTGCAGGCGCACGCGGGGTAGTCGGGCGCTTCAGCGCCCGTCGAGCCGCTTCTTCGTCAGCGCGAGGTACTCGGGATTCATGTCGATCCCGACGAAGCGCCGGCCCTTGGACACCGCGGCCACGCCGGTCGTCCCGCTGCCGCAGAAGGGATCGAGCACCACCGCGTCGTCCTCGGTGCAGGCCTCGACGATCCGATCCAGCAGCGCGAGGGGCTTCTGCGTCGGGTGCTTCCCGTGCGCCTTCTCCCCCGGCTTGGGCGTGGTCATCGTCCAGATCCGGCCCTGCTCGTCGGGTGACAGCTCTTCCTCGCCCGGCCGGGGCAGCGCCCACACGTCGCGCATCTGCTTGCCGCCGTTCTCCTGCTTCATCGCGGCGTAGTTGAAGGTGTGCTTCAGCTTCCCCTTCCCGCCCGGCGACGCCCAGATCAGCAGCTCCGTGGAGTGCGTGAAGTACCGGCACGCCAGGTTCGGCGCGGCGTTCGGCTTGTACCAGCTCACCGTGTTGAGCAGCTTGTAGCCGAGCTGCTGCATCGCGAAGCCCACCGAGAAGATCACGTGCTGCGTCCCCGACACCCAGATGGAGCCGGACGGCTTCAGCACGCGCTGGCAGGCCTGGAGCCACGCCGAGGTGAAGGCGTGATCGTCCTCCACGCCGCGCGAGGCGTCCCAGTCGCCCTTCTTCACCGGCGCCCGCTTCCCCGACTGGCAGGTGAAGCCCCCGTTGGACAGGAAGTACGGAGGGTCCGCGAAGATGAGGTCGAACGTCTGCTCCTCGAAGGACTCGAGCAGCGCGAGGCTGTCACCCCGGTACAGCACGTAGTCCTTCGTGCGCGCGAAGACGTGAGACGACAACTCCGGGCTCGCGCGCGGGCGCGCGATCGGCAACGTGGCGGACATCGATCCTCCGGTTGAGCGTGAAGCCCTGGTGCAACAGGCCTGATCGAGACGCTACGTGAGCTGGAGGATCTGTCTAATTCCTGGCGCGCGCCTTTTCAGGCCGCGGCCTTCTCGAAGGTCTCGTACAGCGTCACGCCGTCGCTCGATCTCGGGCGCCCTTCCTCGCGAGCCAGCGCCCGGTCGAGGGACAGCAGCGCGATCTCCTGCTGCGCGTCGGTCGGCTCTTTGGTGGTGATCCCCTGCAGCCAGATGCCGGGCCGGGTCAGGGCCTTGATGAACGCCGGGCAGTTGTCCTTCGCGCTCCACCGCTGCAGCTCGTACGCGAGGCCGGCGATGGGGAAGGCCATCGGCACCTTGATCAGCACCATCAGCGCCTGGTTGATGAAGGCGTTGTCGTGCAGCTTCGGCACGAAGGGCAGCAGCGCCACGTGCAGCAGCACCGCCACGCCCACCACGATGAAGAGGAAGCTGGTCCCGCAGCGCGGGTGCCGGGTGGTGAAGGGCTTCGCCTCGCCCACCACCAGCGGCTTGTAGGACTCGTAGGCCCAGATCGCCTTGTGCTCCGCCCCGTGGTACTCGAACAGCCGCGCCGCGTCCTTCGTCTTGGACAGCACCCAGACGTAGCCGACCAGGATCAGCACCCGGAAGACGCCGTCGACGAAGTGGAAGGTGAAGCTCTGGGTGTCGAAGCCGTCGCCCAGCGCGCGCCCCACCAGCCAGGTCAGCGCGTGCGGCAGCCCGATGAAGAAAGCCACCATCACCACCGTGGCCAGCGCCAGCATCAGATCGCTGCCGGTGGAGCTGGCGCCGTCCGGCTTCGGCTGCTGCCCCGAAGGCTGGCCCGGCTCGCCGTCGCCCGCCCCCACCAGGGCGGAGAAGATCGCCGCCAGGAAGGCCGACACCGAGGCGCCCGGCTTCTTGGCCTTGCCCTGCTCTTCCGGCGGCAGCCCGTGCTCGCCGGAGAACTTGAGCGCCGAGAAGCCGTTGTGCAGCGACTCGGCCAGCACCACGGCGCCGCGGAAGATCGGCCAGCGCAGGAACTTCAGCTTCGGCCACAGGACGTGCCAGGCCTGCTCACGAATGGCGATCCGCCCGTCGTACCGCCGGACGGCCACCACGAAGGACTTCGGGCTGCGCATCATCACGCCTTCGATGACCGCCTGTCCGCCGATGTAGGGCTGGCGGGGACCCGCTGCGGGGCTGCTCACGGGAAGCGCAGATAGCGGGTTGGGGCTCCCGTTGCCAGTCAGGCCGCCTTCGACGGCGCGCCGCCTTCCGCCTTCGCCGCCAGGCATAAAGCGGCGCTGAAAAGCACGAAGCGCCCGCCGGGACCTCCCCGACGAGCGCCCGAAGCCAGCAAGCCGCAGCAGCTCAGGCCTTGGCGGCCGAGCCCTTCTTCGCCTCGTACTTCTTCTTGAAGCGATCGATGCGGCCCTGGGTGTCCACCAGCTTGTACTTGCCGGTGAAGAAGGGGTGGCAGTTGCTGCAGATTTCGACGTGGAAGGAGCCGCGCGTGCTGCGGGTCTCGATCACGTTGCCGCACGCGCAGGTGATGCGGCAGGGCGGATAGTCGGGGTGTCCTTCAGCCTTCATGATCTCAGTGCCTTTCACAGCCGCCTTGCCCCGGGAGTCAGTTCCCGGAGGAGTGGCGGGAGCCGCGCCATTAATCACGCCTCGGACAGGGCCGCAAGCCGGTACTGGGCAGCCTGGGCGATGGCCTCGTTGGAGCGCGGGAGATCCGGGAAATGCCCAATGAGATCGTGGGCTGGGGCCCTTCGCTGCTGCACGGCGTTCCGGTAGGCCCGCCGAGCGGCCTCGGCGTCCTGGCGCCGCTCGTTCACCTGGCCCAGCAGGTAGTGGCCGACGACGAGGGTGGGCTCGAGGAAGAGCGCGCGGGTCAGCTCCGTCTTCGCCTCCTCGAGCTGGCTCGCCTGCATCGCCGCCAGCGCCAGGTACAGGCGGGCCTCCACGCACAGAGGTTCCCGGTTCAGCGCCGCCTGGTACGCCTCACGCGCCTCGTCCACGTTGCCCATCAGCGCCTGCACGTTGCCCAGGGTGAGCCGCGCCGCCAGATCGTCCGGCTCGTCGTCCGTCAGCCGCCGCACCATGCGCAGCGCGCGCGGGAAGTCGCCCGCCTCGATGCAGTTGATCACCGCCGCCAGCCGCTCCACCGGCGTCAGGTGCTTCTCCAGGAGGCCCGAGTCCGACGAGGCGGGGGCAGAGGGGCGCGGCGGGGGCACCGGGGCTGACGGCCGGGGAGGCGCTGACGGCCTGGGCGGAGGAGCCGACGGCCGCGGCGGCGCTGGCGGCGGGCGCCTCGCCTGCTCCCTTCGGATCCCCCGCAGCACCGTCTCGACGTCGGTGGGGGAGCGGTGCGCGTCGGCCGGGACGAACTGCCGGGCCACCATCCCCGTCGGCTTGCTGCGCCCTTCCACCATCGGCCGCTGGTAGGCGAAGGTGCCGCCCACCTCCACCATCTCGAAGCGGGTGCTGATCTTGAACAGGCTCTCGGAGTAGCCGAGGAACAACCACCCGCCGGGCCGCAGCGCCTCGTAGAAGCGCTCCATCACCCCGACGATGGTGGGCTGATCGAAGTAGATGATCACGTTGCGGCAGAAGATCACGTCCAGCGATCCCGCCCGCACCTGCGGCCAGATCGGCGCCGCCAGGTTGTGCGGCTCGAAGCGGACCAGCGCGCGCACCGGCCCCGTCACCTCGTAGCTGCCGTGGCTCTCCACGAAGAAGCGTTGGATCCGCTCCTCCGAGACACCCACCAGCCGGCGCGCCGGGTAGACGCCCTTCGCCGCCGTCTCCGCGGCCACCGGATTCAAGTCCGTCGCCCAGATGTCCACCGTCTGCGCCGTCGCGCCCTTCTCTACCGCCACCATCGCCAGGCTGTAGGGCTCCTCCCCCGTCGCGCAGCCGGCGGACCACAGCTTCACCTGGTGGCCGTCGACCAGCCTGGCCTCCAGCACCGCGGGGAACACCTGCCTCTCGAAGGCCTCGAACTGCCGCGAGTCGCGGAAGAACTCCGTCTTGCCGACGGTGACCAGCGGCAGCAGCGCGCGCAGCTCCGCCTCTCCCGCCAACTGCCTCAAGCGGCGCACGTAGTCGGCCGCGTCCGACAGCCCCAGGGCCGGCATGCGCGCCTGCAGCGCCAGCCGCAGCCCGTAGTACCCGTCGGGGGTGATCTTGAGGCCCGCGCGCTCGAGCAGCAGCGCCGACAGTTGCTCCAGCGCCGCGCGCTCGATGTTCAAGGCCTCGCCGCTCACGCCACCCACCTCGCGAGCTGCGCGGCGATCTGCGCCAGCGGCATCACCTTCTCCACCGCCCCCGCGGCGATCGCCTCCTTCGGCATGCCGAACACCACGCACGACGCCTCGTCCTGCGCCACGGTGCGCCCGCCCCGGGCGCGGATCTCTTTGAGGCCCTTCGCCCCGTCCTTCCCCATGCCCGTCAGCACCACGCCGACGGCGCGAGCGCCGAAGGCCTGCGCCACGCTCTTGAGCAGCACGTCGCACGCCGGCTTGAAGCCCCCCACCTCCGGCCCGTCGTCCAGCTTCAGCGTGCCCCCCGCAGTCACCAGCAGGTGGAGGTGCGCCGGAGCGATGAAGACCTCCCCCTTCGCCAGAGGTTGCCCGTCGGCGGCCTCGTGCACCTTGAGGCCCGTCTCCGCCTGCAGCCAGCGCGCGAGATCGTCCGAGAAGCCGGGGGTGATGTGCTGGCACACCACGATCGGCGCGCCGAAGCCGGACGGAATGCCTCCCAGCAGCTCGGCCAGCGCTCGAGGCCCTCCCAGCGAGGCGGCGATCGCCACCAGCGGGTAGGCGGGCTTGAGCGCGATGATCCGCGACACGGTCTTCCGCCTGCGCCTGCCGCGGGGGTGCCGCACCACCGACACCTTCGACAGGAGCAGGATCTGCCGTCGCAGGGCCGCCAACACCGCCCCGTCGGTGCGCGCGGGGAGTTCGAAGACGTCCAGCGCGCCTGCCGCGAGCAGCTCGAAGGCGGTGGACCGCTGCTCCGCGCCCTGCACCACCAGGAGGACCGGCACCGGCTGCTCGGCCATCACCGCCTCGATCGCCCGCTGCGCCTCCGGCGAGGGGCCGTCGATCTCCACCAGGGCCACGCGCGGCTCGAGCTCCCGCACCGCCTCCAGCAGTTGGGCAGGAGCCACCGGGCCGGCGGCCTCGAGATCTCCCCGGAACAGCTCCGGCAGGCGCTTGGACAGCGCGCCCGTCGTCTCGACCAGGAGGACCTTGCAGATCACGTGAGGCGGTCGATGGTCAGCGCCAGGCTCTCCACGCCCAGCTCCCCCTTGATGAGGTAGGCGTCGGCGCCCGCGTCGAGGCCGCGACGTTTGTCTTCCGGCGAGGCCAGCGAGGAGAGGATCACCACCGGGATCCGCGTCAGCTCGGGCGTCTGCTTGATCCGCCGCGTCAAGGCGAAGCCGTCGAGGCGCGGCATCTGCACGTCGGTGAGGATCAGATCGAAGCTGCCGCCCTGCAGGCGGGCCCAGCCGTCCTCGCCGTCCTGGGCCTCTTCGACGGTGTGGCCCAGCGCGCGCACCAGGGCGCTCTCGGTGGCGCGAGCGATGGGCGAGTCGTCCACCAGCAGCACCTTGAGCCGCCGGATGGCCTGGGCGTCGGTGACGGGGCGCGACATCTTCCGCACCTCGGCCATGATGTCCGGCACGTGCAGCAGCACCGCCATGCGCCCGTCCTCCAGCGCCGCGGAGCCGCCCACGAAGGGCGCGCCCTTCAGGAAGTCGCCGCCCACCGGCTTCACCGCCACCTCGCGCTCGTCGACGAAGCCGTCCACCACCAGCGCCGCGCGATCCTCGCCGTGCCGCACCACCACGCAGGGCGGGCGCTCGAAGCGAGGGCCGCCGTTGAGGCCCAGCAGCGGGCCCAGGGCGGCCATCGTCACCGGCCGGCCGCGGTGCATCACCGCCAGGGTGCCCATCACCTCCAGCCGATCCTCCGGGCGGAAGCGTGCCACCGCCTCCACGTCCGCCGCGGGCATGCCGTAGACGTCGTCGCCCAGGCGCACCAGCAGCACCCGCATCAACGCGAGCGACTGCGGCAGCCGCAGCGCGATGGTGGTGCTGCGGCCGATCCTGCTGGTCACCGCCACCGAGCCGCCCAGGGCTTCCACCTTCCGCCGCACCACGTCCATGCCCACGCCGCGGCCCGACACCTCGGACACCTCTTCTCTGGTGGAGAAGCCGGCCCGGAAGATCAGCTCCATCGCGTCGCGCTCGGACAGCGCCGCCGCCTCCCGCTCGGTGAGCACCCGCCGCTGCACCGCCACCTGCTTGAGCCGCTCGGGATCGATGCCCCGCCCGTCGTCCTCCACCTGCACCGCGAGCAGATCGCCGTCGGCGCGGGCGCGCAGGTGAATGTGGCCCACCTCGCCCTTGCCCAGGGTGGACCGCGCCTCGGGCGACTCGATGCCGTGATCGACAGCGTTGCGGATCAGGTGCACCAGCGCGTCCCGCACGTCGGCCACCATGCTGCGATCGACGCCGGCGTTGGTGTTCTCCACCATCAGCTCGATCCGCTTGCCCTGGGCGTTGGCCAGCTCGCGCACCGCGCGGGGGAAGGCCTCGAAGACGCTGGACAGGGGCACCAGGCGCGCCTCGGCGACGTGATCGGCCAGTTGGGTCAGGTTGCCGTGCAGGGTGTTGAGGCCGTCGGAGTGGCCGCGCACGAAGCGGAAGGCGTCGTCCCGGAGCAGGTGCAGATCGCTCTCGGAGCGGGCGAGCAGCCGGCGGTTGGTCTCGTCGAGGTGGGACGCGTCGGCCAGCTTGAGCAGCCCGTCCCCCAGGCGGGAGAAGCGCTCGAAGAGGCCCTGTAGGTCCTCGCCGCGCAGGCCGGCGCGGGCGCTCTCAACCAGCAGATCGCCGGCGAGCAGGCCCAGGGCGTCCAGCGTGTCCACGTTGACGCGAATGCTGCGATCCTGGGTGGTGCGCTCGGTGCGCTCGTGCTCGGGCGCGGAAGGCCGGGGCTCGGGGGCCACGGCCGATCTGGTGGGCGGGCGGGACGACGGGGAGGCCTGCGGCGGGAGCGGCGCGCTCTGGCCCTGGGGCTTGCGGCGAGGCGCGCCACCCGCCGGCTTCGCGCCGCCGGGGCGCAGCGGGGGCAGCTCCACGCCCGAGGCCCCAGACAGGCGCTGCGCCATCTCCTGCGACGCCTCGTTGCCGTCCTTCGCCGCGTCGAGGTCCTCCAGCAGGTCGGCGATCGCGTCGCAGGCGTGCAGCAGGTGATCGGTGGCGCCCCGCGCGTCCACCTTCCCGTCGCGCTGGGCCTTGAGCAGGTCCTCCGCGGCGTGAGCCAGTTGCCCGATCGCCGCCAGCCCCAGCATGCGGGCCTCGCCCTTCATGGTGTGGAGATCGCGGGCCACTTCCTCGGCGGCGCGCTCCGCCCCGGGCTTCTCCAGCTCGAGGATCCCCAGCTGGATGGCCTGGAGCCGATCCTGCGTCACCTCCACGAACTTCGAGAGGAGGGACTTCTTGAGGGCCTCGGTGTCCACTCGTCAGTCGGCCTTGAAGCGCTTGATCAGCTCGGACAGGCGGCTGGCCAACTGGGTCAGCTCGGCGGCGGCGCTGGTGGCCTGCTTGGAGGCCTGGGTGGTCTGGCGGGTGACGTCTTCGATCTCGGCCATCGAGGCCACCACCTGCTCGGTGGCGGTGCGCTGCTGCTGGGTGGCGAGGTTGATCACCCGGGCGGCGTCGCTGGTCTCCTGCACGCCGGCGAGGATCCCTTCCACCGCGCTGGCCGCCACGCTGCCCAGCCGCTCGCCGGACTCGGTAGCGGTGCGCGAGGCGTCGGCGGCGGTGGCGGCGGCGGCGGTGGCCTCGCGGATCTCGGTGATCAGGTTCTTGATCTCCTTGGTCGAGTCGAGGACGTTTTCGGCCAGGCGCCGCATCTCCGCGGCGACGATGGAGAAGCCCTTGCCCGCCTCGCCCGCGCGGCTGCCTTCCAGCGCGGCGTTGAGCGCCAGCAGATCCGAGCGATCGGCGATCTCGTCGATCACCTCCACCACCGTGCCGATCCGCTCCACGCGTCGCAAGAGCTTGGTGATCGACTCGGACACCGCCAGGCCGTCGGCGCGGATCTGCTGCATGGCCTGGATGAACTCGCCGATCGCGCCCCGGCCGGAGCGCGCGGAGTTGAGCGTCTCTTCGGCCACCCGGGCCACGGCCCCGGCGTTCTCGGCGATCTGTGCGGACGCGTGCTTGAGCTCCTCCATGGTGGCGGTGGTCTCGTGGATCGCCGCGGCCTGCTCGGTGGAGGACGACTCGTGCTGGGTGGACGCGGCCAGCACCTCGTTGGCGGAGGAGGACAGCCGCAGCGCCGCCTCGTTGATCTCGCGGACGAAGGTGCGCAGCGTCTCGATCACCTTGGAGAAGCCGTCGAGCAGCGGATCGAGGACCGGATCGTCCACCGGCGACCACTGGAAGCTGGTGAGATCGCCGCGGGCCACCAGGGCGGACAGCGCCGTCTGGGCGCCTTCCAGGAGGTGGCGCAGCTCGTCGCCGCGCGCGACCGACTGCTGCTGCTCGGCGGCGGCCCTGGCCAGCACCTTGTTCACCACCTTCACCAGGTCCTTCAGCTCGCCCTGGTAGCCGTTGAGCTCCACCTTCACCCCGAAGTCACCGGCGGCCGCGCGCTCGAGGCTGGTGATGAGGTGGGCGACGTCACCGCCGCCGTTGCCGTTCTTCTCGGACGGGGGCTTCTTCTTCTTCGCGCTGTCGGGGTTCTCTGTGGCCATGGGTCTTCTTCCTTTAGCCCTCAAGGAGAGGGTCTTGCGGTTTCCGGGTGAAGGGGTTCAAGGCGTGGAGGTCGACCAGCAGCACCGTGTCCTTGCCGTCGACCCACGCGCCGATGGACAGGGGAGGCGCGGCCACCGCCTTCGGCAGGCGCCGCAACTGGGCCAAGGGGATCTTCTGCACGCCCAGCACGGCGTCGACCGCCAGGCGGCACTCGGTCAAGTGCTCGGCCGCGAAGACGAGCGCGCGGCGGCCCTCGGCGGGGCGGCCCAGGGGAAAGCCGATGCTCTCGGTGGGATCGTCCAGATCCACCCGGCGCACCTGGGCGAGATCGGCGCCGTAGCGCACCCCGGCGATCTCGAAGAGCACCACGTCGACGGCCTCGTCCATCACCGGGCCAGCGCCTTCTGCCGGGCGGCCTGCACCACCCGCGAGAGGTTGAGCAGGCTCAAGGTGCCGAACTCCCGGGACTGCACCACGCCTTCGAGGAACTCGGCTGTGGTGCCCATGCCGGCGGGCGGCGCCAGCTTGTCGGCCACGAAGACGCGCCGAAGGCCGATCACCTGGTCGGCGAGGAAGCCCACCACGTAGTCGCCCTGCTCGGAGAGGAAGAGGCGGCTGCGCGCGCCCGCCTTCGACTCGCCCTGCCCGAGGAAGCGCAACAGATCGATGAGCGGCACCACCTCGCCGCGGTGCCCCACCACTCCCAGGAGGAAGGAAGGCGCCCTGGGCAACGGCGTCACCGGCCCCATGCGCGTCACCTCGCGCACCAGGTCGCTGCGCACGCCCAGGGTCAATTCCCCCACGCGGACGATGAAGTACTCCTCGTCCGGCTGGGCGGCCTGCTCGACGGACCGCTCGGGGGCGCTCGCCAGCGCGCGCTGAAGGGGCGTCTGTTCCAAGGGAGCCGAAAGTATCGAAACCGGGCGTGGGGACGGTCAAGAAAGACTCTCGCCCCTCAGGTGTCGGTTTCGAGCCCACGCGGTGGACTTCTGCTAGAAGCCCCGGTCATGGCCGCGCGCGTCCTCGTCATCGACGACAGCCCCATGACGGTGCAGTTGATCACCCAGGCCCTCGGGGGCGCGGGGATCGCCGCGGACTCCGCGTCGGATCTGGCCAGCCTCGACGCGAAGCTGGACGCCGGCCACTACGAGGTGGTGCTGGTCGACGTCAACATGCCCGAGATGTACGGGGACGACGTGGTGGAGTTCCTCCGCGTGCAGCGCAAGCTGACCGCCAAGCTGCTCCTGTACTCGGACATCAGCGAAGCCGAGCTGGCCGCCAAGGCGAAGGCCGTGAGCGCCGACGGGTACATCACCAAGTCCGCCGGGCTGGAGGCCGCGGTGGCCGCGATCGAGGCCTCGCTGGGCCCCAAAGCCACCGGAAGCGCTGGAGGTGCCGCCAAGCGCCGGGTGCTGGTGGTGGACGACAGCGAAGCCACCGCCCGCCTCCTGGAGGTCGAGCTGTCCGCCCAGGGCCACGAGGTGATGACGGCCAACAGCGCCGACGCCGCCACCAAGATCATCCTGAAGAAGAAGACCCGCCCGGATCTGGTGCTGCTGGACGTGCGCATGCCGGGCGTCAACGGCGAGGAGTTCTGCCGCTTCATCAAGGGCAACTCCTTGTTCGCCGGCATCCACGTGATCCTCTGCTCCGCCGAGAACGAGGACGAGCTCAAGCGCGTGGTGGAGCGATCCGGAGCCGACGGCTACATCCGCAAGGACTCGTTGATCGCCAAAGAGATCCTCGACTTGCTGAGCTGAGCGTCCGGGCGCGCAGGTCTGAACTGTCTGGCCCTCGGACAGATCGGCAAACCCACTGAACTTCCTAGAAGTTCCGCTGCAGAATGGTGCGCCCACGCGCCTATCGTCAAGAATCGCTACAAACTATTTCCAAATGTTCTCAGGCTATTAGCTCAAGCTCCGGGCTGGCGCGAACCTTGGATAGGTGGATGTCGCATGACGGCCGTTCGCCTCTCACCTCGTCTTGGCGCTCCGACGGTGCGCGCTCCGGCCCAGCCGGTGCGGGCGGCCGTTTCGGCGCCGGTGGACGGGTTCGAGTCGGGGCGGCGGGCGCCGGTGGCGGGGCTGCACCGGGGCTCGACGGGGCCGGCGGTGCGGGCACTTCAGGATCGGCTGGTGAAGGTAGGGATGATCTCGGCGGCGGATCTCGCCACGGGCCCGGGGGTGTACGGGCCGCGCACGGAGGCCGGCGTCAGGCGCTTCCAGGCGTCGGTGGGGTTGCTGGTGACGGGCATCGCCGGGGCACAGACGCAGTCGGCCCTGGCCAGCGGGACACGATTTCAAGCAGTGAAGCCTCCGCGGCACCTCGACGAGGTGCCCACCCAGCCGATCTCGGCTGCCCGGGTGCAGGCGCGCCTGGCGCAGACGCTGACGGACGAGGTGACGGAGCCGATGGGCGGCGGGCTGTAGGGCGGGCGGGACAACTGAATCCACCTTCAAGAGGTCGGCATTGGGCTGACCTCGAGCGGGACTCCGGCTTTCCCCCTTTGGCCGGAGTCCCGTTTATTTTCCGGCGTACGGCTACGCCCGGCGGCGCTCACCCTTGCCCCGCGCGAAGTTGCCGATGATGAGCCACGGGGCGGCGCGCTGGAGCCGGGCGAGCAGCTTCGCCACGCCGATCGGCGCTCCGCCGGCACCCTTCCCTCTCGCCACCTCGATGTACTGGGCGGGATCGATGGCCAGCGGGCGCGTCTGGAGCTGATCGACGCGGTACTTCTTCACCAGGCGCACCAGCGCGTCCGCCTCGCCCTGGCGATCGGTCACCCCGGGGAAGAGGAGCAGGTTGAGCGCGAGGTAGGCGCCTCGATCGCGAGACAGGGCGATGGAGGCCTCCACGTCCTCCCAGCCGTACCTCTGCGGCTGGTAGTACGCCTCGTAGAGCTCCTTCGACGCGGAGTTGAGTGACACGCGGATCGCGTCGAGGCCGGCGTCGTAGAGCGCGGTGAGGCCCTGCGTCAGCGACGCGTTGGTGTTGAGGTTGATGCTGCCCTTCTGGGTGCGGGCGCGGATGCCGCGGATCGCCTCGGCGATCACCTTCCAGCGGGTGAGCGGCTCGCCCTCACAGCCCTGGCCGAAGGACACCATGGTGCGCCCGGGCGCGTGCTCGAGGTGCCACACCGCGACGTCGACGATCTCCTGCACGCCGGGCCCGTCCTTCTGGCGCTCGTGGGAGGCGGGCGGGCCGTCCTCTGGCTGCTCGCTGATGCAGCCGAGGCACTGCGCGTTGCACATGGTGGAGACGGGGAGCGCCGCCTCGTCGCGAGCGTAGAAGACGTTCTGGCTGGTGAAGCAGCGGTAGACGAGCGCGCAGGTCTCGAGCTGCGTCAGCACGCGGTTGTCCGGGAAGCGGGCGCGGTGCGCCTTCACCCGCTTCTTCACCTCGGGCGTGGAGAAGCGCGCGGGCGTCCAGTGCTTGCGGCGATCGGTGTGCAGCGCCCAGACGACGGGGCCGTGCGGTCCCCAGGCGGCCGCGGTGTAGGCCCACTGGGGCAGCACCGGTCCGTCGGCCTTCACTTCGCCGGGGAGGTAGGTGCGGGTGTACCCCGGCGGCATGACGGCGCCGACGGCGTGGGGGGTGAAGCGCTGGCCGTCCAGCTCCAGCTCCTTCACCAGCACCAGCTCGCCGGACTCGGGATCGACGCCCACCGGCAACCGACCCGGGAGGTGGGCCAGCTTCGCCCCCTCCGGCAACGGAATGGGGCGGCCGTGCGCGGGGAGGACGGACTCGTCGCTGCGCAGCGTGGCGAGGAGGTACGGGTGTTCGACCACCCGGCCCTTCGGATCGGCGAGGAGCAGCTTCCAGGACGTCATGTGACGCCGGGGCCTTACGCGAGGCGCGCGGGGAACTCAAACGCGGCGCCGGGTGTTGGGCAGTCGATGCTGGTCCTCTTCGCCGCGCTGGTGGTGTGTGGGACGCCGTCGGTCGCGCTGCGCGCCTCCGTGGACGGGAAGCAGCCGGTGGCGGGCTGGGCGTACGTGCGGAGCGGTCAGCAGGTGCGGCTCCACGCCCGCGTCACGGGTGGGGAAGTGAAGGAGGTGCGCTGGTTCAAGGTGGAGCCGAAGGTGGGCGCGCTGGACAACACCACGCCGTCCTTCCACTTCGAGCCGGTGAGGTACGCAGAGACGGCGATCCCCGCGTGTGACGGAGCGCTGGAGTGCCCCGCGGAGCTCACTCCCACGCTGCTGCCCAGGGTGGAGGCGCTGCCCGGCGTGGGGACGATGGCCTTCAAGGTGCGGGTGACGCTGGCGGACGGCCGGACGGTGGAGACGCCCGGGCTGGAGGCGACGAAGTGGGGCGGCCTGACGAAGGACGTCTTCCGCGTGGTGGTGCGGCGCGACGAGACACTGCTGGGCTACGCGGCCGAGCTGATCAACACGCCGTACATCTTCGGCAGCGCGGGTCCGGACGGGCGAAACCAAAGCGATCTGCTCATCGGCTCGGACTGCGCGGATCTGATCGTCTACGGGCGACGGCGGGCGGGGAAGAGTACGGAGTACACCTCCTCCTACGGGATGGAGCAGCTCGCGCCGCCGCTCAAGCCGGGCACGCCCATTCGCGCGGGCGACGTGGTGCACTTCCCCAACACCCGGCACGTGGCGCTCCTGTACGAAGATCGCGCGCCGCTGGGCGTCCTCGACTTGGGCGACCTCATTCTCCACACCTGCTGGGCGCCGCCGACCGTGCAGCCGATCTCCGAGACGGGCTGCGCCAGCGAACCGATGCGGATGCTGCGCTTCCCAGACGAGCGGGGTTGACGCGAGCCGCCGCCCGCCCCACCCTCCCTCGCCATGACCGGAACGCTCCTGCTGGCGCTGGCTGCCGCACCCGACGCCGCGCTGCTCGATCGCATCGCCGAGCGCACGAAGGGCGTGGAGACCTTCACCAGCGAGGCGCAGCTCAAGGTGAGTGTCGTCTCCGACGAGCTCGACTCCGACGGCAAGTCGAAGAAACACAGCGAGCTGGTCTTCCAGGTGAGCCGGGAGGACGGCAAGCCGCACCGGGAGTTGATCTCGGCCACCGAGGACGGGAAGGACGTCACCGAGGACACCCGCAAGGATCTCGCGGAGCAGGACGAGAAGAAGAACAAGAACGGCTCGATGTCGCAGGCGTCGCCGTTCCACCCGGAGCAGCGCGCGAAGTACACCTTCTCGCTGCTCGCGCCGTCCGCCGCCGAGCCGCAGTTCGCCCGCATCGCCTTCCAGCCCGCCGGCGACAAGTCCAGCGAGCTGATGATCGGCGACGCTACCGTCGATCCCCAGACCGGTGACCTGGTCCGCATGTCCATGCGCCCCTCGAAGAACCCCACCTTCGTGAGCCACCTCTACATGGAGCTCGAGTTCGACGCGCCCACGCCCGCCGGCCGGGCGCTCTCGAAGCTGACCGCGAAGGGCGCCGGAGGCATCGCCTTCATCAAGAAGCGCTTCGCGGTGGTGACGACGTTCAGCGACTACCGCGCCCGCGAGTAGAACCAGGCCGTGGCGGCGAAGCGATCGGCGTGGATCTCGAGCACCTCGTGCTCCAGCCGCTCGGAGAGGAACACCACCAGCCGATCGGCCACCGGTTCCACCTCCCTGGGCTCGGGCCTGAAGAGGCGCAGCTGCCCGCCGTCCTCCGTCCGCCAGGCGGGATTCAAGTAGACGATCGCGGTGAGCCGCCGGTTGTCGTCACCCCCGCCGAATACCCGCCGGCTGCAGCGCCCCCGCCCCGCCCAACTCGATCGCCTCGGCCCGGGCGGCCCTCGCCAGGTCCGCCCCGAGGAACCTGTCCCGCAGGAAGTAGCCCCGCTGTCCCAGCGCCTCGACCTCCTCGGCGGTGAGCGAGATCATCGGGCCGGCTCCTCGGCCGGGCCCGCCAGCTGCGCCCGAAAGCGCGCCGTCACCGCGATCATCGCCGCCGCCAGCGCAAGGCCCGCCAGCACGTCGATCACGTAGTGGTACCGCAGGTACACGCAGGCCACCGGCATCGACACCACGATCGGGAGGATCGCCCAGAACAGCCTCCGCACGTGACGCCAGCAGCACCAGCCCATCAGCACCGTGCAGCAGGTGTGCATGCTGGGGAAACAGTCCCAGGTGATGCGGGTGGCGTCCATCAGCGCCTCCTTCACCGGGCCGATCAGGTAGTAGTCGAGCGAGACGCTGAAGGTGCGGGTGAGCAGCGGCCCTTTCACCGGGATGAGCGAGTAGCTGACGTAGCCGACCAGCAGCGCCACCCCGAGGATGAAGAAGCTCTCGCGCAGCGCGGCGCGACCCGCGAACATGAAGATCGCGCCCAGCACCAGCGGGTAGAGGATGGCGTAGAACGAGTACGCGAAGGCCAGCCACTCGGACAGCGGCGTCCAGATGAGCTTCTCGAGGAGATCGAGCGGATCCACGCCGCCGAACAGCGCGCGATCGACGGACGCCATCAGCGCGTCCTGCTCGGGGGCGAGGTGCCCCTGCACCACCGCGTCCATCCACGCGTAGGCCGAGAGGATGAGGAGCAGCGGCGTCCACTCGCGCAACAGCCGGCCCAGGCCGGCCAGCCCGTCCACCAGGTAGCGCCTGGCGTCCAGCTTCCCCTTCTCCTTGACCTGCAGCCCCAGGGCGGCCCACAGCACCAGGGTGGGCAGCCCGAAGCCCACCACTCGCAGGGCGACGGTCGCCAACATGGGCAACGCCTGGGCCGGCCTCGCCGCCGCCACCCCGTCCCGGAGCGAGGGGTTGGTCATCGCCGCGAACGCCGCGCCGAGGAGCGGCAACAGCGCCAGGGGGAGCAGGAGCCGCTGCAGGCGCTGCGGCCCCACCGCGCCGTCCGGCCAGGGGAGCGCCCGGTAGCGCCGCGCGAGATCGATGAGGCCCACCATCGCCAGCGCGAAGAAGACCGTCACCGTGCGCAGCCCCGCCAGCTCGCGCCACTCGAGGAAGACGCGCGGGCCGACGCGCAGCAGCACGAACAGGACGAAGGCCAGGAGCGCCCACTCCAGCGGCCTGATCGCGCGCGCCCACCTCACCGTGGAGCCGACGCTACACCGCCTCCCGCTCACCGCGAGGATTCGCGCGAGACATGACTCGCCGGTGGGAAGACGTACACTCCGGGCCTCGATGCGGCGCGCCGTGCTGGCCATGTTCGTCGTCTCCGGCGCGGCAGCCCTCGTCTTCGAGGTGGCGCTCCAGCGATCGCTCACCCGCGCCTTCGGGGTGTCGGCCTTCGCCACCTCCACCGTGCTGGCGGCGTGGATGGCGGGCCTCGCCCTGGGTGCGCTGGTCTTCGGACGGGCCGCGGATCGCTCGCCGCGCCCCCTGAGGCTCTACGCCTTCCTCGAGCTGGGCATCGCTGCCTGGGCGCTGGTGACGCCGGCCCTGGTGCCCGCGGTGATCGCCGGCTTCTCGCGTCTCGCGCAGGGCCAGGCCTCCGACTCGGCGGCGGTGCTGCTGGGACGCCTCGCGCTCGCGTTTGGCGTCGTCCTCGTCCCCACCGTCTTGATGGGCGGCACGCTGCCCGCCGTCGCGCGCGCCCTGGCCGGTGGAGGCTTGAGCCCCGATCGCGAGGTGGCCCGGCTGTACACGGCCAACATCCTCGGCGCGGCAGCAGGAGCGGCGCTGGCGGCCTACGCGCTGCTCCCTGCCCTCGGACTCTCGCAGGCCATGTGGCTGGGCGCGGCCTTCAACGTGGCCGCCGCGGGGTTGGCGTTGGGGATCGCGAGGAAGCTGGCGCCGCAGGATCCTGCGCCGCGCACCATCCAGAAGGGGCCCGCGCGCTGGGAGCTCCTCGGCGCCTCCGCCTGGTCCGGCTTCGCCACCTTCCTGGCCGAGGTGACCTGGTTTCAATTGCTCGCGGTGGTGGTGGGCACGTCCGCCTACGCCTTTGGCTTGATGCTGGCTGTCTTCCTCGTCGGCCTCACCGTTGGATCCGCGTGGCTCGCCCGGCGCAAGGACGAGGCGATCGGCTGGGGCCTCTTCGGTCGCGCCCAGTTGGCGGTGGCCGTCGCCGTGGCCGTCACTCTGCCCCTGTGGGATCGCGTGCCGTCCCTCTTCGTGCTGGCGGGCGGCGTGGTGTCGGGCTTCGCGGCGCAGGAGGCCGTTCGCGCGCTCGCCTGCGTGGAGCTCCTCTTCATCCCCGCGGCGCTCCTCGGCGCCGTGTACCCGTTGACGCTTCGGGTCGCGGCCCGGGAGGCGGCCATCGGGCGATCCATCGGCGGACTCTCCGCGGCGAACACGGTGGGCGCCGTCGTCGGAGCGCTCTTGACCGGCTTCGTCCTGCTCCCGCGCCTGGGGAGCCGCGGAGTGTTGCTGGTGCTGGTGGTCGGCAGCGCGCTCGTCGCCGCGGTCGCCCTGAAGGGACGATGGCGCCTGCTGCCGCTGGTGGCCGCGGGGATCGCCTTCGTCCTTCCCCCGTGGAACCTGGCCCGCCTCGCCTCGGGAGAGAACGTCTACTTTCGCCCCACCAGCTACGCCGAAGCGGAGGTCCTCTGGGCCCATGAGTCGGTGCAAGGCGGGCTGACCAGCGTGGTGAAACACCCGAAGACGGGCACCACCACGCTCCTCACCAACGGCAAGTTCCAGGGCAACGACACCGGCGAGGTGACTGCCCAGCGCGCCTTCACCCAGCTGCCGATGCTGGTGCAGCACCGCTGGGGCCGCGCGCTCCTGATTGGCGTGGGCACCGGGTGCAGCCTGGGCACGCTGGCCGCTCAGCCCTACGCCCGCGTGGAGGCCGCCGAGCTGTCACCCGACATCGTCGCGGCCTCGCGCCGCTTCTTCGCTCGCGTCAACGACGACGTGCTGTCGAGCCCTCGCGTCACCGTGCACCTCGCGGACGGGCGCAACCACCTGCTGCTGCACCCCGAGCCCTTCGATCTCGTGTCCATCGAGCTCTCGTCGATCTGGTTCGCCGGCGCGGCGGATCTCTACAACCGCGAGTTCAACGCGCTGGTGCGCGAACGGCTCCACCCCGGCGGCGTGCTGCAGCAGTGGGTGCAGCTCCACCACCTCGCCCGGCGCGACCTGGCGGTGATCCTCCAGTCGATCCGCGCCGAGCTGCCTCACCTCGCGCTCTTCTTCCAGGGCGGCCAGGGGATCGTCCTCGCCTCCACCGAGCCGTTGACGCTGGACTACCCGGGCCTCACCCGTCTCTCGCGCTCCCTCGCCGGCACGTCGGCCACCGCTGGGCTGCCTGCGGGCGATCTGCTGACGCTCAACGGACGGCTGGTGCTGGACGAGAACGGGGTGGCCGCGCTGATCGCCGAGGAGGCCGCGAAGGAAGGCGTCTCCCCCGAAGCGCTCGCCTCCACCGACGACTCGCTGCGACTCGAGTACTCCACTCCGCGCGCCAACGCCGACGACTCGCTGGATCAGGAGGCCCTCCTCGCCTCCCTCGGGTCCCTCTCCCACCTCCCCCTCCCGGCGATGGATGTACCCGGGCCGCCTCAGGCCGCGCACGTCCAGGCCGCGTGGCTGGTGGGCAGCGGCGATCTCGACGAGGCCCGGCGCGTCCTCGCGGATCCCGCCAACGCCTGCCCGGAGTCGGAGCCCCTGCGCGCCTGGCTGGAGGCCCAGCCGAAATCGAAGGCCCCCTCCTCGCCCTGAAGGTAGCTTCCGCCCTCGGCGGAACCGAAGCCGCCTCGTCCGACGTTTCAGCACGTCCTTTCTGCAGCACGGAGGTCCCATGCCTGCGTCCCTGTTGGGCGCCCTCGTCCTCGCCGCGGCCGTCGACGCGCCCATCACCGAGGTCACCGTCTTCACCGATCAAGCCCGCGTGGTGCGCACGGCGAAGGTCACCGTCAACGGCACTGCCAGCGTCGAGCTCCCGGCGCTGCGCGATCCGATCGATCCCTCCACCATCCAGGTCGAGGCCCAGGGCGCCGAGGTCCGCCGAGTGGACGTCGAGCGAATCACCCCCGAGAAGCTGCGCACCGCCGAGGCGAAGGCGCTGCTGGCCGACCTGGACAAGGTGGATCAGGAGTTGGCTCGAGTGCAGCTCGAGCAGACTGCCCTCGTCACCCAGCGCGACGATCTGCAGAAGGTGAGCCCCACCTTGCCTCCGGCCGATCCGCTGAAGCCCTCGCCGAGGCTGAACCCCTCGGGCTGGACCGCTGGATCGCAGTTCGCCTCCGATCAGCTCGCGAAGGTGCAGGCGCGGCTGCGCTCGGGGACGGAGCAGTTCAAGAAGCTGCGGGAGAAGCGCGAGCTGCTCCTCGAGAAGGCCCAGAAGCTGGGCAACCCGGAGACGACCGCCGGCTGGAAGGTGGTGGCGCAGCTCGCGGGTAACGGCGCGGGCTCCGTGACGATGACGTACCAGGTGCGCAACGCGCAGTGGACGCCCGCGTGGGATCTGCAGCTGCTACCCGAGAGCAACACCGTCAACCTGTCGCTGGCCGGCGTGGTGACGCAGAGCACCGGCGAGGACTGGACCAACACCGCTCTGCGGCTGTCCACCGCGATCCCCAGCGCCGCGGTGGAGGTGCCGAAGCTCTTCACCTGGAAGATCGGCGTCGCCGATCGCTTCATCCCCACGCCCACGCCCCGCTACGACGTGATCCAACCCGCGCCCGCGCTCCCGCCGCTGCAGCGCGCACGCACCGAAGAGGACCTGGTCCGCGCCCGGCTCGCGCAGGTGGGCGCGGCGACCGCCACGGACGAGCTGGATTTGGCCGGGGCGAAGTCGGTGAACTTCAGCGGCGACGCCGTGGAGGGCAACCTCGTGCGCCCCGAAGCGGACTACCGGCCGGCCAGGCCACAGGCCAAGAAGGCCTACCCGGCCGCACCGCCACCACCGCCTCCGGCCCCTGGCGCCATGGCGGGAGCGCCGGCCCCTGAGCCTCTCGCCGCGATCGAGGAAGAGCGGGCGTACGAGGTGGCCGTGCAGAGCAGCTCCAGCCGCGGCCCGCGCGCCGAGGGCGCGCCTCGGCCCGTCTCCACCTTCAGCCTCGCCCCGCCCCCCGCCTGGCGCCCTCCCAGCTACGGCCCCGACTCCCCGGTGACGCTGGCCGGCGGGTACGATCTCGCCTTCGCCTCCCTCCAGAAGGAGACCGTCCCCACGGCGAAGGGCGCCCGCCGCGTCGCGCTGTGGAGCGCCCAGTGGCCGGTGACGGTGGAGCGCAAGCTCTTCCCCGCGCTGACGAAGGACGCCTTCCTGGTGGCGGAGCTCAAGAACCCGTCCAGGCAGGTGCTCCCCGGCGGCGGCGCACAGCTGTACGTGGGCGCCGATCCCGCCGGCACCGCGCGGCTCAAGCTGGTGTCCCCCGGAGAGGCCTTCACCCTGCCCCTGGGCATCGACCGAGGGCTCAGGCCCGTCCGCAACGTGCAGCTCGTCGAGGCCGTGCAGGGCGTCTTCTCCAAGGAAGAGGTCGGCACGTACACCGTCACCATCGAGCTGGTGAACCCCTACCCCACGGCCATCGCGGTGCGGGTGTACGATCAATGGCCGCTCAGCGATCAGAAGGACGTCGTCACCAAGCTATTGGAGACGAAGCCCACCGCCACGCAGGTGCAGAACACCGGCAGCCTGGAGTGGCGCGTCAACCTGAAACCGAAAGAGAAGACCACCTTCTCCTTCAAGTACGAGCTGCGCCGGCCCAAGGACTGGAAGCTGTCGCAGCAGGAGGTGCGGCCGTGAGCGCTCTTCTCCTCGCCGTCCTCGCTTCCACCGCCGCGCCGGATCGCGTCGTCGTCTTCCCCGATCGCGCCCAGGTGACCCGGCTGACCCAGGTGACGTGCGGCGCGCGCGTGCCGGTGACCTTCGAAGGCATCCCTCCCGCGGCCGCCCAGGACTCGTTCCGCGCCCGCCTCACCGGCGGCACCGTGGACGGCCTGCGCGCCGAGCTGGTGAGCCGCGAGAAGGAGTTCAGCCCGAAGGCCGAGGCGCTGACGAAGCAGCTCGACGAGCTGGGCGTGGAGCGGCAGACGCTCAACGACGATCTCACCCGTGCCCGCACGCAGGCGCAGGCGGGCACCCGGTACGGCGACATCGCCACCCAGCTCGTCTCCCGCGAGATGGTGTCCGAAGGCCCCAACGTCAAGGCCTGGCAGACGGCCTTCGACGCGTCGCTGACGGCCGGCCTGGCCTCGGCGAAGACGCAGGCGGATCTGGGCGCGAAGCTGAAAGATCTCTCCCGCCGCGAGGAAGAGGTGCGCCTGCAGCTCGAGCAGGTGCGGGTGGCGGCGCAGAAGCGCGCCTTCTCGGTGGAGGTGCTCGCCTCGTGCCCCCAGGGCGGCCAGGCCACGCTGGAGCTGACGTACCTGGTGGGCGGCGCCTCCTGGACGCCGGTGTACGACGCGCGAGCGCTGGAGGGCGCGGTGGACTTCTCCACCTGGGCCACCCTCGCCCAGGCCACCGGCGAAGACTGGAGCGGGGTGGACCTGGTGCTCTCCACCGCGGTGCCTTCGCAGAACGCCACGCCACCCGAGCTGATGAAGCTCAAGGTGACGGCGTACGAGCGGCCGCCGGAGAAGAAGGTGCTGGTCCGCCGCGACGAGTACGTGGAGCGCGCCCAGGCGGGGAAGGACAGGGAGTCGAGCGGTGAGGCGGCCTCGGGCCTGGTCGCGCGCGCCCAGGGGCTCTCGGTGCAATTGGCGGTGCCGGAGAAGGCGAAGGTGCCGGGCGACGGCAGCCCGGTGCGCCTCTTCGTGGGAAAGACGAAGATGAAGGCCACCTTCGAGCTCCGCGCCATGCCCCGCCTCTTCCCGGTGGCCTTCCGCGTGGCCGAGCTGACCAACCAGGCGCCGTGGCCGCTGTTGCCCGGGCGCGTAGACGCCTTCCGCTCCACCGGCCTCGTCGGCCGCTACCGGCTGGCGCAGGTGGGCCAGGGAGCCGCCTTCACCCTCACCTTCGGCCTGGAGGACGCGGTGCGCGTCAAGCGCGTCACCCTCGAAGAGCTCAAGCGCGACGCCGGCCTCTTCAACGACAAGAAGCGCTTCACCTACTCGTACCGCTTCGAGGTGGCCAACTACGGCAAGGCGCCGGTGGAGGTCTTTCTGGCCGAGTCGCTGCCGGTGTCCGAGCTGGACGACATCAGCGTGGCGGTGACGGAGAAGACGACCGCCGGCTACGCGCTGGCGAAGGACGACGGGATCGCCAAGTGGAAGGTCCCCTTGAGGCCCGGCGAGAAGAAGGACGTGAACCTGTCCTTCAAGGTCGAGGTGCCGAGCAGCTACGAGACCGGCGGGCTGTGACGCGCCGGGTCGATCCCTTCGCGGACACGCGCATCCGCCTCGAGGGGCGACTCGAGGATCTGGAGGCGGCCGAGGAGCAGTACGAGGCCTGCGCCGCGCGCCGCACCGCGGAATGGACGAAGGACCAGGTCGAGGCCCTGCAGCGCCTCGAGCGCCGGGCTGGGCGGGCGCGCGAGGCGTTGGTGCACCTCTTCCGGGCTCAGCCGCTGCCCGTCGAGGAGGCCGCGCTCCTCTTTCGCGTCGATCGCGCTCGCAACCGCTTCCTCAAGCAGACCAAAGAGCGGCTGACCGGCAACAGCACGCTCCCCGGCGACACCTCGCAGGCGGAGGTCTTTTCGCTGCTGGACGCCCTGCACCTGGCGGTCGACGATCCCTGGCCGATCCACGAGCGGATGACGAAGCCGATGTTCTCCTGGGATGGCCCCTCCCGGCTGGCTTGCCGACTGTCGAGCGCCGGCCTCATTTCCCAGGACCGGTTCTTTCCGATGGAAGTGCTCCTCCGCGAAGGCGTGCGCCGCGAGTCGGGCGACGAGGGGCCGGAGCAGTGGTGGGTGGGCGATCATGCGCTCGAGTACCGGGACCAGTTCGTGGTGGGCGCCTGCGTGGAGCTGCTCCAGCGGCTGAGGCGAACGCGCGTGGCCTCGAGCCCCTTCGCGCCCTCGACGTGGGTCATCGGCGCAACGCAGATCCACGCTGCTCCGCTGCGGCCCAGGGTCGTCTTCACCGCCGAGGGCGCCTACCGCTTCGCGCCCGCCGTCGTCGGAGTCGGGCTCGAGGTTGCCCAGGTCGCGCGAGCCCTCGATGGCTTTCCGATCGACCAGGTCGATCGCTTCTTGCGGACGCACGACGCGGGCTTCATGCCGCTCGAGGAGGTTCGCTACCGGCTGCAGCCGTCGACTGGCGAGCTGCTCACCCTGAGCTGGAACGAGGCCGAGCTGGAGCTGTCCTTCGCCCCCGGCGACGCGCGCCGCCTGCTGGAGCGGTTGAAGCGCTGACGGCTACTTCCGCCGGTTCTTCTTCTTGTTCTGCTTTTCCTTCTTCCGGCGATCCTTGATCGCCTTCCGCTCGGCGTCCGTCATGCCCGGCTTGGCAGGTCCCATCGAGTAGCCCTGCATGCGCGCGCGCGCCAGCTGCGCCTGGTTCATCGGCGGCGTGTACCCGGCCGGCATTCCCGGCACCTGCATCGGCATCCCCGCGCCCGGTCCGCCCATGCCCAGCGCCTGGGCCATCATCGGATCCTTCCCGAACAGCTCGCCCAGGTTGAGGTTCTTCATCTGGTTGAGCTGCCCCAACTGCTTGAAGAAGGGGATGCGCCCCAGCAGCCCGGGATCCTGCCCGATCGCGCCCATCATCTGCTGCATGGCGCCGAACTTCTGCATCAGCTCCTGCACCTGCTCGGGCTTGCGGCCGGCGCCCTTCGCGATGCGCTCCGCCCGGCCCTTGTTGATCCGGTGCGGCTCGAGGCGCTCCTGCTCGGTCATCGAGTTGTAGATGGAGTCGATCTTGTCGAGCTCCTTCTCGTCGGGGTTGAGCTGCTCCGTCATCTCCCCGAGGAAGGGCATCTTCTCCAGCAGATCCTTCAGCGATCCCATCTTCCGGACCGTGCGGATCTGCTCCATGAAGTCCTTCATGTTGAAGCGACCGGACAAGAGCTTCTTGGCGTCCTCCTCCGCCTTGTCCTGATCGACGACCTGCTCGAAGTCCTTCATCAGGCCGACCACGTCGCCGAAGCCCAGGATGCGGCTGGCCAGGCCGTCGGGGCGGAACTCCTCCAGCTTGTCGAGGCCCTCGCCCATGCCGAGGAACTTGATCGGCTTGCCGGTGACCTCCTTGATCGACAGCGCCGCGCCGCCGCGAGCGTCACCGTCCAGCTTGGTGAGGATGAAGCCGTCGATCTCCAGGCGCCGGTTGAACTCCGCGGCCGTCTTCACCGCGTCCTGGCCGATCATCGCGTCGGTGACGAAGACGATGTTCTCCGGCTTCACCGTGGCCTTGATCGCCTCGAGCTCCACCATCAAGGGCTCGTCGATCGCCAGGCGGCCGGCGGTGTCGATGATCACCGTGTCGTGCTTGTCGGCGCGCGCCTTCTCGTAGGCCTTCGCCGCCAGCTCCGGGGGCTTCAAGCCCGCCTCGTGGAAGACGGGCACCGAGAGCTGCTCGCCCAGCACCTTGAGCTGCTCGACGGCGGCGGGGCGGTAGATGTCCGCGGCCACCAGCAGCAGGCTGCGACCTTCCTTCTTCAACTTGAAGGCCAGCTTGCCGACGGTGGTGGTTTTGCCAGAGCCCTGGAGGCCCACCATCATGATCCCGGAGACCTGCCCTTTGGGCTTCAGCTTGAGCGACGTGTCCACCGGCCCCATGAGGGCCTCGAGCTCGTCGTGGCAGATCTTCACGAAGTGATCGCCCGCCGAGACCTTCACCTTCTTGCCCGCCTTGTCGGTGGCGGTCGTCTTCACCGTCTCGCCGGCAGCCTTCTCACGGACGCGGGCGACGAACTTCTTCACCACGTCGAAGGCCACGTCGGCCTCGAGCAGCGAGACGCGAATGTCGCGCAAGGACTCGTCGATCAGCTCCGGGGTGAGCTCGGCCTTGCCTAGGAGGCGATTCTTGGCGGCGCGGAAGCCCTTGGTGACGGTTTCGAGCATGGCGAAAGGGCGTCTATAACGGAAGCCGCGCTCGCGCGAGTGGCGGAACTGGCAGACGCAGCGGACTTAAAATCCGCGGGCCCTTCGGTGGGCCGTACGGGTTCGACTCCCGTCTCGCGCATCCCTCATCCGGGGCTTCAGGCCCCGTCGCCTCTCCTCTTCTTCGGCACCACCAGCCCGGTGGACAGGCGCTTGAGCACCACGGCCCGCTGCCGGTCCTTGTAGGCCTCGTGGTTGTTCTCCCCGCGCTCGTTCTCCACGGCCGTCTTCTCGTCGGCGATCTGGAACTCGCAGGTGGCCAGGGTGATCCGCGCCTTGCGCGGGCGATCGTCGTCCTCGGGCGGCGGCAGGAAGGCGTCGAGGCGAATGGGCACGTCGGCCACGAAGTTGAGGATCTTGTACGTCGAGCCCGAGAAGGTGTTCCGGCTGCCCAGCTCGCGCTCCTCGTAGTCGAGATCGAGGTGCAACTGCCGGGCGTACCGCTTGAAGTTGGGGAACTGCTTCACCAGATCCTTGAAGCGGATCAGCGTGTTCTCGGTCTGCGCGGGGACCAGGAAGTTGAAGGGCAGCAGGCGCTGGGTGAGGAAGTACAGCGTGGGGATGATGTCTTCCCTGTCCTTGACGATCACCCGGAAGCGCGTGCGATCGTAGACGACGGCGGCGGTCGAGTCGCGCTTGGCGATCAGCTTGGTGATGGTGGACTCGCGCGTCTTGATCGAGTCCGAGAACTCGACGATCGGCAGGCCCTTCTGCCGGCCTTCCTCCATCACCGCCAGCACCCGGTCGGTCACCATCTGCGACAGCTCGGCCTCGGACACGGCGATCTTGAAGAGCAGATCGCGCGACTCGATGTGCTGGATCACGTGCATCACCTTCAAGACGATGCAGGCGATCTTCCGGTACTTCTTGTCGATCTGCCCCGAGGCCAGCAGGAAGAGATCGTGGATCATGTTCGGGTGGGCGACGGCTTCGGCCACCCGGTAGTCGAACGTCTTGCGCAGGTACTCCACCGCGTCGGAAAGTACCGTCCGCACCCACTCCTCGTCGTGCGGGCGGGTGGGATCGATCTGCGACAGGCGCAGGAAACGATCGACCTCGTCCCAGGTAGTGTAGTGCATTCGCCGCCATTCGATCACTGAGCCGCCGCGCAGGATCAGGCGGATCCGCTCGAGCTCCTTGAGGCCCATCTCCTCCACCCGGCGGACCGGGAGATCGGGCATGGGCGGCTGGTGCGGCAGCGACTTGGACACGGCAGTCCGAATCTCCCCCGCCCCGCCGCGCGGGGACAACCAAAAGACGACGGCCGGCCTCCGAAAAGTGGAGACCGGCCGCCAAGCCTGCTTCAGGGAGGCTGCAGGTTACTTCTGCACCGGGCGATCGTCCTTGTACTCGGTGACGGTGGCCACCCCGTTGAGGAACGTCTTCTGCTGGCCCTGACGCATGCCCTTCACCCAGTTCTCCTCGGACTTGAGCGAGCCGTCAGCATTGAAGAAGACGCGGCGGCCGTTGAAGTCGCCCTTGAGGAACTCGGTCTCACCCGTCTTCACGCCCTGCTCGTCGAAGAAGGCCCACTTGCCGGTGCGGAAGCCTTCCTCCGTCTGGCCGACGGCCTCCACCTTACCGCTGGCGTAGAGGCTGATCATCGGGCCGTGGAACTGCCGCTGGCCCTCCACACCCAGCTTCATGCAGGCCACCAACTGCAGGTTGGACTTGAGGCCGCCCACCTGGCGGGTGCCAGCCGGGCAGGCCAGCTTGTGGTCAGCCTTGATCAGCGGGGCCCGCTCCACAGCGACTGCCTGGGCGAGGGCGACGGACGCGACGGTGATGGACAGCAACGCATAGCGATTCATGTGTGTTCTCCCAAAAGGGTTGATGTGACTTGAGCTTCAGGCACCCCAGGCGCCGTCACCGGTGAAGGACGACGGGCGCCCGGGGATGTTCACGTCAGCGCGTGAGCGTCTGGCACCAGCCGTTGCCGTTGGTGAAGCCGAACCCCGCGACCAGGCTGGAGGTCGCGGTCGAGCACAGGGTGAACTTCGCCCCCATCACGGTATTGCCGTACAGGGTGTAGTTCGACTGCTGCAGCAGGACGGCGGGGATGTCCACCGGGTTGCCGCTGCTCGTGTAATAGAAGAAGCCGGGCAGGTTGGTCTTCTGGGTCGGGAAGGTCGTGCCCGTGCCCGCGTAGGCGTACACCGTGACGGTAAAGGCATTGTCCGACGCGCAGGCCGACGCCTCGTCCGCCTCGTCCACCACGTTGAAGATCACCGGGCCGGTCGACGCGCTGGTCCACGCTGGGCGAGTGCTGCTGGAGATGTTCGGGCAGCTGCGATCGTCGGTGATCGCCTCGCACATGTTGGTGTCGGTGCAGGCGCTGCCGTAGCCGCAGGTGTCCGGCTGCGGGTTGTTCTTGTCGCAGCCCGTGCCCGCGTCGCTGCCTGCGTCACTGCCGCTCGACGTGCACTGGCCGCTCGTGGTGTTGCAGGTGAAGCCCGACGGGCAGTTGGAGTTCGACGTGCACTTGTTCTCACACATCTTCGTGGCGGTGCTGCACACCAGGTTGCCGCCGCAGAGGGCGTCGGTGGAGCACTGGCAGAAGCCGGGGGCCGTCATCGAGCCCGCCGTGCCGTCGAACTTCGCGCACGTCTTCGCCGTCGGCGGGCAGTCCACCGAGCCCGTACAGCTCGGCACGCACGCCTTGGTGACCGGGTGACAGACCTTGCCCGTGCCACAGCTCGCGTCGCTGGTGCAGGTGGTGCCTGCGTCATTGCCACTCGACTCGCCACAGCCCATCGCGAACACCGCCGCGACGGCGGCGATCAACCACAGTCCCCTCGTTGCGTTCCTCATGCTGGTTGCTCCCTGTGCTGCGGGTGAAATTGCCTGCCCTGCTGTCGGGCGCCGACGATAACGGCGGACCCCCTCAAGTCAACGGAAGGTTGACCGCGCCGGCAGACGCAAGGCGCGCGCCTTTGCTTCACGCTTCCATCTCGGCAGGTTGTGGAGGGTGGAAGTGCGCACATCCCAGGCGCACCCCTGACGCGCACGTCAGGTGGGAGCGACGGCGCAGCTCGTCAGAACTTGAACGGGAAGGTGACCGGCTCGCCCTGCTGCTTGTGCCTGGGGAACTGCCAGCCCTTGATGATGCCGCCCACGCAGGTGGCCATGTGCGTGCCCTTGAACTCCTCGGACACCACGCCGACGTTGGACGTCTTGCCGGAAGGCTGGATCGTCCAGCGCATCACCAGCTTGCCGGAGGTGCCGGGATCCTTCGCCCGCTGCTGCTCGGCGCATTTTGCCAGAGCCGACTTGCTGGCCAGCACGACCTCCATGATGTCCGACTGGCCCAGCGAGTCCTTCACGCTGGTGCCGCCCGGTGCGGGAGGAATGTAGACGTCCTTCTTGCCGCCGGAGGACTCGGACTTCGTCTCCTTCTTCGCCGCCGGCTCCTTGGGGGCGGGGCCAAACGCCTCGGCGAAGGCGTCTTCCTCACCGCTGCCCGACTTCGGTGACTCCTTCGGGCTCTCCCTGGGCTGCTTCGGCTCGGGCGGCTCGCTCTTCGTCGACCTGGCCGAGGCGACCCGCGGCTCCTTCCTCCCCACAGGCTCCTTCTTCGTCTCGGGCTGTACGGCGGGCTGCGTCGGCGGAGGCTGGGCTGCGGGCTGCGCCGACGGCTGCGCGACGGGCTGGGTAGGCGGCTGCGCGGGTGGCGGCTGGGCCACCGGGGGTTGAGCCACAGGCGGCTGGGCCACCGGCGGCTGCGCGACGGCCACAGGCGGCGGCGCCACCACCACCTGCGGATCGCGGGTCGCCAGCCACACCACCATGAAGATGAGGATGATGAGGATCAGCCCACCGCCCGCGGCGATGGCGATGATCAGGTTCCGGTTGGACGGCGGCCGGTACTGCGTCATCGCCGGCGCGCTGAAGGTCGCCCCCGGGTTGGCGAGGTACGGGTTCACCGGCGCGGGCGAGTGCGACGACTGCATCGGCGGGCGGGGCCGCTCTACCCGCTCCGGCTCGGCGTAGGCGTGGCCATGGCTCGCCCCGTTCGCCGGCTTCTCGTCGGCGGAAGGCAAGTCGAGCAGCCCGCGCGTCATCGGCACGTCGTCGGCAGCGGGCGGCGGGGGCGCCTTGGGCGGCGGCTTGGCCAGCGCGTCCATCTCGTCCTTCACCAGCGAGGCGAGCGCGGAGGCGGCCGTGGGCTTCCAGGTGCCGGTGTCCTCGCGATCCGCGGTGGACGCTGAGAGGCCCAGCGGCACCTGCACCTGCGACTGCACCGTCTGCATCATGCCGCCGGCAGAGAAGGCCGACTGCACCGGCACGCTGACGATCGCCGCAGCGGCCACCGGCGACGGCGCCACCACGATCGGCTTGGGCGGCTGCGGCGCCAGCACCGACGCGAGCATCTTCGCCTCGGACACGGGGATCCAGTCGTCGAAGCCCGCGCGCCAGCACAGCGAGTCGGGGCCGATCTCACCCTTGTCCCAGTGCTCCTTGATCTTCTCCAGCGTGAGCGGGCCGGTCTGCTTCTCGTCGATCGCCACGTACCAGTCCGTCTCCGGCACCACGTCGATCTTCTTCTCGATGGTGGCCACCTCGTCGGACTTGCCGGTCGACTCCTCGGCCAGCTTGCGGACCATGTCGGCGTCGATGACGCGCGTCGACTGTCGATCCTCTTCGCTCTTCTCGCCCAGCCCTTCCTTCGGGATCGCCGTGGGGCCGGTCTTCAGCACCTGATCGAAGACCGCGCCGATCTCGTCGTCGTCCGCGCCCAGAAAGCTGTCCTTCACCGCGCCCCGCGCGCCCTTGTCCTCGACGGACTTGAGATCCGGCCCCGAGGTCTGGGTGCGCTCCTCCGGCGCCAGCGCCTCCCCGGGGTTGGTGTTGTCGGAGCCGAGCGTCGCCTCCGGGCCGCCCAGCGGCGTCTGCATCACCTGCGTGGCCATGGCGTCGTCCGGATCAGTGGACATGGCCGCCGGGCCATTGCCACCCTTCGCCGCGTCCGTACGCTTGACCAGAATGACGTAGCCGCACTTGCGGCATCGGACCTTGACCCCCTTGGGCCCGACCTTCTCGTCATTGATCATGTACTGCGCGCGACAACTCTCACAGACAAAGCGCATGCTCGGCTCGAACCCTGTCGGTCTAAGTAGTGGATGAGATTAGGTTTACCCGGCCTCTGGAGCAAGAGAACGGACGCCCTTTGCCTCGCGTGGGTTCCCCGTTCGGACAGGGTCGTCGCATCGGCCAATGATCCTCTCTACTTGCGGACCTGCACCTCGACGCTCGTACCTACGGCTACACGCAGCGCATGCAGGTCCTCCCCGAGGGCGAAGACGAGCAGGTCGCGGATCTTCGAGCGCGGCTGGACGCGGAAGGCGCCGCCGGACTCGGCCATCACCATCTTCTTCACCGGCTCGATGTCGCCGGCAACGAAGGCCCCGGCGCGCGTGGCCGACAGCTCGGCGCCCTCGAGGTAGTTCCTCAAGTCGTTGGGCGTGGCCACCTTCACGTAGCTGCGCGTCACCCGGGCGAGCGCGTCGCGCGCCTGCTGGGTCAGGTGCTTCTCGAGCAGCTTGCGCTCGTTGTCGATGGCGCGGAGATCGGCGGTGAAGCGGAAGCGATCGACGGACAGGCTGATCGCCGCCTGCAGCACGGCCTCGAGGCGCTCGGCGGACAGGCGCTGCGTCAGCGCGAGCTCGGGGCGGAGCAGCGCCATGGTGCGGCCGAGCAGGTAATAGACTTCCTTCTGGCCGGTCTCGCTGAAGAACTTACCGCCCACTTTGAGGCTGACCGGCTCGGTGTGGCAGATCTCGACCTGCACCATCGGATCCGGCGCCACCTCGGTGCTCTTCTTCGCCATGCGGTCGCGGGTGGCGACGAGGAAGGGGCTGAAGAGCGCCACCTGGTCCATGCCGAACAGCCGCGAGACATAGCGGTAGTGATGGATCTGGTACTCGGGCGCGTTCCCCACGTCGATCAGGTGCCGGCGCGGGTTGATCCCGTAGCGGGTGAACTCCTCCTTGTAGAGCGCGCCCGCCTGCTCGAAGAGGATCGCCATCAGCTCCGACAGCGGCCCGCGCACCTTGGGGTGGAAGACGTGCTCGGTCCAGAGCCGATCGGTGAGGTGCCGCTGGGCCACCTCGCGCTTCTTCGCGTAGGGCGTCAGCTTGGCGAGGATCTCCTTCTCCCCCGCTCCGCCCTCGCCGATGAGGCCGGAAACCACCTGCGCGGCGATCCACGCCGAGTCATAGTCCTTGCGGCGCGCCGCCAGCTCCGCCAGCGCGCTCGCGGCCCGGCCCGGGTTGGTGGTGGCCGGCAGCGCGCGGCGCCACGCGTCGACCGCCTCCTGCTCCTTGCCCGGCTGGGCCTGCGCGAGGCCGGCGTACAACTCCTGCAGCTCGACGTTCTCGGGCAGGCCGGTGGCCACCACCTTGTAGACCTCCACCGCGGCGTCGGGCGCCTTCATCACGTTGAGGTACAGATCGCCCAGCGCCTTCCAGATCGTCATGCGCGCGACGTGGGTGTCGTCTGTCTTGGGGAAGCGCGCCAGCATGCGCTTGTAGTTGTCGTCGAGCGTCTTCCACTTCTTGTTCCTGCCCAGCATCGCCTCCAGCGAGCTGAAGGCCTCGATGAAGTGCCAGTCGAGATCGAGCGCGGCGTTGAAGCAGTCCGCCGCCTTCTCCACGTCCTGCAGTTCGTCGCGGGCGATCTCACCCAGGGCGAACCACACCCGCTTGGCGCGCTGCGCGTCCTGCTGCAAGGCCGGCACCTGCAGCATCTTCTCCAGCATCTCGGCGGCCTTCGCGCCCTGCCGCGTCTCGCGGTACAGCACGTACAGCGCGTCGAGCACGTCGAGCGCGTCGGGGCGGATCCGGTGCGCGGCCAGGTAGGCGTCGATGGCCACGTAGGGATCGCTGAGCTTCTCCCGGGCCAACTGCCCCAGCGCCACGCCCGCCTCGTACTTCGGGTCGCCGTCCAGCACCTGCACCAGCTTCTGGCGCAGCTCGCTGGCGCGCTCCCACTTCCCCTGCCCTTCCACCAGCGCCACCATCGAGCGCAGGGACGGCTCGTGGCCCGCGTCGATCGCCAGCGCCTTCTCGAAGTGGTTCTCCGCGCGGTCGAGCTGCTTGTTCTGCAGGTGAATGTCGCCCAGCGTCCAGTAGATCTCCGCCACCTCGAGATCGGTGAGATCGCCGCGGTGGTGGACGAGGATCGACTGGTACACCTTGGCCGCCTCGTCGAAGCGGCGGGTCTGCACCAGCAGGTTCCCGTAGCCCTCCAGCACCGGCAGGTAGGTGGCGTCGAGCTGGTAGGCCTTCTCGTAGGCCACCAGGGCCTTGTCCTTCTTCTGGTTCTTCTCGCAGACGTAGCCCAGCCGGTAGAGGCGGCGGCACAGCTCGCGCCCCAGCTCGGCGTCGTCCGGCGCCATGGCGTACTGCTGGGCCATCTTCCCGGTGACGATGTCCAGCATCTGCTCGCAGCGGGGCCAGTTCTCGGTGGAGAGGTAGATGTCGGCCAGCGGGCGCGCCGCGTCGGCGTGATCCGGCACCAGCTTGAGCGCCTCCTCGAACTGCACGGCCGCTTCTTCGCGGCGCTCCTGGCTCTCGTAGTAGCGGCCGACCTCCACGAAGGCCTTGGCGCGAGTCTGCGGATCCTCCGTCTGCCGGGCCTCCTCGACCAGCGCCTTCTCGTAGTTCTCGAAGTCGCGCTCGAGCTCGTAGATGCCCTTGAGGCTGCGGATCGCCGGCAGGTACGCCGCGTCGATGCGCAGGGCCTCGAGGTAGCAGCGCTTGGCGTTGCTGGCGTCGATCAACATGTCTTCGTTGATCTTCCCCATGCGGTACCACAGCTCGACCGCCTCACCGGTGCTGCCCAGCACCTGCGCTTCCTTCTCCAACATCTCCAGCGCGAAGGGCCAGTTGCCGCTGCGCTCGTAGAGCGTGCCCAGCGCGTGCATCGCGGAGCGACAGCGCGGATCGAGCTCCAGCGCCTGGTGGTAGGTGGTGACGGCGCGGTCCACGGCCTTGAGCTGCTGGTGGAAGATGTCGCCCATCTCCACGCACAGCTCGGCCTTCTCCTCGGGGCTGGTGAGCAGCTGGATGTGGCGATCCACCACGCCGATCAGCTCGTCCCAGCGGCCCTGGGCCTTGCGCAGCCGCTCCAGCGTCTTGATCGCCTGGATGTTCTGCGGATCCACCTGCAGCGCCGCCTCGATGCACGCGTCGGCGTTGACCAGGTTCTGGTAGCGCTCCTCCCAGATCGCCGCGCTGGCGAAGAGGATCTTCACCCGGTGCCGGTAGTCGGTGGTCAGCTCCAGCTGCCGCTCGTAGACGGACAACAGCTCCGCCGGGCGATCGAGCTTGGTGTACAGCCGCTCCAGTGAGTCCAGCGCGGTGGTGTTGGCGGGATCGAACTCCAGCGCCTGGCGGTAGCCCTCGATCGCCGCCTCGTCGTCGGTCAGATCGCGCTCGTAGACCTGCGCCACCTCCACCTGCAGGCGGCTGCGATCCTCAGGGGTGGGCGCGATGTCCCGCATCCGCATCAGCGTGGAGGCCACCGCCGCGTGGTTTTGCTGGCGGCGCTGCAGGGCCACCAGGGTGCCCAGTGTCTCCTGATCGGGATCGAGCTCCAGCGCGCGGACCAGGGCGTTCTCCGCCTCGTCCGGCTTGGCCAGCTGCTCGTCGTAGACGCGGGCGATCTCGCGCAGGATCTCCTTGCGCTTCTCCAGGCTGCCCGCCGCCTCCAGCTTCTGCTCCAGGCTGACGATGTACTCCTTGTTCTGCCCGCGGCGGGCGAACATGGAGGCGAGCCGCTCCAGCGTGGCCTCGTTGGTGGGATCGAACTCGAGGATCTTCCGCAGGCTGGCTTCGGCCGCGTTGGCGTCGTCCAGCTTGGTGTCCTGGACCCGCGCCAGGGTGAGGTAGAGCCGCTCGGCCAGCGGCCCGCGCGGCACGGCGTCGGCGATCTCCTCGTACACCGCCGCCAGCTCCTCGTGGCTGCCCGTCTCGTCGGCCAGGCGCTCCACCTGCTCGCGGGTGGCGTCGTCCTGCGGCACCAACTGAATCGCGCGGCAGTACTGCAGGAAGGCCACGTGCTTGGCCCCCAGCCGCGTCTCCTGCACCCGCGCCAGCTCGCGCAGTGACTGCACCTTCTCGTCGTCGGTGACGAAGTGCGGCAGGTAGCGATCCATCACCTGCGCGTAGGCCCGCCAGTCGGAAAGCTGGGAGTACAGCGCCAGGGCCTGCTCGTAGGCCTGCCGGTTGCTGGGCTGAATCTCCAGCACCTTCTCCAGCGCCCCGCCTGCCTGCTCCAGCTTGTTGGCCGGGCCTCGCCACACGTCGGCCACCTGGAACATCGTCTGGACCGCCGCCTCCCGCTCCTCCTGGTTCAGCTCCACCTGGCACTTCGCTTCCAGCGTGCGCACCGCGTCGGGCCAGGCCTTCAAGTGCGTGAAGACGGCCTGCAGCCGACCGAGCTCGGGAATGGAGTGCGGCTCCACCTCCAGCGCCCGCCGCGCCGCGTCCAGCGCCTCCTCGCGCCGCGCCGTCTGCGCGATGATCTCCGCCAGCTTGATGCGGAGCTGCTTCACCCCGCTGGCGTCCTCCTGCAGGGGGATCAGCCGCCGGAGGATGATCACCAGATCGTCCTTCTTCCCGGTCTGGTCGAAGATGTCGCGCAGGGCCTCCATCGCGCCCTTGTGGCGGGCGTCGCGCTCCAGCGCGGCCTTGAAGTACGGCACCGCGTCGTCGGGCTTCTGCAGCCGCTCGAAGAGGACCCGGCCCAGCCGCTCGTTGAGGCGCACCAGCTCCCGGGGATCGACGGTGAACTGCAGCTTCCAGGCGAGCAGCTCCTTGAGCTCCTCGGCTCGGCCGGCGCGATCGAGCAGGTTGGTGAGGTTCTCGAAGGCCTGATCGTTGCGCGGGTTCTTCTCCAGCAGCTCGCGGTACAGCTTGATCGAGTCGTCGAGGTTGCCCAGGCCCTCGCCGGACACGGTGGCCATCTTGGCCAGCACGCGCTCGCGCTCGGGGCCGGTCACGAGGTCCCGCTGCGACTCGAGCGCGTGGAACAGCTTCTCGTTCATCTTCGCCTGCTCGTAGAGGAGCTCCAGCGAGCGCAGCGACGGCAGGTGCCTGGGATCGCTCTTCAGCACCCGCTCGAAGGCGGCGGCGGCGCGATCGGGCGCGTCCAGCGACTCCATCGACAGCTGGCCCAGGCGGAAGAAGAGCGCCACCCGATCGGCGGGCTCGGTGGTGGCCTCGGCCAGCGCGTCCAGCACCTCGGCCTGCTTCGCCGGCTCCTCCAGCTCACCATAGAGGCGATCGAGCGCGGGCAGGCACCTGGGCGCCAGCGTGGGATCCGCTGCGCGGGCCTTCTCGTACCAGACGACCGCGGCCTCCTTCTCACCGAGGCGCTGGTCGTTCACCTGCGCCAGGGTGAGGCACACCTCGCCGATGTCGGCGGCCTCGGCGACGCGCGGCAGCTCGACTTCCAGCGCGTGAGCCAATTCGTCCCAGGAGCCGGCCGCGCTGCCCGACTGCACCAGCTGGCGGCGCAGCGCCTGGTCGTTGGGATCCTCTTTGAACGCGCGGTACCAGGCGAGGTAGGCCAGCTCGGGCTCGGACTGGGCGTCGCGCAGCTGGGCCAGCTCGGTGAGCAACGTCTTGCGCTCCACCACGTCGGGCGAGACGCCGACGCGCAGCTCGATCAGCTGCGCCAGGCGGGCGGGATCGCCACCGGCACGGTAGGCCTGGGCCAGCACCTCCACCGCGTGCTGATTCTGCGGCTCGCGCTGGACCATGCCGTCCATGCGCTGCAGCGCGCCGGGGTGGTTGGGGTTCTTCGCCAGCAGCTCGGCGTAGAGCTCGATGGCGCCGGACTTGTCGAGCAGCCGCGTCTCACGCACCACCCCGAGGCGGAAGGCCACCTCGGGCGACTCCTCGGGGCCCACCAGCTTGAGGCGCCGGGCCAGCACGTCGGCCAGCTCCGGCCAGCGGCTCTGCGCCTCGCACAGCTTCTCCATGCGGGCCAGGCCGTTCACGTCCTCGGGCTTGAGCTCCAGCAGCCGGCGGAAGGTGGCGATCGCGCTGGCGGCGTCCTTGAGCTGCTCTTCCTGCAGCACGCCCACCTGGAAGAGCAGGGCCACCCGGCGCTCCAGATCCTCCTCCACGGTGAGCTGGCGCTTGAGCACGTCGAGCAGCTCGTGCACGCGGCCCTGCCGGGCCAAAAGGGCGCCGATCTGCTGCATCGCCTCGCCGTCGGTGGGGGCGATCTCCAGCACCCGCTTCCACGCCTCGACGGCACCCTCCTCCTCGTCCGCCTGGGCCTGGAGCCGCGCCAGCGTCCGGTAGATGTTCGCGCGGGCGGCGTCGGTGGAGGCGCGCGGCGCGACCTCGGTCAGCAGGGCGATCATCTCGTCTTCGGCGTCGGCCGGCTTGTAGAAGAGCAGCGACAGCTCGAGGTTCTTCGCCTCGTCGGGCAGCTCCCGCAGAGCCCGCGCGGCGGCCACGAAGGCCATCTCCGCGTTGTCCATCTGCTGGGAGTAGACCTCGGCCATCTTGCGCAGGAGCGCGGCGCGCTCGGTGGCCTGGGGCTCGGCGGCGACGCGGGCCTCCAGCATCTGCACCAGCTTCAGGTGCTCGCCTTCCTTCGCGAACACCGGCTCCAGCGTGGTGGCGGCCTCGCCCTTCAGTGGGTTTTCGGATCGCGCCATCTCCTCGAGTGCGCCGACGGCCCCCGCGTGGGCAGCCTTGCGACGCAGCACCTCCTGGAAGGTCGTGAGCGCCCCCTTCGGGTCGCCCAGACGCGTGAGCTTCAGCCTTCCGAGGCGCACCATCAACTCCAGCGCCTCCTCTTCCCGCCCGCGGCCTTCGGCCAACTGCACCTCGCGCCCCAGCAGCGTGGCCAACTCCGGCCAGCGCTCCGTCTCGGCGAGGATCCGCGCCAGGAACTTGATGGCGTTGGGATCCTCAGGCTTCTTCTCGAGGATCGCCTGGTAGCACTGCGCGGCCATGCCCTTGTCGGACAGCGTCTCCTCAGCCAAGTTGGCCAGCTCGAAGAGCAGGTTCACCTGCACCGTGGGGTTGGTCTCCAGCGCCAGCTGGCGGCGCATGACGATCGCCAGCTCCTTGAACTGGCTGGTCCGCCGGTAGATCCGCCCCAGCGCGTCCAGGACGAACATGTCCTTCGGCGCGCGGGCCAGCACCTCGTTCCAGGCGCGCGCGGCGAGATCGAGCCGCTGCAGGCGATCGCCGTAGATGCCGGCCAGCCGCCGCCAGAGCTCCCCCGCCAGCGGCTCCTCCAGCCCGCGCTCGAGCGCGTCCTCGTAGGCCGCGGCCAGCTCCTCGAAGGCGCCCAGGTCTGCGCATAGCCGCTCCAGCTCCTCGCGCACTTCGGCGTCGTCGGGGGCCTCGGTGAAGGCGCGGATCCGCGCGGTCAGCGCCAGCTTCTTCTGGCCCACCGCCTCGCGCAGGGTGGCAATCTCGAGCAGCAGCGGCACCCGCCGGGCCGCGTCGACAGCGCCCAGCTTGATGTCCAGCACCTCCACCAGCTTCTTCAGATCCGACAGCTCGCGGTAGGCGGGCTCGAGCAGCCGGGCCGCCTCCACCCGCACCGTCTCCTGAGCCAGCAGCCGCTCCAGGCCCGCCACCGCCTGGGGATCGTTCCGTGCCAGCGTCAGCACCGCGCCCCACGCGCGGATCGCCTCCACCAACTGCTCTTCCTTCTCCACCAACTGGGCGCGCTTCACCGTGAAGGCCAGCTTGTCTTGAGGCTCGGCGGCGGCAGCGGCCAGCTGATCGAGCACATCCGCCTGCTCGGCTGGGCGGCGGGTGCGGCCATAGAGGCGATCCAGGGAGAGCAGCACCTGCGGCGCCTTCTTGATCGCCAGGGCCAACTTCAGGGCCTCGATCGCCTTCTCGTCTTCGCCGGCGGACTCGTAGGCCTCGGCGGACTTGAGCAGCAGCTCGAAGCGCTGCGAAGGATCCTGGGAGAGCTGGGCCTGCCGCGCGTACACGTCGGACAGGCTCTTCGCGTTCTGCGACTTCTCGTAGAGGCGGGACAGGCTGTCCAGCGCCTGGCGATCCTTGGGGGAGCGCTCCAGCAGCAGCTTCCACACCCGGGTGGCGTCCTCGGTCTCCCCCAGCTGTTCGCGGAGCTCGGCGGCGCGGCGGAGCAGCGGCAACCCGTGCTCGTCCTCGGGCGAGAGCTCCTCCGCGGTCGTCTCGTAGATCTCCGCCAGCGCGTCGAAGGATCCGGTCTCGCGGGCCAGGCGTTCGAGCTCCGGCTGGATCTCCTCGCGATCGAGGCCGTCGGTGAAGGCCTTGAGCGCGTTCATGAAGGCGGCCTCGGGCTGGCCGAGGTCACGCTCGAGGATGGCGCGGATCTCATGAGCCAGCCGCGCGCGCTCCGTCACGGTGGTGGCGTGGGCCTGGCGCGCCTCGCGAATGGCGATGCGCTTCTGGTGATCGCCGGTGAGCGACAACACCGGATCGAGCATCTCCGCGGCCGCGGCGCTCTCGGGGCCGGCGGACCGCGCCCACCCTTCCATCGCCTCGCGGGCGCCGGCGTGCTCTGGATCCTCAGCGAGGATCTGCCGGTACACCTCCAGCGCCCCGCGCGCGTCGTTGAGCCGATTCTGACGCAGGGCCGCCAGGCGGAAGGCCAGCTCCCGCCCCTGAGGGCTCTGCCCTTCCTGGTTGCGGCGCAGCTCCAGGGCGAAGGCCAGCTCCTGCGGGCGATCCAGCTCTCCATAGAGGCGATCGAGCGCTCCCGCCGCTTCCCGGTGCAGGACGTCCCGGGCGGCGATCTGCCGCCAGTTCACCGCCGCGCGCTCCAGGTCCTGCAGTCGCTGCTCGGACAGCTGCGCCGCCTCGCGATCCAGCTCGCTGCGGGCCCCGGGATCGGCCTCCAGCGTGGCCAGCAGCTCGATGATCGGCACCAGCTCGTGCCACTCCTCGCGGGCCCGGTGCAGCCGCTGCAGGGCTCTCAGCGCGTCGGCGTGCTTGGCGTCCAGCTGCAGCACCGCGTGCAGGTGCTTCACCGCCGGATCCTGCTGGGCCAGCTTCTTCTCGTAGACGTCGGCGAGCTCGCGGTGCAGCGCCAGGGCGGTGGGGCCGGCGCCAGCCTCGACGACCTCCTCCAGCACCTCGGCGTAGCTGTCCAGCGCGTCCGCGTCCTCGGCGGCAGCCCGGGCGCCTTCCCTGATGGCCACGTCGTCGGGCGCGATCCGCATCGCCTGGGCCAGCGAGGCGAAGGCCTGCTCGGGCTGGCGCAGGTGCAGAGTGTGCAGCTCGGCGGCACGCTTGAGGCAGGTGATCCGCTCCAGCGAGTCCTTCGCCGCGTCGGCCAGCACCGCCAGGGCCGAGACCTGCTTGCGGTGATCGGTGGACGCCTCGTAGGCGGGCAGCAGCGCGCGCGCCGCCGCTTCCCGGTGCTTCGGCTCGTTGAGCAGGTTCTCCAGCGCGGCGATCGCGTCCGGATCCGTCGCCTTCTTCGCGAGCACCTCGGCGTACCGGCGAATGGCCTCGGCCTTGTCGCCCAGCGCCGTCTCGAGGATCCGCGCCCGCGCCAGGCCCAGCGCGCTGGCCCGCTCCTTGTCGCCGCTCTGCTCGTAGAGCGCGATCAGCCGCGCCTGCGCCTCGGTGAGCTCCTTGAGCTGTCCGCCGGCCTCCAGCAACTGGACCAGCCGGGGCAGGTGCTCGAGCTCCTTCGCGCCGGCCTTGATCGCCTCCTGCAGCGCGGCCGCCGCCTCCCGTGGGCGACTGAGCTCGCTGCTCACCTCGGCCAACTGCAGGCACAAGGCGACCTTGTCCTCGCCCTGGGCCAGGGCGACGCGCTGGCGCAGGACCTGATCGCAGTCGGCCCACCGGTGGGCGCGGCTGTAGGTGGCGGTGAGGCGCTCGAGCAGCGCGGCGTGATCGGCGCTGCGGGCCAGCCCGGCCTTGAGCGCGGCGGCCGCGTCGTCGATGGCCCCGGTCTCTTCGGCCAGCTCTCCAGCTTCCTGGGCGAGGGAGACGGCGAGCGCCACGTCCTCCACCTTCGCCACCAGCTCAGTGAAGGCGCGGGCCACTTCCTGCTGGGCCTTGAGCGCGCGGGACAGGCGGACCGACTCGGCGCGGAAGGTGGAGTCAGCCGGATCGAGCTTGAGGCCGCGCAGGCGCAGGTCGAGCGCGCCGCGCACGTCCGCGAGGTGCTTCTCGGTGGTGTCCGCCAGCAGGGTCAGCAGGCTCTTCTGCTCGTCCTTCTCCTGCACCGAGGCGAGCTGCACCAGCAGCGACGCCACCTGCCGCTGGTAGTCACCGGCGCGGGCGTAGAGGGGGGCCAGGGCGCGGCTGATGTCCGCCTGGCGCACGCCCTGAGAGGCCAGGCGCTCCAGGCCGCCCACCACCGAGGCGCTCTCGTTCCCCTCCGTGAGGAGGTTCAGGTAGATGCGCGCGGACTCGTCCTTGCGGCCCAGGCGCTCGGCGTAGAGCTGCGCCAGGCGGGCGCGCCACTCCTGGCGCTCGGCGGGCGAGTCGGCCAGCGCCATCAGCCGCTCGGCCACGGTGGCCACCTCTTCCCACTGCGCCAGGCTGGCGGCGGCGGCCCCCAGCTTCTTGAGCGTGGCGACGCTGTCCGGATCGAGCTCCAGGATCTTCCGGTAGACGGCGGCGGAGGCCGCGGGATCGGCGGCGGAGGCCTCCAGGCGGCGGGCCTCGGCTTCCAGCTTCGAGCGGGGATCCTGAGGCTCCTCGGTCAGCGCCTTGCGCAGCGCGGCGAGGGTGGCGGCGGCCTCGGCGTCGTCCCCGTGGCGCTTCTGCACCTCGAGCCAGGCCTCCTGCGCCTCGGCCGGGCGGCCCAGCTTCTGGAGCAACTGCCCCAGGGCCCGCCACAGGCCTTCCTGCGCCTCGGGGGGCGCCACCTGCGCGGCGCGGCGCAGCGAGAGCGCCAGCTCGCTCTCCTCCCCTGCCTTCTCCGCGGCGGCCTTGAGCGAGGTGAGCAGCGAGGCGCGCGCCGGATCGAGCGGCAGCGCCAGCGACAGCGCGCGGAAGGCCCGCTTCGGATCCTTCGCGTCCTCACACAGCATGGCGGCCAGCTCGCACAGGCCCACGCGATCGGCGATCAACCGTGGCGCGGAGACGGCGAGATCGAGCACCGGCCACAGCCCGTCCAGCATCCCCTCGTCGGCGTACAGCGAGGCCAGGCGCCAGGCCACCTGCGCGTTGTTGGGATCGAGCTTGAAGGCCTCCTCGGCGTGGCCGCGCGCCCCCGCCGCGTCCTTGAGCAGCTTCTGGCAGAGCTCCGACAGGGTGAGGCGCAGGGTGACCTGCGCGTGCCGATCCTTGAGCGCGGCGAGGTGGCGCTCCAGCACCCCCACGCCCTCCTCCTTCTTGCCCAGCTCGATCAGGCACTCGCTGGCCAATTCGGCGGCGTCGGGCCGCGACGGATCGGCCTTGGACGCGTTCTCGAAGGCGACCGAGGCCTCCGCGCGATCGTTCAGCTTGCCCAGCAGCACCTGGCCGATGCGCAGGTACAGATCGCACTTGGCCTGCTTGTCGCGGGTGTCCCCGGCCAGCTTGGAGAAGACGGTCAACGCCACGCGGACGTCCCCGGCCTTGGCGGCGGTGTGCTCGAGCAGCTCGAGCGCGTCGGGCATGGCGGGCCAGAGGGCGAAGCAGCGGTCGATCGCCTCCTTCACCTTGTCCACCGCGGCCGGCTCGTAGAAGGCGTACAGGCGCGCCACCTGCAGCGACATGCGGGCGGCGGTGCGGCGATCGCGCTCCTCGAGCGACTGGGCCTTGAGCTGCTTGATCCGATCGCGCCAGGTGTACTCGAGCTTGCTGAGCTCCTTCTGGGCGGCCTGGGCGCGGGCGTTCTTCCCGTCGATCGCCAGCGCGCGCACCAGCGACTTGGTGGCCAGCGCGTGCTCCTGCGGCACCAGCACCAGCGACTCGGCGAAGGACACGTAGTCCTCGAGCAGCTCGCGATCGCCCAGGGCGGTGCGCTCACGCTCCAGGCTGTCGAAGGCGGCGGCGTAGCGCCCGTCGAGGAGCAGCAGCCGCCTCGCCTTCTGGTAGGCCTGCCGCTCCTGCGGGGCGGCGCGGGAGGCGAGCTGGTAGTTGACGACGGCGCGATCGCGGCGTGACAGCTTCGTCTCGGCGAGTTCGGCGGCGCGCAGGTAGAGGGCCGCGGCGTCGGTGCCGTGAGCGGTGAGCGCCAGCTTCTCCAGCACCTCCACCAACATCGCGGAGTCGTTGCGCCCTTCGGCGATCGCCTTCAGGCCGTCCAGGGCCTCGCGGGCGTTGGGGGAGTAGACGAGCGCGCGGCGCAACAGCTCCTCGGCCCGCACGGGGTTGCGCAGGCGCTCGCGGGCGAGATCGGCCGCGCGGCACAGCAGGTGCGCCGCCTCTTCAGGCTTCGGCACCTCGCGCGAGCGGGACTCGTAGAGGCGAATCAGCTCGTCGACACGCCCAGTCTTCTCGAGGCTGGCCTCCACCTCGCCAAACGGCTTCTCGGCTGGATTTCCCATGGGGGAGCGGGTGGGACTCTACCCTTTCCCTTGAGGAAAACGATTATGAATTCAGGTGCTTCAACGGACGATCAGGGACTGACGCGGGAGCCGTTGGGCGCAGGGCCGTCGACGCCATTCGGCGGCGGCAGGGCCTCGGTGGCCGCGCCGTCGCGCTCGGGCTTCGGCTTCGGCTCGGGCCGGGGGAGCGCCTTGACGCGCTCGGCGTTGGCCTGGTCGCCGGCCTTCTCGAAGTTGGCCTGGGCCTTGTCCAGGTGCCCGGCGGCCTCGAGCAGCTCGGCGGCCTTGCCGAACTCCTTGAGCGCCTCGAAGACGTGGGCGGCGTTCACCTTGCGATCCGCGGCGAGGAAGGTCTCCGCGGCGGCCTTCAGCTCGCCCGTCACCTCCAGCCAGCGCGCCTTCTGGACCAGATCGCCGGCGGCCTGGGCCTTCTCCAGCTCGGCCTGGGCGTAGGCCTTCGCCTCGTCCTTCAGCTTGAGCTTCTCCATGAAGTGGTAGGCCTTGGGGCCAGCCAGCGCCTTGAGCAGCTCGAGCGCCTCAGCCTTCATGCCGGCCCCGACCAGCAGCGTGGCCGCGCCCAGCTTGTCGCCGCGCTCCACCAGCTTCTTCACCTCGAGGTCCCTCACCCGAGCCGCGCCGGCGCCGTCCTTCGCGCGCTCATAGGCCTTGCGGGCCAGAGACAGCTTGCCGGCGCGCTCCCACGCGAGGCCGGCCTGATCGAACTGCACGGCGCGCTCGTAGAGGCGGGCGATGGCGTCGAAGTCGCTCTTCGCGACGTGGAACTCCATCAGCTTGTCCCAGGCCTGGGCGCGCTGAAGCGCGTCCACCACGTCCTCGGGCTTGGCCTTCGCGCTGAGCGCGGTGACGACCTCGTCCAGCTTGCCCAGCACGGCGTTGCGCAGCGCGGCCCTGAGATCTCCGCCGATCTCGAACATCCGCGCGGCGGCGGCGTACGACTGGTGCTTCTCGTGAATGCGGCCGGCGTCGCGGGTGCGGCCCAGCTCCTCGAGGCGCTGGGCGTCCTTCTGCCAGTCACCGGAGGTGACGAAGGGCCCGTGGGTCTCCCGCTTGTCCCGCCGCTCCGGGCGGGGGCCACGCTCGGCGCGAGGCCCTCTTTCTGCGCGCGGACCACGCCCGGGGCGCTCGGGGCGCTCGGGGCGCTCGGCGCGCGGAGGGGCAGCCAGCTCGGCGTCGGTGGGCTGGCGGCCGGCGGCCTCGAAGGCGCCGCTGGCGCGATCCGTGTCGGCCACGGCTCGCCAGATGAGGCCGACGACGAAGAGCGCCTCACGCCAGGCGGTGGTGACGGGATCGATCGCCGGCGCCGTGGGAGCCGCCACCGACTGCGCGGGGGCGGCGGAGGCCTCGACCGCACCCGTCGCCGCTTCAAGAGGCCCGGCCTCGGACGGCGGCGCATCGGAGCTGGCGGCCGGAGCAGCCTCGGTCGCAGCAACCTCAGACGGCGTGGCCTCGGAGGATGCGGACTCAGACGGCGGAGCCTCGGAGGCAGGGGCCTCGGACGGAGCAGCGTCAGACGGAGGAGCCTCGGAGGGAGCAGTCTCGGCAGCCGGCGCCGCCGCGTCCGCCGGAGCGCCGCCCTCGGTCGGCTTCGGCTTGGGGGCGCGCACCACCCGCATCAGCGAGGTGATCAGCTTGCCGCGGGTGTTGAGATCGAGGTCCTCAAGGGACTTGAGGTGCAGCGGCTTGAGCGCGCGCAGCACCTCGTCCAGCGGGCCCTTCATGGCCGCGAAGTCCAGCTTCGTCAGCGCCTTCTCCACCGCAGAGAGCTCGTTGACGACGCGGTACGAAGCGCCGCCGCCCTTGCGATCGCGCCCGCCGCGCCCATCGCGGCCGTCCCGCCCGCCGCGACCGCCGCGGCCTTCCTTGTCGCCGAACGAGAAACCTTCCCGGCGTCCCCGGCCGCCCTGCCCGGGGCCCTTCCCCTTGGTGTCCTGAGTAGTCATACGGGTGCCCTTGGCCTCAAAGCCCCCGTTCCGTCAAGTGGTGCTGTCGCTTTGTGAGATCCCTCGGTCAGAACGCGTACTTGACCGTGGGGAGCACCGAGAAGCCGATCGACTGGGTGAGGACCATGAAGTTGAAGTTGGCCTCGATGCCGATGCTGAAGTGCCGCAGCCGGGTGAAGTACTCCACGCCCGGGCCGGCGGTGATCAGCACGTCCAGCGTCGGCAGCAGGCTGGACGGGCTGTAGAAGACGACCGCCGCCCCACCGCGCGCGTAGATCCAGGTGCGCTTGACCTCCTGGCTGTCGTCGAAGCCGACGATCCGCACCTTCACCTGGGCGCCGGGCGCCATGGTGCTGAAGTCGCCGGACACGGTGCCGTTGGCGGACAGGCCCGTATAGTCGCTCTTCATCGAGTTGGTGGCGGCGAGGAAGAAGAGGCTGGGCGACACGCGCTCGCCCAGGTCGAAGCCCATGTCCACCTGCGCCGCCAGGCCCGGCGAGAAGTAGGTGGTGCCACCGGCGGTGGTGGGCGGGTTGACGACCGACCAGAAGCCGCCCCGGGCCTCGAAGAAGAAGCCGCGCTCGATCTCGTTGTACGCGATCGCCTTCTTGTCCTCGACCGCCTTCGCCTGGGCGAACGCGAGCGAGGAGACCAGACAGCTCACCACCCAGGCCAGCCGAGGAAGACGCGTCATGCGAAGGCGAACCCTAGCCCAGCCGGTGGGGCGTGACGAGAACATCGAAGAAAAGGCGGCGGCCCCCGCCCTGCGAAGGAGGACGGAGGCCGCGGCAATTCACACAACGATCACTGCCCCGACTGCTTGAAGATGAACGGGTACGTGACGATCACCACGCCGCCGCCCTTGGGCTTGGGGAACATCCACGTGCGGACGCGGCCGGCCACGCAGGTCTCCAGCTCGGGGTTGCCGACGGTGGACTGGGCCACCGAGGACGACGCCACGCTGCCGGACGGAGAGATGACGAACTTGATCGCCACCTTGCCTTCCAGCTTCGGGAAGCGGTTCAACTGGGCCTCGTAGCAGAAGCGGATCTGCCCGCGGTTGGCGTGGATGACCTTGCGGATCAGCTCCTTGTCCAGTGAGCCCATGACGACCGGGTCCGACGAGGTGATCCCGATGTCCACGCCCTTCTTGCCGCCGAGCACGCCGACGCCGGAGCCATAGCCGCCGGTGCCGCCGCCGCGCCCCTTGGTGCCGATGCCGCCGATGCCGATGGTGTCACCGACGCCGCCGCCGCCGGAGCCCGAGCCGCGCAGGCCCAGCCCGCCGAAGCCCTGGGCGTCACCGGGCGCCGCGCCGAACATGTTGCCCATGGCGCTCTTCAGCTCACCGCCGAGGCCCTGGTGCCCGAAGATGGTGGAGATGCCGCCGCTCGAGCCACCGAAGATCTTCGCGGCCAGCAGCCGGGCCTGATCCTTGTTGTTGGGATCGCCCTTGGGCGCCGCGTGCGCCGAGCGCTTGGGCGCGTCCTTCTTGCCCATGCCGCCCTCGTCGCCCTTGTGCTTCTGGGCGATCTCGCCCGCGTCCTTCTTCTGCTTCTCGAACCTCTGGAGGATCGGGTTCTTCTCGGGCGGCTTGATCAGCAGCTTGGCGATGCGCGCCTGGTTGGAGTTGAGCTCGTCGTCGAACGCTTCACCTTCCGCGTCCCGGTTGGCGGCGCTGATCACGAAGAGCGCGCCGAGGAAGAAGCACACCAGGAAGATGTTGAGGACGGTGAAGTCGACGGCCTCGCTGAAGGGCACCAGGACCGGCTTGGGAGCGGGCTGGAAGAAGACCTCGATCACCACGCCGCCCAGATCGACCCAGGCGAAGTCGTCGTTGGCCAGGGTGATGGAGTAGGCGTCGCCGTCGTTGGACGCGGCGCCGCGCTTCTTCGCCTCCTCCAGGGTCATCGTCTCGTCGCCGAAGCGACGCTGCAGCTCACCCTTCATCTTCGAGGTGAAGCGCAGCTGGGCGCCGGCCGGACCGACCCGCACCACGTCGAAGGACGGGCCGCTGAACAGCGAGTCACCCATCTCGAAGTCGACGCCCTTGAGGGTGCCGACCCTGAAGGCGCGCGTGACGCCCGGGTGGAGGAAGTACTCGCCCACCATCTGGTCGCCCCAGAGGAAGCGCAGCTCCAGGCCAAGCGGCCCGGTGCCCTTGCGGCGGCGCGGACGGCCCCGGACCGCGGCGCCCGACTGCTCGTCCTGCACCGGAGGCGGGGGGGGCGCGGACTGAGGGACCTGCACCGGCATGGGCGCGGGCTCCGCGGCGAAGGCCTGGGCCACCGGCGCGGGCTCGGCGACGGCCTGCACCACCGGGGCGGCAACGGGGATGGTGGCGTCGCCAGTGACGGGCGCGATGGAAGGCGCGATGGAGGCGACGGCGCCGGCCTTGTCCACCTTGATGGTGGTGTTGCCGATCTTGATCTCGTCGCCGAACTGCAGCGTGCCCTTGTTGACGCGCTTGCCGTTGACGAAGGTGCCCTCCACGCTGCCCATGTCGATGATGGACAGGGCGCCGTCGGGGGCGACCTCGATCACCGAGTGGATGCGGGAGACCTTCTCGTCATCGAGGCACAGGTGCGCCGAGGACAGCCGACCGATCTTGATGATGTCCCGGTCGTAGTCCTTCTCGGCGACCAGCTGCTCGCCCTTGAAGACCTTGAGTGTGAGAGGAACAGCCACGTTGAAGCCTCCTGGCGTCGGGTCCGCGCGTCGCCGTTTAGGACACCAGCCAGGCGGCCGGGTTCCCGCGTCGCGCGAGGTGTGAGGCCTACAGCTCGCCCACCGACTGCATCACCTTGTCTTTGAACTCTTCGCGGATCTTGATGAGGTTTGAGTGCTTCACCTTCTTGCGGGCCTCGACGTACTCGCCGTCGGGCTTGGTGAGGTCGCCCTCGATGGTGTCGTCTTCGAAGCTGTACTCCGTCGTCTTCTTGTAGGTGACGCCCTTGTCCTGGGCGAACCCGGGCAGCGCGAGCGCCCCGACGACGACTGACAACCACATCCACTTGCTCATGCAGCCTCCAGCGAGGAGCACCCTTTGACCCGAATGAAGCACGGGCGGGGGCATGCTACCACTCCCCACTTTTCCGCAAATCCCTGGACGCGTTGTCGTGCTCTCACATTGTGCGACAGGTGCCACCTGGAGTGCACAGGTGGGACGTCAGCGGCAGGCCGGCTGGGCGCCCCCGGAGCAGCCGAAGATCAAGGTGTCGATGGCGCAGATGCCCTCGTTGATGAGGCCGTTCTTCACCAGGTCGGCGGCGACGGGCAGGGCCTGCTCGGCGTTGCTGCGGGCCTCCCCGGCGGCGCGGTCGGTGGAGAAGAGCGTCTTGCAGACGATGGCGGCTGAGTCGATGGCGGTCTCGTCGCTGCGGACGGCCTTGGCGAGGGTGCCGGCGAGGTAGAGGAGCGAGCCGCGGGAGTCGACCTCCTGCACGCCCTTCAGGACGGCGGAGAGCCGGGTGAGGCCGAACTCGGGGCACTGCTCTTCGAGCGCGAGGCGGTACACCATGCGGACCAGCGGGTAGTTCTTCCCGGAGTCCTGCCCATTGGGCCGGCCCATGGAGTCGACGCCCCAGATGCAGTTCAGCGCGCGGCGCAGGGGGCCCATGATCTCCTCGCGGGCGAGGAGCTTCTTCAGATCGTCGATCACCGGGCGCAGATCCGCCTTCAGGTCCGCCGGCAAGGTGAGCGAGTTGAAGCCGTCCTCCAGCTCGGTCGAGTTGGCGGCCTGCAGCATGGGGAGCAGCCCGCGCACCAGGAGGACGGCTTCGTCCTCGGTGAGGCTGGACGGGTTCAAGAAGGCCGTCAGGCTGCCCCCGTCGGGGTTGACGGTCAGGCCGTTCAGGTGATCCTTCAGCGCCTGGCCGTCCGGAGTGGCGAGGTAGTTGGTGAAGCCGATGAGCAGATCGAGCCCGTCGTTGAGCTGGCACTGTCCAGTCTGCGAGCACATGCCGGCGACCGCGGCGGACACCTCGAAGTGCGGCGTGCGCGGGCGGGCCTTGCAGTCGAGGCCTTCGCCGGTGATGTAGCCGAGCGCGGTGTTGAGCTGCGGCGCGGCGATCTCGATGGCGTCGATGCCCTTGCCCTGGTGGACCAGCAGATCCATGGCGCGGCGCATCTCGCACAGCTCGTTGGCCTGCAGGAGCGGCGGGGGACTGGACGTGGGCGCGCAGTAGTCGGCGCCCTGGGCGCCCGCCTCGGGGGGCTTGCGTGCGTAGCCGTCCAGGGTGCGGAACACGGCGCGCAGCACGTCGTTCACCGGCGGGGAGTCCCCTTCGCGCAGGGGGATGAGCAGCTGCGTCTCCACCACGTGCTTGAGGCCCTCGGTGCGGCCCTCGCTGATCGCGCGGACGAAGTTGGGCATCAGGTGATCGATGCCCTGGCACTGCATCGCGTCGGCGCGGGGCTCGGCGGGGGGTGCCTCGAGATTCGAGGCGCCGCAGGACAGCGCGATGAGGGCGCTCAAGAGACCGGGGACGAGGAGCCGGGCGTACATTCGGAAGGGCGAGCGTAGCGCAACTCAGGCGAGGCCGTGCTCGCGCAGGATCTCTTCGGTGTGCTGGCCGAGCGCCGGCGGCGGCTCGAGCGGCACCTGGCCGAGCTGGAGCGGAGTGCGCAGCCACCTCACCCCACCCTGCTCGACGAAGACGCCGCGGGCCTTGAGCTGGGGATCGTCCAGCACCTCGTCGCCCTCGAGGACGGGCTCCACGCAGAGGTCGACGGTGCGGAACAGCTCGATCCAGTGGGCCAGCGGCTTCGCGGCGAACACCTTCTCCAGCTCAGCGCGCGTCTTCGCGCCCAGCGCGCCCGTGTCGTAGGCGCCGTCCGTCAACTCCGGGCGCTCGAGGGCGGCGCACAGGCCCATGAAGAACTTGGGCTCGAGCGCTCCGACCGCCAGCCAGCGCTGATCCTGCGTCTGGTACAGCCCGTAGCAGGGGTAGCCCCCGTTGAGGGCCTCCCGCCCACGCGCGAGCGGCGTGCCATCCTCGCCCATCACCAGCCGCGCGGCGAGGTGCATGTGGAGAAACGCCATCGCCCCGTCCGTCATGGAGACGTCGACGAAGCGGCCCTTCCCGGTGCGCGCGCGCTCGTGCAGCGCCGCGAGGATCCCCACCAGCGCGAAGAGGCTCCCGCCGCCGATGTCGGCGATCTGCACCCCGGCCATCGCTGGCGCCCCGCCCGCCTTCCCGCCATAGGCCAGCGCCCCGCAGCGCGCGAGGTAGTTGAGATCATGCCCGGCGCGCAGGCGATCCGGTCCGGTGTTCCCGTAGCCGGAGATGGCGCAGAAGATGAGGCGCGGGTTCTCCCTCGACAGCGCGTCCCAGCCCAGGCCCAGCTTGTCCATGACGCCCGGGCGGAAGCTCTCCACCAGCACGTCGTACTGCTTCGCCAGCGCCTTCAGCTTCGCCGCGCCGTCCGCGCTCTTGAGATCGAGCGCGATGGAGCGCTTGTTCCGGTTGAGGCCCAGGAAGAGCGCCGAGGTGTCGTCCTTCATCGGCGGCGAGTGGCGGGTGTAGTCGCCCACGCCGGGCTCCTCCACCTTGTCCACCTGGGCGCCCAGGTCTGCCAGCACCAGCGTGGCGTACGGGCCGGGGAGCAGGCGCGAGAGATCGAGAACCTTCAGGCCTTCGAGCGGCAGCGACACGGAGCGCTTGGGATCAGCTGAGCAGCTTGCCCAGCTTCATCGCCAGGCCCATGTCCATGGGCTTGAACTTCAGCTTGCCCTGCATGGCGGCCATCTGCGCGTTCATCTGCTTGGTGGCGATCTTCTCGAAGTCCGCCGCGGTGGAGATGATCGTCATCTTCGACTCGCCGTTCTTCCCGGCGGACACCCAGCCTTCGGCCTTGGTGCAGTCCAGCGTCCACTGGCCGCCGCCGTCACCGGTGAGCTCGAAGTGGATCACCGCGTTGATGTCCTTCGCCAGCTCCGGCTTCGCCTGGATGCGCTTGGGGATCTCGGTCTCCAGAATGTCCTTCACGGCCATGGTGTACCTCGCCTTTCGTGGGTGGGTGCTGCGCTGATTCTCAAATCAACGGCGCGCGTTTAGGGCAGGCCGTCTCTCTCGTCAACCGACATGCAGGCGGCCGTCACGGCCAGGCGGCCTCCTTGGCCAGCAGGGCCTCGAACTGCTCGAGCGGCATGGCTTTGAGGTCCTCGCCTCCGTAGCGGCGGGGGGCGACAGCCTTCGTCTCGACCTCGCGATCGCCCACCACCAGGGTGAAGGGGACCTTCTGCACCGCGGCCTCGGCGATCTTCTTCTGCATCGAGAGGCCGCGATCGTCGAGCTCCACCCGGTAGCCCTTCGCGGCCAGCTTCGCGGCCACCTCGCGGCAGTAGTCGAGCTGGCGGTCGGCTACGTAGACGACGCGCGCCTGCACCGGCGCGAGCCACGCGGGGAAGGCGCCGGCGAAGTGCTCGATGAGGATCGCGATGAAGCGCTCGAAGCTGCCGTAGATCGCCCGGTGCAGCACCACCGGCCGGTGCTCCTTGTTGTCCTCGCCGATGTAGGTGAGTTCGAAGCGCTCGGGGGCGTTGTAGTCGAGCTGGATCGTCCCGAGCTGCCACTTGCGGCCGATGGAGTCGGAGACGTCGAAGTCGATCTTCGGGCCGTAGAAGGCGCCGTCGCCGGGCTTGAGCTCGTACGCCAGCTTGATCGACTCGAGCGCCTGCTTGAGGGCAGCCTCGGCGCGATCCCACAGGTCGTCCGTGCCGATCCGCTGCAGCGGGCGCGTGGACAGCTTGGCCGAGTACTTGAGGCCCACCGCGTCGTAGACCTTGTCGAGCAGCTTCACGAAGCGGGCGACCTCGTCGGGGATCTGATCCTCGCGGCAGTAGATGTGCGCGTCGTCCTGGGCGAACTGGCGCACCCGCGTGAGGCCTCCCAGGGCGCCGGCCGCCTCGTTGCGGTGCAGCACGTCCTGCGTGTGGAAGCGCAGGGGCAGGTCCCGGTACGAGTGCTTCTTGAAGCCGTAGTACAGGTGGTGCGACGGGCAGTTCATCGGCTTGAGCGAGTAGTCCTGCTCCTTCGTCTCGCTGTCCTCGACGAGGAACATGTTCTCCCGGTACTTGCCCCAGTGGCCGCTCAACTCCCACAGGCCCTTGTTGAAGAGCAGCGGCGTCTTGATCTCCACGTAGCCGTTGTCCAGCGCCAGCTTGCGCATGTAGCCGGACAGCACCGTGTACAGGGCCGTCCCTCTGGGCGTCCAGAAGGCGGCCCCGGGGGAGAAGTGGTGGAAGTGGAAGAGGTCCAGATCCTTTCCGAGGCGGCGGTGATCTCGCTTGGCGGCCTCCTCGCGCTGCTTCACCCAGGCCTCGAGCGCCTTCTTGTCGAAGAAGGCCGTGCCGTAGACGCGCTGGAGCATGGGGTTTCGGTGATCGCCGCGCCAGTACGCGCCGGACGAAGAGAGAATCTTGATGACGCCGATCCGCCCCGTCGACGGGCCGTGGGGGCCCAGGCAGAAGTCCACCCAGTCGCCGTGCCTGTAGAGCGTCAGCGTCTTCGCGCCCTTCGCCACGATGTCGTTGATGATCTCGACCTTGAACTTCTCGCCCATGCCCGCGAAGAGCTCGAGCGCCTCGGCCGGCGACACCTCCTGGCGCACGAAGGCCGCGTCGGACGCGACGATCTCGTTGGCCTTGTTCTCGATCTGCTCCAGTTCCTCGGGCGTGAAGGGCTTGTCGCGGAAGAAGTCGTAGTAGAAGCCCTCTTCGATCGACGGGCCGATCGTCACCTGCGTGCCGGGGAAGAGCCGCTGCACCGCGTCGGCGACGACGTGAGCGGCGTCGTGGCGGGCCACCTCGAGCGCCTCGGGTGACTTCGTCGTGAAGATCTGCAGCGCGGCGTCCTCGTCGATGGCCCGAGACAGATCGACCACCTGATCGTTCAGCTTCGCGAAGACCGCCGCCTTGGCCAGGCCGGCGCCGATCGAGCTCTTCACGAACTCGGCGATGGAGATGCCCTTGGGCGCTTCCTTCTTGTCGCCGTTGGGCAGTGTGACGATGACGTTGGCAGCCATGGGGCGCCTCTCTAGCGTTCAAACGTGAGGAAGTGGACTCTAAGAAAGCGGGGGGAAACACGTCAGCCGGAGCGCGCCTGGTTGGGCGTCACTCCGGCCGTCGGGTGCTTCCGGTGCTGTGAGTGGGTCCTGCTGGTTTCGAACCAGCGACCCCTACCGTGTCAAGGTAGTGCTCTACCACTGAGCTAAGGACCCTTACCGAAGAGCGCGGCGCTTGTAGCGGTCGCTCTTCGAGACTGTCAAGAAGCCAGTACACGCCGGCCGGTGACGCGCGATGAGCCTTCTGCCTGACAGCGCCAGCTTTCACGAGCGGGTGCAGGACTGCTTCGTGGCCCACCGCGGGCGGGGCGTGGCGCTCTCGGCGAAGGACGCGGAGCTGCTCGACGTGTGGGCCCAGGCCCAGGTGCCGCTGGAGGTGATCGCCCGCGGCATCCGCAAGGCCGCCGAGGCCGCCCTGTGGGACTCGCCCGACGGAGAAGGCCTCTTGCGATCGCTGTCCGCCTGCCGCCGCCAGGTGAACGCGGAGATCGCCAAGTACCTGAAGCTGTCCGCCGGGAAGACCGAGGCGCCGGGCGCGGTGGACGAGGAGCCCTTCCACCTTCAGCGCCACCAGAAGCTCAAGGCCGCGCTGAAGAAGATCGCCAAGGCGCACGAGGCGTTGTCGCCGGCAGTCAAGGGGCTCCTCCAGGTCTTGTCCGCGCCTTCGGACTTCGATGCGGCGAATCGGCAGGAGGAATTAGCGCTGGCCATCTTGACACGCGCGATTCCGTACGAAGAACGCCGGGTGCTCTTGCGCGAGGCGACCCGGTTGGTGGAGAAGGCCGGGACGGCGTCGAAGCGTGCGCGCCGCGAGTCGTTGAGGTTTCATCGGGCAGCGTTGATTCGGCACCGCCTCGGCGTGCCGGCGTTCTGGTAGCAGCAGCGAAGGAGTCGCATGACGGCGATCGGGAAGGGGATCGACACCGCGGGCTACGTCTTCGAGCGGTCCGGCGACTTCGCGCGCGCGAAGGCCCGCCTGGCCGTCTCCGCCTGCCCCGACTGCCGCGGCTCGGGCCTGGCGCGGAACACCGTGCAGGAATTTGGCCGCAAGTACGACGTCGTCACCCCCTGCGCGTGCACCCGGCACGGCCGGCGCGCAGACCTGTTCAACGACACCCGCCTGCCCGCGGTGCACGCCCAGGCCAGCTTCGACGGCTACCGGCCTTCCAACGCCGAGCAGGCGCGCGCGCTCCAGGTGGCGAAGGACTTCTCGCTGCGCTGGCCGCAGCCGCGCGGGTACGTGCTGGCCGGGCCGGTGGGCACGGGGAAGACGCACCTGGTGTCGGCGACCTTGAAGCACCTCACGCTCGAGCTGGGCGTGGCCTGCGAGTACGTGGAGGTCAGCCTGCTCTACGCGCAGATCCGCCGCGGCTTCCAGGACGGCAGGTCCGGCGGGGAGATCATCCAGCCGCTCTCGCGCGTGGAGGTGTTGGCGATCGACGAGCTGGGGAAGGGCCGCGGCACCCCCTTCGAGCTGGACACGCTCGATGAGCTGATCGCCCGCCGGTACAACTCCGGGAAGGTGACGCTGTTCGCCACCAACTACTCGCTCAAGCCCCCCGAGGAGCGCAGCCAGCGCGGCTACCTCGACACCGCCGCCGCCCTCGAGGCCGGCAAGGAGTCGAAGCTGCTCTCGGATCGCGTGGGCGATCGGATCTACAGCCGGCTGTGCGAGATGTGCGAGTTCGTCGAGCTTCCAGCCAGCACGCCGGACGCGCGAAGGGCCCGGGCCGTCAGCGCCCAGCCGCCGGCGATGAGAAGGGCGTAGTCACTGCGCGCCGCCGGTGCAGATCCACTCTTTGAGCAGCTTCTTCTGATCCGCCGTCAGCACGGTGCCGTCGTTCGGCATCGCGCCCAGCGTGCCCTCGCCTTTGGGGCCCTTCCTGTTCGACGCGTCGCCCCCCAGCACCTTGAGCCACAAAGAGCTGTTGGCCAGCGCCTTGTTGGCGCCGTCCACCACCTTGAGCGACGAGCCCGAGACGGCCGCCGCGAGGTAGGACGTCTTGCCGGTGGTGTTCTCGAAGGTCTTCTGGGCGGTGGTGTAGTCCCCGTACGCGTACCCGGAGACGTGGCACGACTTGCACCTGGCGTCGAACACCGCCTGGACCTCGGCGGTCAGCGTCCTGGCGGTCGCGCCGGGGTCGCAGGTGAAATCCGGATCCGCGGGCGTTCCGCCGCAGCCAAAGAGGAGGACTGGAGCCAGGGCGACGAGAGCGCTGCGAGAGAGCGGGGGCATGGCGGCGCGGCACTCTAGCCATATGCTTCGTGCCCGTCATGCGCTGGAGACTCCTCGCCGCAGCTCTGGGCGCCATCCTCGTCGCGGCGCTCCTCTTCTCATTGCTGGGCTCTCGCCCGGAACCGATCGGCGCGCCGGACGTGGCCCCGGTCGAAGGGGCAGGTCCGGCCTGGGCTGCGCAGGGGCCTGGGCCGGGAGCGCCGGCGCCGGGGACTCCGCCACCCCGCAGCGCGCAGTCGCCTCCGGCCGGAGTGGGCCCGTCCGCCGCTCCCGTTGGCAGGCCGATGCCCGCGACGACGCCGTCAGCGCCGGCATACCCCTCCACGCCGACTCCATTACCGCAGGCCTCGTCCGACGCCTCCGCCGACGCCGGCCTCCCCTTCCAGGTGAGCAAGGACGGCATCAAGTCCGCCATCGGTCAGAAGATCCCCGAGCTGCGCGACTGCTACGAGTCCTGGCTGGAGGCCAACCCGTCGCTGGCCGGGCGGATCAAGGTGTCCTTCACCATCGCCGAAGACCCGGAAACGGGGTTGGGCGGCGTCACCGAGATCGGCGTGTTGGACGGCGGCATGGATCACTTCGCCATGCAGGGCTGCGTGATGAACGTGCTCAGGGAGCTCCACTTCGAGGCGCCAACCGACGGCCCGGTGAAGGTGAACTACCCGCTCAGCTTCGCCACGCGGGACGCGGGAGGCTGACGGATCACATGTCCATGTCTTCGCCGCCGTAGTCCGGCGCGCCGCCGCCCTTGCCGGCCTTCTTCTTCGGCTTGTCCGCCACCATCGCCTCGGTGGTCAGCAGCAGCGACGCCACCGACGCCGCGTTCTGCAGCGCGCAGCGGGCCACCTTGGCGGGATCGATCACCCCGGAGGCGAACAGATCCTCGTACTTCTCGGTGCGCGCGTTGAAGCCGAAGCCACCCTTCCCTTCGCGCACCTTGTCGATCACCACCGCGCCCTCGTGGCCTGAGTTGGAGGCGATCTTCCACATCGGCATGGTGATCGCCTTCTTGACGATCTCCACGCCGAAGGCCTGCTCACCGACCAGCTCGAGGGCGTCCAGCGCCGGCAGCGCCCGCACGAAGGCCACGCCGCCGCCGGGGACGATCCCCTCCTCCACGGCCGCGCGGGTGGCGTGCATGGCGTCCTCCACGCGCGCCTTCTTCTCCTTCAGCTCCGTCTCGGTCGCGGCGCCCACGTTGATCACCGCCACGCCGCCCACCAGCTTGGCCAGCCGCTCCTGCAGCTTCTCCTTGTCGTAGTCGCTGGTGGTGTCCTCGATCTGCACGCGGATCTGCTTGATCCGCGCCTCGATGTCCGCCTTCTTGCCGGCGCCGTCGACGATGGTGCTGTTGTCCTTGTCGATGGTGATCTTCTTGGCCCGGCCGAGATCCGACAGCGTCAGGTTCTCGAACTTGATCCCCAGGTCCTCGCTGACCACCGTGCCGCCGGTCAGCACCGACAGATCCTTCAGCATCTCCTTGCGGCGATCGCCGAAGCCCGGGGCCTTCACCGCCGCCACGTTCAGCACGCCGCGCAGCTTGTTCACCACCAGCGTGGCCAGCGCCTCCCCCTCCACCTCCTCCGCGACGATGAGCAAGGGCTTGCCCGAGCGCGCCACCTGCTCCAGCACCGGGACCAGATCCGCCATCGCCGACACCTTCTTCTCGGTGATGAGCAGGTAGGGCTCGTCGAGCTCCACCATCATCCGCTCGCGGTTGGTCACGAAGTACGGCGAGATGTAGCCGCGGTCGAACTGCATGCCCTCGACCACGTCCAGCTCCGTCGCCAGGCCCTTGGCCTCCTCGACGGTGATCACGCCTTCCTTGCCCACCTTCTCCATCGCCTCGGCGATGATGGTGCCGATCGTCTCGTCGCCGTTGGCCGAGATGGTGCCCACCTGCCCGATGTCCTTCTTCCCGTTCACCGGCTTGGACAGCTTCTTCACCTCAGCGACCACCACCTCCACGGCCCTGTCGATGCCGCGCTTGAGCTCCATCGGGCTGTGGCCTGCCGCCACCAGCTTGAGCCCTTCCTCGTAGATCGCCCGCGCCAGCACGGTCGCGGTGGTGGTGCCGTCACCGGCGGTGTCGCTCGTCTTCGAGGCCACCTCCTTCACCATCTGCGCGCCCATGTTCTCGAACTTGTTCTCCAGCTCGATCTCCTTGGCGACCGTCACCCCGTCCTTCGTCACCGTGGGCGAGCCGAACGACTTCTCGATCACCACGTTGCGGCCCTTGGGCCCCAGCGTCACCGACACCGCGTCCGAGAGAATACGGACTCCGCGCAAGATCGCCTCGCGCGCACCCTGGTGAAAGAAGATCTCCTTGGCAGCCATGTGCAACCTCCTGAAACAACGATCACTTGTGGTAGACGGGCGTTAGCACTCGCCCCGTACGAGCGCCAAAATAGGGAGGCGCGGCCGAAAGTCAACCGGCTCTTCGGCTCAAGAGCAGTCGGAAAATCGGGCGCGGCGCAACTTCGGATGATCCATGACGATCAAGAGTGAGTGAGTCGCCGAGTCCGGACGAAGGAGCCGCAGCGCAACCAGGGATGGCTGTTCGTGCCCG
>JADLDB010000100.1 GCA_020846875.1 Myxococcales bacterium | reverse complement strand
GCCGCCACCGGAGCCCGCCCTCACGCCGCGCGCACCACCGCGCTGTACCAGGACCTGTACCACCGCGCGCCCACCGGCCAGGAGCTGGACAGCTTCGAGACGCTCATCCAGAAGGCGCGCGCCGGCGGCGCCACCGTCGACCAGGCCTACGCCTTCGGCGCGGCGTTGATGCGCAACACCGACGACTACCGGCGCGCGCACCCCACCGGGCCGTGGATCGACAAGCTCTTTTCCGACGGCGTGGGCCGGGCGCCCACCACGAAGGAGCTGAACGACTGCGAGGCCCTCATTCAGAAGCTGCTGGCCCAGGGCAAGCACGTCTTCGAGGCCGGCGCGGTGCTCACCTTCCTCATGCGCGCGGGGGACGAGTTCAAGCGGAAGCACCCGCTGGCGCCCATGTACGACGCCCTCTTCCAGGAGAACCTGGGCCGGCCGGCGAACCTGGAGGAAATCGCGAAGACGGACGAGCTGGCGAGGCAGTGGGCGGCCCAAGGGAAGAACATCTTCGAGATCGCCCAGGGCGTGACGTTCCTCCTCCGCCTCGGCGACGAGTACAAGGCCAGGCACCCGGGCCAGGTGGTGTCGGGCTACGTCAGCGGCGTGCCGCGCACCATCACGGTGAGCGACATCGGCAACGGGCAGCGGCTGCGCACCGACGCGGCGGAGGCGTACAAGCGCATGGAGGCGGACGCGGCGCGCGCGGGCATCCACTTCTACCCCGAGAGCGGCTTCCGGACGATGGAGCAGCAGCAGCACCTCTACAGCCTGTACCTCCAGGGGCGCGGCAACCTGGCGGCGCGGCCCGGCTACTCCAACCACCAGGGCGGCATCTCCCTCGACATCGGCGGCACCGGTGGCTACGGCGGCGCGGCGTACCGCTGGCTGGCGGCGAACGCGGCGCGCTACGGCTTCCGCAACGACGTGGGCGGCGAGCCCTGGCACTGGACGTACGGGGGGTGAGCGACGAGCTCCACCGACGCTTCAGCGCTTGTCCGGAAACGGCGGCACCGGCTTGGACTGGCCGGGCTCGAGGCCGCCGAGGTGCCGGAGGATCTCCGCGTACTGGGGGTGCGTCTTCGGGTAGGTGAGCAGCGCATCGCCCACCGCCCCGCCGCCACCCTCGGCGCGCAGCATGAGCTGGATGGTGCCGTCGGGCTTCATGGTGGCCGAGCCGATGCTCTCGGGCGGCTTCCCGTTGGGAGAGCGCTTTGCCGTCGGCACGGTGCCGGCGTCAGGAGCGAGCATGGCCTGCAGCTTCTCGCCGAAGGCCAGCACGCCCTGCACGTAGGCGTCTTCGTGGTTGTAGTCCCACACCGCCTTCTTCTTGTCCTTCGCGAAGCCGTGCTCGGCCAGGTAGCGGCCCACCGAGGCGATGGCGTCGTCGAAGTTGAACAGGTCGATGACGCCGTCGCCGTTGCCGTCGTCGGCCCAGCGCAGGGACGCGGGCATGAACTGCGGGTAACCCATCGCGCCGGCCCAGCTGCCCTTCATGGTGAAGACGTCGATGCCGCGCGCCTTGCCCTGCCGCACCAGGGCCAGCAGGTTCTTCTTCGCGCGGGCGCGAATGGTCTCCACCCGCTTCGCCTGCGCGGCCTGGTCCAGCTTCACCCGCTCTTCCTTGCGCGAGAGGGCGATGGCGTTGGCCTCGTCGATGAAGAAGGCCTGGCTGATGAAGGCGTTGAAGGCCAGGTAGTCGCCGGTGATGGTGCCCAGCTTCGTCTCCCACATCAGGATGCCGACGATGACCCCGCGGTCCACCCTGGTGGCGGCCTCCACGCGGGAGAGCGCGGCCTCGCGCTCCTTCGCGAAGGCGGCGCCCGCCGCGAGGCGCTCGGGCTTCAAGAACAGCTTCATCAGGTCCAGGTGGTCCTGCCGCTGCCTGGTCAGCATGGACGGCGCGACGATGGCGATGGTCTTCTCGCCGTAGACCAGCTGCGCCCGCGGGTCGTCGAGGAGCGCCTCCGCCTCGGCCCTGCTGAGCGGCGCTTCTCCCACGCCATTGGCGGCGCCGGCGTCGGCGGTGAAGTCGGCGATGAGGGCCTCGCGCAGCTTCGAGCCGGGGCCCAGCTTGGCCGCCAGCGTCCAGGTGGCGGGGTTGGTGGCGTCGAAGCCGGCGTCGGGTGCAGCGCCGGCGAGGAGGAGGACGAGCGCGAGGTGCGTCAGCATGCGGGCAGGCAGCCTACTGCTGCCAATCCACGCACGCCCGCCTTCATTCCCGCGGCGGCCGCGGCTCGACGCAGCTGAGGTGCTGCTGGGCGTCGCTGCAGGTGTCGACGGCCGCGTCCCTGTCACAAGAAGGCGAAGGCCCCGAGGTCGCCCGGCTGGCCGCGCGCCCGGCCCAGCACGTCGCGGTCCTCGGCGCCGTAGGCCTGGGGCTGCGCCGCCCCCACCGCGGGCGACTCGCGGGTGAGGAAGTACGGCTCGCTGCCTTCGCCCACGAAGAGCGGCTCGCCGAAGCGGTTGTCGCCGCCCAGCGCCTGGCACCACTCGGGGAAGAGGTTGTGGGTGAGCGCCAGACTGCCGGGCCAGGCCTCCACATTGGCGACGAGGGAGGCGCCCCGCGTGCGCTCCGCGACGATGCAGTGCGACAGCGTCACCTTCGGCGCGCGCGTCATCGTCCCGCCCAGCGCCACCGCCCCGCCGCGCGGCGCGTCGCCCAGCACCTTGTTGTCCGCCAGGGTGCAGCCGAACAGCTCCACCGCCGCGCCTTCCTTCGCGCACACCCCGCCGCCCTCGAAGGCCGCGTTCTGCGCCACGAGGCAGTCCCGCAGCACCGCCTGGCCCGCCTCGTCCACCAGCACGCCGGCCCCCTGACGCCCCAGGTTCCCCTCGAAGCGGCACTGCGTCACCCGCGCCTTCGCGCTGCCGCGCACGCACAGCCCCCCGCCGCCCCACGCCGGCGCCTCGTTGAAGCGCAGGGTGCACGACAGCATTTCCAATTCGCCCGCCTCGAGCGCCACGCCGCCGCCCGCGAGGCCCGTGCGCCCCCCGACGAGCATCAGCCCGGCCAGCTTCACCACGCCGCCGGTGCGCACCCGCAGCACCGAGCCGTGCTTCTGCCCGTCCAGCACCACCTTCCCCATGCCGATGAGGCGAAGCGGCTTGTCGATGAGCAGGTTCGCCGCGTACGCCCCCGCGGGGACGTTCACCACCGCGCCCGGCGCCGCGTCACGGATGGCCTGCGCGAGATCGAAGGGCATGGAGACTGCTCTTCAGCCGCCGAACTCGATGTTCTCGTACATCTTCACGAAGTCGGTGAGCGGCAGCTTGAAGACGCCGTCGTCCGCGCCGTTGCCGGTGGGCTCGTCCATGCCCCAGGGGTTGCGCAGGGTGACGTACTTCACGCCGCCCTCTTCGGTGGCGCCCAGCACCGTGTAGAAGTGGTCGCCGTGCACGCCCGTGCCCGAGTAGTTGGCGCGCGGATCATTGTCGGCGAAGGTGCCCGCGGCCACCGGCCGGTGCCTCGAGGTGGTGGACTGGATCTTCTTCCACAGGGCGTCGGGCTTGTAGTCCTTCACCTCGCCCCAGTCCGCGGCGCGGCCCGAGACGGTCTGGAAGAGGTCGGACGCGAAGCCGCCGTTGCCGATGCGCTCGTAGCCGCCCTTCCACTTCGCGTACGCCTTCTCGAGGACGGCAGGCCACTCTTCCTTGCCGTCGCGCGCGGAGAGGTAGAGCGCTTCGCCGCCGGGCTTTTTGGCCACGTCGTCGTCGACGGTGACGCGCACCTGCCTGGCCCGGCCGCCCTCGCCCACCCCCTCGAAGAAGCGCACCGTGAAGGTGCCGTCGCCGTTGTCCTTGATGGCCTTCTTGATCAGCTCCGGGTCCGCCGCCGCCAGCGAGGCCACGCCCGCCGCCAGGTAGCAGTCGCCGATGTAGCCCTGCATCACGTCGTCGGCGGTGATGCCGTCGACGAAGAGCGAGGCGTCGGGGCCCACCGGCGTCCAGGTGACGTCGGTGCGGTGCTCCTTGAGGGCCAGCGGATCGCGCAGGTCCGCGCGGGGCCGGGAAGAGGAGATGAAGTCCTCCAGCACCGCCTTCGCCTGGGCGTCCATCTTCGAGCCGTGCTTCATCACGAAGGTGGACAGCTCGCCCTGCAGCGCGGGCGTCCACTTCCGCTCGGCTCTGGCGGCCTGGACGATCTCCTCGGCCTCGGCGCGAGAGACGGTGCGGTCCTTCACTGCGACGGAGAGGCGCTGGCCGATGCGGGTGGGCATGTGCGAGGTCCGAAGGGGCGGCGAGGAGCGAGCGGGCACCGTAGCACGAGTGGCCACCGACGCGCGGGCCGCCCTTTCACGGGGTGGTGGCCGGCGTCCGCTGCTACTCGTTCGACCGTCTCGGTGAAGTGAGCAGCAACGGACTGGGCGTGGCGGCCGTCACTCGCGCAGCCGGCCTGCGGCGTAGGGCCCCACGTTCATCGCCATGGGGTCGCCCCGGCCGGGATCGCCCCACGCGCCGAACACGTCGTAGATGGTGCCTTCCAGCACGACCGCGTCACTGCCGTAGCGGTAGCCATCGCCCATCGGTCGGCTGGGGTGATTGACCACCCGGTGCGCGTCGTAGCCGTGCGCCCGCAGCGCGCCGATGACCCAGGACATCATCTCGTAGGCCACCGCCCGGTCATCACCCTTGTCGAAGAACTCGGGCTTGTTGGCGCGCACCCAGCGGGCCACCGACAGCGCGGCGGCCGAAGCGCTGCTCCTGTCCACGGGGATGTCGAGGTACTCGGGGCGCGGCGGCACGGTGGACAGCGCCGGGCCGGGCTCGGGGTAGGTGCGCGGCGCGGGGGCCGGGGTGGGCGAAGGCTCCACGGGCACCGGCACCGGCTGGTGCTGCTTCGCCCGGTACTCGTCGCTGCCAAGGAAGAGGTCGCGCAGCTGCTCGCGGGTGGTGCCGCCCTCCAGTCCCTTCAGGTGCGCCAGGAGGCCTTCTGGATCCGGCTCGCGGCCCAGCAGCTCGCGGTACAGCCCGGTGACGTACTCGGCGTTGGCCGCCTTCTGCTCGGCCGTCAGCCCCGGCTTCGGTTTCGCCGCCTCGAAGCGATCCAACCAGCGGGACAACCCGCGCTCGAGGCCCCGCTGCACCTCCGCCTCCAGCCGCTGCTCCGTGGCCTTGAGCGCCTGCCGCACCTCCGGGCTTCTGCCCAGCGCCGCCGCCGCGTCCCGGAAGAACTGTCCCAATCGTGCCTGCATGTCTGGCTCCGTCGAAGTGAGGGGTGAGCTACTTATTTGCCGAGCAAATGCAGAATGGCGGCCAGCCGTCCCGGCGCCGCAAGCCCGTGGATCGACGGCGGGGGCCTGTCGACCGGCTGGGAATCGGTGGGGCAGTGGAACGCGCCTGTCCGCTCCAACCTCGACGGGCGGCGACAAGCGGCGAGACAGGCCGGCGCGGGCCTTCTCAGGGCGTGAGAGACGGGAGCGTCGTGTCGCTGGAAAGCCGCTTGGTGTCGGGCTGCGACGAAGGAAGACAGTCGGCCGGCTCAGGCTCCAGTCTTCCCGTCTGGTTTCTTTACAAACCAGCCGTAGTTTCATGTGGATAGACGCGGGCATCGGGGTTGCTTTGACGCACCGCATGGCCAGCTCCCCATCGCAGGAGAATCGCATTCCCACGCAGACGTTCCTGCTGCCCGGCCAGCAGTTCTGCGTCGGGTTGCCGTGGGAGCGCGCGCAGTTGCCCCAGCATGGCTTGCCTTCCGCGAAGGCGAAGCCGGTGGCCGCGAGGGGCACCACGCTGGACGACGAGGACGCGCTGGAAGGCGACCCCTGCGCGGGGTGGGAGATGGGCCGGTGTGAAATCATCCGCCGGTTGTCGCCCGGCTCGGCGCGGCGCCTGCTCGCGGTGCGCCACGACGAGGACGGCAGCAGGGCGGTGGTGGACGTGCGCAAGCTGGAGTTGGTGGACGCGCTGGCGCCGGAGATTGAGGTGCTGGCAGCGGCAGCGGCGAAGTTCGTGCACCCGCACCTGGCGCGCGTGTACCCGGCGGAGGCGACAGAAGAAGGCCTCTTCTGGGTGAGCGAGCGCGTGTCCGGCGCGTCGCTGTCCGAGCTGGCCGGCGGGTGCCGCGCGCGGGGCAAGGGCCTGCCGCTGGGCCTGGCGCTGTCCTCGGTGGTGGAGGCCGGGCAGGCGCTGGGGGTGCTGCACGAGCGCGGGCACGGGCACGGGCTGTTGTCGGACCAGGCGGTGGCGGTGGGCTTCGACGGGCTGACCAAGGTGCTGGACGTGGGGTTGTTCCGCTGCCTGGCGCGGCGCGCGTCGTGGGCCGAGGTGCTGGAGCTGACCGGCCCCTACCTCTCCCCGGAGCAGGTGCTGCGCGGGCACATGCCGGATCCGAAGTGCGACGTCTTCTCGCTGGGCATCCTGCTCTACGAGGGGCTGACGGGGGAGAAGGTGCGGCGCACCGAGCGCTTCGAGGACCGGGTGAAGATGCACGAGCGCGCGCAGCTGGCGCCGCCGTCCAGCCTGAACGTGATGGTGAGCCGCGACGTGGACCAGGTGGTGTTCCGCGCGCTGGAGCCGGACCGCGCCAAGCGCTTCGCCAGCGGGCCCGACCTGGCGCAGGCGCTCAAGGAGGCGGCGGGGCAGTTCCTCTGGCGCGCGGAGAAGCGGGCCGAGTTCGTCGGCGAGCTGTTCGACACCCGGCGGCGGAAGGAGCGGGCCCTCACCGCGCACCTGGCCCGGCCGCGGCCGAGGCCGCCCAGCCTGCCGGCCCTCGAGCGCGTGGCGGTGGTGCCGCAGGCGCAGGTGAAGCCGGCGGTGCGCCCGCTGGTGGCGCCGGCGAAGGCCCTCGCCTCGAAGAAGCCCGGAAAGAAGTCGAAGAAGAAGGCCGCCGCGCCGAGCCGCCGCGCCGAGGTGGTGGCCTTCGCGGCGAGCGCAGTGGTGGCCGCGCTGGTGGTGGCCGCCCCCCTCGGCGCCGCGCTCCGGACCGTGGCCGTGCGCCAAGACTCGCGGGCCACGCACCTTCCGCAGAGGCCGGCGGTGGAGGTGGACGTGGCGGCCGTGGCGAGCGTCGACCCTCCGGCGAGGCCCGCGCTGAGTCTTCCCGTGTCGTGGGCGGTGGCGCCGCCGCTCGAGGCCGCGCCCGCGGCGGCAGAGCCGGTGAAGGCGCCGGCGGCGGTGAAGAAGAAGGCGTCGCGCCCGGCGAAGAAGGCGAAGAAGAAGGACGACGCCCCGCCGCTGCCGTGGCTGTCGGGCCGCTGAAGCTGCTCCCCGGCACCGGCAACGTCGTTCCCCTTCCGCGGCCTCCCTGGACGCCGTCGTCTCCGGGGGGGCTCCCGGCGAGGCGCGGCGAGGCTCAGCCCGAGGAAAGGCCGGCGAAGGTGAGCGCCGCCAACAGCGCCAACATCACGGGCCCCAGCGCTGGCGCGCCGAGCCACCCGCGCGGCTGCCTCCCCTGCCGGGTGAAGGGGGACAGGAGCAGCAAAGGCCAGGTGCGCGGCAGCGCCTCGGGCACGCCCAGCTCCCAGGCCTCCTCGCCCTTCGGCGGCAGGTGGAAGGTGCCGAAGAGGCAATCGGTCCACGGCGAGAGGTTGCCGTAGTTGGCCACCACGCCCGGCGCCTTCGCGTGGTGCCAGTGGTGCAGCTCCGGCGCGCCCAGCACGTAGCGCAGCGGGCCCAGCGGCAGGCGCACGTTGGAGTGGATGAAGACGGCCCACAGCCCGCGGAAGACGGACAGCGCGGCCAGGCCTTCCACCGGGAAGCCGAGGAGGATGGCCGGCAGGTTGAGCGTCAGCTGCGTCAACAGCCCGTCCACCGGGTGCTCGCGGTGCGCCGCCACCCAGTCCAGCGTCTGACTCGAATGGTGCACTGCGTGGAAGCGCCACAGCACGTCGAAGCGGTGGCAGGCCCGGTGGAACCAGTACACCGCCAGGTCACCTAGCAGCACGATGGCGACCAACTGCAGCGCGCGGGGCAGGGCGAGGAAGCCTTCGCGCAGGCCGGCGGGCAGGGCCCCGTGCACGCGCGCGTCGACGGCGACGAGGAAGGCCAGCGCCAGCACGCTCCACACCAGGTGCTGGCCGAAGAGGAAGAGGAAGTCCGTCCCCAGCGACGCCCGCAGCCAGGGCTGACGGCGCGCGGGCCACAGGCGCTCCAGCGGCCAGTACACGGCCGCCAGCATCAACACCGAGAAGGCAGACGCCTGGAGCGTCGAGGCCAACACGCGGCTGCTACGGCGTGGCCTGCTGGGTGGGCGCGGCGCTTGGCGTGGGCTTCGGCTTCGAGGGCGGCTGCTGGGCCGGCGCGGGCTCCTCGAAGCGCATCGGCATGGCCGCCTTGGTGGCGGGGAGGAAGGTGGGTGGAGGCGCCTTCTGTCCGGCGTCCACCTTCGCCTCGGGCGCGGGCTTCACGTTCGCCTTCTTCGCCTTGTCGCCGCCGGCGGCCACGGTGGCGCCGACGAGGAAGCCCACCGCGACGACGAGGGTCAACGCCTTGAGCAGTTGGGTGCGCATCAGGTCTCCAGGGGAAAGGAAGGCCGTGACTCTACGCCGTCGCGCGGGCGCGCATCAGCTACAGCGAGCTGGCCGGAACCCAGGCCTCCTCGCCCTCCATGGTGCGCACCTTCACCTGCTCACCCTGGCGCTCGAGCTCCTTCACCCTGGTGCCCGCGCCCAGCTGAGGCACGGGCTGCGCGGCGGGGGTGGTGGGAGACGGCCTGGCGGACGCCGGCGCCTTGAGCGACTTGGAGTACAGCCCGTCGATGCGGCGCTGGTCCTTCTTCCGCTCGATGACGATGTTCGACGTCACCTGCTGGGCGGAGTACGCGCTGCCCAGGTCGCCGGCCACCACCTCGTCGGAGAGCTCCACCTTGCCCTCGAGCGCCTCCTTGGTCTCCGGCTTCAAGTCCGAGTCCTCGGCCAGGTAGTTCTTGGCCTTCTTCTTCTCCGACACGGTGCGCGCCTGGCCCTGCTGCAGCACGAAGTGGCTGGCCATGTGCAACACCTGGCCGTCGCCGTAGCGGAAGTGCACCGCGATGGGCGCCTCGCCGTACTTCTTGCCCATCTCCTTCGAGGTGATGAGCACGTCCACCTTCTGCGGGTCGAGCACCTTGATGGGGTAGCTGGACGCCTCCAGCCACCACTTGGGGTTCTCGCGCGCCAGGGTGAGGTGCTTGAGCAGGTTGTGGTCGGCCTGCTTCACCTCCACCTCGACGACGTCGTTGTCCGTCGCGCGCCCGCTGAACTTGACGTAGCCGGGGAAGGCCTGCTGCACGACGTTGGTGAGCGCCCAGTCGGTCGTGTACAGGTAGCCGCCGGCGTTGACGAACTTGCGGATCTTCTCGATGCCCTCCCTGGGGATGTTGCCGGGGCAGTCGACGACGAGGAGCTGCTTCGCGTTCAGGTTCAAGGAGCCGACCTGGTGGGGATTGACCACCGTGTGCTTGATGCCCAGGTTCCGCAGGACGTCTTCGACGCGGTCGTACTGGCCGCGCACCACCACGATGTCCGCGGCTTCCACCGCCTGCAGCACCTTCGCGTCCTCGGGGCGCTCTTTGGCCATGCGCTCCTTCACCACCGTGGCAGCCGCCCTGTTCGCCTTCTGCATCTGCAGATCGCCCAGGCCCTGCGCCAGCGCCGGGGCCGCGAAGCCAGCCACCACCACCACCGCGTAGAGAACGCGCAGCATCGCTCGCATGTGTGCCTCCCAAAGAAAGGGCACGAGGGCCCGGCGGCTGTTCACGCACGGCCCGCGGATTCGATCTGTCCGCGCCGCAAGGCAGCGAATGCGCGGGGTTGTGTGGGCGGCACACGCCTGTGGCACGTCTGCCTTCACACTTCCCAACAAAAACCGGCTTGCGTAGAGGGTTAGTTAGCGTTTACTAACCGCCGTCATGGCCCGGCCCCGGCTGATCAGCGACGAGCAGATCCTGGCGACGATGCGCGCCTGCGTGCTGGAGCACGGGCCCCAGGTGGCGTTGGACGTGGTGGCGGGGCGGCTCAAGGTTACGCCCCCGGCGCTGCTCAAGCGCTTCGGCACGCGGCGGGAGCTGTTGGTGAAGGCCCTGCGGCCTCCGGACGACCCGCTCTGGCTCGCCCGCCTCGCCTCGCTGCCTGACGGCCGGCCGCTGGGCGAGCAGCTCGAAGACGTGCTGGGCGGCCTGTGGGGCTTCCTGTCCGAGGTGCTGCCCTGCGTCTTCGCCCTGCGCGAGAGCGGCATTCCGCACGATGAGATCTTCGACCCCCGGCGCGACTCTCCCACGCGCTTCATCAAGGCGCTCAAGGGGTGGCTGGAGCGGGCCGCCCAGAAGGGCCTGGTGGAAGACCAGGCGCTGGAGACGGCCGCCACGGCGCTGCTGGGCGCGGTGCAGACCCGCGTCTTCGCGTCCCACGTGATGAAGCAGCCGCTCACGCCGCGCGCCCGGCGCGAGTACCTCGAGGACCTGACCCAGTTCTTCAGCCGCGCGCTCGGCCCGTCAGGGCGAAGGGCGCGCACCGTCGCTTCGTGACTTCACCCCCGAGAAAGACACCCATGACACGCCTCCCGCTGCTGTTGGCCCCGCTGCTCCTCGTCGCCGCCTGCAAGAAGCCCGAGTCGGCGCACGAAGCGGGGACGAAGAAGGCTGAAGCCGTCGCCCTGCCCCCGGTGAAGGTGGAGACCTCGCCGGTGCAGGTGCAGAAGATGCCGAAGTACCTCACGCTGACCGGCAGCGTGCTGGCCGATCGCCAGTCGGAGATCGCCGCCAACGTCTCCGGCCGCGTCACCGCCACCTACGTGGAGCGCGGCATGCCGGTGAAGGCCGGGCAGATGATCGCCGTGGTGGACTCCAAGGCCGCTTCCTTCCAGGCGGCGGCGGCGCAAGCCCAGTCCCAGGCCGCGCAGACCCAGGTGGCGCTGGCCAAGCAGGAATGTGACCGCGCCGACACGCTGTTTGGCCAGGGCGCGCTGCCCCGCAGCGAGTACGACCGCCTGAAGACGCAGTGCACCGCGCAGCTCTACCAGGCCAACGCCGCCCAGGCGAACGCCGACCTCGCCGGCAAGCTGGCGGGGGACACCATCATCCGCGCGCCCATCGACGGCATCATCGGCGAGCGCTACGTCAACGTCGGCGAGTACGTGCAGCCGCCCACCCGCGTGGCCAGCGTCTTCGCCATCGACCCGGTGCGCGTGTCCATCTCCGTGCCCGAGCCGGCGGTGGCGCTGGTGAAGGAAGGGCAGCAGCTCGACCTGGAGGTGTCCGCCTACCCCGATCGCCTCTTCCCCGCGACGGTGCGCTTCGTCAGCCCCGCCCTGCGCGTGGCCACCCGCGACTTGATCATCGAGGCCAGCGCGAAGAACGCCGACGGCGCGCTCCGCCCCGGCATGTTCGCCATCGCCAAGCTGGTGGTAGGGGAAGAAGAGCAGCCCACGGTGCCCGTCGAGGCGATCAAGACGGACGGCACCACCAAGCGCATGTACCTGGCCAAGAGCGGCAGGGCCTTCGAGGTGGTGGTCCGCACCGGCGTGCAGAAGGACGGCCGGGTGGCCGTGCTGGAGCCGCTCGGCGCCGACGAGAAGGTGATCCTCAAACCGCCGGCCGGGCTGCAGGACGGCTCGTCGATTCAGTGACGCGAGAGGGAGACAAGCCCCATGCAATGGCTCGCCGAAGTGTGCGTGAAGCGGCCCGTCTTCGCGACGGTGCTCTCGCTCGTCATCCTGGTGGTGGGTGGCGTCTTCTACAAGCAACTGGGCGTCGACCAGTTCCCGAAGATCGACTTCCCCGTCATCCTCGTCAGCACCGTGATGCCGGGCAGCTCGCCCGAGGACATGGAGCGCGACGTCTCGGAGCCGATCGAGGCGGCGGTCAACACGCTGGCCGGCGTGGACGAGCTGCGCAGCATGTCGTCGGAAGGCGTGTCCAGCGTCATCATCCAGTTCGTCCTCGAGAAGAACGTGGACGTGGCGGCGCAGGAGGTGCAGCAGAAGATCAACCTCGCCCTGCCCACGCTGCCGCGGGGCATCGACCCGCCGGTGGTGATGAAGTTCGACCCAGACGCGCAGCCCATCCTGTTCATCGCGGTGCGCGCGCCGGGCAAGGACGTGGCGGACATCACCGACCTCGCCGACCGCGTGGTGAAGCGCCGGCTGGAGACGGTCAACGGCGTGGGGCAGGCCACCATCATCGGCGGGCGCAAGCGCCAGGTGAACGTGCTGGTCGACCCGGTGAAGCTCAAAGGGCTGGGGATCAGTCCGCTGGAGGTGGCCGGGGCCATCAACGCGCAGAACATCACCCTGCCCGGCGGCCGCGTGGACGTGAGCCGCGACTACCTGTCGGTGCGGGTGCTGGGGCGGGTGAGCTCGGTGGACGAGCTCAAGTCGATCATCGTGCGCGATCAGCAGGGCCGCGCGGTGCGGCTCGACGAGCTGGCCACCGTGCAGGACGGCGTGGAGGACGCGGACTCGGGCGCCTTCTGGAACGGCGAGCGGACGGTGCTGGTGGCGCTTCGCAAGCAGTCCGGCACCAACACGGTGGCGGTGGCCGAGGCGGCGCGGGCGCGGCTGGCCGACATTCAGAAGGAGCTGCCCGCCGGGTTCACCCTGGAGGTGCAGCGTGACGGCTCGCAGGTGATCAAGACCGCGGCCGACGCGGTGACCGAGCACCTGGTCCTCGGGGCCCTCTTCGCCGCCATCGTGGTGCTGCTGTTCCTGGGCAACCTGCGCAGCACCATCATCGCGGCGCTGGCCATTCCCACCTCCATCGTCGGCACCTTCGCCCTGATGAAGCTGCAGGGCTACACGCTCAACTCCATCACCCTGCTGGCGCTGGCTCTGGCGGTAGGCATCGTCATCGACGACGCCATCGTGGTGCTCGAGAACATCTTCAAGCACGTCGAGGAGCACGGGGAGCACCCGAAGGACGCGGCGATCAAGGGGACGAAGGAAATCGGCCTCGCGGTGCTGGCCACCACGCTGTCGCTCATCGCGGTGTTCGTGCCGATCGCCTTCATCGGCGGCATTCCCGGGCGCTTCCTGGGGCCGTTCGGCGTGACGATGGCCTTCTCCATCGCCGTGTCGCTGTTCGTCAGCTTCACCATGACGCCCAGCCTCGCCGCGCGCTTCTTGAAGCCCCACCAGGTCAAGGACAAGAAGCCGCCGCTGGAGCGTTTGGTGGACATCTTCTACCGGCCCATCGAGCGGCTGTACGTGGCGATGCTGAAGTTCGCCATGGCGCACCGCTGGGTGATCGTCCTCGCGTCGGTGGCGGCGCTCGGCGCCTGCGTGCCGCTCACCATGAAGGCCAAGAAGGGCTTTCTGCCGGTGGACGATCGCGCGCAGTTCGAGGTGGTGGTGCGGCTGCCCGAGGGCCGCAGCGTCGCGGCGACCGAGCTGGTGGGCGAGCGGGTGGCCCGCCTCATGCGAGAGATGCCCGAGGTGACCGCCACGCTGCTCACCATCGGTGACGACCAGAGCCGCACCCCCAACCTGGCGCGCATCTACGTGAAGATGCTGCCGCCCGACCAACGCGCCGTCACCCAGGACGCGATGAAGAACCTGGTGCGCGAGAAGATCCTCCCCACGCTTCCGCCCGACCTGCGCGTCACCGTGGCCGACGTGAACGAGTTCGGCGGCGGCATGCCCACTGCGCGCATTCAGTACCTGTTGGCCGGCCCGGACCTGAAGGTGCTGGAGGCGGCCAACACCCGGGTGCTGGCGCGCATCAAGAAGGAGGCCACCGGCGCGGTGGACGTCGACAGCTCGATGGTAGTCGGCAAGCCGGAGCTGGGTGTGTACGTCGATCGCGAGCGCGCAGCGGACTTGGGGGTGCAGGTGGTCGACATCGCCCAGGCGCTCCAGTACCTGGTGGCGGGCCAGAAGGTGTCCACCTACTCGGAGGGCGGCGAGCAGTACGACGTGCGCCTGCGCGCCACGCCCGAGTACCGGACCAGCGAGGACGCGCTGCGGCTCATCACCGTGCCGTCGCGGAAGCTGGGCCTGGTGACGCTGGCCGACGTGGTGAAGGTGAGATCAGGCGAAGGGCCGGCCACCATCAGCCGCTTCCAGCGCGAGCGGCAGATCACCTTCATGGCCAACGCCGGCCCGGGCTACGGCGACGGCGACGTGGGCGACAAGATCAAGGCGATCCTCGAAGACGAGACCTCCCGGCTGCCTCCGGGCTTCACCGCCAAGGCCCAGGGTCAGACCAAGATCATGAGGGAGGTGTTCCTGTCCTTCCTCCTCGGGCTGGCCGCCAGCTTCGTCTTCATGTACCTCATCCTCGCGGCGCAGTTCGAGTCCTGGCTGCACCCGGTGACCATCCTCGTGTCGCTGCCGCTCACGCTGCCGTTCGCGGTGCTGTCCATCGTGCTCTTCGACCAGGCGATCGACCTCTACAGCTTCCTCGGCATCTTCGTGCTCTTCGGGGTGGTGAAGAAGAACGCCATCCTGCAGATCGATCACACCAACCAACTGCGGGAGAAGGGGCTGCCGCGCGCCGAGGCGATCCTCAAGGGGAACAAGGACCGGCTGCGGCCCATCCTGATGACCACGCTGGCCTTCGTGGCCGGGATGATCCCCCTCATCACCGCGAAGGGCATCGGCTCGGGCTTCTCGCGCGCCACCGCCGGCGTGGTGGTGGGCGGGCAGGTGCTCTCGCTGTTGCTGACGCTGCTCGCCGTGCCCGTCGTGTACTCGTTCTTCGATGACATCTCGCTGTGGTTCAAGCGCGTGCGGGGCCTGCCGGCCGAAGAGCATCCGGTCGGGTCGCACGTCGCCGCTCCGATGGAGGCTGAAAAGTGAAGCGCGTGACGGTGGTGGGAGCAGTGCTGCTGGCGCAGGTGGCCCTGGCTCAGCCGGCGCCCTTGAAGGCGCACCTGGAGGCGGCCGAGACGCAGAACGTCGACCGGCAGATCGCCATCGAGCAGAAGGAGCGCGCCCAGGCCGAGTACCGGATGGCGTGGGGGGGCCTCTTGCCGTCGCTGAGCGCCAGCGGCGGGTGGACGCACAACCAGTACGACGCGGTGTTCAACCAGCCGGCCGTCAACTCGGGGACAGGCCTGCCGACGGCGTGCCAGTCGGACGCGGACTGCGGCGCGGACCAGACGTGCGGCGCCTCGCGGGTGTGCCAGGTGAAGCTGAACATCATCCCCAAGAATCAGCTCGACGCGAACCTGCGCTTCGAGCTGCCGCTCATCAACACCACCACCTGGATGCGGAGCGCCGCGGCCAACGTCAGCCAGGAGGCGGCCGCGCAGCGCGAGCTGTCCACCCGCGACCAGGTGCGCCGCGGCGTGGTGCTCGGCTTCTACGGCTACGTGGGCGCGCTGGCGGTGCTCAAGTCCGCGAACAGGTCGCTGGGCGTGGCCGAGGAACAGGCGCGCCTCACCGAGATCCGCTACAAGGCCGGCGCCGTCACCGAGCTGGAGACGCTGCGCGCCAACGCCGAGGTGGCCCGTAACAAGCAGGTGGTGGCCGACGCGCAGACGCTGGTGGTGAACACCCGGCAGAACCTCACCACCGTGTCCGGGCTGGCGCCGGCGCCGGAGCTGGAGATGCCGGAAGACGACCTGCGCCCCGAGGCGGGCTTCGAGGAGCTCTCGCAGCGGGTGGAGAACCTGCCGGGCATCAAGGCGGCGGATCTGGACGCGCGCGCCGCCGGCCACTTCGCCACCGCCTCGCGCCTGGCGTTGGTTCCGATGGTGTCGGCGCAGTTCACCGAGCGCTTCACCAACGCCACCGGCTTCCAGGGCGCGGCGTCGCTGTACAACCTGGGCGTCACCTTCGCCTGGCGCCTCGACGTGCCCGTCTTCCACAACATGTCGGTGCAGTCGCACCTCGAGCAGACCGCGCGGCTGGGGGCCATCAAGCTTCGTCTCTTCGCGCGCGACACCATCCTCGCCGACTGGCAGCGCTTCAACGCCGCGCTGGTGAAGATCGACGCCGCCCGCGCCCAGGTGAACGCCGCGCAGCGCGCCGCCCAGGTGGCGAGAGATCGGTACAACGCCGGCGCCGCCACCCAGCTCGACCTCATCTCCGCCGAGCGCGACCTCTTCGGCGCCGAGGTGAACCTGATTCAGGCGCGCGGAGAGCTGGCGCAGGCGCGGCTGGTGCTGCGCATCAGCGCCGGGCTGCCGCTCGACGGGTAGACAGCGAGGCTGGTCACCGCGTCGGGCTTCGGGCACTTTCTCCAGGGATGTGGTGACGGTGCCCATCGCGAGGGAGCGCTTCGGCGGGTACGAGGTCCGCTACCCGGTCGAGCTCCGGGCGCCTCGAGGCTTCCGTCCGGACGAGCCGCGCCTCGAAGGGCGCCTCGAGTACGTGCAGGGGAGGCTGCTCTCCCTGCCCCCGTGCGGAGATGAGCAGCAGGACGTCACCATCGAGCTCGCTCGTGTTCTCGGCAACTGGGTCTTGAAGCACGCCGACTTCGTCGTCGGGGGCAACGAAGCCGGCATGATCCTCGCCGGTGACGCGCGCGGCGGTGTGGCGGCGCTCCTCGCTCGGGCCTCGCACGGGGGGCTTCCGCCGCGTCCCTCCGGTGCTCGCCGCCGAGGTCGCCGGCCAGGACGAAGACGAGGCCGCGCTGCTGGCCAAGGCCGACTGGTACCTCGGCCACGGCGTCGAGGTGGTGTGGCTGCTCTTCCCGCGCCCGCGCTCGGTGCTGGTGGTGACGCCCTTCGGCCGCACGCGCCTCTCGTCGACGAAGCGGCTCGCCCGCCACGCGTCCCTGTCCGGCCTCACGCAGAAGGTGAGCGAGTTCTTCCGCCAGCTCGGGCGCTGAACCTCACAGCCGCGACCACGCGCTGCCGAACACCAGGTACAAGGCCGGTCCCGCCTGGCTGCCCGCCACGTCCACGCCCATGTGCAGTTGGTACCTGCGCGCCAGCTCGTAGCGCGCGCCGCCGCCGAAGGTGAAGACCACCTTGCTCGTCTGCCGGCCCGACTCCTCCTTCGACAGCGTGGCGCCGAAGCCGCCGAAGCCCACCAGCGACAGCCGCCTCCAGAACTGCCAGCGCAGCTCGACCTCCAGGTCCGCCATCTGCTGGCCCGAGTAGCGCATCACGGGCGCGCCGCGGTTTGTGACGAAGGGCGACAGGTAGAAGGGCGGGGCGCCCAGCACCGCGCCGAAGTCCGCGCGCGCCCCGAGGATGAGGTTGTCGAAGAGCGGGTAGTACCCCAGCGCGATGGCGTCGACGCGGCCGGAGGCGCGGAAGCCCTCGAAGAATCCCGTCGCTGACACCTCCACGAAGAAGCCACGCCTCGGGGTGAAGATGCTGTCGCGCGTGTCCAACTGCACCGACGGGCGGAGCAACGACATGACGGTGTCGCCCAGCGCCTTCTCGTCGAAGCGCTCGCCGCGCGCGCTCACCTGCGTGGCGCCCAGCCCGTACATGAGGCCCACGAAGAAGCGCGAGTTGAACAACTGGTACGCGAAGCTGAACCCGAAGCCCTGGAGCCCGATGGTGTACTGCAGCGGGTCGTCCTGCAGCGGGCTGTTGCCCAGGCCGTACCAGTTGAGGTTGACGTTGGCGACCATCGCCCCGCCGGCGACGCGCAGCTTCCCGTCCCAGTAGTTGCCCGAGTAGCCCGCCGCGCCGAACCAGGTGCCGCGGGTGGTGAGGCCGGCCGCCGCCGCCGCGAGGTTGGGCCGCCGGTTGTTCTGGCTCACCTGCGTGCGGTCGATGAAGACGGGCGCCAGCGCGACGCCGAAGCCGATGGCGGGCTCGGTGATGGGCGCCACCACCGGGATGAAGCCGTACGGCCGGTCGAGGAAGGCCGAGAGGTCCACCCAGTCGTCGTCCTCACTCAGAAAGCGCAGCGGCTCCTCGGCGTGGGTGGCCTGCGCGAGTAGCACGGCGGTGGCGAAGAGGAGTGGGCGCAGCACGGGCCACCGGGAATTACCGCTGCGCCCGCGCACGTCAACCGCCCGCCGTCATCGCCGCGAGAAGAGCCGCCGCAGCAGGCCCGGCCGCGGCGTGGGCGAAGCCTGCGGGGGCAGCACGTCCGGAACCGCCTCCAGGTCCGGGCGCGACGGAGGAGGCCAGGGGGCCGCCCGCAGCACCTTCGACAGCCGCACGGACACGTCCACCGGCTCGGGCGCCAGGGCCGAGAGTGCCCGCGCGAAGTCGCCCGCCGAGGCGAAGCGCGCCTGCGGCTGGAAGGCCAGCGCCTGCTCGAGCAGGGCCACCACGTCGTCGTCCCTCACCCCGGCCTCGCGCGGGCTGTCCAACTCGCCCAGCGCGATGCGCGCCGCCACCTCGCTCACCGTGCCCAGCGCCGGCAGCCGTCCGGTGAGCAACTCGAAGAGGAGCAGCCCCGCCTGAAACACGTCGGAGCGCCGGGTGAGCTGCTTGCCTTGTGCCTGCTCCGGCGACACGCAGGCGCGTCGTGGGGGCTGCCCCGCCAGGCGCGCCACGCCGGCCAGCCCGAAGTCCGCCAGCACCACGCCCTGCGAGGACACGAAGACGTTCTCGGCCGCGACCTCCTGGTGCAGCAGGTTGTATTGGTGCGCGTCCTCCAGTGCGCCCAGCACCGGCAGCAGCACGCCCGCCGCCTCCTCCACCGTCCACGGCCGGTGGTCGATCAACGCCCGCAGCGGCGCGCCGTCGAACCACGGCTGCGTGAAGTACAGGCTGCCCCCCAGCCGCCCGAGGTCGAGGATGGGCGCGGCCGACGCGTGCGTCAGCTGCTGCGCCAGCGCCAGCTCGTCGTGCAGCGGCACCAGCACGCCGCGCGCCCGCAGCCGCCGCAGCACCACCAGCGCCCCGTCCGGCGCGCGCGCCTGGTACACGTCGAACAGCCCATCCGGCGCCGAGCGGTCCTCCAGGAGCTCGTACCCTTGCAGCATCACCACCGGGGGACGCTACTCCTTTCCACCGTCCATCGTCGTCCAGAGCCGGTAAATCGGCCTCGGCGGCGATTTCGGACGACAGGAATAAAGCCCTGTTCTTTCGATGGTTTACAAGGTTAATGCGGCCGCGTAGGGTGCGCCCGGTCGAAAAGAAGACAAGCCGCTACAGGCCTCTACACTTCCGGCGATCGCAGGCCGGAAGACCGGCCTCCACGAAGGACTGGGGAGTCACACGGCGTGAGCGACGAGAGGCCCGAGTCCCTGCTCAAGAGCGCGCTGGAGAAGATCGTCTACTTCGAGGCGAGGTCCACGCAGCTGACGAACGATCTCGACCGCGAGCGCGGTGAGGCCGAGCGGCTCAAGGGGGAGCTGGGGCACGCGGCGCAGCGGGAAATCGAGCTGCGCCGGGTCATCGCCGAGCTGGAGGTGCGCACCACGCGGGCGCACGGCGAGCGGGAGGAGTCGGCGCGGCTGGTGGACGCGCTGCGCCGCGAGCGAGCCGACCTCATCGGCAAGATGCTGGACGCCTCGCGCATCCACGGCGCGGGGGACGGCGTGGACGACTTCGACCTGGCGCAGTTCATCGCCCAGCTCCGCAGCGAGGTGCTGCTGACGCGCGAGGGGCCGGTGCTGACCGCCCCTCCACCCAGCGCGCCGCGGGTGGACGCTCCAGGGCCCTCTTCCGCGGTGCTGCCGGCGGAGGCGGTGAAGCCGGCCGAGGGGTCCGCTTTGCCGCGGCCGTCGGCGTCCGCCGCCATGGTGGCCGTCACCCGCGCGGCGCACGAGCTGTCGGCGCAAGGCCGGCTGTCGGTGTCGCCCAGGGACCTGGACGCGCTCACCGGCGCGCGCACCTTCCCCGGGCGCAGCGAAGAAACGCTGTTCGGCTTCTCGGTGCGGGAGCTGTCGGCGCCCGACACCTCGGCCCGGGCCCGCGCGGCCGAGCGGCTGCTGGCGTTGGCCCACCCGGCGGCGGCGCCCGCGCTGGCGTCGGCGCTGCACTCGGAGACGGAGCCGTCGGTGCAGGTGGCGCTCCTGGCGGCCTTCTCCTCGCTGGCGAAGGCGGAGGGCGTGCCGGTGGTGCAGCCCCTGCTCACCTCGCGCGCGCCGGACGTGCGCATCGCGGCCTTGAAGGCGCTGCTCACCCTGGACGCGGCGCAGGCCGGCCCGCACCTGGCGGCGGCGATGAGCGACCCCGACAAGGCGGTGCGGCGCCGGGCGTCGCTGTTGGCGCTGGGGCTCGACGCGAAGCAGGCGCTGGAATTGGGCACGAAGGCCATCCGCGACGAGGACCCGGACGTGCGGGCGCTGGCCGCGCTGGTGCTGGGGGCCTCCCAGGCCGACACAGCCCGGCCCTTGCTTCTGGACGCGATGCGCGACGCGGACCTGCGCGTGCGTCGCTCGGCCAGCCAGGCCCTGTCGCGGCTGCTGGGGCGTGACGTCACGGCGCTGGTGGGGCTCGACGACGCGCAGCGCCGCCGGGAAGTCCGGCGCCTGGCGCACCTGCCGGCGAAGGCGCCGCCGCTCCCTGCGCCCACCGCTGGTGGCGAGGCGCCCGCCCACTCCGAGGCCGCGCGCCGCATCTGGGCGTCCCTGAGTGGGGTGAGTGGGGCTCCAGCGCACGGGGTGGCCGCGCGGACAGCTCCGGCGCAGCCCACCTCCCGTTCCAGCGGGGCCTTCAGCGCCAGTGCGGCGAGGCAGGCAGCCCTCGCTTCGAGCCCCAGCAGCGTGCGCGCGCCCGCCGCGCGCCCGGTGAAGGAGGCGGCGCTCGCTGCTGGCTCCAGCCGCCCGGTGGGTGGTGCCGGTGGTGCGCCGGCGTCCAGCGCGCGAGTGGTGAAGGAGACGGCCCTCGCTTCAGGCGCGGCCCGTCCCGTCGGCGGCGCTCCAGCCTCGGGCCGCGCTGCTGCTCCTGTCACCGCCCGCGCCGCGGTGGCCGTGCTGGAGGAGGACGCGCCGCCGCCGCCTTCCGCCGAGCTGTGCACCGGCGTCCTGCGGGAGCTGCGCGCCGCCATCCGCGGCCGGCCGCTCCAGGAACTCGCGCAGGGCCTGGCTGCGTCCACCGAAGACACCATGCGCGCGTGCGCCGCGCTGATGCAGCAGGGCCAGGTGGTGCGCCGCGGCCTCAAGTACTTCGTCGCCTGAAGGGATTTCGACATGGAGACGCTCAGCTACAGCCCCCGCGAGACGGCCTCCCTCCTCGGCATCACGCCGAGGGCGCTGGCCGGCGCGCTCAAGAAGGACGTCTACAGCCCCGAGGACGTGTGGGAGCTGCGCGGCAAGCTGCAGCTCGAGCCCCCCGCGCTGGGCACCCGCAAGCAGCTCTTCTTGAACTTCAAGGGCGGCACCGGGAAGACGTCGCTGTCCACCAGCTACGCTTGGCGGCTGGCCGAGAAGGGCTACGGCGTGTTGCTCGTCGACCTCGACTCGCAGGGCCACGCCACCAAGTGCCTCGGCTACGAGGGCGAGGACTTCCAAGCCACCCTGCTGGACGTGCTGGTGAAGAAGAAGCCGGTGAGCCAGGTCATCCAGAAGTCTTTGCTGCCCAACCTCGACTTCATCCCGTCCAACCTCTCGATGTCGACGGTGGACCTGGCGCTGATGCCGATGGCCGGCCGCGAGTTCAAGCTGCGCAACGCGCTCAAGGAAGTCGAGGCCCACTACGACTTCATCATCTTCGACGCGCCGCCGTCCTTCGGGCTGCTCAACTTGAACGCGCTGATGGCCACCGAGGACCTCATCGTCCCGGTGCTGGCCGACTTCTTGTCCTTCCATGGCCTGAAGCTGCTGTTCGAGACGGTGCAGTCGCTGGAAGAGGACCTGGGCCACGTGCTGGACCACGTCTTCATCGTGGTGAACAGCTTCAACGCCACCTTCAAGCTGGCCAAGGAGGCGCTGGAGGCGCTCAAGCAGCACTACCCCGAGTACCTGATGCCGCAGGTCATTCGGCAGTGCACGCGCTTCGCGCAGGCGTCCAGCGAAGGCATGCCCATCTTCCGCTTCGACCGCGAGTCCAAGGGCGCGGCCGACATGCAGTCGCTCATCGACGAGGTGCTGTCGCGCCTCGCCACCACCAAGCAGGGCCAGGCGCCGGCGGCGAAGTCGGCCTGACGGGAGGACCCAAGTGAAGAAGGCATTCGACGCGAACGTGTCCCGAGCCAAGCCGCGCATGCGGCTGGGGGCGATGATGGCCGAGGTGGCCAGCGAGGCGGCCGCGTCCGTCTCGCCGGCGCAGGTGGAGACCATCGCCGAGCAGGTAGCGAGGGAGGCGGTGGCGCCCGTCATCCCCTCGGTGCCGGTGCCCGATCCGGTGGAGCTGTCCGCCGCGCTCAAGTCCCGCGCCCAGGCCCGCGCCCACAAGCCCACCGCGGCGGAGGCGCTCAAGGGGGCGCTGGAGCTGCCGGTGAAGGTGGAGCCCCGCGCGGCGGTGGAGGTGCACTCGCGCCCCACGCCGCCGGTGCAGGTGCAGCTGCAGGCGGCGTTCGCTCCCCGGGCGCACGGGGAGGCGCCGGTGGAGGTGACGGAGGTGCAGACCGCGCCCGCGCCCGAGGTGGAGCCGGACCTGGAGCCCGCCGAGCGCCGCACGCGCCTCAAGGAGCGGCTCAAGGCGGTGCGCGAGAATCCCCGGCCGGAGCCCCTGCCGGACACGGTGGCCGAGGCGGGCGTGCTGGCGGTGGAGCGGATCAGCGCGCTGCAGACGGAGCTGTCGAAGGCGCGGGCGATGAACCTGGCGCTCACGCAGGACCTGGAGGCCGCGCGGCGGCAGGCGGAGCGCGCGACGGAAGAGGCGCGGCTGCGCATGGACGAGGCCAAGCGCCTGTCCAGCGAGATGGAGGGCCGGGTGGCGTTGCTCACGGAGCTGGAGCGCGAGCTGGCGGCGCTGGAGGGTGAGCGCAACGAGTCGCTGCTGGCCCTGCAGGAGTCGCGGCAGTTGGTGGAGGCGAGCGGGCGCGAGCGGCTGGAGCTTCTTGAGCAGCTCAAGAAGAAGGACGAGGAAGTCAACGAGTGCCTGGCCGAGGAGGAGCGGCTGGCCGGCGAGCTGGAGGCCGCGCAGGAGTCGGCGGCGGCGCTCAAGCGCTCGGGTGAGGCGCTGAAGAACGAGCGCGACACCCTGGCCCGGCAGGTGTCGGAGCTGACCCGCGAGCGCGCGGAGCTGCTCGAGGCGCGCAAGGCGCTGGAGGCGGTGCACCGGGCGCTGTCGTCCGCCGTCGTGCGCTGACGAAAGGCTCAGTCGCGCACGTCGACGAGCACCTCGACCACCTGGGCGCCCGGGCGGAAGGTGAGGCCCCCCTGAGCGTCGCTGAGCCGCGTGAAGGTGACCGCCTGGTAGAGGTTGCACGGCGGCGGTGCGCCCAGCCGCTCCCAGCGCCAACACCCCGACGCTCCAACGACGCCTGCTCATGACGCCTCCTCCCGCGAGGCCTCACGCTACCTTGTCGCGGCGAGGTGACGCCCTTCGCCCGACGCGCTACGACGCAGCCCTCCGTGGCCGACCCCGTCTCCACCACCGTGAAGGTGCCGCTGCCCGAGCAGATCATCGCCGGGCGGTACAAGCTGGTCCGCAGCCTGGGGCAGGGAGGGATGGGGCTCGTCTTCCTCGCCGAGCAGTTGGGCGTGGGCAACCTGGTGGCGGTGAAGTTCCTCGACCCGGAGCCGACGGCCGACGACACGCGCATCGCCCGCTTCCTGCGCGAAGCGAAGGTGGGGCTGGAGGTGAAGCACCCGGGGGCGGCGCAGGTGCTGGACCTGGGGCGCGACGAGTCGCTGCGGCTGTACCTCGTCTTCGAGTACGTGGAAGGGGAAGACCTGCGCGCCGTCCTCGCCCGCGAGGGCCGCCTGCGCTTCGAGGAGGCGCGGGAGGTGGCGCTCAAGGTGGCCGAGGTGTTGGCCTTCGCCCACGCGCGCGGGGTGGTGCACCGGGACATCAAGCCCGAGAACATTCGCCTCCGGCGCGACCTCGCCGGCGTGCACGTGAAGGTGCTGGACTTCGGCATCGCGCGGCTGGTGAAGGACACCGGCGTTCGCCTCACCGCGGAAGGCAGCCTGGCCGGCACGCCCCGCTACATGTCGCCGGAGCAGGTGCGCGACGGCACCATTGACGCGCGCACCGACGGCTACGCGCTGGGCCTGGTGCTGTTCGAGATGCTGTCGGGCGCCGCGGCCTTCAGCGGGAAGAACGTGTCGCAGACTCTCTTGAAGCAGGTGCAGGAGCCGCTGCCGCCGCTCAAGCTGGTCGACCCGCAGTTGGACTCCCCGCGGGTGGACGCGTTGCTCGCCCGGGCCTGCGCCAAGAGGCAGGAGGACCGCTACCCCTCGATGGGGGACTTCGTGGACGCGCTCAAGTCCCTGTCGGTCGACGTGAGGGCCTGGCCCGCGCCGCGCTTTCCGCCGGCCTCGGCGGCCGACTCGCAGGCGCCCACGCGCGACGGGAGACGCGCAGGCGAGTCCGACACCGTCATTCGAGATCTCAACCCGACCGAGCCGTCCCACCCCTCGCCGCTGGCCGCGCCGGCTTCCTCCGTTTCCGCTGCCTCGTCGGCTGAGGCTGCCGCCGTGCCCGCCCGGGAGCCGCTGCCCGCGCGCGCCGACGTGCGCACGCTGCCCACCCGCCTCACCGAGGCGCAGGTCCCGGGCGCCTCCACCGTCTACGGCGCCCCCTCGTCCGCCTCTCCGCCGTGCCTGGCCGCTGGTGCTGCTGGCGGTGGCCGCGCTGTCCGCCGCCTCCTGGTGGTGGCTCACCCACGGCGCGCCTTGACCCGGCTGTGGTACGAACGTCGGCATGGACTTCCCCGCGGCCCTCGTCGGCCGGCTTGGCGTGACGGACGCAGCCGCGAAGGGCCTCGCCGGGCAGGTGGTCGGCATCATCGAGGACATGGTGCGGGAGCTGGTCAGCTTTGGCGTGGCCTCGAAGATTCGCGACGCCGTGCCCGAGCTGCAGCGCTGGCAGGCCTCTACTCCCACGCTGCCCCCAGGCGCGCTGCGCTACGACGAGCGCGACGGCTGGTCCAACCCAGGCGTCCCTCCCGAGGACGTGGACTTCGCGTCCACGCTGGCGCGCTTCCAGGTCCCGGTGGAGCGGATCCCCGAGGTGCGAGGCCTGGCCCTGCAGTTCCTCTCCACCCGCCTCGACGCGAAGACGTTCGCCACCATCATCAAGGGCGTGCCGCACCTCTCGCGGTGAGGCGACGGCGCTCCCGGCGAGGACCGAGTCTCCCCATGGGCTTGCGCTTCCGCGTCGTGAAGCAGCCCGCCCTCCTCAAGCGCCTCGAGGTGCGCCTCGTGCGCGCCGTCTGGCGCCTTCAACGCGCCACCGCACGCCGCCTCGGCCATGAAGGCACCGGCGGCGCCGTCTGCTTCTGGCAGTACTTCGGAAGTAGCCTCCAACTCAAGCCGCACCTCCACCTCCTCGTCCCGGAGGCCCTCTGGCGCGTCGACGGCGACGTCGTGCCGCTGCCGCCGCCCTCCGACGACGACGTCACCGCCGTCCTCCACCGCGTCCTCACACCTGGCCAGCGCTGAAGCAGGGCGCCTCGGCTACGGCACGACGGCCGTCGGCACTTCGACCTGGTTGGGCGTGGTGGACCCAAGGCCCACCTGCCCGGCGCCGTTCAAGCCCCAGCCCCAGAGCAGCCCGCCGCTGCGCACGCCCAGCGTCGTCGAGTCGGCGGCGTAGATGTCCGTCCAGTCGGTGGCGGTGCCCACCTGGGTGGGGACGGCGACGGAGTAGGCGGCCCCGTTGCCCTGCTGCCCCGACACGTCGCTGCCCCAGCACCACAGGCTGCCCGTCGTCTTCCGCGCGCAGGTGAACAGCCCGCCTTCGCTGACCTGCGCCCAGTCCGAGTCCATGCCCACGCGCGTAGGGACCCGCGTATAGGCGGTGCTGCTCGGCGAGCCATCGCCCAGCTGGCCCTGGACGTCCCAGCCCCAGCAGTACAGCGCGCCAGCGGTGGAGAGGCCGCAGGTGGACAGCGAGCCGGCGGTGAGGGACTGCCAGGTGACGGTGGGCCCGACCTGCACCGGCGCGGTGCGCTGGACGAGGGAGTTGTCCCCGAGGTTGCCGCGCGAGTTGTCGCCCCAGCACCACGCGGTGCCGCCGGTGCGCACGCCGCACGCGTAGGTGACGCCCGTGTCGAGGGTGAGCCAGTCGCTGGCGGTGCCGACGCGCACCGGCGTCGGGGAGTCCGTGGTGTTGCCCTGGCCCAGCTGGCCGTTGGCGTTGGTGCCCCAGCACCACACGCTGCCCGTCGTCTTGAGGCCACAGGCGAAGTCCACGCCGATGGAGACGCGGGCCCAGTCGGTCGCGCTGTCGACGAGGGTGGGCGTCGCGCGCGTCATCGCCACGCCGTCGCCGATGCCGCCCGCCTGCGTGCCCCAGCACCAGAGCTGGCCGCCGGTGTTGAGGGCGCACGAGAGGTTGTAGCCCGTGGCGAGGCTCGCCCAGTCCGTCGCGGCGCTCACCGCCGTGGGCGTGAGGTGCTGCGCCGCGCCGGGCACGCCCACCTGGCCGTTGGCGTTGTTGCCCCAGCACAGCACGCGGCCCGACGCCGTCAGCGCGCACGAGTGCGTGTTGCCGCCGGCGACGCGGGTGAAGACGGGCTGCACCACGGTGAAGGTGACCTGGACGGTGGTCTGCGAGCCGAGCGCGTCGGTGCAACTGTAGGACCACGTCTGCAGGCCGGAGCCGCCGGCGGTGCGGGGCGGCAGGTCTTCGGTCGTCCCCACCAGGCCCCCGGTCGGGCCCGACCAATAGTGCGTGAGCGTCGTGCCGCCGGCGCCGTCGTCGGTGCACGTCGCGGAGAAGTTCAACACCGTGCCGGCCTCGACGGTGGCGCCGTTGGCGGGCGAGTCGATGACGGCGACCGGCGCGGCGTTGGCCACGTACGTGACTGTCACGCTCTGCGTCGCCGCAGGACCGACCGCGCCGGTGCAGGTGAGCGTGTACGTGGTGGTGGCGCTGATGGGGAGCGACGCGGAGCCACTGGACACGCTGGCCACCTGCGCGCCCGGGTCGAGGGTGCAGGCGGTGGCGCGCACCGTCGTCCAGCTCAGCTCTGCGTTCATGCCGGTGCTGACCTGGACGCTCTGCGCCATGAAGGACGTGATGGCCGGCGGCGCGGGCGTGGCGGTGACGTCGAGTGTCCGCGACTCCGAGACGCCGCCCGCGAAGCAGGTCAGCGTGAAGGTGGTGGTCACGTCGACCTGCACCGCCAGCGTGTGGTTGGCGGGCAGCGCGCTGAACTGCGACGGCATCAGCGAGCAGGAGTCCGCCGTGCTGGTCCAGGTCAGCGTGACGCTCGAGCCTTCCGGCACCGACGCGCTGGAGGTGGTGAAGGACGTGATGAGGCCCGAGCCCGCATCACCGCCACCGCCGCCCGTGCCGCCACCGGTGCCCGCGTCGTCGTTGCCGCCGCCGCCACCCGTGCCCGCGTCACCGCCCGCTCCGCCACCCGCACCGCCACCAGTGCCGGCATCCACCGCACAGCCTTCGTCGGCTGCGCCGCTACAGTTCTCGTCGACGCCGTTGGGACTCCCGTCGGGCAGGCAGGCCTCGCGCAATCCCGGGTTCACCTGTGCGTTTGCGTCGTTGCAGTCCACGTCTTCGGCGAAGCCGTCGCCGTCCGCGTCCGCCAGACAGCCCTCGTCCACCAGACCGTCGCAGTTCTCGTCGACGCCGTTGGGACTGCCGTCGAACTGGCAGCCTTCGAGCGCGGCGGGGTGGATGTTCGGATTCGTGTCGTCGCAATCCGCCCCGTCAGGGTAGCCGTCTCCATCGACGTCGCTGGGATCGACTTCCTTGCAGGACATCGCGCTCACGGCCACGCCAGCGGCCACACCGACTTGCGCCAACGCCAGCACCACCAGCCACGCGTGTTCACGGTTCACGAAGCACTCCCCCACTGAAGTGGCCCAGTCACGCCGGGGCCGGTCGATGCCGAACGACGAACGCCATGACAGCGCTGAAGACACCAGCCCAGCCAGCTGACTGGTCGAGACTGTAGCGGGCGCGGCGTCGTCGAGAAGCGCTAAGACGGCCAGCAGCGCGCCGCTTGAGCAGAGCACGACGCAGATCAAGCGCACGCGGCCCTCGAGGCGCCACGCCGCGAAGCTCACTCGCGTCGAAGTGTGGCGCTGCACCGGGCACCGAGGTGGAGCGGTGCGAGAAGGCCCAGTTCGCGGCCCTCGACCTGGAGCGGTGGAAGGACCTGGAGAATCGCAAGGGCGGCGTCGAGCGCCTCAAGGTCGAGGGCGAGACCTGGCGCTCGGGCGAGAAGCTCGCGAAGGGCGCAGACGGCCGCAAGCCCGGCGGCGTACAGCCAGTTGAGCACCTGCCATTGCCGGTTCGCGCCGAGCGCCTGTCGGTGCGCGGCCGTGTGCGCGAGGCTGACGGCCTCGCTGGAGACCTGCCCGTAGTCGCCGATCGACGTGAGCAGCTCGTCGTGGTGCGGCCGTCACGCAGCCACGAGCTCGTTGAGCGCGGCCTCCCGGATGGGCGCGGCGCCCAGGCAGACCTGGCGGGCGCAGGCCGCGGTCCCGTCGCCCATCTGCATGCACCGCCCCATCGCCGCGCGCTTCGGCTCGATCCGCTCCGTCGCCGCCTTCCTCAGCGGCTCGAGCGCCCGGTCGCGCGCGTGGACGATGGCCCAGAGCCGCTCGCGGTAATGGTCGCGCACGCGCTCAGCGGCGCCGTCGTCGTCGAGCGTGAGGATCAACTTGCTCCCCTGTAGATAGCGCCGCACCTGCCTCGACACCTTCCTGCTCCGCCTCCGTCAGCGGGCGGCGTGGGCGTGCGTGACGAGGCGGGCGACGCGTTCGGCGACCACCTTCAGCGCGGCGGCGTCGTAGAGCGCCACCTGGCATCCGACGACGAGCCCCGCGGTGGTGGCCAGCAGGCCGAAGCTGTCGAGCGCTCGGGCGAGGCCGTGGACGGGCTCGCGGAGGGCCGCGAGGAGCGCCACGCCTTGCTCGTCCAGCAACCGCGCGGCGAGCGCTTCGTCGGTGGAGAGCAGGAACAGGCCGGGCGGCCCGGGCGGGCGCGCCGCGCCGACGACGTTGACCAGCGCGCGGTGCTCGGCGCCGAAGTAGCCGTCGACGTAGAGGTCCAGCATCGCCTCGGCGGCCTTCTCCGCCAGCTTCCCCAGCACCCCGCCCTCACCGGATGGCGGGGAGGGAGGCACCTGTACGCCCGGCGGCAGCGCCATCGCCAGCACGAAGCGACCGGGCGCGGCGGCGAGCGTCGGAAAAGTGATTCGCGTGCGCTGGCCGCGCGAGCGTCGCGATGGGCTGCCGTCATCGTCGAGCGTCACCTCGACCTGGGCGGACCAGGAGAGCCCTTCCGACGTCCCCGAGAAGACGTGGGCGCCCGGGGACGCGCCGCCCGTCGCCAGTTGGTGGCGCACACCCACCGAGCCGGCCCGGTCTGCGAGGACGTCGCCCTGCGCTTCCGCGCGCCGCGCGTTGAGGCGCCGGAACAGCGGGCGAAGGACGAGGCTCAGCGCCACGAAGCCGATGAAGAGGTAGACGAAGGTGTCGTTCACGCACGGCCTCGAGGGAGGAATGGGCCGGCGAACGCGTCGACCGTGAGCGCACGGTAGGCGCGGTGGATCCGCCCTGCAACGCCAGTCGTGTCCGCTGCACGAGCACTGCGTGATGTCCGCCTTGCGGGGTTTGGTTGTGGGGCTTCGGCTACCACGTTCGTGGCGGCCAGCCGCTTCACCCCAGCTCTTCTTTCCGCGGCCCGAGCGCCGGCTGACTCACCCGAGCGATTCAGTACCAATCTTCTCCCAGCGTACTGAGTCGCCTCGCGATGGCGGCGTACACGGCCGCGGTCGCGCCGCCAGTGGCGCCGCCAACCAGCACCGCGCCGAAGCCGCCGCCGACGAGCCAGCCCACGGCTCCGAGGGCGAGCGCGACGGTGCCGGTCGCGATGACCGCCGCGAGCCAGAGGGTGTTCCGGTCGGCGAGCATCGCGAAGAGGCCGAAGAAGCTGAAGGCGAGCGCGAAGAGCCCCCAGCCGACGCTCCTCGCTGCAATCGCCACGGCGAGGCCGATGACGATCGACGTGAAGTAGTTCGCGTAGCCGAGCAGCTCCCCGGAGTGGGAGGTGATGCCTTCGCCCCTCAGAAGCCTCGTGAAGTTTCGTGCGAACGCCATGGTGGAGTGACCCGTGACCTCGGGACGGAGTGTAGGTTCTGTGGGCTGGCCTCAGGCGTGGGTTGCTACGGTGCGCGTCGTGCGGAGCTTCGTGGCGGTCATCGCCCTGGCCTTCTGCGGGTGTTGGTACGAGCAGGTGCGGGTCGCATCGCCTCCGCCACCGGCGAAGGTGGAGTTCCGCTCGTTCAAGTCGCAGCCCTGGCAGGTGGTGGTGGTGGATCTCGACGCCTTCCTGCCGGCGCAGAGCGTGACGCGCGCGCGTGCCGCCGTCGAAGCGGAGCTGCGCGCGGCCGGGGTGGTGGTGCAGGACGAAGCAAGCAGCCACCTTCGCTTCGAGGTCACGCGCGCGTCGGCGGACCCGGGAGGGCTGCAGCAGTGCGTGACGGTGACCGCGCAGACCGAGCGCACCGCGCAGGCCTTCCTGCCCTCGCAGCCGCAGACGGCCACGCGCTGCAGCGGCCCGGGCTCGCCGGGTCAAAAGGGCGACCCGGTGTCGGCGGTGCTCATGGCGGGGGCCACGGCCTCGAAGAACGCCGGCGGTGGCGAGGAACGCGCGCGCACCGAGGCGCTCTTCTCGGCGCTCCACGTCGTCCTCACGTTGGTGGGCGCGAGCCCATGAGCGGTTGACCGCGTCGCGTTGACGGCGGGCCCGCAGCGCGTG
>JADLDB010000099.1 GCA_020846875.1 Myxococcales bacterium | reverse complement strand
GCGATGATGGACATGATGACCATCATCCTGGTGTTCCTCATCAAGTCCTACACCGCGTCGTCGATCACCGTGACGGCGTCGGAGGACGTGCGGCCCCCCCTGTCCACCACCCGCACCACGCCGAAGGACACGATCGCCATCACCGTGACGCCCAAGTCGATCCTGGTGGGCGACAAGAAGAAGGTGGAGCTGGTGAACATGGCGGTGAAGGCGTCGGACCTGGACGGGAAGCGGATCCTCCCTCTCGACGCCGCGCTCCAGAAGGAAGTCGAGAAGCTCAAATACATCGCCGAGCGCAACCCTGGCGCCCCGTTCAACCGCGAGGTGTCGATCATCGGGGACAAGCGAGTGCCCTACGAGCTGTTGTCCTCGGTGCTGTACACCGCGGGGCAGAACGAGCTGGAGAACTTCCGGTTCGTGGTGCTGCAGAAGAGCCCGGAGTGACGCGCGAGCGCTTTTCAGGCGCTCCGCACTTGATCGATCTCGCAGAGGGCGGCATGGGACGCCTCGAAGCGAAGGTGAAGCCTTGTCTTTCGCCGCACCACCAGCGCAGGCCGTCACCGTGGTGGGCGGAGGGCTCGCCGGCACCGAGTGCGCCTTCCAACTGGCGCGCCTGGGTCACCGGGTGGTGCTTCGGGAGCAGAAGCCCCAGAAGAGATCGCCGGCTCACCAGTCCAACGCCCTGGCCGAGCTGGTGTGCAGCAACTCCCTGAGATCCGACAACCCGCAGAGCGCGATCGGCATGCTGCACGCGGAGCTGCGGCGGGTGGGATCGCTGATCCTCAGGAGCGCCGACGAGACGAAGGTGCCGGCCGGGGAGGCCCTGGCGGTGGATCGGGAGCGCTTCGCCGCGGCCGTCGAGGGGCGGCTGCGGCGTTCGGGCGGGGTGGAGTTTCAGGCGGGGGAAGTGACGGCGATCCCCGAGGGGGTGGTGGTGATCGCCACCGGGCCGCTCACCTCGCCGGCGCTCACCGCCGCGCTCGCCCCGCTGGTGGGGGAGAAGCTGTACTTCTACGACGCGATCGCCCCCATCGTGTCCGGCGACTCGATCGATCAAACCATCGCCTTCCGCGCGAGCCGCTGGGGGAAGGGCGACGGGGCCGACTACCTGAACCTCCCGATGACGAAGGAGGAGTACCTGGCCTTCGTCCAGGCGGTGCGCGCCGGCGCGAAGGTGACGCCCCACGACTTCGAGGAGCCCCGGTACTTCGAGGGCTGCCTGCCGATCGAGGTGATGGCCGAGCGGGGCGACGAGGTGCTTTCCCACGGGCCGATGAAGCCGGTTGGCCTCACTGATCCCCGCACCGGGCGTTGGCCGCACGCGGTGGTGCAGCTGCGCATGGAGGACCGCGCGGGCACCGCCTGGAACCTGGTGGGCTTCCAGACGCGCCTCACCTGGCCGGAGCAGAAGCGGATCTTCGGGATGATCCCCGGCCTCCAGAGGGCCGAGTGGGTGCGCATGGGGCAGATCCACCGGAACACCTTCCTCGACGCGCCGCGGCTGCTCGCGCGCGATCTCTGCCTCAAGAGCGAGCCGCGGATCTTCTTCGCCGGGCAGATCACCGGGGTGGAGGGGTACGTGGAGTCTGCGGCCTGTGGCTACCTGGCGGCGCTGGCGGTGCACGCGCGGCTCACCGGCACGGCCTTCCTCCCGCCCCCGGCCGTCACGGCGCTGGGCGCGCTGTACCGCCACGTCACCGGCGAGGCCCACCCGGACGACTACCGCTACCAGCCCACCAACGTGGTGTTCGCGCTCTTTCCGCCCCTGGAGGGACGGGTGACGAAGAGCGACAAGCGCGAGCGCTACGCGTGCCGGGCGCAGGGGGCCTTCGACGCGTGGGCGGCTTCGGCGCCGCACCCCGTGTCCGCGGCGCCTGCGCCCTCCGTCGCTCAAGCCCTGACGCCGCCGCCCGCGCCCTGAACCTGCTCGAGGAGACTTTACCCATGCGCTCCAGTTGCCTCGCTGTCCTCTTCGCGGCCCTCTGCCTGGGAGGCGCGGCCTGCAAGGAGAACCCCCCGCCGGCCAGGGGTGGGGCCGGGCCCAGGGGCGTCATCGAGCGGGTGCAGAAGGAGAAGTCGGCGCCCCGGCTGCCGGTGCTGGGGGAGCTGCGGATCCCCGGCGTGCCGCAGGACTTGAGGGCGTCCCCCGACGGCGCGGTGCTGACGGTGCTGCTCGACGCGCAGAAGCCGAACCTCCAGGGGGCGCCTCCGCCGATGCGGCTGGGCGAGCTGTGGGCGGCGTCGGCCGAGAAGGGGGAGCCGGTGAAGCTGGGCAACGGCGTCACCAACATGCCGGGCGGGTGGCTGTTCAGCGCCGACTCGAGGTGGATCCTGATGGCGGCGGGCTGGGATCCCACCCAGCAACTGGGCGAGCTCTACGTGCAGGACGCGCGGAACCTGAAGGCGGAGCGGCAGCGGCTGGCGGCGCGGGTGACGTACTTCGTGCCCAGCGACGACTCGAAGCAGCTGGCCTTCGTGGCCAACGGGGTGCTGCACGTGGGGCCGCTGCCCGCGGGGCCCTTCCGTCAGGTGGCGGGCGAGGTGTCCACCGCGGAGTTCAGCGCCGACGGGAAGTACGTCTACTTCCGGCGCCGGTACAGCGCGGCCGGGGGCCTCTTCCAGGTGGCGATCGCCGACGAGCGCGCCCAGCCGAAGCGGCTGCTCGATCAGGTGGCCGAGTACACGGTGCTGCGCAGCGGCAAGCACGTGCTGGTGAACGCCCGCGCCACTCCGGGGGATCGCACCTTCCAGTTGCACGCGATCGAGGTGGCCAGCCTGGACGATCGGAAGCTGACGGACGACGCGGAGCGCTTCCGGGTGACGCCCGACGGGCAATACGTGGCGTGGTTCGCCAACGGGGGCGGAGTGGCGCAGACGGGCGAGCTGTGGTTGTCGCCGGTGGTGGGAGGCAAGCCGCGCAAGCTGGCCGACAAGGTGAAGGACTTCGAGTTCTCCCCCGACTCGAAGCGGCTGGTCTTCCGCGATAACTACCTCGAGCTGCCGCTGGGCGGACGCGAGGCGAAGCTGGGCGACCCGAAGGTGGAGAAGGTGGGCGATCTGATGCTGGTCGAGTTGCCCGACGGCGCGCCGAAGAAGCTGCAGCGGCTGTGCCCCAACTACCTCTTCTCCCCCGACGGCGCGGCGCTGGCCTACACGGCGCGGATCGAGAACCCGGAGGTGACGCGGCGCCTGCTGTTGCTCAAGCCGGGCGCCACCGAGGCCGTGGCCCTCAAGGACTGGCTGTACGAGTACGCCTTCCGGCCCGGGGGGCAGGAGCTGGTGTTCCGCGCCGACTGCCTGCGCGAGGGGCGGGCCTGTGACGTGCTGCGGGTGGCGCTCGACGCGCCGAAGGACGCCCTGCCGAAGAAGGTGCTGGAAGGCGTGTACAGCTTCAAGTTCTCGAAGGACGGCAGCCGGGCCATGGTGGCCTACGCGCACCTCACCGATCAGACGTTCGATCTCGCGCTGCGGAACATGAGCAGCGGCGAGCAGAAGACGGTGGATCAGTACGTGGAGTGGCCGGCGCTCAGCCTGGGGCCGGACGGGGCGAGCGTGGCCTACCTGGTGAAGGAGAAGCAGCGGGCCGGGGTGTACGTGGCGAAGTCGCCGTGAAAGTCGCCCCGGGGGGCCGGGCCGCTACACTCGCCGTCGTGAGCCCGCACGTCGCCGACTTCCTGCGCTACCTCGAGGTGTCCCGCGCGGCCTCGCCGCACACCCTCAAGGCCTACGCGCAGGATCTGAAGGCGCTGGAGGGATACCTCGCGCCCCTGGGGGTGGCGCTGGAGAAGGTGAGCCACCTGCACCTGCGCGGCTTTCTGGGCACGCAGTCGGTCGAGCTGGCGGCGTCCACGCGGGCGCGGCGGCTGGCGGGGCTCAAGTCCTTCTACAAGTTCCTCGCCCGGCGGAAGGTGATCGACGCCAACCCCGCGCGGCGGGTGAAGACGCCGAAGCTGCCCCAGCGGCTGCCGCGGGCGGTGCCGGTGGACGAGGCCTTCGCGTTGATGGAGGCGCCCGACGCCGAGGCGCTGCTGGGCCTGCGCGATCGCGCGATGCTGGAGGTGCTGTACGGCTCGGGCCTGCGCGTCTCGGAGCTGTGCGGCCTGTCGCTGGACAGCGTGGACTTGAAGGCCGGCGTGGCCCGGGTGCTGGGGAAGGGGAACAAGGAGCGGTTCTGCCCCTTGAGCGCCCCGGCGGTGGAGGCGTTGTCCGAATGGATGGCCCGCCGCGGGGAGCTGCTGGTGAGGCCGGCGAAGAAGCAGGATCCCTCGGCCCTGTTCCTCAACTTCCGGGGGGGTCGCCTCACCAGCCGCAGCGTGGAACGCCACCTCGACAAGTACGTGCGGGCGCTGGCGCTCAACCGCAAGCTGTCGCCGCACGCGCTGCGCCACTCCTTCGCCACGCACCTGCTGGCCGGCGGCGCGGACATCCGCAGCATTCAGGAGCTGCTGGGCCACGCCAGCCTGTCCACCACCCAGCGCTACACCGCCGTGTCCTTCGAGCAGTTGCAGAAGGTGTACGACGCGGCGCACCCGCGAGCGTGATGCACGTGTCGAAGAAGAAACCCGAGCCCTTCAACAACCCCTTCGGCCGGCTCAAGCTGCCCGAGAAGCCGAAGGAGGCGCCGAAGGCCGCGCCGCCGGCTGTGCCGAGGAAGGCCCGGCCCGCGGCCGAAGACGAGGACGCGGCGCTGTTCCTCGAGTCGGTGGGCGAGGTGAGGCCGGTGAAGGAGTCGGCGGGGAGAGCCCCGGCGCCCCCTCCGAGGACGGCGGCGCAGGTGAATATTCCCAGCGAGGAGGCGGAGTCGCTGGCGCGCCTGGCGGAGCTGGTGAGCGGGGAAGGGGTTTTCGAGCTGGCCGACTCGGACGAGTTCCTCGAGGGGGCGGTGCACGGCTTCGACGAGCGCGTGCTGCGCAAGCTGCGGGCGGGGGCCTTCTCGTTCCAGGCGCACGTCGATCTCCACGGGCTCAAGAAGGACGAGGCGAAGGTCGCGCTGGAGCAGTTCATCTCGAAGAGCCGGGTGGCGGGGCTGCGCTGCGTGCTGGTGGTGCACGGACGGGGGCTGCACTCGAAGGACCAGCTTCCCGTGCTGAAGCAGGGCGTGCAGGTGTGGCTGTCGCACGGCCGGCCGGCGAAGCACGTGCTGGCGTTCTGCTCCGCGCGGCCGCAGGACGGCGGGGCAGGAGCCGTTTACGTGCTGCTGCGGCGGTGAAGCAGCTACAGAGGCAGCCGGGTGAAGGCGTACGCCGCGCCCGCGCCGGGCGCAGAGTCGTCCGCCTGGTTGCCGTTCACCCCGCCGGCGTTGGACGCCTCCGCCGGGGCGCCGCAGACGAAGGACACGCCGTCCCCCGCCAGGGACACGGACTTCCCGAAGGTGTCCGCCACGCCCGTGTTGGACGCCTTGACGTACACCTCCTGCACCCAGCCAGCCGTCGTCCTGCCGAAGAGGTACGCCGCGCCGGCGGACAGCACGTTGTTCATGGACTGGTCGCCATCGAGCCCCAGCGCGTTGCTGGCCTCGGCCTGCGCGCCGACGAGGAGGCCCGCGCCGTCGCGTGAGAAGGACACCGCCTGTCCGAAGCGATCGCCCGGATCCGCGTTGGACGCCTTCAGCCGCGCGTCTTGCCGCCAGGTGCCCGACTCCCGGACGAAGACGTAGGCCGCGCCGGAGAGATCTGCGGCCTCGTCGTCGGGGCCGTTGATCCCCACCCGGCCAGAGTCTTCCCCCCAGGCGCCCGCGGCGACGCGCTGGCCGTCGCCGGAGACGGAGACAGACGCCCCGAAGACGTCGCCCGCGCCGCTGTTGGACGCCTTGAGGCGCGCCTCCTGCGCCCAGGCCGCGCCCTTGCGGAAGACGTAGGCGGCGCCCGCGTTGGGGGCCGAGTCGTCTTCCGGCGCGCCGTCGATGGTGCGCGCGTTGCTCGCCTCGCCGGTGGCGCCCACTACCAGGGCCGTGCCGTCGTCGTTGAGGGCCACCGCGGCGCCGAAGCGATCCTGCGCGCCGGTGTTGGACGCCTTCACGTACGCCTGCTGCGCCCAGGCGGAGCCGCTCTTCGCCAACACCCACACCGCGCCCGCCGACGTCGCCGTCTCATCCGTCGCGTCGCCGTCGAGGCCTCGGGCTGCGCTGTCCTCGTCGGGGCCGCCGGCGGCGATCACCGCGCCGTCGCCTGAGAGGGCCACGCTGGCGCCGAAGCCGTCGCCGCTGCCCACCACCGCAGCCTTGAGGAGCGCCTCTTGGCTCCAGCCCCCGGCGTCGCGCCGGAAGACGTACACCGCGCCCGAGTCTGGCCGCGCGTCGTTGCCGCCGCCGGTGCCGTCCGAGTCCTCCTTCGGCGCGCCCACGGCGATCGTCTGGCCGTCCGCCGAGATCGCGACGCTGGTGCCGAAGCCGTCCTCCGCGCCCGCGTTGGAGGCCCGCAGCGCGGTGACGAAGGTCCAGGTGCCCGCGATGCGGAGGAAGACGAAGGCCGCGCCGCCATTCGACACCGCCCCACCGGGCCCATCGTCGGACGGCGCCCCCACCACCAGGGTGTTGCCGTCGCGGGACATGGCTACCGAGGAGCCGAAGCCGTCGCCCATCGCGGGCACCTCGGCCTTCAGGTAGCCCTGCTGGACCGTGCGGCGCGCGCGGGTGAGCAGCACCGAGTAGGGCGTGCTGCGCTGGGTGGCGTCGAAGCGCACGGTGATCGCCACCGGGCGGGTGGGGGCGGCGAGGGGGATCATCCGCGAGCTCATGGGCTGGCCGTCGATGAGGAGGGTGGCCCCAGGCGCGGCGGTGGCCGCGGTGACGGTCACCAGCGTCTGCGAGTACGGCACCGACGCCACGTAGCTGGTCACGCCCGGCGAGAAGAGGGGCGCCAGGGACGCGGGCGTCACCGTCAGCGCCGAGAGCCGCGGCGAGCAGGTCAGCCCGTCGCCCTCGGAGCCGGCGGGGCAGGCGCAGGCGCGGGTGGATCCAGAAGGGGTGCAGGTGGCCACCGCGTCGCAGCCACCGTTGTCCACGTCGCAGGGCCCCACCGCGCCGCCACCGCCTCCGCCTCCGCCTCCGGTGCCGCCGCCGCCGCCGGTCCCCTGGCACATCCCCTGGGTGCACGAGCCTCCGAGGCACTCGAGGCACGCGGCACCGCCGCGCCCGCAGGCGGCGCTGGAATCGCCCGTCACGCAGGCGCCGGAAGGATCACAGCAGCCCGAGCAGGAGGAAGGGCCGCACGGCGCTGGACCGCTGCTGCAGGCCGACGCGAGGAACAGCAGGGCGGGCAGGGTGGCTCGGCGCATGGGCAGCAGATCTACACCGGCCGGGAGCAAACGGGCGGCCGGGCTGTTAAGTACCCGCGCGACCATGACGACCATTCTCTGCGTTCGCCGCGACGGCAAGACGGTGCTGGGCGGCGACGGCCAGGTCACCCTGGACAAGACGGTGATGAAGGGCTCCGCCCGGAAGGTGCGGCGCCTGTCCGACGGCTCGGTGATCGCCGGCTTCGCGGGCGGGACGGCCGACGCCTTCACCCTCTTCGAGCGCTTCGAGGCCAAGCTGAAGGAGTACCAGCAGAACCTGGCGCGGGCCTGCGTGGAGCTGGGCAAGGACTGGCGCACCGATCGCTACCTGCGGAAGCTGGAGGCGCTCCTGGTGGTGGCGGACAAGGAGAAGACCTTCATCCTCTCGGGCGCGGGCGACGTGGTGGAGCCGGATCACGGGATCGCCGCGGTGGGCAGCGGAGGGCCGTACGCGCTGGCGGCGGCGCGGGCGCTGTTGTCGCACTCGTCCCTGTCCGCGAAGCAGATCGTCGAGCAGTCGCTGGGCATCGCCGCGGACATCTGCATCTACACCAACGCCAACTTGAGCTTCGAGGAGCTGTGAGCCGATGCGCGCTTCTTTGACGCCGCGGGAGATCGTCAGCGAGCTGGATCGCTACATCGTCGGCCAGGCGGCGGCGAAGCGGGCCGTGGCCATTGCCCTGCGGAACCGGTGGCGCCGGCAGAACGCCGCGCCCGAGCTGCGCGAGGATATCACCCCGAAGAACATCATCCTCATGGGCCCCACCGGGGTGGGGAAGACAGAGATCGCCCGCCGGCTGGCGAAGCTGGCCCAGGCCCCCTTCGTGAAGGTGGAGGCGTCGAAGTTCACCGAGGTGGGCTACGTGGGCCGCGACGTGGAGTCGATGGTGAGGGATCTGGTGGAGGCGGCCATCTCTCTGGTGCGGGAAGAGGAGACGCAGCGGGTCCGCGCCCGCGCGCAGGAGAACGCGGAGGATCGCCTGGCCGAGCTGGTGAAGCTGGGGGGCGCGAAGGGCGGGGCCTTCGGGGTGGCGCCGGGTGGGAATGCGCCGCCTCCGCGGCTGACGGACGCCGAGCGGGAGAAGTTCCGCGCGCAGGTGGCCGCCGGGACGCTGGACGACACGCAGGTGGAGGTCGACGTGTCCGACTCCAACCTGATGTTCATCCGCAACTTCTCGGGGCAGGGTCTGGAGGAGCTGGGGGTCAATCTGCAGGACCTGTTCAAGGGCATGCCGGGCATGGGCAGCCGCACCCGCCGCCGCCGCGCCACCGTCCCCGAGGCCTTGAAGCTGCTCGAGCAGGAGGAGGCCGCCAAGTTGATCGATCAGGACCGGGTGAACCGGGAGGCGGTCAAGCGCGCGGAGAACGACGGGATCCTCTTCCTCGATGAGATCGACAAGATCGCCAGCAGGGAAGGCGCGAAGGGCGTGGGCCCGGACGTGTCGCGAGAGGGCGTGCAGCGGGATCTGCTGCCGGTCGTCGAGGGCAGCACCGTCAACACCAAGTACGGCCCGGTGAAGACCGATCACGTGCTGTTCATCGCCGCCGGGGCCTTCCACGTGTCCAAGCCGTCGGATCTGATCCCCGAGCTGCAGGGGCGCTTCCCGATCCGCGTCGAGCTGGAGCCCCTGTCCGGCGAGGACCTGGTGCGGATCCTCAAGGAGCCGAAGAACGCGCTGATCAAGCAGTACCAGGCGCTGCTGGCGACCGAGGGCGTGACGCTGGCCTTCACCGACGACGCGCTGGTGGAGATCGCCGCCATGGCCCAGCGGGTGAACGAGCGCAGCCAGTCGATCGGCGCGCGCCGGCTGCACACCGTGCTGGAGAAGCTGCTCGACGAGGTGTCCTTCGAGGCCACCGAGCTGGCCCACAAGCACGTCACCGTCGACGTCGACTACGTCCGCCGCAAGCTGACCGAGCTGGTCAAGGACGAGGATCTTTCGAAGTACATCCTCTAAGAGAGAGCAAGCCATGAGCCGCACCGACGAGGTGATCGCCCGCGCGAAGCAGGTGTTGCTGCTGAACTACAAGCAGCAGCCCGTCGTGCTGGTCCGCGGAGAAGGCGCGTACGTGTGGGACGCCGAGGGGCGCCGGTACCTGGATCTGATCGCCGGCATCGCCACCTGCGCGCTGGGGCACTGCCACCCGGGCGTCATCGCCGCGGCGAAGCAGCAGTTGGACACGCTGTGGCACGTCTCCAACGTCTTCTACTCCGAGCCGCAGATCGCCCTGGCCGAGCGGCTCACGAAGGCGTCTGGCCTGCCCGGGGCGCGGGCCTTCTTCTGCAACTCCGGCGCTGAGGCCAACGAGGCGTTGATCAAGCTGGCGCGCCGGTGCCAGCGGGAGCGGGGCCAGAAAGACCGCTTCGAGATCATCACCTTCGAGGGCGGCTTCCACGGCCGCACCCTGGCCACCGTCACCGCCACCGCGCAGCCCAAGTACCAGCAGGGCTTCGAGCCCTTGCCGCAAGGCTTCGTCTACGCGCCGTACGGCGATCTCGACGCGGTGAAGCGCCTCCTCGGCCCGCAGACCGCGGCCATCCTCGTCGAGCCGATCCAGGGCGAGGGCGGGGTGCGGCCCGCGCCGAAGGGCTTCTTGGCCGGCCTCCAGCAGCTCTGCGCGCAGCACGGGCTGTTGCTGCTCCTCGACGAGGTGCAGACGGGGATCGGCCGCACCGGCAAGCCGTTCGCCTTCCAGCACGAGGGGATCACCCCCGACGCCTTCTCCCTGGCCAAGTCGCTGGGGAACGGGCTGCCGATCGGCGCGATGGTGTGCAGCGACGAGGTGGGCAAGGCGCTACCGTCCGGCACCCACGGCTCCACCTTCGGCGGCAACCCGGTGACCGCGACGGCCGCCTGCGCCACGTGGGATCTCGCGACCGCCCCCGAGACGATGAAGGAGAACGAGGCGAAGGGCGAGCACCTGCGAGACCTTGCGGAGGCGCTCAAGGCCCGGCGCCCCGAGCGCGTGAAGGACGTGCGCGGCCGCGGCCTGCTGTTCGGGATCGAGGTGGACACCGGCGCCGCCGACGTGCTGGCGCGGTGCCGGGTCAACGGCTTGCTCGCCAACCTGGCCGGCGAGAAGACGGTCCGCTTTGCCCCCGCCTACGTCACCACCCGCGAGCAGCTCGGCGAAGGGCTTGCCATCTTCGAGCGTTCCCTGTGACATTCGCTCCGGGCGGTTGAAGGGCCCGGGGGGACAGGTCGCGTGACAGCCGACGAGAAGGTCGACATCGAAGACGGGCGGAAGCGGGAGATCCTCGAGTTCGAGCAGAAGCTCGCCTCGCCCAACCACTATGAGATCCTCGGCGTGCCGGCCGGCGCCACGGTCGAGGAGGTCACCAGCGCCTTCCGCGAGGCCTCCAAGAAGTTCCACCCCGATCGCTACTTCGGAAAGCAGCTCGGCAGCTTCAAGGGCCGGCTGGAGAAGATCTTCCGCCGCCTGGTGGAGGCCCACACCGTCCTCACCGATCTCCAGAAGCGCCAAGGCTGGCTCGAGGCCAACCCCCTCATCCGCGCCGCCGTCCGCGCCAGATCCGGCAGCAGCGGGATCTTCTCAGTCGCCAAGGAGAAGAGCGAAGACGAGAAGAAGCGCGACGCAGAGCGTCAGCAGCGCCTGGCCCGGCACCCCTACTTGTCCAAGGCCACCCGCGTCTTCGATCAGCTCGGCAAGGCCCGGGAGGCGATCGCCAAAGGCGAGTACAGCCAGGCCTTCACCTTCTTGAATCAGGCCAGCCAGTTTGATCCGAACAACCAGGAGGTCAAGACGCTGCTGGTGGAGGTCCGGCGGAAGAACGAGCAAATCCGGGCTGATGCGGCCTTCAAGGCCGGGGAGGAAGCCCTGGAGCGGCAAGACGACGATGGGGCGTTGACGGCCTTTCGATCCGCGGTGGCGGCCAGCGCGGCGCACCACCAGGCGGCGTACAAGGCCGCCACTTTGCTCGAGCGCAAGGGGGGAGACGTCCGGGAGATCATCTCCTTCGCGCAGAAGGCCGTCGACGCGGCTCCCGACAACGCATCCTACCGTCTCCTACTCGGACTCCATATGGAGGCGGCGGGGATGAAGGTGCTGGCGAAGAAGCACCTCGAGGAGGCGGCGCGCCTGGCGCCTGACGATCCCGAGGTCAAAAAACACGTCAAGAAGCGCTGGGCGTTCTAGAATTCTCCGCTGAGAATGGCCGAGCGCGAGCCTGTCATCGGCATCGATCTAGGTACGACCAACAGCGTCGTCGCGACCGTTCAAGGCACGCAGCCCGTCGTCATCCGGAGCCGATCGGGATCGAACCTCACGCCATCGGTGGTGGCGGTGTCGAAGGCCGGGAAGATGCTGGTAGGGGCGATCGCCAAGCGGCAGGCGATCACCAACCCCACCGACACCGTCTACGCGGCGAAGCGGCTGATCGGCCGCAAGTTCTCCGCGTCTCAGACGCAGGAAGCGCTCAAGGTGCTGCCGTACCGGGTGCGCGCGGGTGAGCACGACGACATTCGCATCCACCTGGGGGAGCGGGAGTACGCGCTGCCGGAGATCTCGGCGCTGGTGCTGCGCGAGCTCAAGGCCGACGCGGAGGCCTTCTTCGGCAAGCCGGTGAAGAAGGCGGTGGTGACGGTGCCCGCCTACTTCAACGACGGCCAGCGGCAGGCCACCAAGGACGCGGGGAAGATCGCCGGGCTGGACGTCTTGCGGATCATCAACGAGCCCACCGCGGCGGCGCTCGCCTACGGGCTCGGCAGGACGATCAACGGGAAGATCGCCGTGTTCGACTTAGGGGGCGGCACCTTCGACATCTCGGTGCTGGAGGTGGGTAACGGCGTCTTCGACGTGATCGCCACCGGCGGGGACACCTTCCTGGGTGGCGAGGACTTCGACGCCCGGGTGATCGACTGGCTGGTGGCGGACTTCCAGAAGGAGCACAGCGTCGACTTGAGGGGCGATCGCATGGCGCTCCAGCGGCTCAAGGACGCCTCGGAGAAGGCGAAGATCGAGCTCTCCACCGCGCGCGAGACGCAGCTCAACCTGCCGTTCATCTCCACTCCCCAGGGTGGAGGGGCCGCGCTGCACCTGCAGAAGACGCTCACCCGCGAGCAGTTGGAGGAGATGTGCGGCGCGCTGGTGAAGAAGGCGATCACCATCTGCGAGCAGGTGCTGGAGGAGGCGAAGGTCAAGCCGATCGATCTCAAAGAGATGGTGCTGGTCGGCGGGATGACGCGCATGCCCGCGGTGCAGGCCGCGGTGAAGGAGTACTTCCGGCGCGATCCCTCCAAGGGCGTGCACCCGGACGAGGTGGTGGCCCTGGGTGCGGCGGTGCAGGCCGAGGCGCTCACCGGCGCGGGCACCGACGTGGTGCTGCTGGACGTCACCCCGCAGTCTCTGGGCGTGGCGATCGCCGGCGGCTACGTGCGGCGCCTCATCCCCCGGAACACCACCGTGCCCACGTCCGTCACCGAGGTCTTCAACACCTCCAAGGATCAGCAGAGCACGGTGAAGATCATGGTGCTGCAGGGCGAGGCCGAGGCCGCGCACCAGAACGAGCTGTTGGGCGAATTCATCCTCACCGGGCTGCGCGAGGCCAAGCGCGGTGAGGTGGAGATCGACGTCACCTTCGACATCAACTCGGAGGGCATCGTGTCGGTGTCGGCGCGGGATCGGGAGACGGGCCAGCAGCAGTCCATTCAGGTCACCGCGTCCGGCGGCCTCACCGAGGACGAGCTGAAGAAGATCCTCGACGAGCAGGCGGACCTGCTGCTCGAGGTGAAGAGCGAGGAGGAGAAGAAGAAGAAGGTGGCCGAGCTCAAGGCCCTGGCCCAGGAGGTGACGGAGCTGATCCCCCAGCTCCAGGAGGCGACGAGGGGCTCCGAGTTCGGGCAGGACGCGATCTCGAAGGCCAACCGGGCGCTGGAGCAGGCCAGCAAGGCGTCGGAGGCGGCGGATCTGGCCCGGGTGACCGAGAGCATCGACACGCTGACGCGCACCATCAGTCTGTTCAAGGGCGTGCTCCAGCGCATCGGGCGGTGAGAGATGAGCAAGGAGCGCGCGGCACAGCTCGTCGACGCAGGTGTCTGGCTGAAGCTGTCGGGCGATCTCGACGGCGCCAGACGCCTGTTCGAGCGCGCGCTCAAGCTGGATCCCGGCAACGAGAAGGCCAGGCAGCTCCTCGCGGCGCCCACCGGCGAGGTGCCCACCTCCTCGCCCTCGGCGGAGACGTCCAACCCCTTCGAGCGCGCCGGGGCCTCCTCTCCGTCGGCCGTGGAGCGGGAGTGGGGGATCGTCACCGGCCCGGGGGGGACGAAGACGCCGGCGCCGTTCCGCTCGGGGGACTCGTCCCTCGATCAGGACTGGGGCCGGATGACGGGCGCCGAGTCTCCGGTGCCGAAGGTGGCGCCGGTGATCCCCCCGGTCGCGGCGCCCTCGGCCGCCGGGCTCCCGCCTCCGCCGGCCTTCTCCACCTCCCCGTCGCAGGCCACAGCGCAGTTCGCCATGCCGAAGGAGGTGAGGGGCGCCGCGCCGTCCTCGCCCTCTGCGCCCGGGACGATGGTGTTCGCCATGCCCGACGAGGTGCGGCAGGCCGCCGCCGCGCCTGCGTCCAGCTCGCCGTCGGGCACGCTGCGCTTCGCCATGCCCGACGAGGTGCGCCAGGCGTCGTCGCCGTCGGCCGCCAGCTCCCCGTCGGGCACCCTGGCCTTCGCCATGCCGGACGAGGTGAAGGCGGCCCTGGGTGACGCCCCGCCGGGCGCGACCGATCGCTTCGCTGCGATGCCGGCGCCCTTCAGCCCGAAGCCCAGCGCCGAAGACGACTTCCAGGCGATGGCCGAGGAGGCCCCCGTCGACACCAGCCTGCCGGTGGAGCGCCGGCCGCTCAAGTCGTCGCCGTCGAGCCGCGTCGCCACGCCGCTATCCCCTCCGGCCCAGGCGAGCTCCCCGTCCGGCACTCTGCACTTCGCCATTCCCGACGAGGTGAGGGCTGCGCTGGGGCAGGCGCCGGCGTCGTCACCGTCGTCACCCTCGCAAGTCTCGTCGTCGCCCTCGGGCACGATGGTGTTCGCCCGGCCCTCCGCGGTGGAGCAGGTGGTGAAGCCGCAGGCCGAAGCCGACGAGTTCGACAAGCTGGCCGACGAGGCGGAGGAGATCCCCCTCTCCTCCAGGGGCAGCAAGCGCGTGGCCCCGCTGCCGAAGCCGGCGGCCCGGAAAGGCCCGGGGAAGAAGGGCGCCGCCGCGAGAGAGGCGCCTGCTCCAGCGCAGCCCGAGGACTGGGGCCACCTCACCGAGGACACCGGGCGCGCCGCCGGCTCCGACAGCCTGGCCGCCACCCCTTCGTCCGCCGGGCTGCCGCCGCCGCCCGCGTACTCCAGCCCGTCCCAGCCGGGGAGCACTCAGCAGTTCGCCATGCCCAGGGAGGTCGCGCCCGCGCGGTCCAGTTCGCCATCGGGCACGCTGCAGTTCGCCCTGCCGAAGGACGTGCGGCAGGAGCTGCCGCCCGAGCCGCACCCGGTGCCGAAGACGATCTCCCTGTCGGGCGAAGAGGCGCCGAGGCCGCCCGAGACGGTGGTGCTGACAGGCGACGCGCCCCCTCCGGAGCCTCCCAAGGCCACGCCGCCGCTCTTCTCCATCCCCGAGGCGGAGCCGGGCACTCCGTCCATGTTCAGCGGCGGCGCGCCGGATCCGATGGCGGCCTTCAACCCCGCGCTGCTGAGCGCCCCTGCGCCGCCCGGCCTCGCGCGCAAGCCGGACGCCCCGCCGGACAGCGCCTGGCAATGGAAGGCGTCCAGCACGCCGCCCCAGATCACCGAAGAGGCGCCGGTCCCTCGCCCCTCGCCCACGCTCGATCCCAAGGCCCAGTCGGCGTGGGATCTCCGGTCCAACCCCGGCATCAAGCTGGAGGCGGTGGTGGGGGCGGACCGCGCGATGGATCTGCTCAGCAGCGACTCGAAGGTGCAGCGCGATCCCGCGAAGGCGAAGCAGGACGAGATCGCCACCATCCTGCGGGGCGCCCGCGATCTGCTCGATCTCGACGATCACACCGGGGCGATGGAGCTGATCGACAAGGCCGAGAAGCTGAGCCCCGACTCGCCCGAGGTGCGGCAGCTCAAGGAGCGCAGCGAGCGCACCCTCCTGGCGATGTTCGAGTCCAGGCTGGGGCACCTGGAGAAGCTCCCCCGGGTGCTGCTCAAGGACGACGAGATCATCTGGCTGAACCTCGATCACCGCGCCGGCTTCGTGCTGGCGCAGATCGACGGCACGGTCACCTTCGAAGATCTCTTCGCCGTGTCGGGCATGTCCCGGCTGGACACGGCACGGATCCTCGCCCAGTTGGTGGACGAAGGCGTGATCAGCCGCGGATGATCGCGGTCCACTTCGCGCGCACCACCAGCCGGCCCTGCTGGTTGTGGCTCTCGGTGGTGACGGTGAGGAAGTCCAGGCTCTTCTTCGACGAGAGGTCGGTGATCTTCCCGCGGGTGGTGAGCACGTCGCCCGGGCGCACCACCTCGAAGAACTCGAACTCCTGCTCGCCGTGCACCAGGCGCAACAGATCCACCTTCAGCTCGGGATCGGTGCAGGCCTTCGAGAACGGGGTGATCGCGTACACCACCGCGAAGTTGGGCAGCGCCACCACGGCGCCGTACGGCGAGAGCGCGGCCGCGTCCTTGTCGTGGAGCCAGGGGTGGAGCTCTTTCGGAGGCCCCACGCCCGAGAAGCCCATCGACGGCACGGAGCCGCCCACCGCGTACGCGAACTCGCGCAGCTTCTCCACGCCCACCTCGTAGGTGAAGGGGCCGTACTCCCTGCCGAGGAACCTCGGATCGAGCGCCATCAGATCTTCCCCTCGATCTCCGCGCCCTTGAGCACGTCCTCGCCCCGCTGGTTCTTCGCGCTCAGCAGGGCGGTGAGGCGGCCTTGGCCCACCGCCGTCACCGTGCCGGTGAAGGTGATGGTGTCCAGCGGCGCCACGGGCCGGGAGAAGCGCACCTTCACCTTCGCCACCTTCCCTGGATCCCCGAGGTAGTGGATGAAGGCGTCCACCGCCCAGCCCAGGGTGCACAGGCCCTGGAGGATCACCCCGCCCAGCCCCGCCTGCTCGCCCACCCGAGGGTCGAGGTGGATCGGGTTGAAGTCACCCGACGCGGCCGCGTAGTAGATCGGCCGGTACGGATCGCAGGTGCGGACCAGGGTGAAGGTGTCTCCGACGGCGTACGGCTTCGGCATGGCGCTCCCTTCAGCGTGACGGCCGATCCAGCGGATCGTCCACCTCTTCTGCCTCGCGCTCCTTCTTCGCCTTCCAGGTCTTGAGCGCGAAGTCGATCAGCTTGTCCAGGTACGTGGCCAGGGGCGGGCAGCGCACCCCGGTGCCGTCGAGCAGCTCCAGCGCGGTGTGGCAGTTGTACAGCGCGAGGTGATTCACGTAGTGGATCGCCGCCCGCTGGGGCCTGGCCAGCTTCTCCACGCCCGGCAGCCGCAGGAACAGATCCGTGGCCCTGGCCGACAGGGTGAAGCGGGGCAGCTTCTTGTTGGCCCTCTCGGCGATCAGCTCGTACACGCGCCGGGCGCTCATCGGGTTGGGATCGACCAGGTGGACCGTCTTCCCCGTCGCCCGCGGGCTTCTGGCCAATTCCCAGGTGGCCTCGACCGCGAAGTCCACCGGGATCACGTTCAAGGGCGCCACGCCGTTGCCGGGCAGGGGCAGGGGCAGCACCAGCGGCGACATCACCAGCAGCATGCCCAGGTAGTAGGGGCCCTCGAAGCGATCGATCTCTCCCGTCTTCGAGTCACCCACCACGGTGGACGGCCGGATGATCGTGACGGGCAGCTTTCCCTTCGCCTTCTGCACCAGCTTCTCGGCCTCGAACTTGGTCTCCTCGTAGGCGTTGCGGAAGGCCTGGCCGGCGTCCAATTCGTCCTCGGCGATCACCCCTACGCGATCGCCGGACACGTAGGTGGTGGAGAAGTGCACCAGGCGCTCCAGCTTCGGGCAGGCGCGGGCCAGCTCCAGCACGTTGCGGGTGCCGTCGACGTTCACCCGGCGGGCCGTCTCGCGAGGCATGCCCAGGTAGCTGATCGCCGCGAGGTGGAAGAGGTGCGTCGTCGCCTGGGTGACGCGCTGGTACTCGCCACCGGACAGGCCCAGGTGCATGTCGACGATGTCGCCGGCGAGGATCTCGATCTGCGCGCCCTTCAGCCGGCTGGCGTACTGTGTCGCCTCCTTGACGAACTTGGGCTGGACCAGGAGCGCGATGTGCCCGCCGGGGTTTTGCTGGGCCAGGTGCTTCACCAGCCGCTTGCCGATGAAGCCCGGGTACCCGGTGACGAAGGCGTAGACGCTCACGGCGCGGACCCTACAAAGAGCCCGCCGCGATGCCCACAGATCACGCGTCGGGGGGCAGCGTCTGCATCGCCTCGAAGACGGCGCGCACCTGCCGGTGGGTGTCCTCCAGGGGGCCACCGTTGTCGACGATCCAGGTGGCGTGGGCCCGCTTCTCGTCCAGCGGCATCTGGGAGGCGATCCGCGCCTCCGCGTCCTTCTGGCTCAGGCGATCCCGGGCCATCAGCCGGGCGCGCTGCACCTCGGGCGGGGCCACCACCAGCACCACGCCGTGCATGCCGCGGTGGAGGCCGTTCTCGATCAGCAGTGCGGCGTCGTAGAGCACGCGCGGGGCGCCGGCCTCGGCCAGCAGGCGCGTCTTCTCCAGCACCGCCGCCTGGATGCGCGGGTGGGTGATGGCGTTGAGCGCGGCGCGCTCCTGCGGATCCTGGAAGATCCGCGCGGCCAGCTTCGGGCGATCGAGCCGCCCCTGCGCGTCCACCACCCCGGGGAAGCGGCCGGCGATCTCCGCGAGCGCGGGCTGCCCGGGCTCGACCACCTCGCGCGCCACCAGATCCGCGTCGATGATCGCCACGCCCAGCTCGGAAAACATCCGCGACACGGTGGACTTGCCCGTGGCGATCCCCCCGGTGAGCCCGAACAGGTGCATCTACTCGGGCTGCTGCAAGGAGTCCGGGAGGAAGACGAAGGACTGCACCGTCTTGCCGTCCTCCTTGAAGAACACGGCGAGGCCCAGCTTCACGTACAGGAAGTACACCTTCTGGCCGGTGCCTTCCTTGCGGTAGTAGCAGGGCTCCTTCGCCTCCATCGGGTCGCACTGCTTCCCGTAGGACTTCTCCACCGCGCCCACGGGGATCACCGGAGAGGGGTACACGTCGATCCGCTCGACGATGTAGGTGGCGGCGTTGCACTTGAACTGTGCCTGGATCGTCCCGGTGATCGCCGCGGGCCCGGAGTAGACGAGGATCTCCTGCCCCTTGGCCGTCACCCGCTTGGTCGGCTCGCCGAACTTGCCGATCACGTCGAGGGTTGACGACACCCCCGGGTGGATCCCGTTCCACGGCTTGGCCAGCGCGGCGCAGGGGACGAGGGCCGTGAGGAGCCAGGCGGCGAAGACGGGGCGCGACATGGGGCGCCGGCAATGCTACTTCGTTTCGCGTCATGCGCACGCTGGTCCTCCGCGCCGCCCTCGCACTTTCTGCCACCTGGGCCCAGGCGGCCCTGGCCTACGACTTCCTGGGCTCCGAGAGCTGCCAGAGCTGCCACCCCGACGCCTTCGCCGCCTGGCAGGCCTCGGCGCACGCCCGCGCCCGCGACGTCCTCTCGCCCCAGCAGCAGAAGGACGCCCGCTGCCTGTCCTGCCACTCGCCCAACGAAGCAGATCAGCGCACCGCCCAGGTGGCCTGCGAGACGTGCCACGGGGGCGGCCAGTACTACTCGGCCCGCTTCGTGATGAAGGATCCCGAGCTGGCGCGCCTGGTGGGCCTCGTCGATCCGGTGGAGAAGGCCTGCCGATCCTGCCACGACGACTCCAGCCCCTCGCTCAAGCCCTTCGACTTCGCCGCCGCCCTCAAGGCCATGGATCACTGGACGGTGGAGCGGGCGAAGCGTGCCCCCAAAGACGGCAAGGGCGCGAAGCCGAGGACCGGTGAGGGAAAGCGCCGCTTCCCGGCCTTCGCCCGGCTGGCCGCGGCCCGTCGATGATCAAGGTCGTCGACGCCACCTTCGTCACCACCGCCACCGAGCCCGGGCAGTACCCGCGCGAGCCGGTGCCCGAGGTGGCCTTCGTGGGCCGCAGCAACGTCGGTAAGTCGTCGATGATCAACGCGCTGGCCCACCGCAAGAAGCTGGTGCGGGTGTCCAACACGCCGGGCCGCACCCGCACCTTGAACTTCTTCGACGTGTCGCTGGAGCGCCGCGCCACCCGGAAGAAGCTGCGCCTGTGCGATCTGCCCGGCTACGGCTTCGCGAAGGTGTCGAAGGCCGAGCGGGAGCAGTGGCAGCAGATGATCACCACCTACCTGCGCGAGCGCCACACGCTCAAGGTGGTGGTGTCGATCGTCGACGCCGAGGTGGGGCCGACCGCCGACGACGTGCAGATGATCGATCTGCTGCAGGACATGCCGCCGCGGATCCTGGTGGTGGCCACGAAGCTGGACCGGCTGGGGAAGGCCGCGCGCCGGCCGCGCCTCGACGCGATCGCCCGGCAGCTCGAGGTTCCGGCGGGGGCGCTCATCGGCTTCTCGGCCACGGACGGGATCGGCGTTGACGAGGTGTGGGGGATCCTGCTGGCCTCCGTGGAGGAGGGGCGGTGAGGGGCCCCTCGCGGCCGACGAAAACGCGGTGACACTTCACCTGTACCGGAGTACGCGCGCGCCGTGACCTCCGCCGGGGACAACCGCCCGTCCGCTCGGGCCGAGCTGGTGAGACGACTGAGCGAGCTGGGGCCCAGGAAGCGCGCCCTGGCGATGCTGGAGACCGTCGACGGCCGCCCGCTGGTGGCCACGCTGCCCGCCGAGGACGTGTACTCGACGATCCTCGACGTGGGCCTGGCCGACTCCACCGAGCTGGTGCAGTGGTCCACGGCCGAGCAGTTCGTCACCTACGTCGATCTCGCGTCCTGGCAGAAGGATCGGGTCGATCCGCTGGAGGTGCTGCACTGGCTGCGCGCGGCGCGGGGAGACGACGATCAGGCCTTCATCCAGAAGCTGTCGTCGCTGGACATCGAGCTGCTCGAGCTCATGTACAAGAAGCTCGCGCGGATCCACGACCTCGCAGAGAACCCCGACGTCGACACCGAAGGCGTCACCCTGGAGACGCCCGACGGGAAGTTCTTGGTGGAGTTTCTGATCGAAGGGGTGGACGAGGCCGCGCTGCGCCGCCTCACCTTCGATCTCATGGCCCACAACCCCTTCGAGTTGTCCCGCTTCCTCGAGGCGGTGCGCTGGGAGCTGCCCACGGAGATCGAAGAGGCCGCCTACCAGTTCCGGCAGGCGCGGCTGCAGGATCTCGGCTTCCCTCCGCTGGAGGAGGCGGCGAAGGTGTTCGCCTGGGTGGATCCGGAGAAGCTGGCGCCCGCAGGCGGCGGGGTGGGGCTGGCCGCAGCGCAGGGGCACCTGGATCTGGTGAGCGCGGCCTTCCGCGGGCTGGACGAGGTGGAGCGGCAGAACCTGGAGGCTGAGGTGCGCGCGCTGGTGAACTGCGTGCTGGTGGCCGAGGCGGCGGAGCCGGGCGATCCAGGCGCGATCCGCCAGTACTCGGAGTACGCGCGCGACATCCTCGATCTGGGGCTGGAGCACCTGACGGGCGGGCGGGCGGAGCAGGCGGGCGGCGCGGTGCGCGCCAGGCCCCTCAAGGAGATCTTCCAGTTGGGCTTCTCGCTGACGCTGAAGCTCAAGCGGCAGGTGGAGAAGCTGGCGAAGGAGGAAGGCGCGAAGTTCGGCGACACCTGGCTGGCGCTGGACGAGGAGGCGGCGGCGCTCAACGCCCTGCTGCGTCGGCGACCGCTCAAGGCCGTGAAGGTGCCGGGGGCGGATCCGGTGCCCTTCCGCTCGAAGAAGGAATTGCACGAGGCGGGTGAGCTGCTCGAGCGGGTGCGGGCCCAGCGCACGGTGCTCTCGGCGCTGCTCGGCTCCTCTCCGGGCGACGTGGTGGCGCGCTTCGGGGTGAGCCTGGCGGAGCTGACGCCGCAGCGGCTGTTTGGCGCGGTGGTGGCGCGGGCGGAGGTGGAAGGCGTGGTGGACGCTGCGCCCTTCCCCGAGCTCTTCCTGACGGAGCTGTGCACGCGGCTGTTCGAGGAGCGCGGGCCGGCGGTGGTGCTGCGGGAGGCGGCGGGGCGGCGGGCGCTGGACGCCTTGCGGGGCTCGCTGACGCAGGCGGGCGCCGAGCTGGACACGATGGTGCAGCGCGTCCTCCAGGGCTTCCTCAAGGACTTCGGCGCCGCGTGGCAAAAGGACGGACGAGTCGACGCCAAGCGGGTGCTGGCGCTGCCGATCGCCGGCCAGTAGGCCTCCCTCGGCTCCATCGGGGCAGAGGGCCGGGGAGCGCGGAAGGCCCTACACGTCCCGGCCCACGGCCTTCGCCACGGAGTCCAGCCCGGCGGCGGACACCCGCTCCTCGAGGGTGTCGAGGATGCGCCTGGGCAGCCCCGGTCCGCCGTAGATGAACCCGGTGAAGAGCTGCACGAGGCTGGCGCCGGCGCAGATCTTCCGCCACGCGTCCTCCCCGTCGAACACTCCCCCCACGCCGACGAGCGGCAGCTTCCCGTCGCTCCTGCGGAAGGCGCGCCGCAGCACCTGCGTCGAGCGATCAAACAGGGGCCTGCCCGACAGCCCGCCGGCCTCCTTCGCGAGCGGATGGGCGACGGGGCGCCTGACGGTGGTGTTGGTGCAGATGATCCCGTCGAGCTCCGAAGCGCGCGCCACGTCCACCACCTCGTCGACGGCGTCGTCTTCGAGATCCGGGGCGATCTTGAGGAACAGCGGCCGCGCGACGACCTCCTCGCGCACGGCGGCGAGCAACCGGGCCAGCGCCTCCGGCTCCTGCAGGGCGCGCAGGCCCGGCGTATTCGGGCTGCTCAAGTTGACGACGACGTAATCCGCCAGGGGCGACAGCGCGCGCGCGCCCACGACGTAGTCCTCGACGGCGGCCTCGTTGGGGGTGTCCTTGTTCTTGCCGAGGTTGACGCCCACCGGCCCGGGCCGCCACTCGAGCTCGCGCAGCCGTGCGCCCAGGGCGTGCATGCCCAGGTTGTTGAAGCCCAGGCGGTTGATCAGCGCTCGTTCCTCCGGGAGGCGGAAGAGGCGCGGGGGCGGGTTGCCGGGCTGCGGCCGGGGGGTGACGGTGCCCACCTCCACCGCGCCGAAGCCCAGCGAGAAGAGCCCGATGATCGCCTCGCCGTCCTTGTCCAGGCCCGCCGCCAGCCCGAGAGGGTTGGGGAAGTCCAGGCCCGCGACGTGGACCTTCAGCGAGGATCGCTCCGCCCGCGCGGCCCTGCGTCTCGAACGGGCGATCCCCGGCGCGAGCTCCAACAGCCCCAGGCCCCACAGCCCGAGGTGGTGGGCCGGCTCCGGGGGCAGCCGGAAGAGCAGGGGACGGAGGAGCGCCTCGTACACGGCGTCATGCCTTCGGGATGAACGAGTACTCCCGCGCCCACACCAGGGTCTGCTCGATCTGCTCCGGGGTGAGGATCCGGTTGTGCTCGACGAGCTCGATCTCGTGCTTCATGTCGGTGTTGAGCAGGTAGGGGCCGTCGGTGTTCAAGGTGATCTTCACGCCGCGCTCCCAGAAGGTGCGGACGATGTGCTCCAGCTCCTTCACGCCTTCCACCGCGTGCGTCTGCAGGTTCGAGGTGGGGCACAGCTCGAGCACGATGTCGCGCTCCTTGAGCAGCTTCATGGCCGCCTCGTCGTAGGCGGCGCGGATCCCATGGCCGATCCGGTTGGGCTTGAGCTTCTCCACCACGGCGATCACTCCTTCCGCGCCGGTGCCCTTCGTCTCGCCGGTGTGCACGGTCGTCTTGAGCCCCGCCCGGCGCGCCCTGTCGAAGAGATCGACGTACTGAGTGACCACCTCCGGCTTGAGCTCGAGCGCGTTGGACTCGGTGCCGGCCAGGTCGATCCCCAGCACCCCGCGGCTGCGGTACTTGATCGCCTTGTCCACGATGATCGAGTTGAGGCGGTGATCGAACTCGCGCGCCAGGCAGAAGATCAGGCACGCCTTGACCCCGTACTCCAGGGTCGCCCTGTCCATGCCGTGGAGCGCCGCGTGGATGATGTGATCCAGGTCCAGCTCGCTGCCCAGGTTGCGCTTCATCGGGTTGAAGCGCAGCTCGATCTGCGTGACGCGGCTGGATCGGTACTCCTTGCCGATCACCTCGTAGACGGAGCGCTCGATGGCCGACGGCGAACTCTGAATCTTCTCGGTCCACTGGTGCATGATCTTCAGGTAGTCGTCCAGCCCGCCCACCTTGTCCGGGGTGGCGGTGATCAAGTCCACGAACTCGAAGTAGTTCTTCACCGGCAGCTTGAAGCCCTGCTGGTGGGCGATGGACCAGAGGATGTGGGGAGCGACGGCGCCGCCTACGTGGATGTGCAGATCGATCAACTCGCGGGGCATGGCCTTACCTGCCACAAGGTGACCCGCTGCGGAAGAGCCGTGGTAGGAACGGGCTTGCGAGGAGGGGAACAACGTGGCCGCAAAGAGAAGGAAGGCGAAGCGCCCGGTGAAGCGGAGCGGGAAGAGGCCCGCCCGGAAGCTGGCGCAGAAGCCGGCGAAGAAGTCCCCGAAGAGGCGCGGGGCGACGCGCGCGAAGCAGCGCGCCCGGCCCGCCGTGCGGAAGAAGCCGGCGGCGAAGAGGCCTGCCGCGCCGGCGCCCTTGCCCCGGACCAGCCCGCCGGTGGTGGCGCCCGTCGCCGCGCCGCCGCCGCCTCCTCCGCCGGACGCGACCCCTCCGCCGCGCCGCAGCCTGCCGCCCATGCACACCAGCGTGGCTCACCCCGAGCTCGAGGACGCTGGAGACGAGCGCGACGAGGTGTTCGAGATCTTCCGCGCCTACGATCGCGACGCGTCGGGCAGCATCGATCGCGGCGAGTTCTCCCGGCTGCTCGAGGCCCTGGGCATGGAGATCTCCGAGGAAGAGCTGGCCATCGCGCTGGACGTGGTGGACTCGAACCGCTCGGGGCGGATCAGTTGGGACGAGTTCAAGGCCTGGTGGTCCTCACACTGACTTGGGAGCCAAAATGCCGCTTGCCTTGTGGATGATCGCCGCGACGACGCTGGCCCAGCCGGCGGAACCGCCACCTCCCCCCCCCACCGCGCCGCTGGCCGAGGACTTCGCCAGTCCCGTCCCGGACGATCAAGTGCCCTTCGAGGACAAGGCGCCGCCCGAGTACCCGCGCGTCGTCCGCCGGGGCGATCAGATCTGCCAGCAGTCGGTGAAGGAAGACGGGACGATCGGCACCGTCTGCCGCCCCGGGAGGTTCGCGCCGAAGTCCTCGTTCCCGACGTTCACCGCGTCCTTCGGCGCGCTGGGCGCGTTCGAGACGTTCCTGGCAGCCGGTGCGACGGGGATCGGAGGCGGCTTCGATCTGTTCGGTGAGATCGGCGCGCGGCTCAACTCCTGGGCTGGAGTGGTGCTGGTGGTGGACTTCCTGATGGTCTTCAACGGCGGGAGCGTGATGACGGTGTCCTTCGCGCCCGGCTTCCGCCTGGGCGGCGACGTGCACTTCACGCTGTCCATCGGGCCCTCGGTGGTGGTGCTCAGCGCGCTCGACGGCTCGGCGACAGGAGTGATGGGGACGGTCCTCGGCACGGGTGTGTTCCCCGTCGCCGGGCCGTTCAGCCTGTTCGCCCAGGCGGGGCTCACCTTCAACGGCGGGGCGGCCTTCATCTCCGTGGGCGGCGGCGCAGGCGTCAGCTTCTAGCGCGCCTCAGTTGCCGCGGATCTTCCGCAACGCCTCCCAGGCGTCCTTCACCTTGCGGAAGCGCTCGGCGGCGGCCTCGGCCTCCTTCGGCCCCAGGGCGGTGGCGCGATCGGGGTGGTGCTCGGCGGCCAGCTTGCGGAAGGCGCTCTTGAGCTCCTCGTCGGTGGCGGCGGCGGTGAGGCCCAGCGTCGCGTAGTGCGCGTCGCCGCCGCCGAAATACTGGGTGGTGATCTGCTGCAACTGCTCGTCGGAGAGGTTGAAGTTCCCGGTGACGTGCTTGAGCAGGTCGCGCTCTCGGGTGGACAGCTCGGCGTCGGCCAGGCCCATGTCGTAGAGGGCGCGGACGACGGTGATCCGCAGGGAAGGCTTGATCTCGGTGCGGGCGCGCTTGACGAGGTGCTCCATGTCCTGCTCGCTGGCGGCGAGGGCGTCCTTGAGCGCCAGGCGGACGAGCTCCATGCCGGCGTCGTCGAAGCCCAGGGTGTGCTGAAAGAACTCGCGCACCACGCGGATCTCGGGCTGCACGACGCCGGAGTCGGCGCGGGCGACCTCGATGAAGATGGGGCAGAGCAGGTCGGCCAGGAGCTTCTGCTCGTCGCGCGAGCTGCTGCTCCCCCTCCCCGTGGGGGCAGGCAGAGGGGAGCCGCGCCTCTCCGAGCGTCGACCTCCGAGCAGCTCCTCCTCGGACGGCGGCGCCTCCACCCGCGGGGCGGTCGTCTCCCGGTCGACGATCAAGTGCCCAAGCAACGCGCCCACCGCGGCGAGCGTCACGGCGAGGATCGGCGACCACGCGAGGATCATCCCGATCGCACCGCCGATCATGGCGCCGAGGACCTTTCCCCACATGATGCCCGGAGCATTTCACACCGCGGCGAGGTACACCCCAACTCCCATGACGGCCCAGCTCATCGACGGCAAGGCGTTGGCCCTGAAGGTCCGCGACTCATTGAAGGGCGAGGCGGCGGACATCCACGCGAGGTACGGGCGGCCGCCGGGGATCGCGGTGGTGCGGGTGGGGGAGGACCCTGCGTCGAAGGTGTACGTCACCTCGAAGGAGAAGACGGCCACGGAGCTGGGCTTCGGCAGTTGGCACCACCACCTGGACGCGGGGACCTCCCAGGCCGAATTGTTGGCGCTGGTGCACCAGCTCAACGCGGATCCGTCGGTGGACGGGATCCTGGTGCAGCTCCCGCTCCCCAAGCACCTCGACTCGAACGCGGTGCTGGAGGCGGTGTCCCCGGCGAAGGACGTGGACGGCTTCCACGCGGTGAACGCGGGCCACCTCTTCCAGGGCCGCCCGGGCCTCGTCCCCTGCACGCCGGCGGGGGTGATGAAGATGCTGGAGGAGATCAAGTTCAACCCCACGGGGAAGAGCTGCGTGGTGATCGGCCGCAGCAACATCGTGGGCCGGCCGATGGCGATGCTGCTGCTCAACGCGAGCGCGACGGTGACGATCTGCCACTCGAAGTCGGACGTGGCGGCGGAGGTGCGGCGGGCGGACCTGGTGGTGGCGGCGGTGGGCGTGTCGCGGCTCGTCAAGGGCGAGTGGGTGAGGCCGGGCGCGGTGGTGATCGACGTGGGGATGAACCGGGGGGCGGACGGCAAGCTGTCGGGCGACGTGGACTTCGACGCGGCGAAGGAGAAGGCCTCGTGGATCACCCCGGTGCCGGGGGGGGTGGGGCCGATGACGATCGCCATGTTGATGCACAACACGGTGGCGGCGGCGAAGGCGGCGCTCTCGCGCGGGTAGCCGACGGGAGTGGTGCTCCGGCGGCCAGGCACGACGCGCGCACCACCGGCAACCTCGCCTCGTCCAAGGCCTGCCCCTGAGTTCCTCCTTGCCTGGCTCCGCTGTGATGGCCTAAGCCTGTAGCTTGCGGTCTTGCTGTCCTTCGACACTTTTGGGAGCTACGCCATGCGACGCTGGTTGATCTGCGGTGCCGTCCTCACCGTGCTGGGCTGCGGCTCCGACGGCAAGAAGTGTGTCGACAACCTCGGCTGTCCTGCTGGGCAGGTGTGCGGCGCGAACGGAACGTGTGTCGAAGGAATGGCGGGCGGCGGGGCCGGTGGAGGCACAGGAGGCGGCAACGGCGGTGGGGCCGGCGGAGGTACAGGTGGCGGCAGCGGTGGTGGGGTCACCGGCGGCGGGGCCGGCGGAGGCACAGGCGGCGGGAGCGGTGGTGGCGTCACCGGCGGTGGGGCCGGCGGAGGCACAGGCGGCGGCGGTGGCGGCATGGGCGGTGGCGCCGGCGGAGGCACCCCGACTTGCTCCCCGGCTTGCTCCGACTGGCAGGAGTGCTCCGGCACCACGTGTTTCCCCCGCTACTCCGGCATCGTCCTCACCGCGCCACCGCGCACCAACACTTCCTTCACCGTGACTGGCGCGCTCCAGCTCGCGCCTGGGCGGACACCGTTCCCGGGTGCTCCGCTCACCATCACCGCCACCCGCGACGCCGCGCCTGCTTCGGCTGCCATCGCTGCCTTCGACGGGGGCACGTTTCTCTCTACCCCGTTCCCCGCGACCGAGGGCGCCTGGCTCGTCACCGTCTCCGCCTGGGCCGACGCCGGGGCCGGGTTGTCGGCCTCTTCCAGCACCCTCGTCGACACCACGCCACCATCCTTCGTCGTGACGATCGACCCGCCCCCAGTCCGCAAGATTGGGGACGGCGGTGCGCCCAGCGAGGTCGACCCGGGCATGCCCAACGGCTTCCGGCGCGATGAGCGCGCCACCCTGCACCTCTCGACCAGCGCGACCGATCTCGACGCGGCGTCTCTCCGGGTGGCCATCGGCGACGCCGTGCTCCTCTCCGACGGAGGCCCAGCCAACCCCATCACCCCGATGGCGGATGGCGGCTTCGACGTGTCCGTCTCGCTGTGGGCGCCGACGCTCAACGCCTACCGCGGCACCTTCCCGATCTCGGTGAGCGCCTCCGACGACCTCGGCAACAGCCAGACTGCCGACGGCGGCACGATCCCCGTCACCCGGTTCCGTTGGTGGCGCCCATCTACCGGGCAGCAGATGGTCGTCGACTCCGAGGGGAACATCTTCAGGGTCTCCGGCCAGCAGATCGAGGCCGTCTCTCGGGAAGGCTCCCCGTTGTGGTCCCGTACCGCCGCAGGGATTCCTCTTCGGATCGCATTGGGGACGGTCAAGACGACTGACGGAGCGCTGCTCTACGCCCTCGAGCAGGTTTCGGATGGTGGCACCGCTGTGCTCGGCGAAGCGTTCCCCACCGGTCGTCCGGCCGCGCCAGTGCGTGTCTGGCAAGCCCCCGGCACTCGCCTCGCCGCGACCGGCCCCGTCGTGCTCTCGGACGTGGCCAACTCGTACGAAGGTGTCTTCGTCGCCTATATCGACGGGGCCACCTCCCGCACCGCGATGCAGTGGTCCGACATCACGACCGGGACCTTGCAGACCCAGACCCGCGTACCGTCGATCGCCATCGCCTCCGTGGGCTGGCTCGGCTCCTTCGTCGGCCGGGGCCGCGACCTCTTCGTGGCGGGTGACAACCGCATCTTCGGCTTCACCACCGCCACCAACCTGGGCACCCCCGAAGAGAGCTCGCTCGGCTACCCTGGGACCCTCACCGGCTTCTCCAATAGCTACGGCGACCTCGCCGTCGAGGGCATGGGCACCCTCAACAACCTCATCGGTGTGGCGACGACCGGCCCCAACAGCCGCCTCTTCCGCATGACCTACCCTACCGCGCCCTTCATCACCACGCCGTCCACGATCCATTCCATGTCGGCCCCGCTGGTGGCCGGCGGCACTGTCTGGTTCGTGCAGAGGGATTACCTCGGCGCGCAACCCCTGGACAGGATCTGCCGCGCCACTCTCGGCAGCGCAGCGACCTGCTCTTCGAACAACGCCGAGAGCGTGTACGCCCCCCCCATCCTCACGGCCGACGGCCGTCTCCTTACGTCCGCCTACCGTGCGAACACCACCTGGATTCAGGAGCGCGATCGCACGACGCTCGACGTCATCTGGGAAGGGCCTGGTCCCAGGATCCTCGCCGGCGTCGTGTGCGGCCAGCTTCAGGGCACCGGCATCGCACTTGGCGGCGACGACTACACGCTCTCCTCGATCGTCATCGACGCCAGGGGAATCGACGCTACGGCCGACTGGCCCATGCCGACCCACGACCCCCAGGGCACTCGCAGTCACTCCCAGGACCTGACGCGCTTCCGGTGCCCGTAAGTCACCGCTGGTGATTCCATTGCGGCCCAGGTATTGGGTTGGGAGGTTCGGTTGCTTTTCCTGTCGACGGTCTTCAGGGGAGGAAGTTCATGCGACGTGTTCTAGCGGGGCTTCTTGTTGCCGGAGCGATGAGCGGGTGTGGCGGCGCGGTGGTGAAGGAATGCGTCAACGGCTGTCCTGGAGGCCAGAAGTGCGACACGGCCACCGGCATCTGTGTGAAGGACGGCGAGCCCACCGTCACCGTCGAGGCGCTCCCCAACCCGCTGACGACGGCGAAGGTCACCGTGCGCGGGACGACCACCGACGATCTCGGCGTCACCGGTGGGGAAGCGTCTTTCGATGGGCAGACCCCGGTCTCCTTCACGGTGACGGACAACGCCTTCACTGTCGAGCTCGACGTGCCGATGCTGGACTCGGCTGAGACGTCGATCCTCGTGAAGGTCCTGGACACCGCCCAGCAGGCAGCCGAGACGCGGGTCTCCACCACCGTCGATCGCGTCGGGCCCGTGGTCAGCCTCACGGATCCGAACACCGTCGTGGGTGGCGCTTCCGTGTCCATCGCCGGCAGCTCGCAGGACGGCTGCGGGGAAGTGAGCCAGGTTCAGGCTGACTTCGGCTCCGGTCCCGTCACTGCGACGCTCGCCGGCGACAACACCTGGACCGTCCAACTCACGCCCCCCGCCGGTCGCGACGCCGAAGACACTCCGGTGACCGTCCTCGCCAGAGACAAGTACGGCAACGAGAGCTCCATGCAGCTCTCGGTCAAAGTCGACACAAGAGGCCCGACCTTCACGCTGACCGCGCCCACCACCACCGTCGGCGGAGCTACGGTCGACGTCGCCGGGACCGTCACGGACACGAGCAATGTCCCCACCATGGTGTCGGTGCGCTTCGGAGGCCCCTCGCAAGACGTCAGCGCCACTGGCGGGGCCTTCACCGCGACCGTGGCGCTGCCCCAGGGCCTCGATGGCGAGGCCCGGCCGGTCACCTTCACCGCGGTCGATCAATTCGGGAACACCGGCTCGGGCGACTTCGACCTCACCATCGACACCCGCGGGCCGACCGTGACGCTCACCGGGCCCATGGTCATCGGCGCTTCGGGCGAGCTGACTGGCACCGCGGTCGATTCCGCCAAGCCCGTGTCCGAGGTCACGGTGAACCTCCAGGGCAGCGCGGGGCCCGTGCCCGTCGACAGCTTCATGAATGACGTGTGGCGCCTCGCGCTCAACTTCCCGGCCGGGCTCGATGGCGTGACCCGCTCCGTGGGGCTCTCGGCGCGGGACGCGCGCGGCAATGTCGGCACGGGGATGGGGACGATCACCGTCGACACCGTGGCGCCAGTGGGCGCGATCACCAGTCCCGCCGCCAGCGCCCGGCTCAGCGGTGCGATGGCCACGTTCTCCGGGACCGTCACCGACACGACGACCGTCCAGTCCGTCGAGCTCGACTTCGCCGACGGGCAGAGCTTCCGGCCCGCCGTGGTGACCGGAGGTACCTGGAGCCTCACCCTCCCCCTGTCCGCCACCGAAGATGAGGTGGCGCACCTGGTGACGGCGCGCTTCACCGACGGGGTGGGGAACGCTTCGACGATCACTCGCACCGTCACCGTGGACAACGTCGCGCCCACGGTCTCGGTGGCGGTCCCCACGGCAGGCACGATCGTCGGGGGAACGGCGACGACGTTCCCCGTCACGGTGAGCGCCGTCGACCCTGGTGGTGTGGGAGCAGTCACCGTGGCCCTGGGTACCGGGGCCACGAGCTCCGCGGTGCGTCAGGGCTCGACCAACAACTGGACGGCGAGCGTAACGATCCCCTCGGGCCAGGACTTCGTCACCACGACGCTGACGGCGACGGCGACCGATGCCGCCGGGAACATGCGCTCGTCCAATACCGACGTCATCGTGGACAACGTGACGCCGGTGCTGACCATCACCGGGCCTGGGCTCAACCAGGTGTTCAACATCGCGGACTTTGCTGCGTCCGGGAACGTCACCATCAGTTGGACGGTGACCGACGGAGATCCCCAGGCGCGCGTCAACACGGTCGGCGGCATAGCCATCGGAGCAGGGACCAGCGCTCCGTGGCCGACGGTGACGACGGACAATTTCCGGACCTACGACGTCCCCGTGGTCGCGAGCGACCGAATGAGCAACTCGGTCACGCGAAATGCGAAGTTCATCGTGGATCGCGTGGCGCCGACGGTGAGCATCTCGCCGGCCAACGACTCCCGCAACGTGGAGCCTCGCGACGTGACGTTCACCTTCAGCGAGGAGATGGCGATGGTGGCGGACCCCCAGGTGATCACCCCAGCGACGTCGGCTCCGGCTGGCTCATGGCAAGGGGCGGCGCGTACGGTGTTCACCAGATCCGGTCTCGAGCCCTACTCGGTCTTCACCGCGTCGACTGCTGCGCGTGTCACGGATAGAGCCGGCAACCCCGCGACCGCAGCCACGAGCCGCTTTCACACCAGCGCGCGCATTCCTCTCAACGGGGCGACCGTGGCGAGGGGAGTGTGGACCTACGATGTCGCCAGCGATCCGGATGGTGTGCCGATGGTTGTCGTCTCGACGAAACGGCCAGGGCCGAACTACACCATCTGGTCCACCATGATGAATGGAAGCAGCGCCACGTTCAGCTCGTGGGCCTTCTCGCTCAGCAATCAATACGCCTTAGACCGGCTCCAGGCGTATGCTTGGCGCGACATCAACGCCGACCTGTCGGCCGCGCCCACGAGGGGCGCGTCGAGCGCGTCGGGCGAGGTGGTCTGCAGTCCGATCTGTGTCATCAACCCTCGGCTTTCCCGCGCCTACAGCGCCCCGGGGCAGGCCTTCACCCTGGAATCCAACTATCTGCTCGTACCAACGCCCCCCTACGCGCCCAGTGACGGCACCGCCAGAGTCGGGGTCATCGATTCGAATACGTACTTGCGGCAGCCCAGCCTCAGCTACACCCTCTCGGATGAGCCAACCGTCATCGCCGCGAGCGGGAGACGGTGGAACGCCGCGACCTCACCCAGCTTGATCCCTCCTGCGAACACGTCCGCGACTATCCACGTGAGCAGCTACATGTGCGCGTTCGGGTTGGGTACGTGGTGGTGCAGCGAGCGATCGGCAACCGTCACGGACGTGGCGCCGTCCGCCTGGTGGTGGAAGCAAGATTCTGGCACCCCGGGTAACCTGTCGATGGCCACCGCCGAGAACGGCTGCACGATGCTGAGCTTCCCGTCCTCGAGCGGCGGCCGATTCATCGCCAACATCGAGGACAGCGCGCAGAGAGTCTGTCCCGGCCTTTGCAGCTTTGGGTTGCCGGTGAGCAAATCGGACGCGCCGACCAGCGACTTCGTCGTAGGAAAGGGCGCCGGCAATACCCTCCTCGGCGTCGGCACCACGGTTGGTGGCGCGCAGCTTTACCGGACGACGGACTGTAATACCTGGACGCCCGTCGGGAGCCCCCTCCCGGGCGCCGTCGAGTTCAAGCCGGTGCTCCTGGGAACGCAGCCGGGCTTCTTCTATGTCGATGCCGCTCGAGACTTGCGTGTGCACATCCCCTGAGGCGCGTGTTCAGGCGCCCGCGCTGCTCCCCCGCAGCGCGGTCACGATCATCCGCGACGCCGGGCTCTTGTTCAGCGTGTAGAAGTGAATCCCCGGCACCCCGCGGGCGAGCAGCTCCATGCACTGCACCGTCGCGTGCGCCACTCCCAGCTGCATGACCGCCGCCGAATCGTCCTTCACCTTCTCCAACTCCAGCTGCAGCCGCATCGGCACCGTCGCCCCGCACATCCGCACGAAGCGCTGCACCTGCTCGTAGTTGGTGATCGGCATGATCCCCGGGACGATCGGCACATTCACGCCCGCCCGCCGCGCCCGCTCCACGAAGTCGAAGTAGAAGGCGTTGTCGAAGAAGAGCTGGGTGATCACGAAGTCACACCCCTCGTCCACTTTGGCCTTCAGGTGCTTCAGGTCGGCCTCGCGCGACGCGGTCTCGATGTGCCCTTCCGGGTACGCCGCCCCGCCCACGCAGAAGCCGTGATCCCGCTCGCGAATGTACCCCACCAGCTCGCTCGCGTACTGGAAGCCCCCCGGCGTGGCGGCGAAGCCCGCCTGCCCCCTCGGCGCATCGCCCCGCAGGGCCAGCACGTTCTCGATCCGCGCGTGCGCCAGGGTGTCGAGGAGCTGCCCCAGCTCCTCCTTCGTGTGCCCCACGCACGTCAGGTGCGCCATCGCCTCGATCCCGGTGCGCTCCTTGATGTGGGTGACGAGCTCGATGGTCCGATCCCTCGTGCTGCCGCCCGCCCCGTACGTCACCGACACGAAGCCGGGCGAGAGGCTCCTCAAGTCCTCCAGCGTGTCCCACAGCTGCGCCTCGCCCTCGGCCGTCCTCGGCGGGAAGAACTCGAAGGAGAAGCACGGCCTCGAGGGGTTCAGGCGTGAGCGGATCTTCACGGTCCTCCTTCCTGCCCCACGGCCCCTCCCGAGTCCATCGTTGAACTCCCCGCCCCGCCCGCTATGGTGCCCGCGCCTCGCTCATCGAGGCCCACAGGAGCGCCTCCATGGCCCGCCAGACCCCGCTCTACGCCGCCCACCAGAAGCTCAAAGGCCGCCTCGTCGACTTCGCCGGCTGGGAGATGCCCGTCCAGTACTCCGGCCTGATTGAGGAGCACCAAGCCGTCCGCACCGCCGCGGGCCTCTTCGACGTCAGCCACATGGGCGAGGTCGAGTTCAAAGGGAAGGGCGCCGTCGACGAAGCCAACCGCCTCATCACCAACGATCTCGCCCGCTGCGCCGATGGCCAAGCCGTGTACGCCGGCCTCCTCAACGAGAACGGCGGCTTCGTCGACGACATCGTCGCCTACCGCTTCTCCCCCGAGCACATCTTCATCTGCGTCAACGCCTCCAACGCCGACAAGGACTTCCAGTGGATGTCCTCGAACGCGAAGGCCGTGAAGCCCGTCAACCGCTCCAACGACTTCGCGCAGATCGCCGTCCAGGGCCCGAAGGCCGCTGGCATCGTCCAGCGCCTCACCTCCGCGAAGCTCGAGGCGATCGGCGTCTACCGCTTCACGCAAGGCCAGGTCGCGAAGGTGGACTGCATCATCAGCCGCACCGGCTACACCGGGGAGGACGGCTTCGAGCTGTACTGCCCCCCGAAGGACGCCGAGCGCCTCTGGTTCGCGCTCCTGGAGGAAGGCCAGCGCGACGGCATCCTCCCGTGCGGCCTCGGCGCCCGCGACAGCCTGCGCACCGAGATGAAGTACGCCCTCTACGGCAACGACATCGACGATGTACACACGCCGCTGGAAGCCGGCCTGAGCTGGATCGTCAAGCTGGACAAGCCCGACTTCGTGGGCAAGGCCGCGCTCGAGAGGCAGAAGGCCGCGGGCGTCCCCCGCAAGCTGGTCGGCTTCGAGCTCACCGAGTCCGGGATCCCGCGCGCGCACTACCCGATCTTCAAGGACGGCCAGAAGGTGGGCGAGGTCACCAGCGGCACCATGGGCCCCTCGGTGAAGAAGGCGATCGGAATCGGCTACGTGCCCTCCGCGCTCTCATCCGAAGGCGCCACCTTCCACGTGGAGATCCGCGGGCGCCCCGTCGCCGCGCGCGTCGTGAAGACCCCGTTCTACAGAAAGCCGTAAGCCCCCACCCGGAGACAGCCATGTCCAACTACCCCAGCGATCTCAAGTACACCAAGGACCACGAGTGGGCGAAGAAGGCCGGCGGCGCCGTCGCCGTGGGCGTCACCTGGCACGCGCAGGACGCCCTGGGGGCCGTCGTCTACGTGGAGCTGCCCAAGGTGGGCGCGCAGGTGAAGGCCCACGAGTCCTTCGGCGTCATCGAGTCCACCAAGGCCGTCAGCGAGCTGTTTGCCCCCATCTCCGGCAAGGTGGCGAAGGTGAACGATGACGTGTCCGCCAACCCCGGCACCGTCAACGACGATCCCTACAAGGCCTGGCTCATCGAGATCGAGCCCGCCAACCCCGCCGACTACGACGCGCTGCTCGATCAAGCCGCGTACACCCGGCTGCTCGAGGCCGCGAAGTAGGCCCGGCCTGAATCCGTTGCTGCTCACTTCACCGTTTCGGTCGAGTGAGTCGCACCCATTCTCGCGGCGGCCCCGTTGGTGCTGATGAGCCGGGCTAATTCCGCCCTCGGCGCCGGTGGAACTGCGCGCCGCCGGGCTGTAGAAGCCCGCGCATGCTCGAGTTCCTCGACACCTTCCTGCGGCGGCACCTCGGCCCCTCCTCCAACGACACCGAGGAGATGCTCAAGACGATCAAGGCCCCGTCGCTGGACGCGCTGATCGATCAGACGGTCCCCAGGCAGATTCGCTTGAAGAAGCCCTTGAGCCTGCCCGCGCCGAAGGGGGAGCGCGAGCTGCTGGAGGAGTTGGGCCAGGTCGCCGCGAAGAACCAGATATTCAAGAGCTTCCTCGGGCTGGGCTACTCCGACACCACCACGCCGGGGGTGATCCTCCGCAACATCCTGCTGAACCCCGGCTGGTACACCGCCTACACCCCGTACCAGGCAGAGATCGCCCAGGGTCGCCTGGAGGCGCTCCTCAACTTCCAGACGATGGTGGGAGATCTGACCGGCCTCAGCGTCGCCAACGCCTCGCTGCTCGACGAGGGCACCGCCGCCGCCGAGGCGATGCACCTGTGTCACGCCGTCTCGAAGGACGCGGACGCGAAGGCCTTCTTCGTTTCCTCCCAGTGCCTGCCGCAGACCATCGACGTGGTGCGGACGCGCGCGAGGCCGCTGGGCTGGAAGGTGATCGTCGGCGATCACCGCAGCTTCGGTTTCCAGGAGAAGTGCTTCGGCGCCCTGGTGCAGTACCCGGCCGCCGACGGCAGCGTGCAGGACTACCGCGGCTTCATCGAGAAGGCCCACCAGGCCGGGGCGATCGCGGTGATGGCGTGCGATCTGCTCGCGCTCACCCTGCTGACGCCTCCAGGGGAGCTGGGCGCGGACGTGGCGGTGGGCTCGGCGCAGCGCTTCGGGGTGCCGATGGGCTTCGGCGGCCCGCACGCGGGCTTCCTGTCCACGAAGCAGGAGTACGCGCGCTCCATGCCGGGGCGGATCATCGGCGTGTCCCAGGACGCGAACGGGCGCACCGCCCTGCGCATGGCGCTGCAGACGCGCGAGCAGCACATCCGCCGGGAGAAGGCCACGTCGAACATCTGCACCGCCCAGGTGCTGCTGGCGGTGATGGCGTCGATGTACGCCGTGTACCACGGGCCCCGCGGGCTCAAGGAGCTCGCGTCCCGCGTGCACCTGCTGGCGCGCACCTTCGCCGCCGGCGCGAAGAGGCTGGGCCTCTCGCTCGCGCACGACGCCTTCTTCGACACCGTGGTGGTGAAGCTGCCCGACGCGAAGAGCGCCGACGACGTGATCACCGCCGCCGCCGCCGCGCGGATGAACCTGCGCCGCGTGGACGCGACTCAGATCGGCGTGGCGATGGACGAGACCGTCTCAGCGGATGATCTGCGCGCGCTCTTCGCCGCCTTCTCCCGCGGCCAGAAGGTAGACTTCACGCCGGAGCAGTTGGCCCAGGTTGGAAGCGCCACCCCCGAGGCGCTGCGCCGGGCTTCCGCCTACCTCACGCACCCGGTCTTCAACCGGTACCACACCGAGCACGAGATGCTCCGGTACATCCGCTCGCTGGAGGCGAAGGATCTGTCGATGACGCACTCGATGATCGCGCTCGGCAGTTGCACCATGAAGCTGAACGCCACCAGCGAGATGGAGCCCGTCACCTGGCCCGGCTTCAACGCGCTCCACCCCTTCGCGCCGGCCTCGCAGTGGCAGGGCTACGCGCAGGTCTTCAGGGAGCTGGAAGGCTACCTGTCGGAGATCACCGGCTTCGCGGCCTGCTCGCTGCAGCCCAACGCCGGCTCCCAGGGCGAGTACGCCGGGCTGCTCGTCATCCGCGCGTACCACGAGGCCCGCGGCGAAGGGCACCGCCACGTCTGTTTGATCCCCGCCTCGGCGCACGGCACCAACCCGGCCTCGGCGGTGATGGCCGGCTACGAGGTGGTGGTCGTCAGGACGGACGAGAACGGCAACGTCGACGTCGCAGACCTGAAGGCCAAGGCCCAGGCGCACCAGAAGGACCTGGCGGCGCTGATGGTGACGTACCCGTCCACGCACGGCGTCTTCGAGGAGGCGATCTCGGAGATCTGCGCCGTCGTCCACGCCGCCGGCGGGCAGGTCTACATGGACGGCGCGAACATGAACGCCCAGGTGGGCCTGTGCCGGCCGGGCGACTTCGGCCCCGACGTGTGCCACCTCAACCTCCACAAGACGTTCTGCATCCCGCACGGCGGCGGCGGCCCCGGGGTGGGGCCGATCTGCGTCGCGAAGCACCTGGCCGACTTCCTGCCCGGGCACGCGCTGGTGAAGACGGGCGGGGCGAAGGCCACGGGCGCGGTGTCGGCGGCGCCCTTCGGCAGCGCCAGCATCCTCCTCATCTCGTGGATGTACATTCGCCTGATGGGCGCCGACGGCCTGACGCACGCGACGAAGCTGGCCATCCTCTCCGCCAACTACGTGGCCGAGCGGCTCGAGGCCAGCTACCCAGTTTTGTACCGCGGCAGCCAACAGCGCGTGGCCCACGAGTGCATCGTCGATCCCCGCAAGCTGAAGACGAGCAGCGGGGTGGAGGTGGAGGACATGGCCAAGCGGCTGATGGACTACGGCTTCCACGCGCCCACCGTGTCCTTCCCGGTGGCCGGCACGATGATGATCGAGCCCACCGAGAGCGAGTCGAAGGCGGAGCTGGATCGCTTCTGCGACGCGATGATCTCCATCCGCGCCGAGATCGCCCAGATCGAGGCCGGCGGGTGGCCCAAAGACAACAACCCGCTCAAGAACGCCCCGCACACCGCCGAGGCCGTGTCCGCCGACGAGTGGAGCCGCCCGTACTCCCGCCAGAAGGCCGCCTACCCGCTGCCCTGGGTGAAGGCCCACAAGTTCTGGCCGGCGGTGGGGCGCGTCAACAATGTGCTGGGCGATCGAAAGCTGATCTGCTCCTGCCCGCCGATCGAAGACTACGCCTGAGATCTGCGCAGGGCGGCGCACACCCTGCTACAGTCCGCGCCGCTCGATGTCCGCCTCGGAAGCAAAGAAGCCCGTCCGCTTCGGCAAGTACACGCTGGTCGACCGTATCGCCGTGGGCGGGATGGCGGAGATCTTCCTCGCGCGCCAGGCGGGCCTCGAGGGCTTCGAGAAGACGATCGTCATCAAGCGGATCCGCCCGCACCTCTCCAAGCAGCCCAACTTCGTGAAGATGTTCCTCAACGAAGCGAAGCTGGCGGCGCAGTTGAACCACCCCAACATCGTGCAGATCTACGACCTCGGGAAGATCAACGAGTCGTACTTCATCGCGATGGAATACATCTTCGGCCGCGACATGCGGCGGATCATCCCCAAAGCCGACGCCCTGGGGATCCCGTTCCCCATGGTGTACGCGCTGAAGATCGCCTCCAGCGTGTGCGAGGGCCTGTACTACGCCCACCAGCGCGCCGATCTCTACGGGCACCCGCTGCACATCGTGCACCGCGACGTCACGCCCGAGAACATCTTCGTGTCCTTCGACGGCACGGTGAAGGTGCTGGACTTCGGCATCGCCAAGGCCGCCAACCAGATCGAGCAGACGCGCGCCGGGGAGATCAAAGGCAAGCTGTCCTATATGTCGCCCGAGCAGTGCATGGGCAAGTCGCTGGACAACCGCAGCGACCTCTTCTCGCTGGGGGTGGTGCTGTACGAGTGGTTGACTGGCTTCAAGCTCTTCACCGGCGACAGCGAGGTGGCGATCCTCAAGTCGATCACCGAGGGGAAGATCTACGCGCCCAGCTACTTCAAGGCGGACATCCCCGAGGCGGTCGAGGCGATCCTGATGAAGGCGCTGGAGAAGGATCGCGAGCGCCGGTACCAGACCGCCTGGGAGATGCAGTACGATCTGGACCAGTTCCTCTCCCAGTACGAGTTCACCCCGTCCAACATCCACCTCTCCAACTTCCTCAAGCAGCTCTTCAACGACGAGCTGGAGGAGGAGCGGGAGCGCCTGGCGTCCCTGCGCAGCCCCGCCGGCCCCGAGGAGATCGTCGAGGAGGCCGAGGAGATCATCTCCAGCATCGAGCCGATCAGCGAGGTGGCGGACCTACCGGCGTCGGGCAACGGCGCCGACAAGGCGCTCACTGTCCAGGTCGGCGGCCGCGAGTTCGAGCAACTGGCGGCGATCGCCAAGCGGCACGGCGTGTCGGTGAGCAGCCTGGTGCGCGACGTGCTGGGCGGGTTCCTCAAGTACCGCTGATCAGCGCTGCCGCGCGCAGGGCTCATCGACGAGGACAGGCCCTGGCCTTCATTTCTTTCACGAGGTCCGCGTGAGAGACGACTCGGCAGCTCGGCCGGGGGGCCCGCAAACGCGAGGCCTTACGCCTGCCCTGGCTTCTGCTTCCAGGTGCGACGCACCGGCCGCGCCACGCCGGCCTTCCCGTGCCAGCGCAGATCGTGCACCGCGCCCGTGCCCTCGCCGTGCTCGTTGAGCGCCAGCGCGGGGACGTCGGCCATCGGCGCCCAGTCCAGCGTCACCACCCACTCGTCACCCTGTGGCTTGAGCGTCAGCACGCCTTCCACCGCCGGCGTCCTCACCGAGACGGCGCACTCCGGCGACGAGGGGAGGGGAGGAGGCCGGGGCTGGGGGCGCGCGCGCGCCGGGGGCAGACAGAAGGCGACGTGGTTGCGTGGATCGTCCGGCGCCTCTTCCAACGGCCCGTCGCCCACCAGGAACATCAGCGAGGCGACCAGCGTGAGACCACTCGAAGCGAGGGCGAGGAGCACGTCGGGCGGCATGGGCGGCTAGGACAACCCATCCCGATTCCGGGTTCCATGTGGGATAGTGGCGACACATGGCCCGCGTGAAGCTCGTGCTGGAGTACGACGGGACCAACTACGTCGGCTGGCAGATCCAGCAGAACGGCACCTCGGTGCAGGGCAGGGTGCAGCGCGCCCTCCAGGAACTCACCGGCCACGCCATCTCCGTACACGCCGCGGGCCGGACCGACTCAGGCGTCCACGCGCGGGGGCAGGTGGTGTCCTTCGACGCGCCCTTGAGCCTCCCGATGAAGGCCTGGTGGATGGGCCTCAACACCCATCTGCCCGAAGACATTGCGGTGGTGAAGGCCGAGGAGGTCGATCCCGCGTTCGATCCTCGTCGCTGGTCGCGCGGCAAACGGTACGTGTACCGGGTCAGCAACCGGCGGTCGCGCTCGCCGCTGCGTCGCCACTCCCACTGGGAAATTTTCCTGCCCTTGAACGTCCCGGCCATGCAGGAAGCGGCGCGTCAGCTGATCGGCGAGCACGACTTCTCTGCGTTTCGCGCCTCGGACTGCCAGGCGAAGGGCGCGGTGCGGGAGCTCAAGCGGATCGAGCTCACCGGCGCTGCCGGCGACGAGCTCACCCTGGTGGTGGAGGGGACGGCGTTTCTCAAGCACATGGTCCGCAACCTCGTGGGCAGCCTGGTGGAGATCGGCCGCAGCAAGCAGGAGCCCAGGTGGGTGGCCGAGTTGCTCGACTCGCGGGATCGCACCCGCGCCGGGCCGACCGCGCCTCCCCACGGGCTGTGCCTCGACGAGGTGTTCTACGGCCAGGGACCGCGCGAGGATGGGGAAGACGATGAGTGAGCCGACCAGCGGAGACGGGGCGGCCGGGGAGGCGAGGGGACCGGACAAGGCGGTCGCGCCTCCCGCGCCGGGTCCCAACAAGAAGGAGCCTGGCCGCTTGGGCCGCGCCGAGAGCGCCTCCCGCCGCGCCGTCCTCCTCGTCGGCTCCGGCGTCTTCGCCTTCATCCTGGGCGGCTTCGTGATGAGCGGCCTGTCGGTGCGCGTCGGCGAGCGCCTCGGGGCAATCTCCAACGAGGCCGCCGCGTGGCTCCTCCACTGGATCCTCCTGCGCACCTGGCTGTGGGCGATCCTCCCCTTCCTCGGGTGGGCCGCCGGCCGCTACCTCGGCGTGCAGGCCCTGCGCTTCGCCGTCACCGCCACCCTGTCCGGCGAGGCCTTCGGCCTCATGCTCGCCACCGCCAGCGACGGCCTGGACTGGGTGATGGGCAGCCCCGGTGACATGGTCGCGCGCGCGCTCACCCTGGTGGGCGGCGTGGGCCTGGTCTCCTGGGCCGTGTCGCGAGGGCTCGCCTCGGCGGACGCCGCGCAGGCCGTCGCCGACGTCGAGGCCGAGAAGCGGAAGGCGGAGTACGCGGAGTTTCTCGCGCGGGCTGAAGGGAAGAGCAGCCCCGCTCCCCAACCCTCTCCCCAGGGGGACAGGGAGGATTAACCCCGGAGATCGCCTGAGCAGAGCACGCCTCGCTGGTCCCTTGCTCGGATCTCGTCGTCGCTCGTCGGTCACGGGCCCACCAGCCCGCTCCCTCCTCGCTTCTCGACCTCCGGGCAACGTCCTGCGCGATCCATGCTCTACCCAGGTGAACTCCGGGGTTAGTCACGCGCGGGGCTGCGCCTTCATCGCCAGCGCCTCGCCCGCCGCGTCGATCGTCACGTGATCGCCGGGGACGAACTCGCCGCCGAGGATCTTCAGCGCCAGCGGATCCTGCACGAACTTCTGGATCGCCCGCTTCAGGGGCCGCGCCCCGTACACCGGATCGTACCCCTGCTGCGCCAAGAAGCCGCGCGCGCCCGCCGTCAGCTCCAGGGTGATCCGCTTGTCCGCCGCCAGCGCCTTGAGCCGCGCCATCTGCAGGTCCACCACCCTGGCGATGTCCTCCTGCGTGAGCGGCTCGAACAGCACCACCTCGTCCACGCGATTCAGAAACTCCGGCCGGAACTGCTGCTTGAGGGCCTCCATCACCTCGCGCCGGGTGTGCGCGTCCAGCGACTTCGAGCCGGCGAGGCCTTCCTGGATCGCCTGCGCGCCGATGTTGGACGTCATGATCAACACCGTGTTCTTGAAGTCCACCGTCCGCCCCTGGCCGTCCGTCAGCCGCCCCTCGTCGAGGATCTGCAGGAGCACGTTGAACACGTCGGGGTGGGCCTTCTCGATCTCGTCGAAGAGCACCACCGAGTACGGCCGCCGCCGCACCGCCTCCGTCAACTGCCCGCCCTCGTCGTAGCCCACGTACCCCGGGGGCGCGCCGATCAGCCGCGAGACGGCGTGCTTCTCCATGTACTCCGACATGTCGATGCGGACGATCGCCTGATCGGAGTCGAACAGGAACTCCGCCAGCGCCTTGGCCGTCTCCGTCTTCCCCACGCCGGTGGGCCCCAGGAAGATGAAGGAGCCGATCGGCCGGTGGGGATCCTGCAAGCCGGATCTCGCGCGCCGCACCGCGTTCGACACCGCCTCGATCGGGCTCTTCTGGCCGATGACACGCAGCTCCAGCCGCTCCTCCATCTTCACCAGCTTCTGCACCTCGCCCTCCAGAAGGCGCGACACGGGGATGCCCGTCCACTTGCCCACCACCTCGGCGATGTCCTCGGAGTCCACCTCCTCCTTGAGGAAGCGCTGCCGCTGCTGCAGCTCCGAGAGGCGCGCCTGCTGCTGGCCGAGCTCCTTCTCCAGCGACGGCAGCACGCCGAACTTGATCTCCGCCGCCTTGTTCAGATCGCTGCGCCGCTCGGCGTCGGCTTGATCATTGCGGGCCAGCTCGATCTTCTCCTTCACCGCGCGGATGGAGGTGATGATCGCCTTCTCCGCCTCCCAGTGGGCCTTCATGCCGGACAGCTTCTCGTGGGCCTCGGCGATCTCCTTCTCCAGCGTGGACAGGCGCTCCTTCGAGTGCACGTCGGACTCCTTCTTCAGGCCCTCGCGCTCGATCTCCAGCTGCATCAGCTTGCGGCGCACCTCGTCCACCTCGGTGGGCATGGAGTCGATCTCGATCCGCAGCCGGGACGCCGACTCGTCCACCAGGTCGATCGCCTTGTCCGGCAGGAAGCGGTCGCTGATGTACCGGTTGGACAGGGTCGCCGCGGCGACCAGCGCCGAGTCCTGGATCCGCACGCCGTGGTGCACCTCGTAGCGCTCCTTGAGCCCCCGCAGGATGGAGATGGTGTCGGCCACCGACGGCTCGCCCACCAGCACCGGCTGGAAGCGGCGCTCGAGGGCCGCGTCCTTCTCGATGTGCTTCCTGTACTCGTCCAGGGTGGTGGCGCCGATGCAGTGCAATTCGCCGCGGGCCAGCGCGGGCTTGAGCATGTTGCCCGCGTCCATCGAGCCCTCCGCCTTCCCCGCGCCCACCAGCGTGTGCAGCTCGTCGATGAAGACGATGATCTCCCCCTGGGCCTGGGCGACCTCCTTCAGCACGGCCTTGAGCCGCTCCTCGAACTCGCCGCGGAACTTGGCGCCCGCCACCATCGCCCCCAGATCCAGCGACACCAGCTTCTTGCGCTTGAGGCTCTCGGGCACGTCCCCGTCGACGATCCGCCGCGCCAGCCCTTCCGCGATCGCCGTCTTCCCCACGCCGGGCTCGCCGATCAGCACCGGGTTGTTCTTGGTGCGCCGGGAGAGGACCTGGATGGTGCGGCGGATCTCCTCGTCGCGGCCGATCACCGGATCCAGCTTCCCGCCCTTCGCCGCCTCGGTCAGATCGCGCCCGTACTTCTCCAGCGCCCGGTAGGTGCCTTCCGCGTCCTGGCTGGTGACGCGCCCCGTGCCGCGCAGCCCCTTCACCGCCGTGGCGATCCGCTCCTTCGTCACCCCGGAGCTCTTCAAGAGCTCGCCCGCCGCCCCCTTGTCCTGCGCGAAGGACAACAGCAGGTGCTCGCTCGAGGTGTACTCGTCCTTGAGCGCCTTGGCCTCGTCCTCCGCCCGCTCCAACAACTGCACCAGCCGGTTCGACAGCTGCGTGTTGGCGCCCTTGATCGTCGGCAGCCGCGCGATCGCCTCGTCCACCCGCTGGCCGACCAGCCGCACGTCCACGCCGATCTTCTGCAGCAGCGGCACCACCACGCCGTCGGACTGATCCACCAGCGCCCGCAGCAGGTGCTCGGGCTCGTAGCTGGAGTGGCTCGCTCGGCGCGCCAGGGCCTGGCCTTCCTGGATCGCCTCCTGCGCCTTGAGCGTAAACTTGTCCATTCGCATGCGCCCAAGCTAAGGGCCGAGCCTTGGCGCGCAAGCTGCGGGGCACGTTGACCGCCGAATCAACTCCCTGACCGGGTTGTGTCGCGGCGCGTCATAAACCTGAAGAAAATCGGCCCTTTCTGCGGGGCTTCTCTTGTCGGGCGAGGTCGGAAGGTGTATTCGCCGCGGGCCTTTTTTGCCGACTTCAAGGGGGGCCTTCGAAGTGGAATCGCACGGTGGGTACCTGTGCCAGTACGAGGACGTCGACGCGGCGTGGTTGCAGCGGCTGGCGCGTGAAGCACTCGAGGAAGACGGCCAGTCGCCCGACGACGCGGCCCTGTTGGTGACGGTGCTGGGCGGGCCGCGGATCGCCCGCTTCGCCTTCGACGGGCCCTTCACCTACGGCCGGGCGGGGGCGCGCTGGTACCTCTCGCACCACGCGCTGGCCCGGAGGCTGTCCGAGCACCTGCGCGTCACCGTCCACGCCTACGCCTTCGATCCCGACGAGGTGGAGCAGGTGGTGGCGTACGCCGCGGGCCGGCGGGTGGGCGGCGAGGCCCTGCGCTACGAGGACGCGGAGCTGCCCGACGACGAGGACGAGCGCGCCTTCGAGCGGGCCCAGGCGAAGTGGCCGCTGGGGTACGTGGCGCGCGTGCTGGGCATTCGCCGGGAGCAGCTCTTGCGGATCCCCCGGCACGCCACCGCCTTCATCGATCTCGGCCAGGCGCTCTCGCCCCGGCCCCTGTGGCAGCTCTTCCCCGAGCCGGCGCAGGTGCTCCAGCACCAGGCGGTGCTCGCCGCGGTGCGCTGAAACCCGCGACCTGGAGCGTCAGCCCTCGTCGCCCGAGGTCGCGCTCAAGAGGCTCCTGACCTTCTCGCTCTTGAAGTAGCCGCCCAGCGCCAGGAAGAGGGCCACCACGAAGGCCGTCCAGCCCACGCTCAGCGCGCTGATCACCCCCAGCGTGTAGCCGGCCCCGGCGGAGGCGTCGGGCACCTCGGCGGCGATGAGCACCTTGATCGCGGCGTCGGTGGCGCGGCGGGTGATCACCAGCTCCTGCGCACCGTCGAGGGTGCGGAAGAAGGCCACCGCCAGGGCGGCCCGGCCGAGGAGGCGGGCGATCGCCCACCTCGGGGTGTTGGCGGACCAGCGCAGGAAGAGGGCGCCCAGGAAGACCATCGACGCCGTCGCCGACAGGCCGAGCAGGATCACCACGCGGGCAGCGCCCATCGACTCGATCGCCGCGAAGGTGGCGCGGCGGCTGGCCTGGAGCGCCGCTTCCTGCTCCTTCGCCCAGGGCGTCAGGCCTGCGAGCGCGCCCAGCTTCACCTCGGCGTCGCGGGGGGCGTCTGGAGCCATGATCGCCAGGCCCACGCCCTGCGCCGCGCTGAAGGACATCAACGCCCCCGCCGTGACGGCGGCCAGCAGGGCCACGCGGAAGATCGTGGGGTAGGGCGGGGGGGCCTTCATCCCCGGGAGGCGGTGCTGTGTTCGACGAAGCGCAGGCGCAGATCGTTGAGGAGGGAGCCGAGCAGCTTCTCCTCGTCCGAGGTGAGGTTGCCCTTCGTCTTCTCCCGCAAGAGCTCGAGCACGTCGATCCACTCGCGGGCGGTGTCGAGGTCGACGCGCTTCTCACCGGTCTCCGGGTGAGGCGAGACGCCCAGGTGGATCAAGGTGGTGGAGGCCACGCCCAGCAGCACGGCGCTGAAGGTCAGCGGGCCGGCCTCCTCGCGCATCACGAAGGTCTCTCCGCGGCGCTCGGCCATGGCGGTCCCTACTCCTCGTCCTCGTCGTCGAGGTCGTCGTCGATCAGCGAGGCCTCAACCTTCGCGGCCCGGTCCGCGAGGTCCGGCAGCGCCTTGAGCGCCTTGTCGATCGTCTTCTCGTCGGCGATCCCCTGACGGACGAGGCGGTCGATCGTGCGCTTGTCCAGGGTCGTGTAGTCGATGTCGTTCGACATGGCCGGTGGCTCCTGCTGCGGAAAGTGACGCGGCGCTTATAACAGGCGCGGAATGCCCTACAAGCTCCCCCGCGGGTTGTACGCGCTGATCGACGACGCGGTCCGGCCCGAGCGTTCGCTGGTTGAGAAGGCCCGGGCGGCGCTGGAGGGCGGCGCGCCGGTGCTGCAGCTTCGGCTGGAGACGACCGCCGATCGCCCTGCGCTGGAGGCGATCCGCGCGGTGGTGGCGCTGGCCCGGCCGAGGGACGCGCGGGTGATCGTCAACGATCGGGTGGATCTCTGCCTCGCCGGCGGCGCGGACGGGGTGCACCTGGGCGCGGACGATCTCGCTCCTTCCGTGGCGCGGCGGCTGCTGGGCGTCGAGGCGATGATCGGCGCCACCACCCGCTCGCTGGAGGACATCGAGCAGGCGAAGGCCGCCGGCGCGGATCACGTCGGGCTGGGGCCGATCTTCCCCACCGCCACCAAGGAGGTCGGCCACCCGCCGCTGGGCCTCCTGCGCTTCGCGCAGCTCGTCCGGGCCTCGCCGCTGCCGGTGGTGGGCATCGGGGGGATCACCCTGGGCACCATCGCCGAGGTGGCGAAGGCCGGGGCCACCTGCGCGGCGGTGGCGGGTGAGCTGCTGCGCGCGGACGATCTGCCTGCTCGCGCTCGCGACCTGCACCGGGCATTCTTGGCCGCCAGATGAAGCACCATGGCCACCCCCGCCGGCCGAGCATCGGGATCACCCCCGACTCCTCGGAGCCCACCGCGTCACAGCCCTTCCCCAGGTACGACGTGAAGGCCGCCTACGCCGATGCGGTGCTGCGCGCCGGAGGCCTTCCCTTCGTGCTGCCCTACTCGGAGGACCGGACGGTCATCGACTGCTGGCTCGATCGCCTCTCCGGCCTCGTCATCACCGGCGGCGCCTTCGACATCGCGCCCGAGCACTACGGCGAGACGGCCCGCGAGGGGCTGGGCCCGGTGAAGGCCGCCCGCACCGGCTTCGAGCTGGCCCTGCTCAAGGCTGCGCTGCAGCGCCACCTGCCGATCCTCGGGATCTGCGGAGGCATGCAGCTCATCAACGTCGCCTTCGGAGGGACGCTCTTCCAGGACATCGCCCGCGAGGTGCCTGACGCCCGGCCGCACGAGCAGGCCCACGATCGCACCCAGCCCCAGCACCCGGTGGAGGTGAAGGCCGACACCGCGCTCGCCGACTCCGTGGGCAAGGGCCAGTTGATGGTGAACTCCACCCACCACCAGGCGGTGAAGAAGGTGGGGGAAGGCCTGGTCGCCTCGGCCCACTCCCCGGACGGCCTCGTGGAGGCGGTGGAGCAGCCCGGCGCGGGCACCTTCGTGGTGGGTGTGCAGTGGCACCCGGAGCTGATGATCGACTCCGTCCCCCCGCAGCTGGGCGTCTACAAGGCGCTGGTGAACCGCGCCCGCGAGCGCCGGCACTAGCGCCGACACGGACCTACATGCCTGTGGCGGGCGTGTGGCCGCAAACTGCCCTCGGTGAGGGGTGGCGTCTATACTGGTCAGCGTTAGTTCCGGGCCGAGACACGAAAGCGGGAGCCCCGAGCCAGACTATGAGTGACATTCACCTTCGAAGGACCACGCTGCTGCGCGGCGTGTGGGTTGCCGTGCTGTCCGTCATGCTCGCGGGCTGCAATTGTTCAACACCACCCTCCAACCCGGACGGCGGGGGAGGCGGCACGGGCGGCGGCGTGACCGGAGGCGGAACGGGCGGCGGCGGAGGCGGCGGCGCTGGCGGCGGGGGCACAGGCGGCGGCGGCACCATCATCGTCGATCCGAACGATCCGCAGAACCCGCTGAAGGACTCGGACTGCGACGGGCTCAACGACGCTGAAGAGTTCGGCAACATCTACCCGGGCGGCAAGCGCACCAACCCGGCCAACCCGGACACGGACAGCGACGGGATCATCGACGGCATCGAAGCGGGGCGGGTGTCCTCGGTCGATCCCCGCTGCACCTTCGCGGGTGACGCGGATCCGACCAGCCGCACCAACCCCACCGAGACGGACTCGGACGGGGACGGGATCCCCGACGGCACGGAGGACGTCGATCACAACGGCCGCGCCGAGCCCACCGAGACCGACGCCAACAACCCCGACACGGACTTCGACGGGCTCAACGACGGGGCCGAGGACGCCAACCACAACGGCGCGGTGGACGCGGGGGAGACGGATCCCCGGCGCAAGGACACCGACGGTGACTTCATCAACGACGGCGTCGAGGTCACGGTGACGATGACCGACCCCCTGCGCAACGACACCGACGGCGACACCTGCCTCGACGGCGCGGAGGACGCCAACCAGAACGGCACCGTGGACACGGGAGAGACCGATCCCAACCTGGCCACCGACTGCGGGCCGTCCAACAACCCCGACTCGGATATGGACGGGCTCCCCAACCGCGTCGAGGACAAGAACCAGAACGGCACGGTGGATCCGGGCGAGACGGATCCGATGAACGCCGACACCGACGGGGACGGCCTGCGTGACGGCGTGGAGGACGCGAGCCACAACGGCTTCCTCGACCCGGGCGAGACCAACCCGCTGCGCCGCGACACGGACTGCGACGGGCTGCTCGACGGGCCCACCCAGGGGATGATCCGCGGCGAGGATCAGAACGCCAACGGCATGGTGGATCTGGGCGAGACGGATCCGCGCCGCCTGGACACGGATGGCGACGGGCTGTCCGACGGCGTGGAGACAGGCCTGGTCACCGCCAACATCGCCGACGCCACGCTGTGTATGAACGTGCCGGTGGATCTGGATCCCGGCACCACCACCAACCCGACCAACCGCGACTCCGACGGTGACGGCATCGACGACGGCGCCGAGGACACCAACCAGAACGGCCGCGTGGATCCGGGGGAGCTGGACCCCAACAACATGGCGGACGGCACTGGCCCCGCCGGCCAGGTCTGCACGGTGATGAACCTGAGGCCCGTGCTGTTCCGGGGCGAGGCGCTGCCCGATCTGCAGCTTGGCCTGCCCGCCACCTACACGGAGATCCGCACCATGTCCGTGGGCGGCTCGGTGAAGGGGCTGATCGGCTTCGATCCGATGAACGGGACGGCCTTCCTCGCCTGGCGGCAGGCGGCGCCGGGCATGGCGACGACGCCCACCGACGACGAAGCGGCCTTGAAGCCGGTGCTGGCCGGCCTGGGCGCCCTGTCCAACGAGATCACCCAGACCTTCACCAGTTGGGACGCGATCCCCGCGCTGCAGGCCTTCTATGATCAGGCGGCCGGGGCAGACGTGAAGACCCACGCCAACGCGATCGCCGAGGCCATGGTGGGTACCGGCGCGGGTTCGCTGATGGGCGCCGGCGGCGGCACCGGCCCTTTCAAGGTGCAGGTGGAGTACCTGCACCGCACCAACTCGGCGGTGGTGGTGATCGTCGCGCTCACCCCTCTGGCCGCCTACAACGGCGCGCCCCTCTTCGTGATGAGCGACACCGCGGGCGGCTCGGCGGTGGCGCAGTTTGGCGACTACAACGCCTACCAGTGCGAAACCTTCGCGCCGGCGAGCGGGAAGGTGGACTTCCTGGTGGTGGTGGACGACTCGTGCTCCATGGCCGGCAGCCAGCAGGCCCTGGCGGACGCGGCCGGGGCGATGGCCACGGCGCTGGGGAACTCCACGCTGGACTGGCGGATCGCGCTGGTGACGAGCGAGTACCACCTCACCGGCACCAGCAACAACCGCAGCGTGCGGCGCGGCTTCACACGCAACATCAACCAGTTCCGGGCGTGGCTGACGCAGAACAGCACCTGTACCGGCGGCACCTGCCGGACCGTGCCCATGCCCTTCCCGGCGTGCGACTCCAACGGCGGCGATCCCAACGGCGCCAACGGAGGGTGTTGGGTGGGGATCGGCGGCAGCGGCACCGAGGGCGTGCTGGGCGCGGCGCGGAAGTCGGTCGACGACGTCACCGTGCTGCCGCTGCCGATGACGGAGCAGGTGAACCGGGTGCGCTCCGACGCGCAGTTGGCGGTGATCATCCTCGGCGACGCCGACGATCAGACGTCCGGGTACACCTCCACCGGCTCGCCCCGCGAGAACATCCAGAACTTCGTCACCTTCTTCACCGCGCAGGGCACGGGGACCAAGAATCGCCTCAACGTGAACGTGCCGGTGCACGCGATCGTCTGTCCGACGGGCGCCAACTGCAACGGTGAGACGCAGAACAACCCGCAGCGCACGCCGCAGGTGACGACGGCCACGGGCGGCATTCGCGGGGCGATCAACAACACCGCGTCGATCCAGACCACCATGGCGGCGATCGTCCAGTCGTCGATCGCGGCGGCGGGCTACCGCATGCAGAAGCCGCCCATCGGGGCCTCGGTGAAGGTGGCGATGGACGTCGTGCTGGACGGCACCATGTGCAACAAGGACGACATTCCCCGCAGCCGGATGAACGGCTTCGACTTCGACGGGATCAACCGCACCATCTCCTTCTTCGGGGCGTGCCGGCCGGGGTCCACCACCATGGCCGCGGCGGTGTCGTACCGGTACTGGGTGGACAACACGCCCAACCCGTCAGGCAACCCGCCGCCCTGCAGCCAGGACACCACCTACTACGATCCGGCCGATCCAGACTTCTGCCGCGGCCGGCTGGCCTGCAACTTCATGACGAACGTCTGCGAGTGCCCGGCCAACTGCGGCGGGACGCCTCCGCCGGGCAGGGTGTGCGACACCAACCGGCTGGTCTGTGACTACGTCTGCACCCAGGACTGCGGCGGCACCTGCTCGCCGTTCCAGCAGTGCAACGTGACGGCCTGCGCCTGCGAGTGCAAGCAGACGGCGTCGTGCCCGCCCGGCTACCGCTTCCAGAACGGCGCGGGGGTGTGCGGCTGCGTGTGTGACACGGCGGCCCTCAACTGCGGCCCGACCTATGACGCCGATCCGGCCACCTGCACCTGCGTGTGCAAGCCCAACTGCGGTGGCTGCCAGCCGGGCGACACCTGCAACCAGTCGGTCTGCTCCTGCACGGGCGGCATCAACTGAGGCAGCAGCGGCTCTCTCCGACGACGCCCCCTCGAGGCGCCGCGGAGAGGCGTGACGAAAATACCGCGAAAACGTAAGGCCCCTTGCCGTGGCCTCTTGAAACCCGAGTGTGTCCGAAGCCGACACTTCGGAACCATGGCCTCACCCATTCGCCGCTTGATGAAGGATCTCCGCCACCTCCGGGGGGCGCACCGGGAGTTGACCAAGGATCGCCGGGAGCTGAAGGAGGATCGCCGCGAGCTCAAGCAGGACCGCCGGCGGCTGGAGCGGCAGCGCGACGCCTTCGAGGACGCCAGGAAGGAGCTCAAGGGCGACCGGAAGGATCTCTCCCACCTGCGCGACGCGCGGCGAGCGCGGCTGGCCCAGGTGGACGAGCGGCGGCAGGCGCTTGAGGCTGCGTACGACGCCACCATCGATCCGCTCACTGGCCAGGGCGATCCGGCGCTGGCGACGCAGCTCGAGGCGCTCGGCGCGCGCCGCCAGAAGCTCGTGGACAGCTTCGACGCCCGCCTCGATGGCAAGCAGCAGGAGATCGCCGGTGGCGTGGCGGGGCTGGCGCGCGGGCGCGAGCGCCTCGAGGACACCCGCCGCGAGGTGCGGCAGGACAAGCGCGAGGTGCGAGGGGATCGACGGGAGATCGCCCGGGACAAGGAGCGCGTCAAGGACGTGCGGCGCCGCGCGCTCGACCACCTGCGCCCGGCCGAGTACCGCATGGGCCTCCGGCAGACCAACCGCGCGCGCCGGGCGCTGGGCCTGGACCCCGTGGACCACGTCATCCGCCCGGGGCGGCGCGTCGTCGGCTACGTCAACGGCTCGCCTCGCCCCATCAGGGTGGTGTCGGTGGGCAACGGCGAGGCGCTGCGCGCGGACGCGGCCCGCGCCTACAAGAAGATGGTGAAGGCCGCCCACCGGGCCGGCGTCAGCCTCTCCGCGGTGAGCGGCTTCCGCTCGATGGCCGAGCAGCGGCGCCTCTACCAGCTCTACCTGTCCGGCCAGGGCAACCTCGCGGCGCCTCCCGGCTACTCCAACCACCAGGGCGGGGTGGCCGTGGACCTCGGCGGCGTCGGCGGCTACGGCACGCGCGCCTTCGCCTGGTTGAGCGCCAACGCCGGGCGCTTCGGCTTCCGCAACACCGTGTCCGGCGAGTACTGGCACTGGACCTACGGCGTCAGCGGGTGAGCCGGGAGCAGCTCCCTCCTCACGCCTCGAAGATCAACGCCCCGGCCTTCTGCTGCAGCCCCCGGAAGGACTGGTTCGCTTCGCGCAACAGATCCTCGGTGGTGCGCACGCGCTCGTGGGGGAACACGGCCCCGCCGAAGCGCGCCACCACGCCGACCTTCCCGTTGGGCCCGTCGGCCGAGATCGTCTTCAAGACGCTGCTGAGCCGCTCGGCCACCACGCGGGCGCCGGAAAGATCCGTCTCGGGGAGGAGGATCACGAACTCGTCGGTGTCGACGCGGAAGAGGCGATCGGCGCCGCGCAGGCACCCGTTGATGCCCTGGGCGGCGCGGGCCAGGTATTGATCGGACGCGTCGCGGCCCAGCTCGTAGCGCAGGGCCTGGTAGTCATCGAAGCCGAGCATCAGGCAGGCGGCGGGGCGGCCGTAGCGGCGGCTGCGGGCCAGCTCTCCGTCCAGGCTGGCCTTGAGCTGGGAGTACGTGCCCGCGCCGGTGACGGGATCGAGCGCGCGGAACTGGGACAGCTCCTCTTCCGCGTCCATCAGGCGGCGCCGGTACTCGCGCACGGTGAGGGCGGAGTTGATGCGCGTCTGCAGCTCGATCAGCTTGAAGGGCTTGGTGACGTAGTCGTCCGCGCCCAGCTCCATGCCGCGGATCTTCCCGTCCATCTCGCCGATGGCGGTGAGGATGATCACCGGCAGCTCCGCGTACCGGGCGTCCTCGCGGACCCAGCGCAGCACGGCGAACCCGTCGCGCCGGGGCATCATCAGGTCGAGCAGCACCAGGTCCGGCTTGTGGGCGGTGATCTTCTCGGTGGCCTCGACGCCGTCGTCGGCCGTGGCCACCCGAAAGCCGGCAGACTCGCAGAGATCCCGCAACAGGTTGCGGGTGTGCTCGTCATCGTCGACCACGAGGATCAGGCGGTCTTTGAAGTCGACCGAGGGCTGCATGCGAGGCGAAGAATGGTCAACCTGAAGGTGGCACTGTCACGCGTTCATCACGACGCCCTCGGGGACGTCCTCGGGGATCCGCTTCGTGCGCGACTTGAGGAACTCGATGACCTGCGCGTCGGTCCGGGTGTCGCCCGGCAGCCGCACGAAGTGCTTCGCCAGCACGTCGTAGCGGCGCAGGAAGAGGAAGAAAGACACCATGAAGAAGTCCAGCCCCTCGAAGACGATGCAGCCTTCCTTCGCGTAGCGCTCGGCGTTGTCCAGGAAGTCCTGCGGCAGCTCCGTCCAGTGCCGGTTCTGCTTCACGTGGTGGCCGATGTGGTACCCGTCGTTGAAGCAGCGCTGGTTGTACGGCGAGTTGATGCAGGTGATGGAATTGACATAGCTGTCGCCGGGCCGCGACGCGTCGACGAAGGCGTGCTGGCCCCAGTTGCCCCACATCATCGCGCCGCGCATGAAGAAGTAGGGGACGATGAAGGCCGCCACGGTGGCCTGCCAGTTGACGAAGCACAGCCCCACCATCGCGGCCACGTGGAGGAAGTCGCTCACCATCGCTCGCCGCGCCAGCGCCCCGCGCTTCTTCGACACCAGGTACGTCGTCAACTCGACGTGGATGAGGAGCAGGAAGCGGAACAGGTAGACGAGCCAGTGGAAGAAGTTGTCCCGCTGGTACTTCATCGTCGACGAGAGATCGGCGCGCAGGTTGTTCTCTGCGTGGTGCATGCCGACGTGGTGCTCCATGTAGCCGGTGGGAATGCCGAACAGCCCGCTCATCAGGTACGGGTGCGCGCGGTTGAGCCACCGGTGCTTCTTGAAGAAGGGCCGGTGCATGGTGTTGTGCAGCATGAGGATCACCGGCGGCCCGAAGAAGGCGAGCTGCACGCCCCACAGCACCGGCACCAGCCACCAGGCGAAGTGCACGTAGAGGGCGACGATCAGCGGCAGGACGAACACCGTCGCCTTCAGCGTCAGCCGCACGAAGACCGCGTCCCTCGCCTCGTAGAGCTGGCCTTCGATCCACCGCTGGAAGGGGGTGGGCGCGTACGTCGGGACGGCCTGCGGATCGGTGATCGCGGGGACAGTCATGCCAGGCACTCCCCTAAAGCCTTCCGGGGGCTTCGCGCAAGGCCCCTTCACTCCTGCCAGCCGCGGGAGCGGCTCTCGAAGCGGGTCAGCTCGGGCAGGAAGACCAGGTCGATCGATCCGACCGGGCCGTTGCGCTGCTTGGCGACGATCAGCTCCACGGGGATCGCCGAGCGGTTCTGCATGCCTCCGCCGCCCTCTTCGTCGCCCTCGTCGTCCCGGTGGATGAACATCACCACGTCGGCGTCCTGCTCGATGGCGCCCGACTCGCGCAGGTCCGACAGCATGGGCTTGCCGCCCTTGCGCTCCTCCACCTTCCGGTTGAGCTGGCTGAGCGCGACGATCGGCGTGTCGAGCTCCTTGGCGAGCTGCTTCAAGGCGCGGGAGATCTCGGCCACCTCGAGCTGCCGGCTCTCTACCTTGCCCTTCTGGTGCATGAGCTGGAGGTAGTCGACGACGATGAGGCCGATCTTCCCTTCCTTCTGCTTGAGCCGCCGGGCCTTGGCGCGCAGATCGAAGGACGACAGCCCGCCCGAGTCGTCGATGAACATCTTCAGGCCGAAGAGCTCGTTGGCGGCTTCGCTGATCCGCTCCTCTTCGTTGGGGGCGAGCCGCCCGCCGCGCAGCTTCTTCATGTCCAGGCGCGCGTGGGTGGCCAGCATGCGGGTGAGCAGCTGCACCGCCGGCATCTCGAGGCTGAAGATCGCCACCGGCAGCTTCTCGTGCAGGCCTACGTGGATGGCGATGTTCATCGCCAGCGAGGTCTTCCCGATGCCGGGCCGCGCCGCGAGGATGATCAGCTCGCCCCCGTGCAGGCCGGTGAGCTGGTTGTCGAGATCGATGAAGCCGGTGGCCGTCCCGGTGATGCCGGAGCTCGACTGCTTCATCTTGTCCAGCAGATCGAGCGCCTCGCCCATCAGCTCGTTCATCGGCCTCAAGTCGCCGGTGCGGCGCTTCTGGGCGATGTGGAAGACCTTCCGCTCGGCCTCGTCCATCAGCTCGGCGACGTCGCCCGTCTCCTGGCTGGCCAGCTCCATGATCTCCCGGCCGGCGTTGGCGAGGGATCGACGGGTGGACTGGTTCTTGATGATCTTCGCGTACTCGACCGCGTTCTGAGAGAAGGGGACCGCCTGGTCCAGCGTGGACAGGTAGCTGGGCCCGCCCACCGACGCCAGCTTGCCCAGCACCTTGAGCTGCTCGGCCAGCGTCAGGGGATCGATCCGCTCCTGGCGCTGATCGAGCGACACCATGGCGCCGAAGATGTCGGAGTGGGCGGCGTTGGCGAAGTCCTCGCCGATCACCACCTCCTGCACGTTGGCCAGCACCGCGTTGTCGGTGATGATCGCCCCGAGCAGCGCGCGCTCGGCGGCGACGTCCTGGTAGGCCTGCGGACCAGTCAAGCTCATCGATGCCTCCTTTGAAAACACCACGGCCGCGCACCGTGTCGTGACGATGCGCGGCCGCGAGTTCTACCAGATGGATCTGACGACCGACGTCAGGCCGAAGCCGCTTCGCCCGCGACGGTGACCTTGACCTTCGCGGTCACCTCGCGGTGCAGCCGCAGCTCCACCTCGAACTCACCCACCGCGCGGATCGGATCCGGCAGGTGGATCATCCGCCGCTCGACCTTCAGGCTGGCGGCCGCCAGGGCCTCGGCGATGTCCAGCGCGGTGACCGAGCCGTACAGCTTGTCCTGCTCGCCCACCTTGCGGGTGATCTTCACCGCGGCGTTCTCGAACTTCTTGGCCAGCTCCTGGGCGGCGCCCTTCATCTTCTGCTGGCGCAGCTCGATGACCGCCTTCTCGTGCTCCAGCTGGCGGACGTTGGCGTCGTTGGCCAGCATGGCCAGGTTGCGGGGGAGCAGGAAGTTGCGGGCGTAGCCGTCCTTGACGTTGACGATCTCGCCCGACTTGCCCAGGTTGTACACGTCTTCACGCAGAATGAGCTTCATGGCTTACCCCGCGAGGACCAGGTAGGGGATGAGGGCGAGGCCGCGCGACTGCTTGATCGCGCGCGCCACCGAGCGCTGGTGCAGCGCGCAGTTCCCGGAGATGCGACGGGGGATGATCTTGCCGCGCTCGGTGACGAAGTACTTCAGCGTGGCCTGATCCTTGTAGTCCACCTTCGCGTTCTTGTCGGCGCAGAAGCGGCACACCTTGCGGCGGGAGAAGCCACGCCCGCGCTTCTCGTCGCCACCCTCGGCGTCGCCGTTGTCCTTCGCCTTGCGAGGGCCCTTCTCGTACTTGCTGTCCATGTCTTTGCTCATGATCGGTATCCGTTCCAGGTGGCGTCAGCTGCCGTAACCGGAGTCGTCCTCCATGCCGCCGTCGTCGTAGCCGCCGAAGCCCTCGCGCTCGGCGCCGCCGAAGGGCTTGTTGTCGTCGACGTCGCCGGCCAGCTTCAGGTCCTCCTGCTCCGGGCGCGTGGAGGGATCCACGTCGTCGGCCAGGCGCTTGGACAGGTAGCGGGACACCTCGTCGAGGTTGCGCAGGTTGCGCTCGATCTCGGCCACCAGCTTCGACGGCCCGAGGTAGTGCGCGTGGATGTAGATGGCCCGCGGCTGCTTGGCCACCGGGTACATCGTCTTCTTCTTGCCCCAGATGGTGAAGCGAAGGAACTTGCCGCCGTCGCGATTCACCACGCCGCGGACCTTCTCCTTCACCTTGTCGACGTTCTCGTCGGTGAGATCCGGCTTCACCAGAAAGACCGTCTCGTACTCACGCATCAGCGCGAGGGTTGCTGCTTCCGCCATGTGCTTCCTCCCCACGGGTTCTGCCCACCGGACAAGTCCGGCGAGCGGGGATGCGGCGTGCTGTCTCCAGCCAGCCGGGGGTGGGTGTGATCGCGCCCACCACCGTCGCGAACTCATGTCTTTCCAGACCCCTATGGCCGGGAAAGCGGAAGCGCGTGTAGGCGCCACGTCATCGGGAGTCAAGCCCCCGGCGCTTGGCTCAACCAGCCAATCTGGCTAAATTGGCCACTGGAGGCCAGCCATGGTCGCGAAGCGAGGCAGGAAGAGCCGGGAGAGCGAGTCAGAGGTCTACGTACGCCGGAGCGCGGGCGAGGTCACCGCGAGCCGGGTGACGGCCAGCGAGGCGAAGAACGAGTTCGGCCGGGTGCTGGATGAGGCGCTGCGGACAGGAGCCGTCGTCATCACCAGGCACGAGGCGCCGAAGGCGGTGCTGCTGTCGATGGAGGAGTACCGCGAGCTGGTGGCGGGGCGGACGCGCCAGTTGGACGCGCTGACTGCCGAGTTCGACGCGATGTTCGAGCGGATGCAGGCCCCGGGCTTCAACGAGGGGATGAAGGCAGCCTTCGGCGCGAGTCCGCAGGAGCTGGGGCGGGCGGCGGTGACGGCTGCGAAGAAGCATGGCTGAGCGAAGGCCGCCGCAGATCTGGGTCCTCGCGGGGACGAACGGCGCGGGGAAGAGCAGCGTCGGCGGCGCTTCCATCGCGGCGCAGGGGCTCGAGTTCTTCAACCCCGATGAGGCCGCGCGGCGGATGCGGGCGGGCAATCCCCGGCTCGCGCTTCCCGACGCGAACGGCCGGGCGTGGGAAGTCGGCCGGAGGCTCCTCGAGCGGGCCATCGCCGAGCGGAAGAGCTTCGCCCTCGAGACGACGCTGGGAGGGAGGACGATCGCGAAGCTGCTCGAGCTGGCTCATCAGAAGGGCTTCGAGGTGCGGATCTGGTTCGCTGGGCTCGCGAGCCCCGAGCTCCACCTCGAGCGCGTGCGCTCACGCGTGGGGAAGGGTGGCCACGACATTCCCGAGGCGATGATCCGCAAGCGCTACGACGCAGCCCGGGAGCACCTCATCGACCTGCTGCCCGGGCTGGCGGAGCTGCACCTCTACGACAACAGCGAGGATCGCGATCCGGATCGTGGCCGCGCGCCAGAGCCTCGCCTCGTGCTCCATTGGCGAGCGGGACAGATCGTGGCTCCGCCCGAGCTGGGGCAGACCCCGAAGTGGGCCAGGCCCATCGTCGCCGCGGCGATGAAGACGCGTCGTCGTTGAAGCGCGACCGAAGAGTCTCCCAGCCAGAACCAATCGGAACCCACGGTTTCTCCTCGACAACGCGGTAGTCACGCGCCGGTTTCAGGTGCTAAGGCCCGCCCGGTTCGCTGCGAAGGGGAGACTCGAAAGATGACGAAGAGGATGCTCGGGCTGCTGGCGGCGGTGCTGGCTGGCGGCGCGTACGCGCAGAGTGCCCAGATCGCAGACGGCGGGATTCCGGTGGCGCCGGTGGTCGCGAACCCCGAGGCGAAGCCGGGCGAATTGGTCCGCGAGCTGGAGGTGGACGCTGGTGCGCCGGACGGGGACGCCGGCACGCCCAACGCGCCCGTCGCCGTCGCCGTGGACGCCGCCTTCGAGGCCGACGCCGGAGCCAGCGCCGCGGAGCCCGCCAAGAAGGAAGAGGAGGGCGCCTGGAACCTCTCGGCCGCGCTCGCCGGCTCCGTCCGCGCTTCCTACCAGGGCGCCACCGCCTTTCCCCTCGACGCGACGCTGGCGCCGTACACCATCGCCCCGTTGCTCACCCGCGTCCGCGTGACGCCTGAAATCCACCTGGGCGGCTTCGGCCTCATCGCGGAGGCAGACGCCGCCACCGGCGCCATCGTCGGCGCGCCGGACGTGACGGCCGATCTCCCCGAGGAGGTCCCCGGCAACGAGGGCTGGCCCACCACCAAGTCGAACCTCGCCCGCCGCGTGCCGTACCCGCCCATCTCCGCCCTGGAGCTGCGCAAGCTGTACCTCGAGTACAAGTGGGCGTCGGGCGCCTTCCGCGTCGGCCAGCAGACGTCCAACTGGGGCCTGGGCCTGCTCGCCAACGACGGCGGCAGGGATCCCGAGGCCGGCGACTTCGGCCAGCAGCAGTTCGGCAACCTGACCTACCGCGCGCTGCTCGCGGCCCGGCCCCTCTTCAACAAGGGCGGCGCCTGGCGCGCCTTCGAGACCGCCTTCGCCGCGGATCTGATCGTCCGCGACAACTTCGGAGAGTTCGCCAAGGGCGATCGCGCCTTCCAGGGGATCATCGCGCTGCGCTTCGCGAAGGATCCCGAGAACTGGTTTGGCATGTACGCGGTGTACCGCAACCAGTCGAACATCCACGTCACCGACGGCGGCAAGAAGACCCAGGCCTTCGTCTTCGACTTCGCGGGCAAATGGGAGTTCCTCACTCGCCACCAGAGCGGCCTGAAGATCGGCTGGGAGATCGTCGGCATCGGCGGCACCACCACCCAGGCGCGAAACGAGAACGCGTCGGTGCTGGGCGTGCGGCAGTTGGGCTTCGCGTGGAAGACGGCGTACCGGGTCCGCCGCACCACCTTGTACCTCGACGGCGGCTTCGCCTCGGGCGATCAGAACCCCTCCGACGACAAGGTGGAGAACTTCCGCTTCGACCGCGACTACAAGGTGGGCCTCATCCTCTTCGACCAGGTGCTGTCGTACCAGACCGCCCGGTCCGGCGCGCGCGCGTCCGATCCCAACGTCGTCGGCGTTCCTCCCGAGGGGACCGATCTGCTCGGCAACGCCGGCTCCCTGAGCGGCGCCTGGTACCTGTACCCGCGCGTCAAGGTGGCGGTGTTCGACTGGTTCGATCTCTACGGCGGGCCGCTGTTCGCCTTCGGCACCGCGAAGCTGACCGATCCGTACAACTCGCGCATCAGCGGGGGCACGTCGCTCAACTTCCTGGGCGGCACGCCCGGTGGCTACCTCGGCACCGAGATCGACCTGGGCGCCCAGGTGCGCTTCCACCCCATCAAGGAGCTCACCATCTCCGTCACCGGCGAGGGGGGCTTGTTCCTGGCAGGCGACGCCTTCAGGCTGCCCGATGGCCAGGTGATGGCGCCGATCGGCTTCGGCCGCCTGCGGCTGACGGTGGCGCTGTGAGCCGGTTTTCGAAGATCACCAGGGAGCAACCGATGACGCGACTTCTCACCTTCGCCCTCGCCGCCGCGCTGGCCGCCTGCACGTCCCCCGAAGGCAGCGGGCTGATGAAGACCTCGGAGGGCACCGGAGCCGAGGTGAGGTTCGACGTCTACCACCGGCCGCTGCCCGAGATCCCCCTGCCCAACGACTTCGCCACCCGCTTCGACGCCACGTCGCCCACCAAGCGGCGCGTCAACGCGTCCATGCTGGCGGCGACGAAGTGGGAACGCGCCACCCGCGAGGTGCTCGATCAGCTCGACGGCTGGGGCACCTACCAGACCATCACCGTCGGCTTCTCCAAGCCGCTCGACGTGCAGAACCTGATCGCCCGCCACCAGGGCGACGACTACTTCGCCGGCGACGACGCGGCGTACCTGATCGACATCACCCCCGACTCGCCCGACTTCTGCCAGCGCGTTCCGCTTGACCTGGGGGAAGGCAACTTCCCGCTCACGCTGGAGCGCCCCTCCTACTTCTCCAACGATCGCGACGGTGAGCAGCTCGTCTTCGAGGATCGCGAGGAGGACCTCAACCGGAACAACGTGCTCGATCCCGGCGAGGACCTGGACATGGACGGGGTGCTCGATCACCCCAACACGCTCCACCCCGGGCAGTCGAAGTTCGACGTCCTCGAGTTCTACGAGCGCGAGACGAACACGCTGCTGCTCAAGCCGGTGCTGCCCCTGCGTGAGAACACCCGCTACGCGGTGGTGCTCACCAAGCGCCTCACCGACGAGGACGGCCGGCCGGTGCGCTCGCCCTTCGCCTACATCAACCACACCTCCCAGACGGAGGTGCTCAAGCCTCTCGATCGCTGCCTGCCGCGCTACGGCCTGGGCCTGCAGGACGTGGCCTTCACCTGGGCGTACTCGACGATGAGCGTGTCGCGGGATCTGGTGGCGATCCGCGACGGCATGTACGGCCTGGGGGCGATGCAGCGGCTGGCCACCGAGTTCCCCGCCGAGGTGAAGGAGCTGCTCACCTTGAAGGACGCGATGGGTCCGGGCGTGACGGTCAACGTGCGGCTGGTCCCCGGCGAGGAGTTCCGCCAGGCGGCGATCGATCTGCTCAAGTCCATGGGCGGCGGCGACCTGAGCCCGACGTACCAGGCGGTGATCGACAGCCACAAGTTCATCGACTTCCACGTGGTCTTCTCGTTCGAGTCCCCGCAGTTCTTCCGCCGGGTGGACAGCGAGGGGAAGATGCTGCCGCTCTACCGGCAGGTGTTCGAGGTGGACCCGATCACCGGGGCGGCCTTCACCCGGCCAGAGAAGATCTTCGTCTGGTTGACGGTGCCGAAGAACCGCCGTGGCCCGGCGCCGGTGGTGGTGCTGGGGCACGGCTACACCGGCAACAAGCTCGATCCGCTCTTCTACGGCGGCTACTTCGCGCGCTACGGCATGGCGGCGATCGGCATGGAGAACGTGAGCCACGGGATCGGCCTGTCCAAGGAGGACCTGGAGCTCGGTCGCGCGCTGCTGGCCAGCAAGGGCCTGGGCAACATGTTCGACGCGCTGGTGAAGAACGATCGCGCGATCGACTGGAACGCCGACGGGATCAAGGACTCGGCGGCGGACTTCTGGACCGCCTACATCCTGCACACCCGCGACGTCGTGCGGCAGACGTCCATCGACTACATGCAGTTGGTGCGGGTGCTGCGCGGCTTCGACGGGCTGAAGACCTGGCGCTACGACGGGAACAAGGACGGCAAGGAGGATCTGGCCGGGGACTTCAACGGCGACGGGGTGATCGACGTAGGCGGGACCGCGGCGATCAACATCACCGGCGGCTCGCTGGGCGGGATCATGAGCGCGATGATGTCGGGCCTCGAGCCGCAGCTCGACGTGGCCGTCCCCGTCTCGGGTGGCGCGGGCCTGCCGGACATCGGCGTGCGCAGCATTCAGGGCGGGGTGCGCGAGGCGGTCAACCTGCGCATGCTGGGGCCCTTGCTGGTCACGCTGAAGGACTCGGCCACCGGCACGCTGGAGCTGTGGACGGAGCTGCCGGATCTGAATGACCTGGGCCGGCGCAAGCTGGCGACGGTGGATCAGCCGCTCAACGAGGGTGACACGGCGGTCCTCTTCAACCTCACCTCCGGCGAGCACCGCTGCTTCCGGGTGGGCGCCGGGGGACTTCTGCGCGCGGCGATCAGCTCCGACGAGGGCGACGACTACAAGCTGTCCGTCTACGCGGGCGCGCTGCCGCCGAAGGAGCGCGACGGGTGCTCGGTGCCCGACGACGCCGTGCCGTACTGGACGGCGGACAAGACGGGCTTCGCCTTCAAGTGGCAGGGCGTCGATCACGCGGCGGGCGAGCAGCTCAAGGCGCTGGGAGACGGCTTCGGGTTGCGCCGCCAGTCCCCGGAGATCCGCCGCTTCATGGGCCTGGCCCAGTTGGCGATCGAGCAGGGCGATCCGGTCAACTACGTGCCCTTCTCCGAGAAGCGCCGCATCCTTCGCTTCGGCACGGGTGAAGAGGTGGCCACGCGGATGATGGTCTGCAACACCATCGGCGACATGAACGTGCCGGTGGCCACGGGGACGGCCATCGCGCGGGCGGCGGGCACCATCGAGCTGTTCGAGAAGGATCCGCGCTACGGGAAGACGGAGAACCGGGTGCTGATCGACACCGGCACCATCGACGCGGTGGAGCGCAACGGGCCGTGGAAGGACTCGATGGGCAGGGACGTGCACATGGACATCGAGGTGCTGTCGGCGCTCAGTGGCAGCGACGACGGCTTCGACGTGCCGCGGCTGAACCCTCCCTTGCGGCTGGTGAAGGACTCGGAGCGGATCGGCGGCAAGGTGGGGGTGCTGTTCCCCATGGTGGTTCCGACGGGCCGCCACGGCTTCGACCCGCCGGATCCCTCGTTGAGCTTCGATCTGGGCAGCGTGATGATGAACATGCTGGGGCGCTACATGCAGACCGGCGGCATGGAGCTGCCGATGGAGGCCTGCATGGAGGACAACAGTTGCTCGTGGATCCCGCCGATCCCGGCGGACTGACGTCCGGCTCAGCCTCGAAGGAGTTCGCGAACCTCGGAGCACGCGACGCTCGCCCGCTGGAGACGTTCGGGAGACACCTCACGCACGTGCGCTATCTCGTTCCTCACGGGAGCGATTCTGCCGATGCCATCATTCAGGCGTGCTTTCGCGTCGTTCGCGAGGCGACCCTTCAGCGACGCCCAGATCTCGTTGGAGAAAATGAGCGGCGGCAGCTGAGCGAGGTATAGGTAATCGACGAGGCTCAAGGGGTCGCTTCCAGAGGGTCGGGACCGAAGCGCACGGCTGAGGACTTCCCGCTCCTTCTCGGGGATCGAGACCTCCAGCTTCGCTGCGGCTGAGTCGCCGAAACGGTCTGTGTACGCCGTGCGAACGAATGCACGGAGCGCACGCTCGGTATCGGCAATCTGCGCCCACACCGCTTCGGCACCCGGCATGAACCATGGCGGCTCGATCGGCGCAGCCTCAGGCTCTCCCCCGAGTTGTCGGAATGCGACACGTATCAGGTCGGCCATCCGGCTGCGGCGCTCCCGGAGGAATGTCTCGTAGTCCATCTGTTCCCAGCCGAGCGGGAGGGCGTGTTCGGCGCAGGCTCGACCCCAGCGGTTGTCGTCGAGTTTGAGCAGTTCACGAAGTCGGGGCACGTAAACCGCAGGGCCTGCTGCGCCGATAGTGGTGTTCTCCCAGTAACCCAGGTCAGCCAGGTTTGCGGTAACCGTTCAGGGGGAGGGGCGCCGATCAGCGGGGCGTATCCGCGCGATCAGTTCCCGCACTTCCGCGAGTCGCTTCGTGGGCGGGGGCGTGATCTACGGCGGGCGTGACCGACCCGCGCGACCAGCGCATCACCGAGCTCGAGGCCGAGAATGCGGC
>JADLDB010000098.1 GCA_020846875.1 Myxococcales bacterium | reverse complement strand
GAAGGGCAGGCGCTACGCGGGGCGCTTCCGCTGGGCGAAGGTGGTGGAGGCGTACCTCGAGGAGATCGCCCGGATGAAGCGCGGCTGACCCGCCTCGCCTCCGGAAGAAGCGTGCTAGGAGGCGCGCCATGAAGCTGATGGGCAGGGACATCACCGCGGACAAGCTGATGGCGTACGTGGGGCAGCGGCTCCGGGCGCGCGGGCTGAGCGCGTCCTCCGGAGGGCAGGACGTGGTGCCGGGCGTCGAGCCGCGCGTCGACCCGCTGTCCTTCAACCTCGACGCGCTGGCCGAGCACGCCGACGCGACCAGGGGCGTGCCGGTGGAGACGCACCGCGCCGGGCTGGCTGGCCGCATGGTGCGCCTGGCGAAGGTGACCTTCCGGCGCGTGGGCCAGGTCTTCCTCAACGAGGCGCTGGCCCGGCAGGTCCTCTTCAACGGCCACGTGCGCGACTCCTACGCCCAACTGTCCGCCGAGGTGCTGCGCCTGCGCGAGCGCCTCGAAGCGCTGGAGGCTCCCCAGGCCCCACCCAGGGCCCCGCCGGCGCGCAAGCCCGCGAAGTCCCGTCGTCCGACGCGTTGACCGGCTCGTCACGACTGGAGCATCGACGGCGCGGTAGGCTCTCAGTCCGTGAGAAACGCAGGACAGTCCCGTGCACAGGGCGATGAGAGGTACATGCGATCCGCCGTGTGGTCCGTCCTCGTGCTTGCCTCGCTGACCGCGAGCGGCTGCTCGTGCGTGAGCGAACTGCACATCTCGGGCATGGACGGCGGCGCGTCGGGCGGAGGCGGGGGCGCGGGTGGCGCGGGCGGCGGAGGCGGTGGCGCGGCTGGGGTGCTGCTCCTCTCGCCGCAGAACGCGGTGCTGGACGTCACGTTCGGCCAGGCGCTGCCGCAGCAGTTCTTCGCGATGGTAGGTGGCCTGCCCGTCTCGCCCACCTGGTCCGCCAGCCCCAACTCCCTCGGCGTCATCGACGGTAGCGGCCGCTTCGTCACCACCGGCACCTCGGGTGGCGTGGCCACGGTGAGCGCTCAGCTCGGCGGCCTGCAGGCCACCACCAGCCTCACCGTGCGGCTGCACGTCAACCAGAATGGCGGGACGGGCGCGGGCGGAGGCTCGGGCGCCGGCGGCGTGGGCGGCGTGGGCGGAGAAGGGCCGGGAGGTCCGGTGGCTCCGGCAGTGGCCACCGTGCTGCAGCAGACGCCCACCGCGGAGCCCGGCCTGGTGATGCTCTACCCCTACGACGCCACGGTGTGGCCGCGCGATCTGCTCGCGCCGCTGCTGCAGTGGAAGAACGGGGCGAGAGATCCCGAGGCGGTCGCCATTCACCTCGAGTGCCCGGCCTTCGTCTACGACGGCACCTTCGCGCGCACCGCCACGCCCTTCATCCACCACCCGATTCCCCAGGACGCCTGGCGGATGATGAACGAGGCCTGCTCCGGGCAGAGCGTCACCGTGCGGCTGGTGTTCGCCGCGGGCGGCGCGGCCTTCGGGCCCCTCACCGAGACGTGGAAGATCGCCCCCGGCTCGCTCAAGGGCGTCGTCTATTACAACTCCTACGGGACGAAGCTGGCCTACAACTACGGCGGCGCGCTGGGCGGCAACGGGCAGTTCGGCGGGGCCACGCTGGCGATCAAGGGCAGCTCCACGGATCCTTCGCTGGTGGCCGGACGCAACGGCAGCTACGCGGAGTGCCGGGTGTGCCACGTCGTCTCCGGCGACGGCTCGGCGCTCCTCTCGCAGCGCGGCGACGACTACTCGGCCACCAGCCACTACGCGCTCAAGGCCGGCAACGCCGAGACGGGCATGGCGCCGGCCGACGGCCGCTTCGCGTGGGGCGGCCTCACCCAGGACGGCAAGAAGCTCTTCTCCAACGCGGCGCCGCTGCACGGCTCGTCTTCCGCGCCCTCGGCGCTCTTCGACGTGCCCAGCGGCGCGGAGCTGCCCACCACCGGCCTGCCGCCGGGGCTCCGGGCGGGCGCGCCGGCCTTCTCGGTCGACGACTCGATGGTGGCCTTCTTGTGGTTCGCCGGGACGGCGGGCGGGACGGCGGCGGATCGGCGCTCGCTGGCGATGATGCGCTTCGCCGCCCCGGGCACCTTCAGTGACTTCACCACGCTGCACACGCCACCCTCGGGACAGGCGGCGCTGTACCCCAGCTTCCTGCCCACAGGGAAAGGCGTCGTCTTCCAGGTGGAGACCGTGTCCAACGGCCGGGCCCTGGGCGAGACGCGCTCGCAGTGCGACGACTCGGCGGCGTGCTCCAACGTAGGCGCGCACGGCGAGCTGTGGTGGGTGGACGTGGCCACCAAGCAGGCGCGGCGGCTCGACAACGCCAACGGGAAGGGCCACGCGCCGGTGGGGCCCAACGGGCACGACGACGACTCGACGCTCAACTACGAGGGCACGGTGGCCCCGCTGCCGTCCGGCGGCTACGCGTGGGTCATCTTCACCAGCCGGCGGATGTACGGGAACGTGGCCACCATCAACCCGTACTGGAGCGATCCCCGCTTCCACGACATCTCCCAGACGCCGACGACGAAGAAGCTGTGGGTGGCGGCGATCGACTTGAACGCCCAGCCGGGGACGGATCCCAGCCACCCTGCCTTCTACCTGCCGGCGCAGGAGCTCTTGGCCGGAAACTCGCGCGGGTACTGGTCGCTCGAGCCCTGCCAGGCGGACGGCGAGGGTTGCGAGTCGGGCGATCAATGCTGCGGCGGCTATTGCCGGGGCATCGAAGCGGGCGCGCCCCCGCAGTGCCAGTCCTCGGGCGGCGGCTGTGCGCGGGAATTCGAGCGCTGCACCACCAACGACGACTGCTGCGGCTTCGGGCAGGGCGCGGCGTGCGTGAACCAGCGGTGCGTCAGCGGCATCCAGTGAGGGCGCCCCTCACAGCCTCTCCACGGCGACCTCGTACTGGCCCGCCGTGTCACTCTTGAGCAGCCCCAGCTTCCGCACCGCGCGCACCACCCCCGTCGGCGAGACGGAGTGCTGCTCGAAGAGGCGGTAGAGGAAGGACTCCGCGGTCCGCCCGTCGGGGCAGAGGGTGACCACGCTGCCGGTGACGGCGTAGGGGCCGTCGCCCTGGACGTTGGAGGTGGCCAGCTCGATCTCGGTGTTGGAGATGACGTGGGCCTGCGTCAGCCCGCCCCAGTACTGGTAGCGCCCGTTGGCGTAGAAGACGTACTCCTGCCCGCTGGCGCCCTGGAAGAGGGACCAGTGGCCGACGAGGGACTGCGGCGCCGGCGACGGGCCGGTGAACTCCAGGCTGTACTCGAGCTGTCTCCAGCGGAGCTCGCCGATGATCCCCGCGGTGTTGTCGTGGTCGAGCTGGGTGCAGCCTGCGTTGGTAGGGGAGTACCCGATGAGTGGGACGACCCGGTCCGTGAGGTTCACCAGCATGAGGTGCCCCCGCTCGGCGCTCGGCGCGCCCATGCGCAGCTCCGCGCGGAGCTCGACGTAGCTCCACCCCTTCGCCGACTGGCCCACCGTGCGGTGGGCGATCAGGTCCGTGCCGTAGTTGTCGTCGAGCACCTGGTAGCCCTGCGCCGCATACGCCTGGGTCAACAGGTCGCTCGCCTGCTGGGCGAGATTGCCGGTGGGCGCGATGGGCAGGTTGACGGCGATCGAGCAGGTGTCGGTGCCGTTGGGCTGACCCGCCGCGGAGATCTCGTAGTGGGTGGTTCGATCGGTCCCGGTCATCCCCGGAGGCACGATGAAGGAGACGCCGTTCCACGTCACCCGGGTGCCCGAGGGCTGCCAGACCGGGGGTGGCACGCTGGCGCAGCCCTGGCCCGAGCCGCCCCCACCGCCCATTCCGCCACCGCCTCCCAGCCCGCCTCCGCCGGATCCGCCCCCGGTGCCACCTCCACCAGAGGTGTTGCAGCCGATCCCCAGCACGCAGACTCCAGCGAGAGCTGCCCCCATGAGCGCGTTCATGGGCTTGAGCCTAACCGCGTGGGTCCGTGGCTTCACGGGGGGCGGCTCACTCCAGGCGGAAGGGATGCTGCGGCTCCAGGTGCCGCGAGAGACGCGCCACGCGCCGGGCGTGGGCCGCCGGTGGTTCTGCCGCCGCGCCGGAGCGGGCGTGGACCAGCGCCCGAGGCCGATCCTTCAGCCGGTGCTCGCACACCCGGGACAGCGCCAGGTGCAACGCCTGGACGTCCTCCTGCCCCAGGCCCGGGAGCCCCAGCGCCGTGTTGAGCCGGTGCGCCACCGCCGCCCAATCGCGCCGCTTCCCCGCCAGCCGCGCCGCCAGCCACCACGCGTCGAGGGCCGTCCTCTTCACCGGCTCGCGCGGCAGCGGTGGCAGCGTCAAGGCCCCCTGGGAGATCGGCCTCCGCCCCGTCGGGTCGGCTCGTGAGCGGGAGGACGCGGTCGTGCACGGCGCCTCGGCGCTCGCCCGCTCGGCGGCGAGCAGGGCCAGCGCTTCGGCGCGCTCGAGGTGGCCCGCGCGCGCGCTGACCTCGGCCAGCGAGAGGCAGTCCTCTGCCGTGTCGTCGTCGTGCGTGAGCTCCACCCGCCGCGAGAGCTCCGCCAGCACTGCCGCCATCGTCACCACGTCCAGCGCGTTGTGCTCCAGCACCTGGCGGATGACCGCGGTGGCCCCGCGCCGCAGGTAGTCGAAGTACGCCGCGGGGATGAGCGCGCCGTCGATGTCGCCGAGGCGGTGGAAGCCAAGGACGTGCCGCTCCAGATCCTGCAGCCGCGTGGTGGGCAGGCGACGCTTGAAGAGCCGCCGCGCGCAGTGGAGGAGATCGAGGTGCGCCGGCGCGTCGGGCACCGGGAGCCGGTTCATCACCAGGCGCGTGCGCAAGAGCGGCCAGTCGAAGCACTTGCCGTTGAAGGTGACCATCAGGCTGGCGCGGGCGAGGCGGTCCGCGAGCTGCTGAAGCAGCGGGACCTCCTGGCCCGGCCGAGGGAGGAAGAGCTGCTCCACGTGCAGATCGCCGCCCTCGAACCAGCCCAGCCCGATGAGGAAGGGCAGGGTGCCCGCACCGCCGTGCAGGCCGGTGGTCTCGGTGTCCACGAAGAGCAGCCGGGTGGGATCGACGTCCGCCAGGCGGGGGTCGAGCGAGAGGAGCGCGAGGGAGTCGCCGGGGACGCTGGCTGCGTCCGACAGCGTGATGCGGCCGTGCAGTGAGCCGGAAAGGTAGCGGCGGGTCAGGCTGAGCCGGCTCCCCTCACCCTGGCCCTCTCCCCCGGGGCAGAGGTGATCGGCCTTCCCCTCACCCCGGCCCCCTCCCCCGAGGGGCGAGAGGGTGGATAGTCGCGCGCGGAGGTCCATCGCCTTCAGTGCACCGCGTCCACGCCGAGCGCCGAGAGCACCTGGAGCACCAGCTCGCGCCGCCCCTGCGACGCGCCCCCCGCCGGCAGCACCCCGATGCACGCCGGACAGCCGTCCGTGCAGCCGCAGCCCTCCACCAGCTTCCGCGCGCGCCCGAGGAGCTCCACCCGCTCGTCGAACAGGCGCGAGGACAGCCCCACGCCGCCGGGGATCTGATCGTAGAGGAAGATGGTCGGATCGATCATCGGCCCTTCGCCCGGCGCCTTCCGCGGCGGCCCGTTCGGCGTGGCCCGGCTGCCCAGCGTGCGCCCGAGATCGCGCGGATCGATCATCAGCCCCACGCACGACACCGAGTGCAGCGCGTGCGACAGCGCGCGGATCGCCTCCACCACCTCCACCCGCGGCGCGAAGAAGCCGGCCAGCACCACCTCGGGCACCGTCAGCCAGAAGGCCGTGGAGTGCATCTGGAGCTCCGGCAACTGCACCTCGCCGTAGCCGACGTTCTCGTGGGTGTGGAACTTGATCTTCTTGAAGCCCACCACCTTCTCCACCACCGACACGTCGCCGAAGCCGAAGACGACCTGGGCCCTGGGCTCGGCGCGCCCCTCCGAGAGCACCTCGACGCGCGTGTACTTCATCGCGTCCGTCCAGTAGTCGGGCGCCACCTTCCGCACGAAGGCCTTGCGGTTCTCCAGGTCCAGCCGCTCCACCTGGTACTGCTCGCCGTGCTGTTGGTAGATGGCCTGCGCGTGCAGCATGGTGTGCGCGCTGCGCCAGTCCATCTCGGCGATCGTTCGATCGAACGGCTGCTCGATGATCACCACGTTGTCCCAGCCCACGCTGCGCAAGGACACGTCGTTGGCCGGGTACGCGTCCGCCGCCCAGTGCCAGGTGCGCGCGCCCGTCGGGCCGGGAGCCGGGTGCAGCACCCGGTGCTCGGCGAGGTAGTCGAGCGCCTGCGTGGTGTCGGCGGCGCTCAGCTCGCGGAAGCCCTCGCCCTCCTCGAAGGGCAGCTCGAAGGCCGCGCACTTGAGGTGCTGCACCAGGATCTCTACGTTGTCGGGGTCGATCCGCGCGTGCTCCACCGACTGCCGCAGCAACAGGCCGCGATCCGCCGCCACGTATTGATCGAGCGGCGAGCTGTTGGTGACCAGCAGCGAGAGGCTGGCGCCCTGCCGTCGGCCCGCCCGTCCGAAGCGCTGCCACAGCGCCGCCAGGTTCCCCGGGTAGCCGCAGCACACCACCGCGTCCAGCGAGCCGATGTCGATGCCCAGCTCCAGGGCGTTGGTCGCCACCACGCAGCGAACGTCGCCCGCGCGCAGCCGCGCTTCGATCTCCCGCCGCACCGCCGGCAGGTAGCCGCCGCGGTACGCCATCACCGCCTCGTCGGGGACGCGGTCCTTCTTGAGGCCGTCGCGCAGGTACTTGAGCAGCACCTCCACCGTGTTCCGCGACTGGCCGAAGACGAGGGTGGACACGCCGCTGCGCACCAGCTCGCCCGCCAGCCGCGCCGTCACCTTCACCGCGCTCTGCCGCACGCCCAGCTCGGCGTTGACCACCGGCGGGTTGTAGACGAGCACCTTCTTCTCGCCCACCGGCGCGCCCGACTCGCCCACGCAGGCCACGTCGCGTCCGAGGATGCGGGAGGCGTGCGCCTGCGGGTTGCCGATGGTGGCCGAGGCGAAGAGGAACTGCGGCCTCGAGCCGTGGAAGCGGGCGATCCGCTCCAGCCGGCGCAGCACGTTGGCCACGTGGGAACCAAAGACGCCGCGGTAGGTGTGCAATTCGTCCAGGACGACGTAGCGCAGGTTGGCGAACAGCCGCGCCCAGCCCGCGTGGTGGGGCAGCACGCCGGTGTGCAGCATGTCGGGGTTGGTCAGCAGCACGCCGGACTTCTCCTTGGCCGCCCTGCGCGCGTCGCCCGGCGTGTCCCCGTCGAAGGTGATGGCGCCGTGGGACAGGCCGGCCTCGCGCATGAAGCCGCGCAGCGCCTCCTCCTGGTCCCGCGACAGCGCCTTGGTGGGGAAGAGGTACAGCGCGCACCCGTGCGGCTCGCGCGCCAGCGTGTCGAGGACGGGCAGGTTGAAGCACAGGCTCTTGCCCGAGGCGGTGGGCGTGGCGATGACCACGTCGCGCCCCTCCCTCGCGTGACGGAAGGCTTGCGCCTGGTGCGTGTAGAGCCGGGTGAGGCCCTTTGCCAACAGCGCGGCCCGCACCCCGTCCGCGAGGCCGTCGGGCAGCGGGGAGTACTGCGCCTCCTTCGCCGGCACCGCCTCGTCCAGCACCACGTTGCGCCAGGTGGCCGCGTCCCGCCGCCACGCGTCCAACTGCGCCCCCAGCCCGCCGCCCTTCGCCCACGGCAAACGGCGCGGCCCCTCGAACTGCCCTTCCGGTCTCGGCTCCATGGAGGCGAACCGTACAGGTGTTCAGGTGGCTGGACAAATATTCAGTAGCAGGCGCTATTCGGCGCAGGCGCTCTTCACCGCCGGCTCGGCGGCGTGGTCGCTCATCACCGCGCACAGCTTCAGCTTCGCGGTGCGCGTCTCGGACTTCGCGGCGGCGTCCGTCATCGGCCCTACGAGCTGCTTCCAGCACTTCTCCAGCGCCGGCTTGAAGGTCGAGCCGTCGCCCGCGAGCTCCACCGTCATCTTGATCGCCGTGGGCCAGCCGCAGGCGGCCGCTCCGTCGCGCTCGAAGGCCAGCTCCGCCAGGGAGGACGCCGTCGACGCGATGAGCTGCTTGAGCAGCACCTCGTCGGCCAGGCGCTGCGCGAGCTGAGGGGTGACCGCGTCCTTCTTCGCGAACTCCAGCACCCGCCGGGGGAAGGAGCCGCGCTCGCCCTCGTTCGCCAGCCACGGCAGCGCCTTCACGCCGAGGGCCGCGCGCGCCGAAAGCCAGTCCGGCGAGCGCGCCAGGAAGGGGAACTTCTGCGGCTGCGCGTCGACGAGCGCCAGCGCCTGCTCCGCGGTGGCCGCGTCCTTCACCTCGAGCTGGGCCAGGGTGGCGATGGACGCCTGCTCCACCACCGCGCGCCAGCCGGCGGTGCGCTGGGACGGGGCGACTTGCGGCGCGTGCGCGAGCAGCTCCGCGCGATCCTCCACCGGGTCGAGCGCCTGTAACTCGGACAGCGGGTAGAACTGCGACGCGGTCGCGCAGGCGGCCAGCGGCAGCCAGAGCAGCGGCAGGGCTCGGTTCATGTCTTCCCCTCTCCCCGGCCCTCTCCCCCGGTGGCGGAGAGGGAGGATTTACGCGTTGGTCTCGGTCGCGCCGTGGCACTTCTTGTACTTCTTGCCGCTGCCGCACCAGCAGGGATCGTTGCGCCCCACCCGCGGGCCTTCCCGCTTCACCGGCTTCTGCTCCGGCGCCTCGGCCTTGCCTTCCGCGGTGGCCCGCCCCTCCACCGCCTGCTTCGCCCGCGCCTCCATCACGCGCTTCAAGCGCTCGGCGTCCTCGCTGGCGTCGCGCGGCTGGGCCCGCATGATCTGGCTGACGAAGGTGGACTTGATGCTGTCCAGCATGCGGATGAAGCCCTCGTAGCCTTCCTTCTTGTACTCGATCTTCGGATCCTTCTGGCCGTAGCCCCGCAGGCCGATGCCCTGGCGCAGGTGGTCCATCGCCAGCAGGTGGTCCTTCCACAGCTGATCGATGGTGGCCAGGTAGCGCAACTGGCAGAAGCGGTGCCAGTCCTCGCCGTAGTCCTTCTCGCGATCGACGTACAGCTTCTCCACCCGCTGGTAGATCTGCTCCTGCAGCTCCTCCACCGTGCCCTGCGGCTGGAAGGACATGTCCTGGTTGAACACCGCCTTCACCTCGTTGGCGAGCGCGGTGAGGTTCCAGGTGCTGGGGTTCTTCGTGGGGCAGTAGGTGTCGGTGAGCGCGACGATCGCGTCCTCCACCGCGTCCAGCACCGTCTCGCGGAAGTCGGTCCACGTCACCGTCTTCTCGCTGCGCGTCTTCACCCGCGTCTTCTTGTCCTCGGTGAACTCCACCAGCGGCATGCCCGCCCCCGCCGCCAGCACCTGCCGCCGCAGCGAGTAGATGGTGCGCCGCTGCTGGTTCATCACGTCGTCGTACTCGAGCAGCGTCTTGCGCATGTCGAAGTTGTGGCCTTCGACCCGCTTCTGGGCGTTCTCGATGGCGCGCGAGAGGAAGCGGTGCTCGATCACCTCGTCTTCCTTCATCCCCATCGTCTCCATCAGCGACGTGATCCGGTCGCCTCCGAAGATGCGCATCAGGTCGTCTTCCAGCGACAGGTAGAACCGGCTCATGCCCGGGTCCCCCTGGCGGCCCGCGCGGCCGCGAAGCTGGTTGTCGATGCGGCGGGACTCGTGGCGCTCCGTGCCGAGGATGAACAGGCCGCCCAGGCCCTTCACTTCGTCGCGCTCGGCCTCGCACTGCGCCTTGAACTTCGCCAGCGCCTGCTCGAAGCGCTTCTGCCAGTCGGCGCGCGCCTGCTCGAACTGCCCCTTCGCCAGTTGGTCCGCGTTCGCGTCGCCCGTCTCGTCCGCCGGCTGCGGCTCGGCGCCCGCCTCCCTCCGCGCCAGCACCTCCGCGTTGCCGCCGAGCAGAATGTCGGTGCCGCGGCCGGCCATGTTGGTGGAGATGGTGACCGAGCCCTTGCGCCCCGCCTGGGCGATGATGTCCGCCTCGCGCGCGTGGTTCTTCGCGTTCAGGATCTCGTGCGCCACGCCCTTGGCCTTCAAGAACTTCGAGAAGACCTCGGACTTGGCGATCGACACCGTGCCCACCAGCACCGGCTGGCCCTTCGCGGTGAGCTCCTTGATCTCGTCCGCCGCCGCGTCGAACTTGGCCTTCTCCGTCTTGTAGACGAGGTCGTTCAGGTCATCGCGCACCATCTTCTTGTTGGTGGGGATGACCCGGACGTCGATGTTGTACGTCTTGGCGAACTCCTCCGCTTCCGTGTCCGCCGTGCCGGTCATGCCGGACAGCTTGGTGTACATGCGGAAGTAGTTCTGGAACGAGATGGTGGCGAGCGTCTGGTTCTCGTTCTCGATCTTCACCCCTTCCTTCGCCTCGATCGCCTGGTGCAGACCGTCGGACCAGCGGCGCCCGGGCATCAGGCGGCCGGTGAACTCGTCGACGATCAGCACCTCGCCTTCCTTCACCACGTAGTCGCGGTCGCGCTTGTAGAGGGTGTGCGCGCGCAGCGCCTGCTCCACGTGGTGCAGCGTCTCCAGCTCTTCGGGCGCGTAGAGGTTGCCCACCTTGAGCCGGCTCTGCAGCTTCTCGATGCCTTGATCGGTGAGGGTGACGGAGCGGTTCTTCTCGTCCAACTGGTAGTCCTGCTCGGGCACCAGGCCGTAGATGGTCTGATCCACCTTCCCGTAGAGATCGGTGTTGTCCTCGGTGGGGCCGGAGATGATCAGCGGGGTGCGCGCCTCGTCGATGAGGATCGAGTCGACCTCGTCGACGATGGCGTAGTTGAGCTCGCGCTGCACGTAGTCCTGCAGGCGGAACTTCATGTTGTCGCGCAGGTAGTCGAAGCCGAACTCGTTGTTCTGCCCGTAGGTGATGTCGCAGCGGTAGGCGTGCTGGCGCTCCTTGTCCGACAGCTCGTTGAGCACGCAGCCGGTGCTCATCCCCAGGAACCTGTAGACGCGGCCCATCCACTCCGCGTCGCGCCGGGCCAGGTAGTCGTTGACGGTGACGACGTGCACGCCGCGGCCGGACAGCGCGTTCAAGTAGCAGGGCAGGGTGGCCGTCAGCGTCTTGCCTTCGCCGGTCCTCATCTCGGCGATGTTGCCTTCGTGCAGGAACATGCCGCCGATGAGCTGCACGTCGTAGTGCCGCTGGCCCAGCACCCGGCGGCCCGCCTCGCGCGTCATCGCGAAGGCCTCGAACAGCACGTCGTCCAGCGGGCGGCCCTTCTGCTGCACCTCCTCCTTCAAGGCGGCGGTGCGCGCGGGGAACTCCTCGTCCTTCAGGGCGCGCAGCTTCGTCTCGAGCTCGTTGACGCGGGCCACCTTCGCCCACGCCTTCTTCAGCTCGCGGTCATTCTTGGTGCCGATGATCTTCTTGAGGACCCACTCCATCATGACGACAGGCCTTCTTTCGGAACCCGGGGCCAATTGCCACAACAAAACCCCGATCGGGCGAGGAGGGGTGCCGCACCGTAAAGCCTGCCGTCCGAGGCGCAAGCCCCCTCGGTGCGAATGGGCAGGACAGCGCGCCCCCGGGGCTGCTACCGACGGCCTGATGACGCGCCGGGGCAAGCCGAAGCAGCGCACGCAGCAACGCCGCGACGAGCGCCGCTGGCACCACGCGCCCGCCCCCCGGGTGGGCGTACCGGTGCGGGTGGAACCGCCGCGCCGCGTGCCCATTCCTCCGCTGCCGAAGACGACGCTCGCTCCTTCGCCGGGCCGCTGGCTGTGGACGTGCCGCGCCGGCTCCGAGGCCCCGCTGTACGAAGAGCTGGCCTGGCTGAAGCGCGCGCCGAAGCTGCTGGGCCCCGCGCTGGTGGAGAGCGACGCGCCCGGCGAAGCCTCGCCCACCTTCGCGCGCTCCGGCTTTCCCGTCTCCGCCCTCGCCGCTTCACCCGCCGAGGCCGCCGCCGCGCTCCCCACGTCGCCGCTCCACCTTGAGGCCTGGGTGCCCGACACCGACGCGGCCAACGCCCGCAGCGGCGAGGCGCTGGCGTGGAGCGAGACCATCGAGGCCCTGCGCCCGTCCGGAGCAGTCGACACCCCGTGGAAGGCCTTCGAGGCAGGCGCGCTGTTGGCCCAGGTGTGCCTGTGGAGCGCCGGGCAGGCGGCGGTGGGCGTCATCCCCGCGCGCGACGCCCTGTCCCTGGCCGCCGGAGGCCGCACCCGCATGAAGCGCACCGGCGAGGCGCCGTCCCGCGCGGCGATGAAGCTGGACGAGGCGTTGGACTGGTACGGCGTCTCTCCCGGGAAGGGGGACGTGTGCGTGGACCTGGGCAGCGCGCCCGGCGGCTGGACGCGGCGGCTGGTGGAGCGCGGCGCGAAGGTGCTGTCCGTCGATCCCGCCCACCTGGCGCCGGACGTGCGCGCCCACCCGAAGGTGAAGCACGTGCAACAAAGCGCCTTCGACTTCGCGCCCGATGGCCCGGTGGACTGGCTGTTCTGCGACATGGCCTGGCGCCCGCTGGAGGTGGCGCAGTTGCTCGGCAAGTGGGCCCGCCGCCGTTGGGCCGCGCAGCTGGTGGCCAACCTCAAGCTGCCGATGAAGGACAAGCTGCCGGTGCTCTTCCGCGTGCGCCACACCCTCGAGGGCGCCGGCTGGGCCAGGGTGCGGATGCGCCAGCTGTACCACGACCGCGACGAGGTCACCGTCACCGCCCGACTGGCGTGACCTTTCGCAAAGAGTCTCTTCCTCCCCCGCTCGTCTCCTGCGCGACCTGTCCTCGGATGGCTGCGCCAGCGTCGGCGCTGAAGAGGTGCGTCTCCCGCCTTCACGGCCCTACATCGGTTCCCTTCCGGCGCGAGGAGGGGCGCGTAAGCTGCGCGGTGCGGGGCCACCCTATTCCGCGGGCCGGTGAGCAAGGCGCGCCTCAACCAGGAGCAGCGAGGACCATGACACTCACCGCGCGTGCGCTGTCCGCCGCTCTCATCCTCTGCGCTGGCGCCAGCCTGGCCGCACCCATCGGCGTCGATCCCATCACTCCGATGGACGCGCGCCTGGGCAGCGCGCTCGCGCCCGCGGGTGACTTCGATCGCGATGGCTTCCCCGACGTGGTGATGGGGGCGAGCAACTACGACGGTGAAGGCGCTGTCTTCATTCTGAAGGGTGCGACGGGCCTGACGATGTCGCAGCGGCTCGACTTTCCGGCGGAGCAGGGCTCGGCCTTCGGCAGCAGCGTGGCCGGCGGCTGCGACCTGAACGGGGACGGCGCGGTGGACGTGGTGGTAGGTGCCCCCGAGGCCAACTTGGGGGACGGCAAGGTGGTGGTCTTCTTCGGCGGTCAAAATCCGCCCCAACGGAAGATCATCCTGGGCTCGGATCCCGGCGGGCGCTTCGGTGCGGCCGTGGCCTGCGTGCCGGACGTGGACGGCGATCGCTTCGATGACCTGGTGGTGGGCGCCCCGAATAGCAGCACCGGAGCGGGGGTCGTCTACGTCTTCCCGGGCTCCCTCAGTGGTCCGCAGGAGCGTACGCCGCTGTTCTTCCGAGGAGGCGGCCCGGGCGAGCGCGTGGGCACGTCGGTCGCCAGCGCCGGCGACACCAACGGCGACGGGCGCACGGAACTCCTGGTCGGTGCCCCCGGCTTCGCCGGAAGGGGCCGGGTGATGGTGCTGCGGAAGGATGAATTCGGACCGCTCAGCAGGGCGGGCTTCGCCAACGACGAGCTGTCTCCGGCCTTTTCCATTCTCTCGGGTTTCGGCGCCAGCGTGGCGGCGCTGGGCGACGTCGACGACGACGGGAAGCTGGACGTCGCGGTCGGCGCCCCGGAGTTTGAGGGCACCAGGGGGGCCGTCTTCGTGTATTCCCTGAGCAACGACAACCTGGAGCTCCGCGGCGTGCACAAAGGCCCCACGGTCACCGCGCGGCTGGGCGCCAGCGTGAGCGGCCCGGGCGACGTGAACGGCGACGGCTTCGCGGATCTCCTCGCCGGCGCCACGGGCTATCAGCCCGCCGGCTCGGCCGATAAAGGAGCCGCCTTCGTCTACCTCGGTGGGCCCGGGGGCCTGCGCGACGAGCCGCTCGTGCGGCAGGCCGCCGGCATCGGGCTCGCCGCGGAGTTCGGGTCGGCCGTCTCGGGCGCGGGTGACGTGGATGGTGACGGCTTCGCCGACGTGGTGATCGGCGCGCCTCTCGCGGGCCTCGGGTCGACCGGTGAAGTCCACGTCTTCCAGGGCCTCGCGCGAGGGCCCTCGGAGGAGTTCAGCACCCTGGACACCCAGCGGCCCGCGCCGGCGGTGGCCGCGGTGGGTGACGTCAACGGTGACGGCTTCGAGGACTTCGCCGCCGGCACGCCGGGCGGAGGCTCGAACCCCGGTGGCGTGGTGGTGGCGTGGGGCCACGGCAACCCGGAAATGACCAGCTTCGCCTTCACCAGCACCGCGTCACCCGACTCCTCCTCGCGCTTCGGGGCCTGCGTGGCGGCGGCGGGCGATGTCAACGGGGACGGCTTCGCCGACGTGCTGGTGGGCGCGCCGCCGTCAGCGCCCGCCACCGAGAGCATCGCCTGGCTGTTCCTGGGCACCGCGGATGGACTGGGGCCACAGCCGTGGAGCTTCAAGAGCAGGGCCCCCGGAGATCGCCTGGGCGACGCCGTCGCGGGCCTGGGAGACGTCAACGGCGACGGCTACGACGACGTGGCGATCGGCGCGCCCGCGGCCAACGGCACAGGCGCGGTGTACGGCTTCTTCGGCGGGCCGCAGGGCCCTGGCTCCTCGCCGGACTGGATCATGAACGGTCCCGAAATCGGCGCCTTCTTCGGCACGGCGATCGCCGCGGCGGGTGACGCGGACCTCGACGGCTTCGCCGACTTCGCGGTGGGCGCGCCGGGCGCTGACTCCATCATCCTCTACTACGGCCGCGGCCTGGGGCTGGCGCCGCATCGCGAGCGGCGCCTCTCGCCTCCCTCCAGCATCACGGGTCTGGGCGGCACGCTGAGCGGTGGCGGAGACGTGAATGGGGACGGAGTCCCCGACCTGGTGGCGCTGGCCACGCCTCCGCAGACGAACCAGCGCGGCACGGTGGTGGCCGTCACCTGGCTGGGGGCTCGTGACCTGGCGACGACACCTTCTCCGCTGGCGACGTCCGTCCCCAGCCAGATGATGATGACGCTGCCTGCCGTGCGGGTGGCGATGGCGGGCGACGCCGACGGGGACGGCCGGGCCGACGTGTTGGTCGGCCACCCGGAGCTGGCTGGCGGACTCACTCGCTACCTGCGAGGCAAGCCGACGGGCGACTTCGAGGTCACCAACTGGACGCCCCCGCCCAACCACAACGCGGAGCGGCAGGGTGCTTCCGTCTCCGGCGGAGGGGATCTCAACGGCGACGGCTTCCCCGAACTGCTCGTCGGGGCGCCCGGCTCCTCCCAGGTGCGCGTCTACCTCGGCGGCGACGGGGAGGCAGGCCGCGTCCTTCAGCTCGCGCAGCTCATCGAGGGTGAGCCAAAGGGCCAGGGCTACCGGGCCGCGCCAGGCGACAAGGTGGGCTTCCAGGCGATGCTGCGCGACGAGGTGGCGGGCCTTGCCCCACTGAGGCTGGAGGTGGAGGTCAAGCGTGTGGACACGCCCTTCGACGGGCAGGGCACCTTCAGTGAGGAGTCCTCGACGTCTCAAGTGGTGACGGTGGACTTCACGCCGCCCGGCCCCGGCCGCTACCACTGGCGGGCCCGCGTGGTGTCGGGCGATCGCGCCGGCCACTGGCGCGTCTTCGGTGGCAGCGACGAGACGCGCACCGACTTCTCGTGGGGCCTCCTCGAGGGAACGCCTCCCGGTGACGGAGGCACGATGACTCCGGTGGGCGGCGGCGCGGGAGGCGGCGCCGGAAGTGGAGGAGGCGGAGGAGGTGACAGTGGGGTGGGGCCCGCCTTCTTCGAGACGGCGGCCTGCAACTGCAGCGGCGTGGCGGAAGGGCCGCTGCTGCTCGGGCTGGCGGCGTGGCTCCTCTCCCGGCTGCGGAGGCGCCGCGGCTGATGGTTACTCGGTCAGCTTGTAGTTGAAGGGCACCTTCACCGCGCGCGCGGGGCCGATGAGGCGCGGGAAGCGGGCCTTCGAGATCTCCTTCACCACGCACGCCTCCAACGGCGTCCCGGCAAGACCTGCCGTCACCACCTTCGCGTCCGACACCTCCCCCGACGGCTCGATGGTGAAGGCCACCTGCACTGCGCCTTCCTTCGCCGGCAGCGCCGCGGCGTTGCGCAACAGGCACTGGGTGACGCGGGTGCGCACCTTGCCCACGCCCTGGAGGACGATCGCCTCAGTCAGCTTCACCTGTTTGGCCGGCTTCGGCTCCACCGGCGGAGGCTCCACCGGCGGCGGCTCGACGGGAGGCGGCTGCACCGGCGGGGGCTCTACCGGCGGCGGCTCGACCGGAGGCGGCTGCACCACGTTCACCGGCGCGACGGGCGGAGGCGCGACGGCTGGCCGGAGGACGTACCAGGCCGCGGCGCCGCCGCCGAGCAGCAGCGCCAGGCCCAGGCCGACGAAGGGGACCGCGCTGCGCCGGGGCTGGCGGTAGGCGTCCATCTCCAGGGTGGTGGGCCCGGTGCGCAGGCCTCGCAGCACCTCCCGCACCTCCTCCATCTTCTGCGGCCGCTTCTCCCGGTCCTTCTCCAGGCAGCGGCCTACCAACTGTGCCAGCACGGGGGGGATCGGCTCGCCGGTGGGCGTCTCTTTCGGCAAGGGCGGCATGGGCGCGGTGATGATCTTCACCGCGATGCTGGTGAAGTTCGGCGCGTCGAAGGGCAGGGTGCCGGCCAGCATGCGGTAGAGGATGACGCCCACCGCCCAGATGTCGGTGCGCGCGTCGACGGCGTCGCCCTGGGCCTGCTCGGGGGACATGCAGATCGGCGTGCCGATGATCGCCCCGTCCATGGTAGCCACCACCGCCTTCCCGTCGGGGGCGGTCAGCTTGGCCACGCCGAAGTCCAGCACCTTCACGTAGTCGTGCTGGCCCGCGCGGTGGATGAGCATCACGTTCTCGGGCTTCACGTCGCGGTGCACCACGCCCACCCGGTGCGCGGCGGCCAGGGCGTCGGACACCTGCTCGACGATGTTCACCGTGCGCGACAGCGAGCAAGGGCCCTTGCCCAGCTCCTCGTCCACGCTGCGGCCGTCGAGCAGCTCCATCACGCAGTACACCACGGACGGGCCGTCGGGGCCGGGCTCCTCCACGAAGTCGAAGATCTCCACGATGTGCTCGTGGTTGATCTGATTGACGGTGCGGGCCTCCTGGAAGAAGCGCTGGATCAGCTCCCGGTTCTTGTACTGCTCCGGCCGCAGCACCTTGATCGCCGAGACGCGCCCCAGCATCGCGTGGCGGCCCTTGAAGACCTGCCCCATCGAGCCTTCGCCCAAGAGCTTCTCCAACCGCCAGTGCCCCAGGGCTCTGGTCTCGAGCAGGGGGATGGGCGCCACCGCCGGGTGATCGCCCGAGACGTGGGTGCGATCGAGCCGTGCCAGCGCGCGCTTGAGCTCGCCGACGTTGAGGAAGCGCTCGGTCGGGTTGGGCGAGAGGCACTTCTCCACCACCGGGGCCAGGCTGCGGGCCTCCTCGGGGAGCGGCTGGCCGTCGGGCGGGTGGCCGGTGAGGGCCGCGTAGAGCAGCGCGCCCAGCGAGTAGACGTCGGACTGGGGGGTGGGGCCGCCGCGCGCGCGCTCGGGGGCGGAGAAGGCGCCCTGGGCCACCGCGGACGGACGGACGCGCGGCGCCATCGTCTTGAGCCCGTCCTCCAGCACGATGGCTTCCGGGTCGACGTCGCCGGCGGCGGACGCGCCGTGCTCGGCTTCGATCCTCCCGCAGATGGCCCACAAGAGCTGCGCGGCCACCTCGGGCGGCAGGGGACCACCCCGGAGGTGGTGGGCCAACGTGGTGCGGGTGGAGGCGTCGCCGAGCGTCATGAGGTACGGCCGGCTGCCCAGCTTACTACCGTCGCAGCCGCCGCACCCAGAAGCTGTCTGCCCCGTCTGCCTTCAAGCGAAACACCACCGTGTCGGTGTCGGGCACAGGTGTGGAGAAGCGGCCCTGCGCGTCGAGGGCGACGGCCTTGCCGTTGATGGTGAGGGACGAGTCGAGCGGCGCCACGCCCGAGGCGCGCAGCGAGCCGCTCCGCTTGTCGCCGTTGCGCGGGCTGGCGATCCGCAGGGTGGTGGTGGAGTTGTCGTACACCACGTCCAGCTTGTTCATCCGCCCGCCGCCGGACTCGTTGCCCGCGGCGTCCAGCGGGCTGGCGGACCACAGGTAGCTGCCTTCGCCCAACTGCCCGGACTCCACCGTGGCCTTCGGCTCCGGCACCTTCTTCTCCACCACCGCCGCCTTCAGGTCCCCCGCCTGGTACACGCGCAGCCGGTAGCCGGTGGCGCCCGGCGACGGCGCGAAGGTGAAGGTCAACGTGGGCACCTGCCGCTGGAAGTAGATGGTGGCCTTGAGGCCCGTCTCGTGCACGGTGTCCGTCTTGGCCGTGCCCTCCTTCAAGGACGCGGTGTCGGCGGAGAAGCGCGCCCGGCCCTGCGTCTGGGGCTGGCCCTTGTCGTCCAGCGTGCGCCAGTACAGCTCGCCCTTCGCCGGGGCGGGCACCACCACCTGCTTCGCCGCCACGCCTTCCACCAGCAGCGCCTCGAAGTTGGAGTCGTGCGCCACCTGCACGCGGCGCGGCTCGTCGGGCAGGCCCAGGCCCACGTGGCCCAGCTTCGCCGCGTACACCTGCACGCGCTTGCCCATGGGCAGGGTGAGGGCGACCTTGAGGGGCTGCGGCTCCTCGATGGCGCCGCCGCCCACCACCAGCGCGTCGCCCGCCTTGAGCACTTTCGTCTGGCCGGCGTGCCTCACCTCCAGCTCGCCCACCCGCACCTCGATGCGCCGCCTCTTCCCCTGCGGCGTCACCGCGGCCGTCGTCTCCTGGCTGCCCGAGAGGGTGACGTCGTCCAGCTCCAGCTTCGCTTTCTGCTTGCCGGTTAGCCGCAGCGTCGACGCGCCGGCGGCGCCCTTGAGAGAAAGCGCGCTCAGGCCCCCCAGGTTCTCCACCGACTCCACCTGCCCCGCGCCGCCCGGCTGCACCAGCAGCACCAGAGCGTCGCCTTCCAGCCGCGCCCGCGCGCCCGCCGGCACCTTGTAGGCGGCCCCGGCCTCCAGCGGCGTGTCCTTCGTGGTGGGGACGAAGCGCGCGCTGCCCTTCGGCTTCACCTGCGGCTTGCCCGCCTCCACCTTGAAGAGGATCTGCTGCGGGGGCGGAGGCTGCGCCGGCTCCTCCAGCTCCACCAGCCCCACGCCCACCTGCAGCCGCTGTCCGGCCTTCGCGGTGCGCGCGCCGCCGTCCACCTCCTCCAATTCAATCTCCCCGATGCTGACCTCCGCCGCGAGGCCCCCGTCGCGCACCCTGAGGCGGGCCGCGGTGCCGGCGGCCAGCGTGGCCTTGCCGAACGGCGTGGACAGGCTGGCGCCGCCCCACGCGGTGCCGCCGTCGTCGTCCGAGAGGAAGGCGATCTCCCCCGTCTCCACCTCCAGCGCGGCCAGCGACGCGCCCACCTTGAAGCGCGTGTCTTCTCCCAGCTCGAGCTGCCGGCCGCGCTCGTCGGCCAACACCGCGCGCGCGCCGGCGCCGGTGGCCACCACGTCGCCCTGGAAGAGCGGCTCCTTCTTCGCCGCGGCCGCCCCGCCGTCGCGCTCCAGCGACACCGGGCCCTCCAGCTCCGCGAGGCGCGCCACCGGCCTGGGGGCGGGCGCGGGAGGCGGCGGCGGAGGCTCCTCGGGGCAGCCGAGCACCACCGCCAGGGCGATGGGAGCCAGGCGCCTCATCGCCGCGCCTTCTCCAGGACGGCGTGGAAGATGGCCTGATCGCCGTCGGCCACCTCCACCACCTTGGACTGCGTCACGTAGCCCTTCGCCTGGAGCGTGAGGGTGTAGCGCCCGCCGGGCACCTCCAATTCGAAGCGGCCGTCCTTGCCCACCGCCACCGTCTTCTTGAGCTCAACCACGCGCACCGTCGCCTTCGGGACGGAGCCGTCGGCGCCCACCACCAGGCCCTTCACCGTGGCCTTCACCTTCACGCCGGTGGCCTTCAGGGTGAAGCTGAGGGTGGCGGTCGCCTCGGGCGGCACCTGCACCACCTCCTCGCCCTTCTCGTAGCCGGCCAGCGCCGCCGTCACCGTCACCGGGCCCGGGCCTGCCTTCTCCAGGGTGAAGGCGCCGTCGGGGCCGCTCTTCACCTCGGCGCCGCCGTCGGCGCGCACCACCGCGTTGGGCAAGGGCTTGTCCGGGCCGGCCAGCACCACGCCGGTGATGCGCCCGGGCCCGCTGGGTGGATCCAGCGAGAGCTCCACCTTCGCCGCTCCGCCCGCCGCCACCGTCACCTCGCGCGAGCTCGTCTTGAAGCCCTTCGCGGTGGCCTTCACCGTCACCGGGCCGGGCTTCACCTCGCGGGCCACGAAGGCCCCCTGCGCGTCCGTCTCCAGGCTGCCCCAGCCGGACAGCTCCACCAGCGCGCCGGCGATGGGGGCGCCGGTGCCGGTGACGGAGACGAGGCCTTCCACCGTGGTCACCGTGGGCGGCGGCGGAGGCGGGGGTAGCGGCGGAGGAGGCCGGCGGACCAGCAGCGCGAGGCCCAGGCCCAGCCGGTGCTCGGTGTGAAGCAGCGTGGCCTGGCCGCTGCCCATGTAGAGGGTGGCGAGCTCGTAGGACAGCGCCACGCCCCAGCGAAAGTCACCGAAGGTGAGCGCGCCCACCCGCACCTGCGCGCCCAGGCTCGCGCCAACACCCACCGACGACGAGAGCGGCAGCTCGCTGCGCGCGAAGAGCTGTGCCGACAGCCAGTTCGCCGGCTCGAGTCCCACCACCAGCCCGGCGCTCGGGCCCGTCACCACCCGCATCTCCCCGGCCGGCGCGTCGGGGTTGGCCAGCGAGAGGATCGGCCGCCCGGCGACGGCCCAGCCCAGCTCGGCCTCGAGATCCAACCACGTCAGCGGCGAGAAGCGGAACGAGGGGAGGACCGCCAGCCCGAAGCCGCCCAGGGGCACGCGGGAGTTGGTGCTGGCCCGCGTGGCGTAGAAGATCTCTGCGCGGGCCTCCACGCCGAGGCCCAGCCACGAGGAAAAGAAGTACGCCCCCGAGGCGTGAAGGGCCGTCGGATCGGTGTCGCGGATCTGCACCGCCTGCGGCTCCTCATACGGTTGGCGCAGGTCGCGCATGGCCAGGCCTCCGGTGACGAAGAGGCGAGCCGTGGGAGCGGGGGCAGGGGCTCGAGCGCTCTGCGCGGCGGCGCCCCCGGCGCACAGGAGCACGATGAGGAGGACCGCTCTCACGTGTCCCTCGACTGTAGCACGCTGTCCCCGGACACCCCGGAAACCTTCCACCCCAGGGAAGCCGTCGTTGTAGCGCCCGGGAGCAAAGGCTAAAGGCGCCCCGTCATGGTGCGCGTTGCCCTCCTCGGCGCGGGCCGCTGGGGCCCGAACCTCCTTCGCACGCTCGTCGCGCAGCCAGCGTGCGTGGTGACGTGGGTGGTGGACGTGGACGCCTCGCGCCGGGAGGCGACTTCAGCGCTGTGTCCCGGCGCCCGCTTCGCCGTCGATCCCGACGCCGTCCTCAACGCCCCTGACGTGGACGCGGTGGTGGTGGCCACGCCCACCGTGACGCACGCCCCGCTGGCAGCCCGGGCGCTGGAGGCGGGCAAGCACGTGCTGGTGGAGAAGCCGGTCGCGACGCGACTTGTCGACGCGGTGGCCCTGGACGAATTGGCGCAACGGCGCGGCCTCACGCTGATGGTGGGCCACGTGTACCTCTTTCATCCCGCGGTGGAGGCGGTGAAGGCGGAGCTCGACTCCGCCCGGCTGGGTGAGGTGCGGACGCTCTGCTTCGAGCGGACCAACCTGGGGCCGGTGCGGGCGGACGTGGACGCCGCGTGGGATCTCGCCGCGCACGATCTCTCCATCGCCTTCGAGTGGTTGGGTGAGCAACCTGTGGCGGTGAGCGCGGTGGGCGTAGCGGTGCTCAAGCCGGGGCGCGCGGACGCGGTGACGGCCACGCTGCGCTACGCGTCGGGGAAGACGGTGGCGCTGCAGGTGAGCTGGCTTCTGCCGACGAAGACACGCCGGGCCACGGTGGTGGGCAGCCGCGCCATGCTGCGCTTCCAGGAGTCCGGCGGCGAGGCGACGGTGCGGCGCTTCGAGCGGCGCGTGGACGGCGACGTGGTGCGCGACGGGCCCGAGGTGCCGGTGGGCTTTCCGGGTGACGAGCCGCTCCGGCGCGAGGTGGAGCACTTCCTCTCCTGCGTCGAGACGGGCAGGCGCCCGAAGAGCGACGGGGCCCGCGCGGCCGACGTGGTGCGGGTGCTGGAGGCGATGAGCCGCTCGATGGCCGCGGGCGGCGCGGAGGTGACAGTATGAGCGGCGCCATTCCGCTGGTGGACCTGAAGACGAACTACCGCTCCATCGAGGCGGAGGTGCGCGCGGCGGTGGACCGGGTGCTCGACTCGGGCCAGTACATCCTCGGTCCGGAGGTGGAGACCTTCGAGCGCGAGTACGCAGCCTTCGCGGGCGTGAAGCACTGCGTGGGCGTGGCCAACGGGACGGACGCGGTAGAGCTGGTGGTGCGGGCGGCGGGCCTGACGCGCCACGACGAGGTGCTGGTGCCGGCGAACAGCTTCGTGGCCTCGGCGCTGGCGGTGGAGCGCGCGGGGGCGAAGGTGAAGCTGGTGGACTGCACCTGGGACTCGCTGCTGGACGTGGAGGCCTGCGAGGCGCGCCACGGGCCCGACGTGCGCGCGGTGATGCCGGTGCACCTCTTCGGGCAGTGCGCGGACCTGGAGGCAGTGGCGGCGTACGCCCACAAGCACGGCCTCGTGGTGCTGGAGGACGCGGCCCAGTCGCAGGGCGCCTCGCGGAACGGGAGGGGCGCGGGCAGCGTTGGCCTGGGCGCGGGCACCAGCTTCTACCCGGGGAAGAACCTGGGCGCGTACGGGGACGCTGGCGCGGTGCTGACGCAGGACGACGCCTTCGCGAGGAAGGTGCGGGCGCTGCGCAACTACGGCAGCGAGGTGAAGTACTCGCACCCGGAGACGGGCTTCAACTCGCGGCTCGATCCGGTGCAGGCGGCGGTGCTGCGGGTGAAGCTCAAGCACCTTGGGCGCTGGAACGAGCAGCGGCGGGCGGCGGCGCGGCGCTACGACGAGTTCCTCGCGGGTCTGCCGGAGGTGACGCGGCCTCAGACGCTCGAAGGCAACGTGCACGTCTTCCACCTGTACGTGGTGCGGCTGCCGGAGGCGAAGCGAGATCGAGTGCTGGCCGCGATGCAGGCGGACGGGCTGGGCGTGGCGGTGCACTACCCGGCGCCGATTCACCTGCAGGGCGCCTTCAAGCACCTGGGCTTTCGCGCGGGCGACTTCCCCGTGGCTGAAGCCCTGGCGCGGCAGATGGTGTCGTTGCCGCTGTACCCGGAGCTCACCGTCGAGCAGCAGGCGCGGGTGGTGGCGTCGCTGAAGAAGGCGCTGACGGCCGGATGATCCGCAACCTGAAAGAGCTGTACCAGTACCGCGCGCTGCTCTGGGCGCTGACGGCGCGCGAGCTGAAGGCCCGCTACCGCGCCAGCGTGCTGGGCTTCCTGTGGACCTTCCTCAACCCCACGTTGAACATGATCGTCTACGTGCTGGTGTTCGGGGTGATCATGTCCACCTCGGTCGAGCGCTACCCCTTCTTCCTCTTCTGCGGGCTCATCCCCTGGGTCTTCTTCGCCAGCTCCATCCTCGGCGGCACCACCTCGGTGAGCGACCGGAAGGACCTGCTCACCAAGGTGCGCTTCCCAGCGCAGGTGCTGCCGGCGACGGTGGTGGCGACGAACCTGGTCAACTTCCTGCTGTCCCTGCCGCTCTTGTTCCTGTTGGGCGCGCTGTACGGGGACTGGCCGAGCTGGCACCTCGTCTTCCTGGTGCCGGTGCTGCTGGTGCAGACCTTCTTCACGCTGGCGGTGACGTACCTCTTGTCGTCGCTCAACGTGGCGTTCCGCGATCTGCAGCACATCGTGGCCAACCTGGTGCAGATGCTGTTCTTCCTCACGCCGGTGCTGTGGAACGTGGAGACGATCCCGGCCATTCACCGCTTCGGGCTGGACCTGACGGCCGAGCAGGCGCGTGACGCGATGCTGTACGCCAACCCGATGGCGGCGGTGATGAACGCCTGGCGTGACATCTTCTACGCGCACGCGGTGCCGGCCTGGCAGCCGCTGGTGGCGGTGGCGGGGGTGTCGCTGGTGCTGATGTGGATCTCGAGCGGCGTGTTCGAGCGCCGGCGCGAAGAGTTCGCGGAGCTGGTGTGAGATGAGCGCCCCCTCCTCGGACGCGATCGTCCTCAAGAGCGTGGTGAAGTCCTTCCGCAAGACGTCGCGGAAGCGGGAGACCACCACGCTCAAGACGGAGCTCGTCCGGTGGCTCACCTTCCGCAAGAAGAAGGCCGAGCCGTCGCAGCTGATCCAGGCGCTGACGGGCGTCGACCTGCGCATCCCCCGCGGGAAGACGGTGGGGATCGTCGGGCGCAACGGCTCGGGGAAGTCGACGCTGCTCAAGCTGGTGACGGGCATCTACACGCCGACCAGCGGGACCATCGAGGTGCACGGGCGGATCAGCGCCCTGCTGGAACTGGGCGCGGGCTTCCACCCGGACTTCACCGGGCGCGAGAACATCCTGATCAACGGGATCATCCTGGGGATGAGCCGGGCCGAGGTGAAGGCGCGCGTCGAGCAGATCATCGAGTACGCCGAGCTGGGAGACTTCATCGACGAGCCGGTGCGGACCTACTCCAGCGGCATGTTCATGCGGCTGGCGTTCGCGGTGGCCACGCACGTCGACCCGGAGATCCTGATCATCGACGAGATCCTCTCGGTGGGCGACGAGCACTTCGCGCGCAAGTCGCAGGCGAAGATGAACGAGTTCCGGCACGGGGGGAAGACGATCCTCCTGGTGACGCACGCGCTGGGGACGGTGGAGAGCTGGTGCGATCTCGCCGCGTGGATCGACGGCGGCAAGGTGCGCATGTTCGGGGATCCGCGGCGGGTGGTGGCGGAGTACCGGCGCGCCATCGCCGCGGCGGAGGCGGAGGCCGAGAAGACGGGCCACTCGGCGCTGTCGGCTCCTGGGCTGGCGCTGCCGCAGACGAACGGCGCGCAGGCGCAAGGCGTGGCGGGCGCGAGGTTGACGGGCGTTCGCCTTCACGACGGCGCGGGGGCGACTGCGGCGAGCTTCAGCTCGGACGCGGCGCTGAGCGTGGTGCTGGACTTCGAGGCGCTCTCGAAGGCGCCGCTGCGCTTCAGCGTGGACGTGATGAGCGCCGACGGGCGGCTGGTGTTCAGCCTGGGGTACGACGCGGGCGAGCTGGCGGGCAAGGGCGCGGTGACGCTCAAGGTGCCGCGGCTGGGCCTGGCGGAAGGGGTGTACGAGCTGTTGGGCACCGTGACGCGCCCGGGGGAGCCGCCGCCGCCGCCGCACCGCGTGGCGCTGACCGTCTCGGGCAGCGCGGGGGCCGGAGTGCTCAAGCCGGTGCACGAGTGGGCGGTGGAACGCCCGGACAATTGACGCGGGCGTCTACCCGCGCGAGAGCCGAGGATCCGCGTTGCAGGTCGCATGCCCACTCCCAGAGCAAGCGCCGCGCCCGTGGGGTAGAGGTGCGCCATGCAGACCGCCGCCGACCTGCGCACCCTGGTGATCCGCCGCGCCGGCTTGAAGCGCCGCGTCGCGCTGCTCTCGTCGGACGACGCACTGGCGAAGGGGCTCGAGGCCAACGGCTGCACCGTGCTCGTCGATCCCGAGTCCCTCGACGCGCTGAAGGACTTCGGGCCCGAGGTGGTGGTCGCCTTCGATGGGCTGGTCGCCGAAGGCCTCTCCGCGCTCGACGGCCTCGCCCGCGCCGCGCCCACCGCCGAGCTCCTCTTCTCCTTCGCCCACGCCGCCTCGGCGTCGCTGCTCTCCCGCGCGCTGCAGGGGAAGACGTCGGTGCGCGCGCTGTCCGAGAGCGAGGTGCGCGCCGCGCTGACCCAGGCCGGCTACGTGGTGACGGGGCGGGACATGGTGGTGACGCCTCACCAGCCCTCCGGCCTCGCGGTGGAGGTGGACGCCGCGCTCCGCCAGCTCTTCGAGCAGCTCAACCCCGACGCGGCGGCGGATCGCTTCCTCCTCTGCGCCCGCCGGGGCGTCGTCGCCTCCTCGCCAGATCGGGTGCCCGGGCTGGCGAGCGTCATCGTCACCGCCGGTGACGCGGGCCTCGACGCGCTGACGGGCACGCTCGCCTCGCTGGCGGGACAGGCCCACCGCGCGCTGGAGGTGTTGGTGGCCTCGTCCTTCGCACCCGCCGAGATGGAGCGCGCCGGGAAGGCGCTGAAGGCCCGCGCGGGCGCGGCGTTGCTCGCCGTCTCCGCCACGTCCCAGGACCCCGCCGCACGCCTCAACGCCGGGCTGGCCCTCGCGCGGGGCCAATACCTCGCCTTCCTCGAGGCAGGGGAGTTGCTGGACGCCCGCCACCTCTCCTCGCTGGTGGAGCGCCTCGCCGCCGGCACCGAGGCCTGGGCGCTCGCGACGCCCCGCGCGACGACCTCGCCGCCCTTCGATGCGCTCGCCTGGTGCCGGGCTGGCGCGGCGCACCGGGGATTGTGGCTCATCGATCGCGATCGCCTGGGCGCCTTCCCCCTCACCTTCGCGGAAGCCTCACCCCACTTCGAGCTGCTCCTCTTCCTCCGGCTCGCCGCGCTCTTCCCGCCCGCGTGGAAGCCGTCCGCGCCGACGCTGGACTCCCAACGCGCCGCGTCCACAGACGTGGAGGGGCTCCTTCAGGCGATGCAGGCCCGGCCGCTCCAGGCGCTGGTGCCGCTCGCCCGGCTCTTGCGCGCTCCCCCGCCGCCGAACGTGGAGGAGGTGCTCCGCGACGCGCTGGAGGAGAAGAGCCCCACTGCCGCGAAGGTGTTTGCTCGCGCCGCCGGCCTCGTGGAGCGCGTGCGGGAGGCCGCGGTGCGCGCGAAGGACCAGGCCCGCCGCGAGCGCGACGGCGAGGGGTGAAGGCAGAGCGCTCGCCCACGCGACCGTCCGAAAGCGTGGAGCACTGGAGTCGACAAGCTGCCTGGGAGACCCCGCCCCTCCCCTGAGTTGTCAATTTCGGTGCTCCGCAGGGCGCCACCTACCGCTTCAGCCACTGCAGCTTTGGCAGCTCCGGCGGCTGGGACACGGAGGCGATCACCAGCGCCACCGCCAGCACGGCCAGCACCACCAGCACCAGCGCCCGCACGTCGAAGGGCAGCCGCACGAAGCGTCCACGTCCGCGGCGGGCCTCGATGCTCAACGTACCAACCGTCAGCGCCAGCTCGTCGGCGCCCTGCAGCCGCAGCACCCACGACGTCCCGTCCTCCTTCACCACGCCCTTCTGCACCAGGTCGCTCAAGGACACGGGCGCGTCGCCTCGCTGCCGCAGCGCCCCCATCACTCCGGCGGTGAAGCGCACCACCAGGCCCGCCTCCGTCCACTCGAAGCGCACGTGCCCCGGGTGTCCGAGCTGCACGTCGTCGTGCTTCTGATCTCCGAGGGCCAGCGTCCGCCGCCCGCGCCCGTCCAGCACCGAGGCTTCGAGCCGCCGATTGCCCCAGCGTACGCGCACTTCCCAGGTGGTGTCGGGGGCCGGCAGCGTCTCCACGCGAAGAGACTAACGAGAGGGCGACCTGTTTCGCTCTAGCTCACCGGCGGCGAGGCGGGGTTGCGCCGCCAGTCGAGCTGCCGCGCGGTCACCGCCTCCAGCACCGCGTGCATTTGATCCACCGGCGTCTCGCGGTTGATGTGCATGAAGCCGGCCGTGGTGGAGTCGCTCTGCTTGAACTCCGTGGCCAGGTTGTAGCCGAGGTAGTTGCACAGGTACGCGCTGCGGTCCGGCTGGTAGCTGGAGTCCGACTTGCTGGTGAAGACGCGGCGGTCGCCACCGAAGCCGGTGAGCGCCCAGTCGATCGTCTCCACCGGCAGGTCCGTGGAGAGTTCCTGCGCGCCGCCCTCGCGGATCGGCCGCGCGGTGATCATCTCGTTGTTCCCGTCGGGATTGGCCCCCACGTAGTTCTCCGGCCGCTCCTCCACCTGCGCCTGGCCGCCGCTCACGCCCATGGAGAGGATCACGTCGGGCGGGCTGTTGCGCATCTCGGCGATGAACTTGTCCACCGCCTGCGTGGTGACGTCGAGGCGCCGGTACTCGACGATCGCGCCCTTCACGCCACGCTCGGCCAGCTTCTGGGCCATGTTCGCCGACGGGTTGTCGGTGATGCCCATGAACGCGCCGTAGCCCGTCACCACCACGCGCAGCGGCTTCTCACCCGGCTTGAGCCCCAGCGCCTCCGGCTTGTAGAGCATGAGGTGCGCGGACACGTCGCGGCTGCGCGCCGCCTTCCCGTTGAAGCTGGCCGGATCGTACGGGGACACGTCACCCCGCATCAGCACGCCCGTCACCTGCGACGGCAGGTGCTCGCGCACCCGCGAGAGGACCTGCGAGGCCGTCTCGCCCTTCTTCACGTTCACCTGCAGCGTCTGGCCTTCCACCGTCAGCTTCATCACCCCGTCGGCCTGCGCGCGCCCTTTGAGGCCCAGGCAGTTGTCGAACAGGCCCACGCGCGCCGACAGCCCCGGCACGCCCACGGTGAAGTTCGCGTAGCGGCCCTTCACGCTGGCCAGCGCGCCCCCCGCCTCCACGTTCACCCAGGCGTTGGCCTGGCCCATGGACGCGAGGTGCGACAGCACCCGCTGCTTGGTCGCGTCGTCGAAGCCGTCCGCCGCCTGCAACAGTTCCCCCCGCTCGGTCGCGTCCAGCCCGCCCGCGTCGCGCGCGGCGATCATGATCCGATCGATCTCCTGGGCGTCGACCTTCCCGTCCTGCCGCGCCGTCGTCAGGGCCCGCCGGATGCCGTCCACGCTCATAGGGCCACCATTATCGGCGGATCCAGGCGTTTGGTGCTAACTCTCGCGCCGTCATGGGTGACTGGAAAACCGAGAAGTCCCGCTGGCTTGAGAAGACGTACGAGAAGGCCCGCGTGAAGGCGCCCGAGCGCAAGCCCGCCTTCGCGACCTCCAGCGGCGTCGCCCGCCCGCCCCTCGACGGCCCGGACGCGGCGCCCGAGAGCGCGTACCCCCAGCGGCTCGGCTTCCCCGGCGAGTACCCCTTCACCCGCGGCGTGCAGCCCACCATGTACCGCGGCCGCTTCTGGACCATGCGCCAGTACGCCGGCTTCGCCTCCGCGAAGGCGTCCAACGAGCGGTACCACGCGCTCTTGAAAGCCGGACAGACCGGCCTGTCGGTGGCCTTCGATCTCCCCACCCAGATGGGCTTCGACGCCGACTCCCCACGCGCCCTCGGCGAGGTGGGGAAGGTGGGCGTGTCGATCTGCAGCGTGCGCGACATGCAGGTGCTGCTCGAAGACATCCCCCTGGGCGAGGTGTCCACCTCGATGACCATCAACGCCACCGCGCCCATCCTCCTGTGCCTCTACGCGGCGGTGGGCGAGGCGCAGGGCGTGCCGATGGACGCGCTCCAGGGCACGGTGCAGAACGACATCTTGAAGGAGTACATCGCCCGCGGCACGTACATCTACCCGCCCGCGGCCAGCCTGCGCCTCATCACCAACCTCTTCGCCTTCTGCTCGAAGCGCGTGCCGAAGTGGAACCCCATCTCCATCAGCGGGTACCACATCCGCGAAGCTGGCTCGACCGCGGCCCAGGAGGTCGGCTTCACCCTGGCCGACGGCGTCGCCTACGTGGACGCGGCGCTCCAGGCGGGCCTCGCCGTCGACGACTTCGCCGGGCGGCTGTCCTTCTTCTTCAACGTGCACAACGACTTCCTCGAAGAGGTGGCTAAGTTCCGCGCGGCGCGGCGGCTGTGGGCGCGGGTGATGAAGGAGCGCTTCCACGCGAAGGATCCTCGCTCGATGATGCTGCGCTTCCACGCGCAGACGGCCGGCTCGACGCTGACCGCTCAGCAGCCGATGACCAACGTGGTGCGGGTGGGCCTGCAGGCGATGGCCGCGGTGCTGGGGGGCGCGCAGTCCTTGCACACCAACAGTTGGGACGAGGCGCTGGCGCTGCCGTCCGAGGACTCCGCGCGGCTCGCGCTGCGCACCCAGCAGGTGATCGCCTACGAGACGGGCGTGGCCGACACCATCGACGCGCTCGGCGGCAGCTACCACGTCGAGCGCCTCACCGACGAGCTCGAGGCGAAGGCGGAAGGCTACCTGAAGAAGGTGGACGACCTGGGCGGCATGGTGCGCGCCATCGAGCAGGGCTACCCCCAGCAGGAGATCCAGGACGCGGCGTACCGCGCGCAGCGCGCCCAGGAGACCGGCGACGCGGTGGTGGTGGGCGTCAACAAGTTCCAGGTGGACGAGGCGGCCCCAACCGGGCTCTTGCGCGTCGACGAGTCGGTGGAGGCCGAGCAGGTGCAGCGCCTCGCCGAGTTGCGCAAGACCCGGAAGAGCGACGCCACCACGCGCGCGCTCGACGCGCTGAAGAAGAGCGCCGGCACCGCCGACCAGAACCTGGTGCCGCTCATCTACGACGCGGTGAAGGCCGAGGCCTCGCTGGGGGAGATCTCCGACGCGCTGCGCGCCGTCTTCGGCGAGCACCGCGAGCACGTCGTGCTCTGATGCTCCTTCAGGGAGGCGGCGGCGGAGGCGGCGGCGGGACGTCGCTGGGCGGCATGGGCGGCGGCGACGGCGGGGCCTCGCGCAGATCCGGGTTGCCCTGGCCGGGCTTTCGCCCCCCGCCGATGATGACCCCCAGCTTGAACTGCATCAGCGCGCCGCCCGCGCCCGCGCCCTGCAGGCCGCCGGCGACGTTGGAGGCTGCGCCCAGCACCGGGTAGACGGCCGACACTTCTGGCAGCAGGCCGAAGTTGTCTGCGATGCGCCAGAAGAAGCCCAGGCTGCCGCCCAGGCCCAGCAGGTACCCCGAGCCCGAGCCGGAACTGGTGTTGACGCCACTTCCTCCGAAGAAGACCAGGTTCTGAACGCGTGGGCCGATGACGAACTCGCTGCCCCCGCTGGTCTTGATGCCGAACAGCACCGGCAGGCCGATGTTGAGGATCCCGCCGCCCCCGCTCGCCGAGCCGCCGGACGTCGAGCCCACGCCGAAGAGGATGACGCCACCGATGGTCGGCGCGATCGAGAGCGCGAAGTTCGGGTCGCCCGGGGTGGTGAGCAGGAACTTCGACTGGAACTCGAGGAAGGAACTGCCCCCCCGCACGCCGAGGTCTACGCGCTCGGCCACGCCGTAGCGGACGGACGCGTCGACGTGCGGCAGGAACGCCGCGCCGCCCTGGCCGGCCGCCCCCCACAAGCCGGGCTCGATGCCCACCTGAATGTTGCCCTTGCCCAGGGTGTCGGCGGTCTGCACGTTGGAGATGGAGGCACACCCACAGAGGCCGCACGCCGCGAGCGCCAGCGCCAAGGAACGGAGGTCACGCATACGTAGGAGCTCTCCCATACCGCGAGGACCGGCCGATTGTGGCCTGAAACGACGCCGGCCGCGCCAAATTCACCACAGGACGCGCGAAGGGGAAGCGCGGTACATTCCGCAGCCCGGCGGCGATGAGCGACGAATCGATCCAGGTCTGGGTGCGCAACGACAAGGGCCAGGTGTACGGCCCGTTGAACCCCACCAGCATCGAGCTGCTCCTCGACAACGGCATCATCCAGGGGCGCGTGCAGCTTTCCACCGACGGCTCCAACTTCGTCTTCCCCGGGCGCGCGCCCGGCCTGCGGATGATCTTCCCCCGAGAGCTGTGGGGCGACACCGTCGTCCCCGGCGACGAACTCGACGCCCAGTGGAAGCAGGTGTCCCTGCCGCCTCCCCTTCCGACGGTGGGCAGCGACGCGGCCACCCCTGGCGCCCCCCACGGAGCCGGGCCCGGCGCACCTCCCGGCGGGCCCGTGGCAGGGCCCGGAGCGCGCTCTCCTGCGGCTGGCCCCGGAGCGCGGGCTCCCATGGCGGGCCCCGGAGCGCGGGCTCCCATGGCTGGCCCCGGAGCGCAGGCCGCCGCTCGTCCCTTCACTCCCGCGCAGCCCAACGCCCAGGCTCGCGCGCATCGCCCTGTGTCCGGCGCCGCGGCCGCGCCGGCAGGCCCGCTCACCGCCGACGTGCTCTTCGCCGGCCCGGCACCCGCGCGCCCCCCTGGCGTCCGGCCGCCCAGCGCTGCCGCGCCGCCGCCGGCGCCCGCTGGGCCGCCGGCCTTCACCATCGTCCCACCGCCCGGAATGGAGCTGTCGTCGTCGCCAGCGCCCGCGCCTCCGCCCGCTCTCCACGCGCCGCCTCCGGCTGTCGTCCATGCGCCGCCTCGGCCCGGGCCCGCGGCGCCCCCCGTCGTCAGTGCCTCGTCCGTGTCGAGCGGCGCCATGCCCTCCTCGGGACACCTCGCGGAGCGCCCCGTCGCCGAGCTGTACTACCTCGCCGCCGGCGGCGGCCTCACCGGGCGCCTCACCGTCACCGCCAGCGATCGCAGCTACGAGCTCTGGTTCAAGAAGGGCGGCCCGCAGTACGTCGACTCGAGCCACCCCGACGACGCGCTGGAAAGCTTCCTGCTGCGCGAGCAGCTCTGCCAGCCCCAGCAACTGGCCAGCGCGCACAAGGAGAAGGCGAAGTTCGGTGGCGATCTGCTGGCCGCCCTGTTCGCCCTGGGCCTGATGAACCCCAACACCGCCCTGCAGCAGCTCGCCCAACGCGGGCTGACGCTGCTGGGCCACGTCCTGCTGGTGGAGAAGGGCAGCTTCGCCTGGAGCAACGAGGAGCTCCCCGGCGCGAAGGCCATTCCCCTGGGCAACCGGTGGGCGGCGTACCTCGAGCAACTACGCAAGGTGCCCTTCGGGGAGCTCCAGCGGCGCATGGCCAGCGCGATGAACCTGCCGGTGATGAAGTCGGGCGGGCTGGTGCCGATCGAGAACCTGCGGCTGACGCCCCAGGAGGCGCGTGCGCTCACCTTCTTCGACGGCGTGCGCTCGCTGGCCCAGTTGATCGCCGACTTTCCGGGTGAAGCGGACACCATGCTGGCCACCGCGTGGATGCTCAAGCCGCTGGAGCTGGTGTCGTTCGCCGCGACGCCCGTCGGCGTGCCGCCCCCGCGCGCCGCCGCCCAGGCGCCTCCCGTCTCTTCCCCCTCGGCTGCGCGGCCAGCGCCGGTGTCCTCTCCGTCAGGCGTGGCCGCCGCTCCTTCAGGCGTGGCCTCGTCGCCGTCGCAGGTCAGCTCGCCTTCCTCGGTCGTCCCCGGTCCTCCGCCCGCCGCTGGAGTACCGCGCCCGCCGCCCGGCGTGCCTGGGCCCCCGCCTGCCGCGGTGCGCGTGCCCGGCAACCCCGTCATGCCCCAGCAGCCGAAGGTGTCGGTGCCCTACCCGGGGCAGAAGCCGTCGTCGCCCAGGCCTGCTGGGCCCGCCGCGGCGCCCGCGCCCAGGCCCGCACCCGCCGCGCCACCGCCGCCCAGGGCTCCCGTCGTCACCGCCGCGCCTGTCAGCTCGTCGCCTTCGTCCGTCACCGCCGCGCCCGAGGACATGAAGCAGTTGGCCACCCTCTTCGAGACGATGAAGAAGCAGACGTACTTCGAGATGCTGGGCCTCAAGAAGGAGGCCGACGCCGCCGCGGTGAAGGTCGCCTACTTCAAGCTGGCCAAGAGCTACCACCCGGACACGGTGGCGCCGGGCACCCCCGAGCCGCTGGCCAAGGCCAAGGCCGACATCTTCGCGCTCGTCGGCGAAGCCAACCGGGTCCTGTCCGATCCAAAGCTGAAGGCCGACTACCTGGCCGAGCTCAACGCGGGCGGCACTGGCGAGAAGGTGGACGTGTCCGCCATCTTCCAGGCCGAGGAGTTCTTCCAGAAGGGCTGCATTCTGGTGAAGGCCCGCAAGTACCCCGAGGCCGTGAAGATGCTGGACGACGCGATCAAGGCCAACGGCGACGAAGGCGAGTACTACGTGTGGCGCGGCTACGCGAAGTTCTTCGGCTTCTCCGACAGGAAGTTCGGACAGAGCGAGGCGATGAAGGACATCACCTACGGCTTGAAGAAGAACCCCAACGTCGCCGCCGCGCAGTTCTTCATCGGCATGATGGCCAAGCTGAACGGCGACCCCGCCACCGCGAAGAAGAGCTTCCAGCAGTGCGTGAAGTTGGATCCCAACCACATCGACGCCCAGCGCGAGCTGCGGATGATGAAGTGAGGCCCCCGTGCCCTTGACTGGAAAGCAGCGTCGGCAGTTGCGCGCCTTGGGCCATCACCTCACCGCGGTGGTGCAGGTGGGCGCGTCCGGCGTCACCGACGGCGTCATCGCCGCCACCCAGCAGGCGCTCGAGGACCACGAGCTGGTCAAGGTGAAGATCGCCGCGGATCGAGACGAGCGCGCCCTGGCCATCGAGGCGCTCGCCTCCGGCACCAGCAGCGAGGTGGCGCAGACGCTGGGCCGCACCGTCTTGTTGTGGAGGAAGCGGAAGAAGAAGTCGAAGATCGAGCTGGTCGACTGAGGCCAACGCCGTACCACGAGGGGGAGTCATGACACCGCAAGGGCAGGCCGGAGCGCCGGCGCAGCAGCCGGGCTGGTTTTCACGCAACTGGAAGTGGCTGGCGGGGGTGGGGTGCCTGTCGCTCTTTCTGTGCTGCGGCATCTTCGGGGCCGTCACCTGGTTCACCGCGAAGAAGGTCATCGAAGGCTCGCCCGTCTTCGCCGAGGCGCTCCAGAAGGCCAACCTGAACCCGGAGGTGACCGCGGCGCTGGGCTCGCCCATCACCCCCGGCGGAATGGTGCAGGGTGCGGTGAAGGACTCCGGCGGCACCGGCACCGCGTCCCTCACCGTGCCCATCGAGGGACCGAAGGGGAAGGGCACGCTGTACGCCGAGGCCACCAAGAGCGCCGGGAAGTGGAACTTCACCTCGCTCAAGGCGGACGTGGGTGGCAAGTCGGTGGATCTGCTCACCACCCCTCCGATGAAGGACCTGTTGCCCGGCGGCGGGGCGCCCCCCGGGAGTGAGCCGCGGCCGCCCGGCGATGAGCTGATCCCCGGAGAGGACGCGCCTGTGCCCGACGAGGCGCCGCCCGAAGACGAGGCGCCGAGCGACGATCAGGGCAGCGGCGACTAAGCGCCGAAGAGGGCCACGCCCAGGTTCAGCGTGTCCATCCACTGGCGCTCCAGCGGCGCGCTGGTGACGGCGGCGCCCAGCCAGAAGCGCCCGAGCATCACCCGCAGCCAGAGATCCGCCTGCAGCCAGGGCGCGTTGCGGGTGACGCCGGCCTCCAGGGGCTCGCGCTGTGCGTGACGGAAATGGGCCGTGGCGCCCGAGGTGGGCAAATGGATCACCGCGCCGGGGCGATCGCCTGTCCCGCCAGGCGCGCCGCGTCAGCCAGCCGCGAGAGGAAGCCGGGATCGAAGTACTGCTTGTCGGACTCGCCTTCGCCCGCGCGCGCCACCGGCTCCGGCTCGACGTAGCCGGCGTACCCGTTGGCCAGGGACACCACCCGGCCGGCCTGCGCCTGCTCAGCGAGCACCTGCGCCGCCTCGGCTGAGGGCTCCACCGGGGTGAAGAGGATCGTCAGAGGCCCCAGCCGCAGCCCCGCCAGCGTCACGTCGCGCTCGGCGTCGTCGCACAGGACGTTCTGGGCGGCAGCGCGAAACGGGGCGGGCGCCAGGCGCGAGGCGTCGGGGCGCGCGAGGCCCAGCACCACCTCGGCCCAGGCCAGCTCCGTCGTCTCCTGGGGCGGGGATGGCGTCAGCTTCTCGAGCCGCGCGCGCACCGCGAGCGCGAAGGCCTCCGGCGTGGTGGCGGTGGCGCGGTCCACCGACGCGTTTCCTGAGCCGCCCTGCAGCACCAGGGTGACGGGCCCGCCGGCCTCCTCGCTGCGCGCCAGCCGCCCCGGCCAGTCTGGATCGAGCGCGGCCGCACCGGGAGGCACCAGCGCGGGGTGCGCCGAGAGCACCACCCACTGGGCCAGAGGGCCCGAGGGGCCCAGGAAGCGCACCCGCGTCAGCGCCGTGTCCACCAGGCCGCCCTTGCGCGGCGCGGAGAGGTGGAGCGAGTCACCCGTCGAGAGCTCGAGCAGCGCGGGAGCCAGCCGCGCCTTCGCCTGGACGAGGGCGGCCTTCGCCGCGTCCACCACCGCCGCCTCCTGCGCTGGATCGTACGCGCCGAGGCCGCCGAGCTGTGCGGCGAGGCGCCTGTCCAGGCCTCCCAGCGAGGAGTGGGTGTGCGTGGCCACCAGCCACACCGGGAGGCCGGCCTCGGCCTGCAGCCGCTCGCGCATCGCCCGGGTGACGAGCAGCGTGTCGACGAGGACGAGCGCCACCGGCTGGCCCCCCACCTCCACCACCGTGGCCCGCGCGGCGATGGGCAGGGCCGCCGTCGTCGCGGTGGCGCGGGGCGGGAAGTAGCCGGCGACGGGGACGGGGTACTTCGGAGCGATGTCCACCACCGCCGCGCCCACGCGCAAGGGGCCCGCGGCGCGCCCCAGTCCGTGCAGCGCTGGAGGAGCCGCCTCCCAGTGGCCACAGCGATCGATCGAGGCCCAGCCCCACCCGAGCAGCAGCAGGGACGCGATCAGCAGCAGCGCACGGAGGAGTCGGCGTCGCACCGGGCGACGTCATACCGCAGCGCCCAGCCGAGTCATCTCGACAGGGCCCGCCAGGTGCCGGCGTCGTCGAGGAGCAGCTGCGCCCGGTTCGCCGCGTCGAAGGTGAGGCCGTGGAGCTGCGCCGAGCTGCCGATGCCCGAGTTCACCGAGGACAGCAGCGGGGTGCTGTCCTCGATCCAGGTGCCCGCGCCGGTCTTCCGCGCCAGGGTGAGCCGCGCCAGGGGGCCGTAGCCCGCCGCCCACGCCAGGTGCGCGACGCCCCCGCGATCGAGGGCCAGCACCGCGTTGGCGGGCATGCCGGTGGGCAGCGCCTCCACCGCGAAGGTGCCGGAGGCCGGGCGCACCCGGTAGTCTCTTCCGAGCACGTGCATCGTCCCGGAGGGATCGATGCGCAGCGAGCCGCTCAGGAAGGAGTCGAGGTTGGTCGCGATGGTGAGGAGCGCCCAACTGCCCGACTCGTTGGTCAGCACCCCGAAGGTGTAGCGGGTGGCGTAGGTGGGCGAGCCCGCCCAGTAGCTGAGCGTCACCAGCAGGGCCAGCGCGCCCGAGGGCGTGACGGCCACCTCGTGGCAGTACATGCCGTCGTTGCCGGACGGGCGGTTCCACACCGGGGTGGGCGCGCTCCAGGGGCCGGCCGGCGGACGCGTGCGCAGCGTCACCTGAGTCGTCGAGCAAGCCAGGTGAGAAAGAGTGCCGGTGGCGTCCAGCGCGAGGTACCCGCCCTGGGTGATGCTGATCAGCTCCGTCGTCCACGCGCCGCCCGACTTCCGCGCCAGGTGCGCGCCGGCCTGTCCCCCGACGGTGCCGTTGAGCAGCACCAGCGGGTTGTCGGAGGCGTCGACCAGCAGCGGGTTGGTGCTGCCCACGGCGGCGGTGTTGCCCAGGCCGGTGGCGGTGCTGCTCCAAGCCGCGCCCGTCTTCACCCGGTGCAGCGGCTCGACGTAGGGGGAATAGGAGATCTCGATGGCGTGCACCGACGCTCCGGCGCCCAGCAACGTGCGGTTGGGCGTCCACCCCGGTGTCGTCACCTGGGTGAAGGCGCTGCAGACGCCGGTGGGCGCGCAGGAGCCGGTGGTGCAGGTGCCGCAGGAGCCGCCGCAGCCGTCGTCACCGCAGGCGCGGCCGCTGCACTGGGGCACGCAGGCGCCCGGAGGCGAGAGGAGCCGCCGGGAGGTCGTGTCCACCAGGACGTGCCGCGTGCCGCCGGTGTACAGCATGGGCACGCCGAAGTTGGCGCCCCAGGGCACGGGGTTGAGGAGCTGCTCCCAGCCGTTGTTCTTCTGCACGCGGATCAGCGGGGTGGTAGTGCCCGGGCCCGTCGAGCGACGGATGAAGACGGCCGGCGGCCCGTCGACGCGGAAGGCCAGCGGTAGATCGTTGGTGAGCACCTCGTCGTGGAAGACCTTGTCCCCGTCCACGTGCCGCAGGCGCCACAGGGACTGGCCGCTGATGGGGTTGGAGAGCTGGGCCAAGAAGCGCGGTGTGCCTCCCTGGGCCTCAAAGGAGCTGCGCAGCACGTTGAGCTGCGAGCTGCCGGTGGGGGTGGTGACCAGGGTCCAGGTGGAGCCGCTCTTGCTGGCGATCCACGCGGTGGGCTGGCCGGTCAGCAGCACCACCGGCGCGCCGTTCACCAGCTTGAGCTCGGTGGCCTGCGCGCCCACCGTCGCGATCACTTCCTCGGTCCAGGCGCCGTTGAGTCGGGTGGCCAGGCGCATCTCGCCCGGCGCGCGGTAGGAAACCAGCGGCACCCCGGCCGCCGTCACCGCCAGCGACAGGCCCATGCCCACGTCACCCTGGTTGGCGATCAGCTCCTTGGGCGCCCAGGAGCCCCCGTTGCGCATCGCGAAGCGCAGATCACGGTTGATCGAGTCGGTGTAGGCGACCATCGGCTCGCCCGTGGAGTCCAGCGCCACCCGCGCCTCGCAGGTGGTGCCCATGGCGGTGTCGACGACTTCTTCCTTCCAGCCCTGCAGCGTGCGGCGGCGCACCTTCACCGCGCCGTTGTCGCAGCCCGCCAGCACCGGCTCGCCGTCGGCGTCCAGCACCCCGTTGCCCTGCTCCAGCGTGGAGCCGAAGGGCGTGGACTCCAGCGTCCAACTGCCCTGGATGCAGGCGCCGTTGATGCAGCCCTGGCTGCAGTCCACGTCGTACGAGGTGTAGCTGCAGGTCGACGCCGCGCAGGTGCCCAGCGGGAAGTAGGTGCGCACCCGGTTGGCGCTGGTGCAGGTGGCCGCGGGCGGCGTGTTGCAGGTGACACCTCCGCACGCGGGCGGGTTGCACACGCCGCTGGCGCAGCCGTTGGTGCACAGCGTGTCGGTGTACGAGTACGAGCAGGTCCCCCCGCCGCAGGTGCCGGTGGGCGAGTACACGCGCGAGGCGCCGTTCACGCAGGTGCGGGCCGGCGGCGTGGTGCAGGACACCCCCTGGCAGGGATCGTTGTCACAGCGCCCGTTGGTGCAGCCGTACTGGCAGGTGGTGTCGGTGGGGGCGTAGCTGCAGGCGCCTCCGCTGCACACGCCCGACGGGGCGAAGGTGCGCAGGGTGGTGGCCGTCACGCAGGCCGAGGCCGGGGGCATGGTGCAGGACACGCCCGCGCAGGGATCATTGGCGCAGGCGCCGCTGGCGCAGCCGTACTGGCAGGTGGTGTCCTGCGGGTTGTAGCTGCACGCGCCGCCGGAGCAGGTGCCCGGCGAGGTGAAGGTGCGCAGCGTCGAGCCGCTCACGCAGTTGGCCGCCGGAGGCGAGTTGCAGGTGACGGCAGCGCACGGGTTGTTGGCGCAGGCGCCGTTGGCGCAGCCGAACTGGCAGGTGGTGTCCTGGGGCAGGTAGTTGCACGCGCCGCCCGCGCAGGCCCCCGGCGTGGCCCAGCTGCGCAGGGTGGTGGGGTTGAGGCAGCTGTTGGCCGGGGGCGTGTTGCAGCTGACGCCCGCGCAGGGATCGTTGGCGCAGGCGCCGCTGACGCAGCCGTGCTGGCAGGTGGTGTCGGTGGGCGCGTAGGTGCACGCGCCGCCGCTGCACACGCCGGTGGCCGCGAAGGAGCGCAGGGTGGTGGGCGTGACGCAGGCGGAGGCAGGCGGCTGGTTGCAGGTGCGCCCGGCGCAGGGATCGTTGGCGCAGCCGCCGTTGGCACACCCGAAGGCGCAGGTGCTGTCGGTGGGCTGGTAGAGGCAGCTGCCGCCGGAGCAGGTGCCTGCCGTCTGGTAGGTGCGCAGGGTGGTGGCGGACAGACAGAAGGTGGCCGGCGGCTGGTTGCAGGTGCGGCCCGCGCAGGGATCGTTCACGCAGGCGTCGTTGGCGCAGCCGAACTGGCAGGGCACCATCGACTCGGCGTAGCGGCAGCTGCCCGCCGCGCAGGTGCCCGACGGCGAGGCCACCACCAGGGTGTTGGCGTCGAAGCAGCGGTTGGCGGGCGGGGTGTTGCAGGTGACGCCCTGGCAGGGGTTGCTCACGCAGGCGCCGTTGACGCAGCCGCCGTTGCAGGACTCGGTGCGCGAGGCGTAGCTGCACTGGCCGGCGTTGCAGGTGCCCGAGGACTCGGAGATGCGGAGCGTCTGGGCGTCGGCGCAGGTGTTGGGAGGCGGCGCGTTGCAGGTGACGCCGTCGCAGCTACCGGAGCCGCCGCCGGTGTTGCCGCCGCCCCCGCTGCCGCCGCTGCCACCTCCGCCGCCCGAGCCTCCGCCGGTGTTGCCGCCGCCCGTCCCGCCGCCCGTGGCCGTGTCCACGCACTCCCCGTTGCGGCACGCCACGTCGCAGCGGCGATCCGCCACCACCCACATGCAGCCGTCGACGCACGTCGAGGCAGCGCTGAAGGTGCGCAGCGTCTGGCCGTCGACGCACTCCGCGGCAGGCGCCTCGCTGCACAGCGTGGCGCACGGGTTGGACGGAGCGCAGGCGGACAGGGCGGCCAGCGAGAGGGACGCGAGGACGAGAGGGGTGCGCATGACTCGTGCTCGACCCGCGAGTGCGCGCCTGTGTGCATCCTGAAAAACACGAAAGGCCCGACCCCGTGAAGGGTCGAGCCTTGCGTCCGCTGCAGCGCCCGCCCGGTCAGGGGCGCGAGCGGTCCAGAGGAGCTACTTCTTGCCCTTCTTCTTGGCCGGCTTGGCGGCGGGCTGCTCGGCCTTGGCGGCGGGCGCGGCGGCCACGTCCTGGCCTTCAGGCTGCGCGTCGTCGGCGGCGAGCGGATCGGCCACCGGCTTGTCCCCCTCGGCCACCGGCGCGGCGGCGGGCGCGGCGTTGAGGCTGCGGATCTCCAGCTCGTAGGAGAAGCCGCCCTTGACCATGTACCCGTCGCCCGGCTTCACCGTGATGGTGTAGGTGCCGGCCTTCGCGTCCACGCTGGCCTTCGCGTTGGAGCCCACGCCGCCTTCCACGTCGGCCACCACCTCGCCCGCCGCGTCCTTGATGACGAGCTGCGGATCGAAGGAGATCTTCTTGGCCGGGGCGAACACCTCCAGCTCGTACT
>JADLDB010000097.1 GCA_020846875.1 Myxococcales bacterium | reverse complement strand
CTCCAACCTCCCCGGCCAGGCGTACACGGTGGTGGACCGCCTGGTGGTGCCGTAACGAGCTTCAGCGCTCCACCGGGCGGGCCTCGCGCCGGCGCGGCTGCCCACTCTTCAGCGCGTCCACCCACTGCGCCTGCTGCGCCAACTCCACCTCGGTGATGAGGCCCAGGAACAGCCCGTCCTGCAGCACCGCCACGAAGGGCGACAGCGCCTCGTTCATCTTCTGCCGCGCGGCCTCCAGCGGCTCGCGCCCGTCCACCGTGGGCACCTGCCGCTCCATCACCCCGGCCACGTAGCCGTGCGCGCCCCATTCGTTCACCGCCGCCATCACCTGCTCCCGCGTCACCACGCCCACCAGCCGCCCGAAGTGCTCCACCGCGAAGGCGCTGTACGGAGTGAAGATGAGCGCCTGCATCGCCTCGCCCAGCGTGGTGGCCGGCTGGAAGCGCGGCGCGTAGGGGTTGACCGCGTCGGCCGCGCGAATCCCTTCCAGCACCCGCGTCACGCTGGCGTCCCGCGCCTCCGCCCCCGCGGCGAAGAAGATGAACACCGCGATGATGGGCAGCAGCGGGTTGCCGCCCACCAGGCCCAGCACCCCGAGCCCCACCGCCAGCAGTCGCCCCAGCGACGCCGCCAGCTTCGTCGCCTTCTCGAAGCCCAGAAACCAGGCGAGGAAGGCGCGCAGCACCCGCCCGCCGTCCATCGGCAGCGCCGGAATCATGTTGAAGACCGCCAGCGCCACGTTGGAGGTGATGACCATGGCCCACAGCGTCACCTCGGTCGGCTGCTCCACCCGCGCCGCCTGCACCGCGCGCTCCAGCGCCTCGACGCCGAACAGCTCCACCCCCACCCAGCCCAGGCCCAGCGCCAGCACCACGTTCACCGCCGGCCCCGCCAGCGCGATGAGGAGCTCCTGCCCCGGCGTCTTCGGCTTCTTCCCCAACAGCGCGATGCCTCCCAGGGGCATCAGCGTGATGTCCTTCACCGGGATGCCGAAGGCCCGCGCCACCAGCGAGTGCCCCAGCTCGTGCAGGGCCACGAAGCCGAAGATGAGCAGCATCAGCACCGCGCCGAAGAGCGCGCCCCGCGTGCCCAGCCCGCCCCACTGCAGCGCGCCCAGCACCGGCACCAGCACGAAGCTCCAGTGCACCTTCAAGTCGATGCCCGCGACGCGGGCTACCTTGAGAGAACCACCCATGCCCCTTGTCTAACCACCCGGGCGCATGAGGCCATCCACCGCTCCGTGAAGAAGCGTGGTGCCGACCCGGGCCCGGAATCCCCGGAAGTGGCGCCTACTTGCGAATCTGGAACTTGATCTTCTCGGTGCCCAGCGTGAACTCGTCGCCGTCCTTGATTTTCCGGCGCGTCACCTTCTCCTTGGCGGGGCCGAAGAAGGTGCCGTTGGACGAGTTCAGGTCCTCGAGGAAGAAGTCCGCGCCCTCGCGGGCGATGCGCACGTGCTCGCGCGACACGCGGTTGGACTCGATGACGAAGTCGCAGCTCTTCCCGCGGCCGATGGTGAAGGCGTCGCCGCCCATCTTGAACGGGTCCCTCCCCGCGACGATGAGCGTCAGCGCCACCTTGCCCCCTCCGCGCGCCGGCGGCGGGGCGGGCTCGGGCTCAGGCTCGGGCTCAGGGAAGTCGTCGGCGGGCGCCTCGGCTGGCTCCTCTTCGGGCGGCGGCTCGGGCTCGTCGAAGGGGTTGCCGTCCTCCTCGGGAGGCGGCTCGGGCTCGGGCTCCGGCTCGGGGCGGCGGGCGGCAGGCTTGGCCGCGGGCTTGAGGCTGGGCGGTGCGGCTGCAGGCGCGGCGTGACGACCTTGCGCAGCGGGCGCGCCCACCTTCCCGGGTACCACGAAGCCGTTGAGCCTCGCCAGCATGAAGACGGCCTGCGACACCAGCGCGTCGGTGGCCACCCCCATCTCCGAAGACATTTGGTCGAGCGCCTCCCAGAGGTGAGGCGACAGGGTGATCATCTTCGAGTCGGACATACCGACGCGAACATACCGCTCGTTGCGTCGCTGTCGACTTGTCTTTCGGCCCGCCGCGCGGCAGTGAAGGGGCCATGAGCTTGTTCGACTCGGCCCGCCCCCACCTCGCCGGCTACAGAGACGTAGCGCCCGCCGACGTGAAGCTGCCCGCCCAGGGCTTCCGCGTCGTCGACGTGCGCGAGCCCCACGAGTACAAAGGAGAGCTCGGCCATGTGCCCGGCTCGGCCCTGGTCCCGATGCACTCGGTGATGGCCCAGGCGATGGACTGGAGCCGCGACGAAGCCCTGGTGCTCGTCTGCCGCTCCGGAGGCCGCTCCGCGCAGGTGGCCCACGCCCTCACCCGCGCCGGCTTCGGGAAGGTGATGAACCTGGTGGGCGGCATGCTGGCGTGGAACGCGGCCGGCCTGCCGGTGGAGAAGTGACGGCCCGGTGGCCCTTCCTGCGCCCCCGCCGTGGCTGCCGAAGCTCAAGCGCTGGGCGGTGCGCCTGTCGCTGGCGTGGCTGGCGGTGACGCTGGCGCCGGTGCTGCTCTTGCGCTTCGTCGACCCGCCCACCACCGCCTTCATCCTCGAGCGCCGCCTCAAGGCCTGGTGGGAGAATGAGCCGCACTTCACCGTCCGCCAGAGGTGGGTGCCACTGGGGAAAATCTCTCCCGACCTCCGCCTCGCCTTCGTCGCCGCCGAGGACCAGAAGTTCCCCGAGCACTTCGGCTTCGACGTGGCGGCCATCGAGGACGCCCTGGAGGACCGGCTGGAAGGCAAGTCCCGGCGCGGCGCCTCCACCCTGACTCAGCAGGTGGCCAAAAACCTCTTCCTCTGGCCGGGGCGCTCCTTCGTGCGCAAGGGCCTCGAGGCGTACTTCACCGTCCTCCTCGAGCTGTGCTGGCCCAAGCGCCGCATCCTCGAGGTGCACTTGAACGTGGCCGAACTCGGCAACGGCGTGTACGGCGTCGACGCCGCCAGCCGGCTGGCCTTCGGAGTCGCTCCGTCCGCGGTGGACGCCCACCAGGCCGCGCTGCTGGCCGCCGTGCTGCCCAGCCCGCGCACCCGCCGCATCACCGCGCCCACGCCCGCCGTCGCAGAGCGAGTGGGGTGGATTGAGGACCAGGCCCGCCGCCTCGGCCTCGGCACGGTGACGCAGCTGGGCGAATGAAGAGCCGCCTCAGGAGCCGCCGTCCGCGGCGAGGTGACACCCGGCGCCGATGCAGGCGTCGCACGGGCCCCCGCACAGCTCACTCTCACTGACGTCTCCGCCCCCGCACGCCGCCGCTGCGATCGCGAGCGCCACTGCCACGACCAGGCTCTTCCACATGTCCGCCATGCTGCCCTCACAGAGAGGACACCGCAAGGCGAGTTTCCGTGCGCACAAGCCCCTGTTCTGACCTGGCCCAAGGCCCTCGGAGATCCGTGGCGGACCCCGCGCGCTTTGCGCCCCCGTCAGCTTTTTGAGGCCAAAGTCGCGCGCAACCGAGCGAAATCAATCAGGGTCCGGTTGGCCTGCCCCTCGCAACCGGGTGGCGGCGCGAGTTTCACCTCAACCGGCCGGAACCAGCTTGGGAACGGGGGCAACAGTCATGAAGTCCTGGATGAATCGATGGCGTTGGGCAGTGGCGGCGGCGGGGTTGGGCGTCTTCTCGGTGGGCTGCAGCAAGGGCAGCGAGATTCCCGAGCCCCCGGGCGTGTCGCAGCGCGCCGGGCTGCAGGCCTTCACCGGGCAGAACGCCTGCACGGACCTCGAGCAGTACCTCGAGGACACCGCGGTGCTGCAGATGCGCACGCAGTTGGAAGCGCAGCGCGACGGCGTGCCAGGGTGGGGCTGGTGGGGCGGCTGGGGCTGGGGCCCGGAGGCCTTCGACGCCAACGGCGGCCCACAGGCCTCGGCCGGTGGCACCGCGCCTCCGAAGGCCGCGCCCACGGACTTCACCACCACCAACAACCAGGTGGCCGGCGTGGATGAAGCGGACTTCGTGAAGAATGACGGCACGCGCATCTTCGTGCTGTCCGGCGAGAAGCTGCACGCGGTGAAGAGCTGGCCGGCGGACCAGACGCAGGTGCTGGGCACCTTGAAGATTGAGGGCTGGCCGCAGGAGCTCTTCCTCGACGGCACCGACAAGGCGGTCGTCTTCTCCAGCATCTACCAGTGGTACCCGCTGTCCAACACCCAGGGCGTGGCCTGCGACGCGATGTCCTGCGGCTACTACTACGCCAACACCGTGAAGGTGACGGTGGTGGACGTGTCCAACATGGCGCAGCTTCGCGTCCTGAAGGAGACCTACCTGCCCGGCCACTACAACTCGGCGCGGAAGATTGGCAGCTCGGTGCGCCTCGTGCTGTCCGACGACTTCAACTTCCCCGCCGGCTTCAAGTGGAGCCCCGACTGGGTGCCCGGCCTGTGGGAGGACAAGGGCAAGCTGCGCGCCGCGTATGACAGAATCATCGACGAGAACGAGAAGCTCATCCGCGCGCAGACGCTGGCCGAGTGGGTGCCGGCGGCGAAGGTGAAGCAGAACGGCCAGACGCTGGTGGTGCCGCACGCCTGCAGCGACTTCTCGCGGGTGAACGCGCCGACGCGGCTGGGCACGGTGTCGGTGGTGACGCTGAACCTGGCCAACAGCGGCATCGCGCGCACCAGCATCATCGCGGAGCCGGGCGAAATCTACGCCTCGCAGAACAACCTCTACGTGGCCACCCGTCACTGGTGGTGGTGGCCGGCCCCGGGCCAGAAGGACACCACCTACGTGCACAAGTTCGACATCAGCCACCCGGATCGCGCGGTGTACGCCGCGTCGGGCACGGTGGATGGGCACATCGTCGACCAGTTCTCGATGGACGAGGCGGCCAGCGGCCACTTCCGCGTGGTGACCACCATCAACCAGCGCGTGCCGGACCTGGTGAACCCCACCAACTGGTGGGGCACCATGGAGACCTGGAACCGCCTCACCGTGCTGGGTGAGAACAACGGCCTGCTGACGGTCACCAGCCAGTCGGAGGACCTCGCCAAGGGTGAGCGCGTGATGTCCAGCCGCATCATCGGGGACAAGGGCTTCGTGGTGACGTACCGGCAGGTGGACCCGCTGTTCACCTTCGACCTGTCCAACCCCAACCTGGTGGTGAAGAAGGGCGAGCTGAAGATTCCCGGCTTCTCCACCTACATGCACCCGATGGGCCCCAACCACCTGCTCACCATCGGCACGTACATGCCGGAGCCCGTCAACGGGCAGCCGGTGGACTGGCAGGCGCGCGCGCTGCAGCTCGCCATCTTCGACGTGTCCGACCTGGCCAACCCGCGGCAGACGCACGTGCAGTTGGTGGGCACCGCCTACGGCTGGAGCGAGGCGCAGTCCGAGCACAAGGCGTTCAACTACTTCCCGGCGAAGAAGCTGTTGGCCATTCCCTTCGCGGACTGGAACTCCAGCTCCGGCGGGGACGAGTACTGGTCGTCCTTCACCAGCGACCTGCGGGTGTTCGAGGTGGACCCCGTCACCGGCTTCACCCCGAAGGGCGCCATCGGGATGCGCGACCTCTACCAGGTGCAGCGGTACTACAACTGGTCGTACTACTGGACGCCGAACGTGCGCCGCAGCGTGATGGCCGACGAGTTCGTCTACGCCATCAGCGACGCGGGCATCCGGGTGGCGAACCTCGCCAACCTGAGCGTCCCCCTGGCGACGGCCAACCTCGAGCGGTACGTCGAGTACCCGTAAGCCGGGAAGCCTCGCGGTGAGGTGAGCGGCCCTCCGGGAAGGACTCCGGGGGGCCGTTTCGTCTTCCGGGCCCACCGGCCTTCAGTCCACCCAGAAGACGCCGGCCGGCTGGTTGAAGGACTCGGCGTTGGGCAGGGCCAGCCGCCAGCTCTTCACCTCCACGGTGGCGTGGTCCGGGTGCTTCACCCTTGCCGCGCACGTAGACGCCCGGGCGCGCGACGAGGGCCGCCTTCGCCACCGCCGCACCGTGGAGTCGCGGCTGCACGGCGTCGGACCGCAGCAGCAGCACCTCGTCGGCCACGTGGGGACTGCCGGCGCGGCGCCACCCGGCCGTCTGGGCGATGCCCCGCTGGTGGGCCACCAGGTGCGGCGCGCGGCGGGCCACCTCGTCCAACGCGGCGAGGCGCGGGGCGTCGATGGCCACCAGGAACCACTCGCCCTGGCGGATGGTGCGGAACGGCGCGTCCCGCTCGGCGCGGGTGACGTCGTGGCTCTTGAGGGCGTCGCGCGCCCGCGCCACCGAGGACAGCCCGCGCGGCAGCTGCGCGATGAAGAGGTGCGCTTCGTCCAGGCCCAGCAGGAAGTGCCGCTTCTGGCCCGGCGTCTCCATCGCCACCCAGCGGCGGTGCCCTTCCTTCCGCACCACGGGGCGATCCGGCACCGTCCAGCGGGGGATTTCGGCGAGGAAGCGGTGCTTCGGCTCGTCCACCAGCATCACCAACTGGTGCAGCCTGGAGTCGACGCCCTGCACCACCAGGCGGTTGGCGTCCGCCCCCGGCCATACGCGGAAGCGCTCGCCCCGGCGGTCGCGCGCGATGTCCAACTGCACGACGCGCTCCGCTCCGGAGGCCGCGACGAAAGGAGCCGGCGCCACCTCGAGCGGCAGCGCGGCCTGCGCAAAGCGCGACTCGACCGGGTGAGTGCCCATGACGGAGGGCCGGACGACGCCGCCGTGGACGGGCTGACGGCCCCGGCGAGAGGGCGCGGGGGACTGCTTCTACACGGCGGGCACTCTTTGCCCATGGTGTAGAGACAGTTCCCCCCCTCGGCGGCTCCCAGGAGCGCTCCGGCCGCTCCCGGCACCCACGGAACCGTCCGTCCCGTTTGCCATTTCAGTCCTGCGTGAATGGTGGAGTGATCGCTCCCGTCGGTGCGGGCAACCCACTCAGGCAGAAGGGCCCGCGAGCCGGCGGCGCCCGACCGATGGACGCACCACATGAACCGCCGCCTCTTCTTCGCTGCCTCGCTCCTCCTCGTCGTCTCCGGTTGCGCGCCCCGGCTGCAGGGCGACGGGGTGGCCACGGTGGTGGAGCGCAAGCTGGACGCCTTCGCTACCCTGGAGGTCGCCGGGCCCATCGCGGTGGAGGTGGAGGTGGACCCGCAGGCCTCGCCGGGCATGCACCTCGAGGCCGACGAGAACCTGGTGTCCCACGTCTCGTGGGACCTCGCCGGCGGCACGCTGCGCATCGACGCGGAGGGCCTGAGCCCGGTGGTGCCGCTGCGCCTCAAGCTGCGCACCACCTACCTGGGGGACGTCAGCTCCTCGGCCGGCGCCAACGTGACGGTGCAGAAGCTGAGAGGGGCACGGGTGGCGCTGCGGGCGAAGGGCTCCTCCCGGCTCCACGCGCGCGCGGTGGACTGCGACGCGCTGGTGCTGGAGGCGCGCGGTGACTCGCGGGTGGAGGCCTCGGGCGCGGCCCGGGTGGTGGAGGCCGCCGCCAGCGACGAGAGCGACGTGGTGGCCCTGGCCGTCGACGCGAAGGTGGCCCGGGTGCTGGCCGAGCAACTCAGCACCATCCACGTCACGGCCCGCGAGCAGGTGAGCGGCCACGCCTTTGGCTCCAGCGAGGTGCGCGTGCACGGCGCCCCGGCGCGCACCGACATCGAGGGCCAGCCCGGCCAGAGCTGACGCACCCCGCTTCAGTGGCGGTCGCGCTTTCACCCGGCGCTCTCTGAATGCCGCCCCGCTTCGACGCCGCCCCGCTTCGACGCCGCCCGCTTCGACGCCACCCGCTTCGACGCCGCCCCGCTTCGACGCCGCCCGCTTCGACGCCGCCCGCTTCGACGCCGCCCGCTTCGACGCCGCCCGCTTCGACGCCGCCCCGCTTCAACGCCGCCCGCTTCGACGCCGCCCCGCTTCGACGCCGCCCCGCTTCGACGCCGCCCGCTTCGACGCCGCCCGCTTCGACGCCGCCCCGCTTCGACGCCGCCCTCAGTGGCGCTGCGCCTCCTGTCCCGCCTCGCACGTCAGTGTCTCGTCGCGCCCTCGGGTGGCTCCTCCGCCAGGACGGAAGCCTCGGGACTCCCTCTCAGGGCGGCCAGCAGGGCTTCCTGGCTGAAGGGCTTGGCCAGGAAGTGGTGGGCACAGGCCAGCGCGTCGTCGTCCAGGCGCTCGTGAAAGCCCGACATCAGCACCACGCGCGTCCCGGGGGCGAGGCGGCGCACCGCGCCCGCCGTCGAGGACCCGTCGCCATCGGGCATGCGCATGTCCGACAACAACACGTCGAAGCGCTCGCCGCCCTCGAAGCGCCGCAGCGCCTCGTTGCCGGAGGCCGCCTCCACCACGTCGAAGCCCGCGGCCTCCAGCAACCGGCGGACCGCGCGGCGAATGCCCGGCTCATCGTCCACCACCAGCACGCGGGTCCGGGCAGCGCCGGGCTGGACATGGGCGGCGTCCGCTCCGGGTGCGGCGGGTGCAGAGACGGCCGGAAACCACAGGGCGAAGGTGGTGCCTTCGCCGGGCGCGCTGGTGAGGTCGATGTGGCCGCCCGCCTGGGCGACGATGGCGTGCACGGTCGCCAGCCCCAGCCCGGTGCCCCGGCCGGGCCCCTTGGTGGTGAAGAAGGGCTCGAAGACGTGGGCCTGGACGGCGGCGCTCATGCCCACTCCTTCGTCCCGCACGATGAGCTCGACACCGGGGACGCCGTCGCGCTGCACCCCGCGGGTGGCCACGTGGACGGCCCCGCCGTCAGGCTGCGCGTCGCGCGCGTTGAGCACCAAGTTTAGCACCACCTGCTCCAGCTGCCCGGGGTCCAGCTTCGCCCACAGCCCGCGGGTGAGTGCGGAGGTGTCGAGGGGGTGCCGGTCACCCAGGGTGCTGGCCACCATCTGCGCGGTGCGCAGGGCAGAGGCTGCGACGTCCACCGGCTCAGGGCGGAGCGGCTGTTTCCGCCCGAAGGCCAGCAGCCGGCGAGTCAGCTGCGCCGCCTGCTCCGTGGCCTCCACCGCGCTCGCCAGCGCTTCCTTCTCGGAGGCGTCGGCCCGCACCAACTCGAGGCTCGAGCGGATGACGGTCAACAGGTTGTTGAAGTCGTGCGCTACGCCCCCCGCGAGGTGCCCCACCGCGTCCAGCTTCTGGGTGCGGCGCAGCACCTCTTCCAGGGCGTGGGCCTCGGTGCGGTCCACCACGAAGCCGCGAAAGCCCGACAGCTGCCCGTCGGTGCCGCGCATCGCCCGCCCGTGAATCTCCACGAAGCGGGGCGCGCCGTCCTTCCGGGGCCAGGTGGCGCGGACGGCCGGGAGGCGGTCTCCCACCGCGCTCGAGCTCAGGGGCGCCAGCAGCGGAAGGGCCAGCACCTCCGCGGCGGAGTCGTAGCCCAGCAGGCGCACCAGCGCGCCATTCACCTGCCGCAGGTGGCCGTCGGAGCCGGCCTCGAAGGTGCCCAACCCGATGGACTCGGCCAACTCTGCGTCCCGGGCCTGCACCTGCTGCTGGGCCGCGCGCGTCCTGTCGAAGTGCAGCACCACGAAGCCCACTCCCAGCACCATGTCGTTGAAGGTCGCCAGCGTGATGCCCAGGGGCACGAACCAGGCCGTCTCTGCGAGGAAGGGGAAGTCGGCGAAGTGCACCGCCGTCAGCGTGATGCCCGTCACCGTCAGCCACACGCCCAGGCCGGAGAACTGCGCGCGGCGCTGGATGAGGACTCGGGCTACCTGGAAGTAGGCGAAGCAGAGGAAGGCGACGCTCAGCGCCGTCGCCAGGGTGAAAGGGACGCCCGCGCCCCACAGCGCCAGCACCCCGGCGAAGGTCACCCCGCTGGCGAGCCACCACCACCTGCTCGGCGTCCGCCCCAGCAGCCGCCAGGTCCCGTGCAAGAGGAAGAGCGGCAGCGCCAGCAGGCACAGCAGCCCGAGGACGTGGGGCACCGCCCACGGCCGCCCCATCAGCCCGGGTGCCATGCCCAACTGGGCAAGCGTCTGCACCATGAAGCCCAACGTCCACAGGCGCAGCGCTGCGTCCTTCTCCCGCACCGCGAGGAAGCCGAAGACGGCGAGGCGCAGGGCTTCCAGCAGCACGGCCAACAGGAAGAGAACAGACAGCGAGTCCCGCACGCGCGCAGCGTCCCAGAAGGCAGGCCGCGAAACAAACGCGCCGCCGCGCCGGGGCAGGTGAGGCATGCACCGCGTCGTCAGTCCGTCGCGCAGTCCACCAGCGTCACGGACACCACCCGCAAGAGCTCCTCCGGCGCCAGCGCGCACAGCAGGCGCGTCAATTTCTTCGCGTCCCTCACCTGCGCCCGCGCGTCGGCCAACTGCCACACGGAGAAGAGCCCCACCTCTTGCAGCGCCGCAAAGGCCGCTGACGAAGGGCTGGCGGTCGTCCGCGCTGCCGTCCACCAGCACGACGCGGGCGACATGCTGTCCGCCGCGGCCGATGCCGGTGACGACTTCCGCCCGCTGGCCCACCCGGATGGCGCTGGTGGTGGCGACGGAGACGTCGAAGTGCACCTGGTCGCCGGCGTCGAAGCTCTTGATGGCTCCGCGTGGCTTGGAGAGGGTGATTCTTGCCCGAAGTCGTCCAGCAGCGGGGAGTTTTCAGGGAGGGGGGATGGCCTGCGCCTGCTTCTCCAGGGCGGCGATGCGCTGCTCGCTGCGCTGGGCCTTCGGCAGCTTCTTCGCGTAGGCCACCGCCTCGGTGAGGGTCTGCTTCTGGGCGGCGCGGTCGCCCTTCTTCGAGAGGATGGTGGCCTTCGTCTCGTACACCCGCAGCTTGCGGGGGCCTTCGGCGCACTTCTTGAGCGCCCGGTCCGCCGCCGCCAGCGCCGCGTCGTATTGGCCCAGCTCGCGGTAGAGAATCGCCAGGCGGGCGGGCGGGTTGTAGTCCTTCGGCAGCTCGGCCTCGGAGCGGGCCAGGGCGTCCAGCGCCCGCTCGGGGTGCTTGCCGGCCAGGGCGGCGGACACGCGGTGCGGGTCGAAGACGGCGCGGGCGGCGGGGGTGGTGGCCTTCGCGGCTTGCCCTTCGAGGAAGGTGAGCCAGTCGAGGGCCAGGGCTTCCGCGGCCACGCCGTCCTTCGCGTCCTGCCGCTCGCTCACCAGCGCGTCGTAGAGGCCGGACACGTCGTCGGCCAGCACGCCTTCCAGGGTGAGCGCCTTCTTCCCTTCGGCCACGAAGCGGGCCAACAGCTTCGTGCGCTCGGGCGAGGCCGGCAGGTCCAGCGCGCAGCCCAGGCCCCAGACGATGCCGTTGACGCGGTCGCCCGGGGACGTCAGCGCGTTCAGCTGCTCGTCGGCCGTCCGGGCGCAGGCCTCGTGCTGCTTCGCCAGGTACAGCGCGGACAGGGCGGACAGTGTGGTGCGCGAGTCGCCGCCGCCGGCCTTCACCGCGGCCAGGTACTTCTCCGCGGCCGTGGTGGCGTCGCCCTTCGCCAACAGCGCGTCGGCTTCGGCCACCGGGGTGCCCTTGCCCTTCGCCGCGGACAGCAGCGCCGTCATCTGCGCTTCGTCGGCGCTGCCGATCCACTTGAAAACGAGGGCCTCGCTGGAGGGGTCGATGAAGTACAGGGTGGGCCACACGTCGACGGGGAACTTCTCCAGGAAGGCGGCATTCCTGGCCTTCTCGGTGTCGATGGCGGCGAACACCACGTCCTTCTCGAAGGTGGCGAAGGCGGGGCGCGTCAGCACGTGCTCGCGCATGAACACGCAGGTGTGGCACCACGGGGCCCAGGCGTCGACGAAGAGCAGCTTCCCTGACGCCTTCGCGGCCTTGAGGGCCTTCCCGTAGTCGTCCTCGATGACGCGGGGGCCGGCGAGGGGCGTGGACAGCACGGCGCAGAGGAGGAAGGCAGTCACCATGCGTCCCTCGTAGCCGCGCGGGGGGAGGGGCGCAACGCGGGCCTGCCAGGAGGTGGTAGACGGCAGCCGCATGGTGACGTGGGAGTGGCTGCCTTTCGACCGCCTGACGCCGCGGCAGGTGCACGACGTGCTGCAGCTGCGCGCGCGCGTCTTCATCGTCGAGCAGAGGTGCGCGTACCTGGACGCCGACGGGGCGGACCCGCAGTGCTGGCACGGGCTGGGCAACGAAGGCGGGGTGCTGGTCGCCACCGCGCGCCTGGTGCCGCCGGGGCTCAAGTTCGCGGAGCCCGCCATCGGCCGGGTGGTGACGGCACCCGAGGTGCGGCGCACCGGCGTGGGGCGCGCGCTGATGCTGGAGGCGCTGGGCCAGGTACGGCGCCTGTGGCCGGGGCAGCCGGTGCGCGTCGGGGCGCAGCGCTACCTGGAGCGCTTCTACCGCTCGCTGGGCTTTGAGCCCGTGGGCGAGGAGTACGACGAGGACGGCATTCCCCACATCGAGATGCTGCGTGAAGTGACGTGAGAGCCGCTGAGGGCTCAGGGTACGCTGCCGGGGGTCTTCTGGCCGAGCGACGGGACGCCGACAATCCAGTTGGTGCCGAGGTCCTCGCTCGTCTCGTTGTGGCCGGACAGGCCGTTTCCGCCGGGGAGGCTCTCGTTGAACTCGTTGTAGCAGGCGCGCTGGAACGAGGTGGTGGCCGAGGCGGCCATCGTCATCGGCAACTGGGAAGCGACCGGCGTGTCGGCGACGTAGCCCGAGATGCCCGTCTTGTCGGTGCGCACGCCGGTGTTGGTGCCCCAGATGAAGTAGTCCACGTCGCGCACCGGGGTGCTCGGGTTGCCATTCCAGGTGTAGAGGACCAGGTCCTCGCCCCCGTTGGTGAGGAAGCCGAAGCCGGTGAAGTTCTGCGGGTTGGTGTCCCACACGCCCACCATGTCCGTGACGGTGGAGTCGCCGCCGGTGGGCGGAGGCACCTCGAAGTCCGGAGGCGCGCAGCCCGCGTCGCAGGCCACGAGGTAGTTGGCCGCGCCGGTGATGGCGATGACGCGCGTCTGCCCCGGGCCGATGGTGGCGCCGGCGGGGAATTGGAGGTCGAAGTCGCCGAAGCCGGTGCCGCAGGTGGGGTTGGTGGTGTGATCGAAGTACCGGCAGTCCAGCCCGCCGTCCGTCGAGGTGAAGGTGGCGTTGTACAGCCGGTAGTCCGTCAGCGTGATGGCGGCGCTGGTGGGGTTGTAGAGCTCCACCGCCTCGCCGGGCGTGGGCGAGACGCGCACCTCGGAGAGGACCAGGTGGTCCGTCAGGGCCCGCGCGCCGCAGAACGCGGTCATCCCACCGCCGGTGCCGCCGCCGACTCCACCGCCCGTCCCACCGCCGGAGCCACCGCCCGTCCCACCGCCGGTGCCGCCGCCGATTCCACCGCCGGAGCCTCCGCCCGTGCCGCCGCCGACGCCGCCGCCGACGCCGCCGCCGCCGCCGACGCCGCCGCCGGAGCCACCGCCCGTCCCACCGCCGGAGCCACCGCCCGTCCCGCCGCCGGAGCCACCGCCCGTCCCGCCCCCCGTGCTGGTGGTCCGGCACGTCCCCGCGATGCACTGGTCGCTGGCGGCGCACGTCTGACACAGGGCGCCGTTGATGCCGCACTCCAGCACGCTGCCGCCGCCGGAGCAGATGCCTTCCGTCGAGCAGCAGCCCATGCAGTTGGACGCCGAGCAGGTCGCCGGCGCCTTGCCGCACGCGGCCGACGAAGACACCACCGCGCCCAGGCCCAGCCCCAGCACCACCGCGAAGAACTCATTGCGCATGAACGACCTCCGAAGGCGCGCAGGCGACCACGAGTGGACCACGCGGTCAACGAATGCGAGGTGGGGACTGTTGGCCACCGCGGCGTGCTAGACGCACGGGCCGTATGGCTCGACCCCTCCTCGTCGTCTTGTCCCTCACCCTCGCCGCCCTCGGCTGCAAGCAGGACGCGCCGCCCGCCCCCGCCCCCGCCCCCGCCGACGCCGGCCCGGCGAAGAAGGTCGAGCTCACCTTCCTCCTCACCGGCGCGGAGAACGGCTACCTGCTGGCCACGCCCGACCAGGGCGCCCTCCACGGCGGCGCGGCGGAGGTGCTGGGCCGCTGGGCCGCCGACGAAGGCCACTGTCCCGGCGCGCTCGGCCCCAACGGTGAGTCGGCCTGCCCCGACGGGCACACCGTCGTCCTCTCCACCGGCGACAACGCCAACGGCCAGGCCATCTCCAGCTTCTACAAGGGCGAGCCCACCGCCGAGGTGATGCGCCTGATGGGCTACGCCGGCTCCGCCTTCGGCAACCGCGAGCTGGATTGGGCGCGCGAGCAATTCCTCGCCAACACCCGGCGCGGCGGCTTCCCCTACCTGGCGGCCAACGTCATCGTGAAGAGCGAAGAGGGCCGCGCCCTGGGCCTGCAGCCGTACCGCCTCCTCACCCGGCGGGGCGTGACGGTGGCGGTGGTGGGGCTGGCCGCGCGCAAGGCCACCTGGACGCCCATGCCCGGGCGGATGACTGGCCTCGAGGTGGTGCCCGACGACGTGGCGCTGGGGGTGGCGATTCCCGCCGCGAAGAAGGACGGCGCCGACGTGGTGGTGGTGGTGACGGACGGCTGCCTGCACGAGGTGCCCGAGGTCCTCACCGCCCACCCCGACTGGAAGCCCGCCTTCGTCGCCGGCCGCGACTGTGACGTGCCGTACCCCGAGGCCGTCGGGGACACGCGCCTCGTCTACCCGGGCCGGCACTTCAACAGCTACGCGAAGGTGGTGGTGGCGGTGGAAGGCGCGCAGGTGACGAAGGTGGCTGCTTCCTCGGTGGACGTGGTGGCGAAGGAAGGCGCGGCCGCCCCCGAGGCGAAGGCGAAGGCGCTGCTGTCCGGCTGGAAGCAGAAGCTGGACGCGGCGCTGGGGGAAGTCATCGGCTTCTCGAAGCAGGGCCTGGACCAACAGTCTCCGCAGATGTCGGCGTGGCTCACCACCGCCCTCAAGGAGCAATTCAAGGCCGACGTGGCGCTCCTCAACCGCCGCGGCGTGCGCCAGGCCCTGCCGGCCGGGCCGGTGACGAAGGCCACCGTGTGGGACCTCATCCCCTTCGAGAATGAGGTGGTGGTGGCGCAGGTGAAGGGCGACGCGCTCCTGGCCGCGCTCTCGAACGTCGAGGCCCGCGCCGCCGGCGTGAAGGCGAAGGGCGACGGCTGGGTGGACGCGAAGGGCGCTCCCCTCGACCCGGCGAGGACGTACTCGGTGGCGACGCTGGACTACCTCTACCTGGGCGGCGACGGCTTCAAGCTGTTGGAGGCGGACCCGAAGGCCACCCAGACGAAGACGAGCTGGCAGCAGGCCCTCATCGAGTGGACCGCGGCGAAGAAGTCCGACGAGAAGAAGCCGCTCGAGGCCCTCTTACCGCGCTGACGTCCCGCCTCAGGCCGCCTGGGGCTTGCTGGGGACGCCGTCGCGCTCCTCCCTGGCCGCCGGAGGCCTCGCGTCCTCGGCGCCAGCCTGCTTCCCGCTGCGGAACCGGCGGTCCAGCTCGCCCCAGTCGACGATGACGTCGGCCCCGCGCGCCTTGTGCTGCTTCTCCCAGGCGCTCAAGAGCTCCAGCGTGGCGTGGTCCAGGCTGTCCAGGTCGTCGAGGCGAATGTGCAGCTCCCTGTCGGTGGGCACCTGGTCCAGCGCCTCGGCGATGTCCGCCAGCCGCAGGAAGGTGGCCGAGCCCCGAAGGTGCAGCACCGCCCGCTTCGTCGCCGCGTCGTCCTCCAGCCGGATTTCCAGGTGCGACAGCTTGTACAGGAGGTACGCCATCGACAGGCCCAGCCCCAGCAGCACGCCCTTGAGCAGGTCCAGCGCCACGATGCCCGTCACCGTCGCCGCGAAGATGACCACCTCGCTCTTCCCGTACTTCGCCAATTCCTTCACCATCTTCGGGTTGACCAGCTTGTAGCCGGTGTAGACCAAGATGGCCGCCAGCGCGGACACGGGGATGGGCCGCAGCACCGCCGGGAGGAGCCCCACCAGCAACAACAGCCACGCGCCGTGGAGAAACGTGGACAGCCGGGTGCGCGCGCCCGCCTGCACGTTGGCCGAGGAGCGCACGATGACGCCCGTCATCGGCAGCGCCCCAACCAGCCCGCACAAGAGGTTCCCCACGCCCTGCGCGAACAGCTCGCGGTTGTACTGGGTGCGGGGGCCGGCGTGCATCCGGTCGACGGCGCCGGCGCACAGCAGCGTCTCGGCGCTGGCGATGACGGCCAACATCAGCGCCCCGCCCCACAGCCACGACTCGGAGAGCCACGAGAGCGCCTCGGAGGACGGCGGCAGCACCGTCTCCAGCAGGCTGTCCGGCACCCCCACCTTCTTGATGGGGAAGGCCAGCGCGTTGGCCACCAGCGCGCCCACCACCGCGCCCACCAGCGCCCCGGGCAGGTGCTTCAGCTTGCCTTTGGCGAAGCGGTTCCACAGCACCAGGGTGACGATGGTGAGCAGGCCCACCAGCGCCGCCTCGCGGTGAGGCAGGTCCTGGTTGGGCGCCACGCCCTTCCACACCGCCGCGGGAATGCTGAGCAGGTTCTCCAGCCCTGAGCCGCGCGGCTTGTCGTCCACCATCACGTGGACCTGGCTGGAGAAGATGAGCACGCCGATGCCCGCCAGCATTCCGTGGATGACGGACGGCGGCACCGCGCGAAACCACCGCCCGCCCTTCGCCGTGGCCGCCACCACCTGCAGCACGCCCGCCAGCGCCACCGCCACCGCCAGCTTCGCGTGCCCGTGGCGCTGCATCAGGTCCCAGACGACGACGGTGAGGCCGGCCGCCGGCCCCGACACCTGCATGGGCGAGCCCTGAAGGAAGCCCACCACCAGGCCGCCGATGATGCCGGTGATGATGCCGTACTCGGCGGGCAGGCCCGAAGCGATGGCCACGCCCATGCACAGCGGCAGCGCCACCAGGAAGACGACGATGGACGCCAGAAAGTCCGACGGCGCGGTGGCCTTGAGGCCCGCCGGCCCCGCGAGAGGAGGTGTGGTGCTCATGGTGTTTTCCAGGCGGGTGTCAGATGCGGCGGAGCGGCTCGCCGTGGGCCGGCGCGCGCTCGCCAAGAGGGAGGAACTGCTGCTCCTTTGGCTCGTAGGCGAAGACGCTGCCCGTCTCGAGCCTGTAGACCCAGGCGTGGAGGGTGAGCCCGCCCCGCACCAGCCGCGCCGCCACCGCCGGGTGGGTGCGCAGGTTCTCCAGCTGCACCAGGGTGTTCGCCTCCACGGTGGCGATGTGGTGCGCCTCGCCGGTGAGGTGCTGGTAGTTCTCGGTGATGATGCGCCGGGTGGCCTCGGCGTGGTTCAGGTAGGCGCGCATCGCCGGCAGGCTCTCCAGCGCGCCGGGCTCGAACAGTCCCTTCATCGCGCCGCACTGGGTGTGCCCACAGATGATGATGTCCTTCACGCCCAGCCCAATCACAGCGAACTCGATGGTGGCCGCCTCCCCTCCCGGGGCCGGGCCGTGCGGAGGGACGATGTTGCCTGCGTTGCGGATGATGAAGAGGTCGCCGGGGTCCGTGCCCGTCAACAGGTTGGGGTTGATGCGTGAGTCGGAGCAGGTGATGAACAACGCCTCGGGGTGCTGGTCCTTCACCAGCCCCTCGAAGAACTTCTTTCGCTGCGGGTAGACGTCTTTCTGAAAACGGTGGATGCCTTTGATGATTTTCTGCACGGAAGACTCCGGTTGAGGTGGCGCGGGCGAAGCGCGACGCGCGAGCAAGAGGCGTGAAGGGAGGAGAGCCTCAGCCGCTGGGACACGCGGGGGCCGCCGGGCGCGGGCGCTTCAGGCGCGCGAGGGGCAGACGCGAGTCAACCAGGCCGGCGGAGGCGGGGCGTCAGCCTTGCGGAGGTCGCAGCAGGCGCTTCGTCGCGAGGTCGGACAAGAGCTCTGGCAGAGGCCGCCGGGCGTCTTCCGGCAGGCCCGAGGCATGGGCGCCGTCGAGCTCGGTGAGCTGATCGTCCTCTTCTTCCAGCCCCGCGCCCAGCGTCGGAGACCAGGGCCCAGAGTCGTCAGCGCTCACGCCCAGCAGGTTGTTCGCCTGTTCACCGCGGGAGTCGGCCGCCGGCCCGCCCATCGCCGAGGCGACCGGCAGCAGCACCAACCACACGCTGAGGAGCGCGCTCAACCAGACGAGCCACGCACGGGGGTTCCTCATGGACCTCGCCAACGTAGAATCGGGGGCCCCTCTTCCGCAAGCCAGTTCGCCAGAAGCGCCTACTTCATCAGTCCTTCCAGGGGCTTCTTCTCCGTCGAGGCCTGGCGGGCAATCCACGCCACCACGGGCGTCTGCCACACCTGGCCGGTCAGCTCCGGGTTGGGCGCGGCGGCCTCGAGGCCCAGGTCGTCGCCGCCGAAGTAGAGGTACTCGGTGGTGGCCAGCAGGTAGTCCTTGCCCGGGTCCACCTTGCCTTTGGGCAGCACCAGCACCGCCTCGGGGTACGACTTCAATTTCAGCAGCAGCTCGCCCTTCACCTTCACCGTCAGCACCGCGTTCTCGAAGGGAATCATCGAGTACACCGTCTCGCGGGTGATGGGCCCCTGCGGCAGCCCGGCGCGCACGCCCTTCTTGTTGACGAGCGCGGCGTCGGCCTTCGCCTCGTCCCGCAGCGCGGTGGCCACCAGGGTGCGCAGCTCGGGCGCCTCGGCGGGGAAGCCCTTCTTCGAGAAGCCAATCACCTGGCCCAGCTCGACCTTCAGCTTCTCCTGCCAGCGGGCGCGCAACGCGGCGAGGTCCGCGTCCTCCTTGCCGTCCGCGGCCACCACCTGGCGCGACGTCTTCACCGAGTGGCCGCCGGGCGAGAGCTCGAGGCGCACCGAGACGTACGCCGAGAGGTCATCACCCACGCTGTAGAAGGGCGTCTTGCCGCCGGTGGACTCCTGCGGGCCTTCGCAGCGGCCGCCCACCACCGCGTCCACCTCCCACTCCGGGTGCGCGGCGAAGAGGGGCTGCACGGCGCTGAAGCAGTCGTCGAGGATGAGGACGACGGCCTCGGCGCCGGCCTTCCTCACTTCGGTGATGGCCGCGGGCAGCACCAGGCCCGCCGGCGCCAACTCATACTCGGCGGCCCGGCCCGGCCCGGTGGTGTACAGCGTCTTCTCGCTGGTGAGGCCCACCAGGCCCACCTTCACCCCGCCGCGCTCGAGGACGAGGTGGCCGGGCAGGGGCGAGTCCTTGCCGTCCTTCCGGCGCACGTTGGCGGCCAGCACCTGGACGCCCGACGCCTGGATGAAGCCTTTCAGGACTTCCGCGCCGAGGTCCAGGTCGTGGTTGCCCAGGGCGGACGCGCGGTACTGCATGGCCTTCATCGCCTCCGCGGTGGGCAGGCCGTCAAAGCGGGAGGAGATGGCGTTGCCCGCGAAGCTGTCCCCGGTGGAGACGGCGATGACGTTGGGCCAGCCTTCCCTGTCCGTCCACTCCTGCAGCAGCCGGGGCGCGCGCAGCGGCAGCTCGCCCGACTCGTGGCCAGTGACGAGGACGGTGACGTGGCGCGGCGGCGGGCCCGCGTCCTTCACCGGCGCCGGCGGCGGCGGGGGTGGCTTCGGCTCGGGGCAGGCGGCGAGGAGGGCGCACGACGACACGGCCAGCAGGAGTCGGGAGCGCATGGAGGGCCTCTCTAGCAGCACGCCCGCGCGGCGCCACCTCCGTCTGGGCCGTCCACAGGAGGCGGTGTCAGGCCCACAGCCCGCGCTCGACGTGCGTCCAGCCGGTGATGCCCGGGCGCAGCGGCGCGAACATGCCGATTTCGTCGTCGCGGCGGGCGCGGCGGGCGCTGGGCAAGTCGTCGAGGGGCGTGCCTTCCCACACCCGCACCACCGGCACCCCGGCCTGCGCCGCGGCCCACTGCGCGGCCTGCACCAGAGGCAGCCGGTGCGCTTCGTCGACGACGTCGAGGAACAGCACGTGCAACTCGCCGGTGCGCCAGTACGCCATCCAGCCGATGGAGGAAGCGCCCACCTTCGCGCCGTGCCAGGGCAGGGCAGGCTTGCGCCACGCCTGCTGGTAGAAGCGCTCGCGCTCGAGGTGCCAGTCGAGGTGGCCGTCGGAGAGGGTGAGGCGCACCACCCGCGCAGCCGGCGGAGGCGGGCGGGGCGCGGGCAGGGGTGAGGACAGCCACTGCACCTCCTCGGGCTTCTCGGTGGAGGCGTCGAACCAGGCGTCCCAGGAAGGCACCGCGAAGAAGCCCAGGCGCGCGTAGAGGTCCACTCCCACCTCGGAGAAGAGCGCCACCGCGTGGCCGTCGGGCTCTGCGCCCAGCCGCTCCTTGAGGGCGGACAGCATGGCCGCCGAGTGGCCGCGGCGCCGCAGCGAAGGTTCGACGAAGACGGACGCCACCAGCCAGCTCCTCCCGCGCAGGCCGCCCACGTCGCTGTCCACCTCGAACGTCTCGCAGGACGCCAGCGGCTCCCCGGCGGGGCCCGTCCACAGCCAGGTGCGCATCGCCTGCTTCGCCCAGCGGTGGCCGCGCAGCTTCTCCTCCCGGGCGAGGAAGGCTTCGCGAGTGAGGCCCTGGCCCCAGGCCTCGTGCGTCACCGCGTCGCGCGCGCGCCTCTCCTCGTCGGTGGCCAGCCTCAAGGACATGGCGTCACTTCGCCCACAGCACCGCGCCCGCCGCGTCCTGCCCCAGGGCGAAGAGGGTGGTGCCGCCCAGGGCCAGCGCCGACACCTTGCCTCCCAGCGTGGTGGACAGGGTGGGCTCGGCGCCGGCGGTGACTTCGAAGAGGCGCGCGGGGGACTCGTCGGTGGCGTAGCGGATGAGGCCGCTGGAGGCCACCAGGGCCGAAGCGCGTGCCTCCGCCAGCGTCTGGCTCTTTCCTCCGGCGCGGGACAGGCGCTTCACCTCGCCCCCGAAGCTGGCCACCAGGGCGTCCCCGTCCAGCGCCAGCGGGCCGTCGGCCCCCTCCGCGATGCGGGAGGAGAAGCTGCCGTCCAGCGCGGCGCGCCACAGCCCGTCGGCCACCCAGAAGGCCTCCTTGCCGTCCGTCACCACGGCGCGGGGCCCGGCCTGGTCCGAGGCGAGGACGTGCAGCTCGCCCGCGGCGTCGATGCGCACCACCGCGCCGTCCTTGCCGTCTCCGTCCTGCGGCACCACCGCCGCCACCAGGTCGTCGCCCGAGGCGGCCAGCGCGGTGACGGTGGCATTCTTGAAGGTGACGCGCGGCAGGGGCGGGCCGTCGCCGCGGGTGGAGGTGGTGAAGACGTGCCCGCCTTCGGCGAAGAAGAGGGTGCTGGCGTCCAGCGTCAGGGCGGTGAGGCGGCGCGCCCGCAGCGCGAGGGGGTGGGGGCCCTTGCCGGGCTCTAGGCGCAGCAGCGAAGTGCCTTCGCCCACGTCCAGCGCCAGCACCGCGTAGCCGAAGCCGGCGCACAAGAGCCGCGCGTCGAAGGCGCCGGAGAGAAGCGGGGAGAAGCCGCCTTCCGCCGGGCCGTCCGTCTTCAGGGAGGCGAGGAGCTTCGCGGTGGCGTCGGGCGAAGCGGGCTCCTCGGCGAGGTCCGGCGCGGACAGCTCGAGCAGCCTGGCCAGCTTCGGGGGCAGGCTGGGCTTCTTCGCGCCGGTGCCGTCCGGCTCGTCCTTCTTCTCGTCGGAGGGCGCGCCGCTGCGCCGCTGGTACTCGGTGAGGCCGATGCCCAGCGCGATGAGGACCAGCCCGGCGATGAGGAAGCGCATGGGCGGGCGAAATAGCACAGCGCGCCCGACGCGAGGTGCAGGACGCGCGGAGCCGCACTACACCTCGGCGCCCAGGAGCACACCATCCAACTGGCGGTGGCGCCCGTCTTCCGCCATCGTCCTGTCGCTGTCCGGAAGCGGTAGCCGCTACGTGGGCGAGGCGGCCTCTTCGGGCTGCTGGCCGCCGGGTTCGCGCCGCCGCAGGGTGAAGAGCGTCACCTCGGGGTCCGCGTGGAAGCGGGGCAACCTCGTCCCGCTGCCCCAGCCCAGCCCGCGGTTGACGTACAGCCGGTTGCCGCGCACCGCGTAGGCGCCCCGGTACCAGGGCTGCCCGGAGCCGCGGAACATCGAGCGGGTCAACGCGCCGAAGTCCATCTGCCCGCCGTGAGTGTGGCCGGACAAGCAGAGCAGGTCCTCCCACTCCGGCAGCTTCGCCGCGCAGTTGGGGGTGTGCGTCAGCACCAGCCGCGAGCCCTGCTTCGCGCCCTTGAAGGCCTCCTGCACGTCGTCGTGCTTCGAGGTGGAGTCGTCGATGCCGATGACGGTGAAGTCGGCGCCGCGCAGCCGGGTGGTGGTGTTGCGGTTCTGCAGCACCGGAATGTCCACCTTCGAGAGGCCGGCGACGAGGTCCTTCGGGTACGTCCAGTGGTCGTGGTTGCCGAGGATGGCCACGGTGGGCGCGGCGAGGGGCTCCAGCAGCTCGGGCACCCGGCGCACCGGGTCGAAGCGGGTGGTGACGAAGTCGCCCGTCAGCACCACCAGGTCCGGCTTCACCTCGTTCAAGGTGCGCACCGCGGAGATGACGCGGCCGTCGGGCACCCCGCCGCCGATGTGGAGGTCGGACAACTGCGCCACGGTGAGGCCGTCGTGGGAGGGGTGGAGGCCGGTGAGGTGCACCTCGACGTGCGTCACCTCGTAGTACTCGGCGGCAGTCAACTTCCGCTCGGCGCGCGCGGCCGCGGGCGCCAGGGCGGTGGCGGCCAGCGCGGTGAGGGCAGAGCGGCGGGAGAGCTTCATGTCGTGCCAGCGTAACGAGGCGGACAACGCGGGAGCCACCGGCCCATTCCTGCCCAAACGGCGGGGCGCGGCTGGTGGTGGCGTGCGGAGGCGGCCCGGGCTAGCGAGGGGGAATATGGACATTCTCTTCGAGACGCTCTCCTTCGCGGCGAAGGGCTTCGTCGTCTTCCTCACGGTGGCGGCGTGCGCGGCGGTCGTCTTCGGCCTGGCCCGGCGGCGGCGCGGCGCGCTGCCCCGGCTGGAGGTGGTGCCGCTCCACCAGCGCTTCGAGGCCCTGGGCGACGCGCTCAGGGTGGTGTCGCTGGACAAGAAGGCGAAGAAGGCGCTGGGCGCGCAGCGGAAGAAGGAACTCTCTGCGGGGCCGGCGAAGAAGCCGTCGGTGTACGTGCTGGACTTCGACGGCGACCTCCTCGCCACCGCGGTGCATGCCTTGAGGGAAGAGGTGACGGCCATCGCCCAGGTGGCGGGCCCGGACGACGAGGTGGTGGTGCGCCTGGAGAGCCCCGGTGGCGCGGTGCCCCACTACGGGCTGGCGGCGGCGCAGTTGGTGCGGCTCAAGGACAGGAAGCTGAAGCTGACGGTGTGCATCGACCGGGTGGCGGCCTCGGGCGGCTACATGATGGCCTGCGTGGCGGACAAGGTGGTGGCGGCGCCCTTCGCCGTCATCGGCAGCATCGGCGTCATCGCGCAAATCCCCAACGTGCGGAAGCTGCTCGAGAAGCACGACGTGCACGTGGAGGAACTGACGGCCGGCGAATTCAAGCGCACCATCACCGTCTTCGGCGAGGTGACGGACAAGGGCCGCGCCAAGCTGAAGGAGCAACTGGAAGAGACGCACCACCTCTTCAAGGACTTCGTCAAGGCCAACCGCCCCGCGCTGGACGTCGACGCGGTGTCCACCGGCGAGTACTGGCTGGCGCGGAAGGCGGCCACGCTGGGCCTGGTGGACTCTCTTTCCACCAGCGACGACTACCTCCTGGCGCGCGCGAAGGACGCGGCCGTCTTCCAGGTGCGCTTCAAGCCGGCGCACCCGTGGCGGCAGCGGCTGGGGCAGGCGGCGGCCGACGTGGTGGACAAGGTGGTGCTGGGCCTGTTGTCCCGCGCGCGCAGCCTGGAGTGGTGACGGTCGCGTCTTGCGGCCTGGCCTTCGCGAGGGGGCCGTCGAGCACGACTCCGGACGGCTGAGGCCATCGCAGCGCTTCCCCTGAAGTCACAACGTCTTCTCCGGCGGCACCACCACGTTGGCGACCAGGAGCCCCGTCACCAGCGCGCCCGAGACGAGCAAGAGGTCCGCCAGTTGCGCGCTGCCCGCCGCCACGTCGCCGCGCAACAGCGCGTCCAGCCCGCGAAAGCCCACCACCCCCGGCACCAGCAGCAGCATGCCCGGCATCAGGAAGAGCTGCGCCGGCCTCGAGGTGATGCGCGCGTAGGCGTTGGCCGCCGCCGCCAGCGCGAAGGCCACCGCGAAGATGGCCAGGTCCACCAGGAAGTAGCGCGACAGCCAGGTGGACACCCACACGAAGGCGCAGGAGCCCACCGCCACGCCCAGCTCCTTCCTCGACAGCCCCAGCAGCACCCCGTAGCTGACCGACGAGAGGCCCAGCGCGGCCAGGTTCCACAACAGCCCCGCCGCCTCCCTCGGCGCCGCCGCCCCGGGGGACAGCCCCAGCTTCGCCTCCAGCGTCACCACCGCCCCGATGCCGAACACCAGCGACAGCAGCGTCACCCCGGCGTGGAAGAGGCGCGAGCTGCCTGCCACCAGGTTCCGGTACGTCAGCTCCGCCAGCCCCGTCGTCAGCACCAACCCCGGCAACAGGGGGATGATGATGGCCAGCACCAGCGCGTCGCGCGCGTGCCCCGGCCACACCAGCGTCGCGGCCATCGCCACCAGCCCGGCGAGGAGCCCCCCGAGGAAGTTCTCCAGCACCCGCACCCCCGGCTGCCGGCGCGGGGAGGTGAGCAGCAGGGCCAACAGGCCCCCGCCCACGCCCGCCAGCAGCGAGTCCGTCCAGGAGCTGCCGCCCAGGGACACCACCGAGCCCGCGCTCGCCCCCATGCCCGCCAGCACCTTGGCGCCACGGCCCCACAACGGCGGGGCCTGCTTCAAGGCGCGGATGCGCGCGCGCGCCTCGGGAATGGACAGCACCCCGCTGGCCACGTCGGTGACGACCTCGTCCAACTGCCCCAGCAGGTGCAGGTCGGTGCTCCAGGTGCTGACGCGCGCCATCGAAAAGACGGGCGGCGTGCCCTCGGCGCCGCGCAGGGTGACGAAGAGGCCGGTGGGTACCGCGAAGACGTCGGCGGAGAAACCCTGGGCCTTCGCCACGCTGTCCAGCAGCTCCTCCAGGCGGTGCGTCGGGCAGCCCGCGGACATCAGCGCCGAGCCCAGCTCGACCACGTACTCCAGGGCCTCCTGGGCGCTCAACGTTTCAGTCCGGGCCACGGCGCCTCGAGGTGTAGCCGAGGCGCGCCACCGCCGCCCCGTCTTTCGTGGACGCGGCCGCGCAGCGCTGGGGGTAAGGTGCGCGCCCTCCATGAGTCAGAGCACCGAGGCCGAGGCGCTGGCCGCCGAGAAGCTGTGGCGTGACACCATCTACCGCCCGGACGAGCCGCAGTTGACGGTGCGCGCCGTCCTCTTCGGGATGGTGGTGGGCATGCTGCTGTGCCTGTCCAACCTGTACATCGTCTTGAAGACGGGCTGGAGCGTGGGCGTCACCCTGACGGCCTGCATCCTCGGGTGGAGCTTCTTCTCGCTGGTCAACCGGCTCCCCTGGTTCAGCAGGTACGGGATGCTGGAGAACAACGCGATGAGCTCCGTCGCCTCGGGCGCGGGGTACATGACGGGCGGCGGGAACATGGCGGCCTTGCCGGCGCTGCTCATGCTCACCGCGGTGCGCCCCGACGCGTGGGTGCTGATGCTGTGGTTCGCCGGCGTCGCCGCGCTGGGCGTCTTCGCCGCCATCCCCATCAAGCGCCAGTTGGTCAACCGCGAGAAGCTGCCCTTCCCCACCGGCACCGCCACCGCTGAGACGATTCGCCTCCTCCACTCGCACGAGGGCGAAGGGAAGAAGCAGGCCCAGTGGCTGCTGATCGCCGGGCTGGTGGGCGCGGCCTTCAGCTTCCTGCGCGACGTGAAGGCCTCGTGGAAGGCGTGGTCCACCCCCGAGGTGCTGTCGCTGCCGGTCGACTTCCACGGCAAGCCCCTGGCCTCCTGGACGCTGGGCGTCGAGGGCGGCGTGCTGATGCTGGGCGGCGGGGCGCTGATGTCCTTCCGCACCGGCTGGTCGCTGCTGGTGGGCGGGCTGCTCACCTTCGGCGTCATCGCGCCGGCGATGGCGGGCGCGGGCATCATCACCACCATCAGCTTCAAGGGCATCGTCGGGTGGACGGTGTGGATGGGCGCGGCGGTGCTGGTGTCCTCGGGCCTCACCAGCTTCGCCTTCCAGTGGAAGTCCGTGGCCAAGGCGATGAAGGAGCTCAAGGGCGTCGTCACCCGCAAGCGCGCCACCGACGAGGAGGATCCGCTGGCCGGGGTGGAGTGCGCGCCGGCCTGGTTCCCCCTGGGCTTCCTCATCATCGGGCCGCCGGTGGCGCTGCTGGCCTGGTACGCCTTCGACATCCCGCTCTGGGCGGGCCTGCTGGCGCTGCCGCTGGCGCTCGTCTCCGGCGTCATCGCCGCGCGGGTGACGGGCGAGACGGACGTGACGCCCACCAAGGCGCTCGGGCCGGTGACGCAGTTGGTGTACGCGGGCCTGCTGCCCGGCCAACTGGTGCCCAACATCATGAGCGCCAACATCGCCGGCGGCGTGGGGCTGCACTCGGCGGACCTGCTCACCAACCTCAAGTGCGGCTACCTGCTGGGTGCCAGCCCCCGGCAGCAATTCTACGGGCAGCTCTTCGGCGTGCTGGCCGGCGCGGCCATCGTGGTGCCGGCCTTCAACCTCATCGTCCCCGACGCCAGCGCGCTGGGCGGCACCGAGTTCCCCGCCCCCGCAGCGCAGGTGTGGGCGAACGTGTCGAAGATGCTGGTGGACGGCCTGTCGGCGCTGCACCCCTCGGCGCGCTGGGCGGCCCTCATCGGCCTGGTGGTGGGGACGGCGCTGTCGGTGCTGGAGGTGAAGCTGCCCAAGGACAAGCGCAGGTACGTGCCGTCGGCGTCGGGCCTGGGCATCGGCATGGTCATCCCCGCCTTCAACTCCATCATGATGTTCGCCGGCGCCGCCTGGGCCGAGTGGATGCGCCGCAAGCGCGGCGAGAAGGAAGCGGACAAGGTGACCATGCCCGTGGCGTCGGGCTTCATCGCCGGCGAGTCGCTCCTGGGCGTGGCGGTGAAGATGCTCGTCGCCTTCGGGTACCTGCAGAAATAGGGCGCTGGAAGCCCCTGGAGGGAGGAGGCAGGGACTTGCACCCACCCGGCCCGAGGTGAGACTGAGGGCCCTCGTGTCGTCGACCTCCGCCCGCTGGACCGCGGCGCTGCCCCTCCTCCTCGCCGGCTGCGTGAAGCTGGGCGCCTGCCCTTCCACCGTAGGTGGCTCGTGCGACCCCCGCGACGCCAACTGTCCGAAGGGCTACGTGTGCGCGCTGGGCGCCGAAATCTGCACCCGCGAGTGCGTGGAGACGACGGACTGCTGGGTGAAGGTGGAGGACGGCTGCCGCAGCGACCGGCTGCCGTTGATGACGCTGCCCGACGGCGGGACCTTCGTGGAGACGAGCGAGGACGGCTTCTGCCCAGAGACGAAGCGCATGGTGTGCCTGGGGGGGTGGTGCCAGCGAGAGAAGTGCCTCGACGGCGGCTGCCTCTACGACGAGTACGGGCCCTCGCCCTTCAAGGGCAACCGCGGCCAGGGGCCCGAGCGATGAGGCGGCTGGCCCTCGCCCTCGGCCTGGCGCTGCTCTCCTGCGGCGGTACGCGCCTGCCCGGGGAGAAGTGCAAGAACCACGGCGACTGCGGCTCGCTGCCCGACGGCTACTGCGCCCGCGCCGAAATCTGCACCCGCGAGTGCGACGACGCCCGGCCCTGTCCCGACGGTGCGGCCTGCGTGTGGGGCGGCGGCCGCCAGGTGTGCCTGCCCACCTGCACCAAGGACGACGAGTGCCCCAAGGGCTTCTTCTGCGGCGGCGCCGGCGAGCCGAAGGTCTGCCACCTGGCCAATCCGCTCGCGCCTCCGCCCGCCGACTGAAGTGACGCGCGGCGCGCCTCGGGTACACTTCCGCGCACCATGAAGATGATCATCGCCGTCATCCGTCCGGAGCGCCTGGAGGCGGTGGAGGAGTCGCTCAAGCGCGTGCTGGACGAAGGCGACCACTACCGCATCACCGTGGACACGGTGGAAGGCCACGGCCGGCAGGAAGGCGAGGTGGAGCTCTTCCGCGGCACCCAGGTGCGGGTGCGCATGGTGGAGAAGAAGCGCATCACCGTGTGCGTCAACGACGCGTACGTGGAGAAGACCATCGCCGCCCTCACCGAGGGCGCGCGCACGGCTCCGGACGGCGCGGTGGGCGACGGGAAAATCTTCGTGGTGCCGCTGGATGAGGTGGTCCGCATCCGCACCGGCGAGCGCGGGCAGAAGGCCATCTGAGCGACCATGAGGCTCCACCACGAGGTGCTCTCCTCCGCGGGCGCGCCGGCGCAGCGGAGCCTGGTGGTGTTGCACGGCCTCCTCGGCAGCGGCGGCAACCTGCGCACCCTGGCGCGGCAGTTCCTCGACGCACGGCCCGGCTGGCAGGCGGTGCTGGTGGACCTGCGCGCCCACGGGGAGTCGCTGGAAGAGGACGGCTTCCCGGACACGCTGGAGCGCGCCACGCAGGACCTCGCCCAGACGTGCGCCACCTGGACGGTCCCCCCGCGGGCGGTGCTGGGGCACAGCTTCGGCGGGAAGGTGGCCCTGGGGCTGCCCGCCCTCTGCCCGGGCCTCGAAGACGTGGTGACGCTGGACTCCACCCCCGGGACGCGAGTCGACGCGCGCGGGAGCGAGGCCACGCTGGCGGTGGTGGAGCTGCTGGAGGCGCTGCAGGGGCCCTGGGCCAGCCGCGACGACTTCGTGCGCGCGGTGCAGGGCGCCGGGCAGCCGCGCTTCCTCGGCCAGTGGTTGGCGATGAACCTGGAGCGCCGCGACGGGGAATTCCATTTTCGGCTGGCGCTGCCCCGCATCCGCGCGCTGCTCACCAGCTACCTGCACACCGACCTCTGGCCGGCGCTGGAGGCCGCGGCCCACTCGAAGCAGGGCCCGCGCTTCCACCTCGTCATCGGCACGCGCTCGCTGGTGTTCGCCCTCGAGGAGCGCGTCCACGCCACGCACCTCGAGTCGGAGTCGAACGGCCGCGTCACGGTGGACCTCCTCGACACCGGCCACTGGGTGCACACCGACGACCCGAAGGGGACGCTGCGGGTGCTCCTCTCGCGCGTGGCGTAGCGCGGCGCCGGTCCGGACCGGCAAACTGCACACACTCGGCCGAAGGGACTCCCGTACGGAGAGAAGGAGGGCCGCTGCGGCTGGGCGACGTTCGAGGCCGAGGGGCTCGTCGCGCTCGACTCGGCCTGGGCCCCTTCAACCCAACGCCTCACTCCCGGCGCCTCGCTCCTGGGCGTGTGCGCGCGGGTAGGGAGACGCGGCCGGGCCGTCGTGGTTGACTCTGGCTTCGTGCGTGCGGCGGCACTCCTGATCCTCCTGGCCCTTCCGGCCTGTGGACCCACCCACCTCTCCGAAGCGAGCGCGTCGCGCGCCGACGCCATCCTCGCGGCCACCGACGACACCACCACCACCACCGTCTTCCTGCTGGACCTGCGCTTCGACAACGGCGACGCCAGCATCTGCAGCGCGGTGCAGGTGTCGCCCCGCGTGCTGCTCACCGCGGCGCACTGCATCGAGCCGGCGCTCCACTCGGGCGCCACCGCGGTGACGGTGAGGGCCACCAACAAGGCCAACGACTCGAACCTCATGTCCTCGGACTTCATCGCCGTCACCATGCAGGCGCGCCACCCGCAGTGGAACCCGGGCGCGTCGATGAGCCCGTACGACCTGGGCGCGCTGCTGTTGGCCTCGGTGCCCGCCGGCACCACGCCCGCCCCGCTGCAGCGCACGCTGCCCGGCAACCTGGTGGGCCAGTCGATGCGCATCGTCGGCTACGGACGCACCTCGGCGGGCAATGGCTCGTCGAGCGGCACGCGGCGGACCGCCGACATCACCGTCGACGCGGTCAGCTCCGGCACGCTGGACTTCGGCGCGGCCGGCGCCACCGGCATCTGCAGCGGTGACTCGGGCGGCCCGTCCTTCTTCCGCGGCCCGGACACGGTGGAGCGCGTCATCGGCATCCACTCCCTCACCCGGAGCGGCTCCTGCGGCCTGGGCTCGGACATCCGCGTCGACGCGCGCCTGCCCTTCATCGACGGCTTCATCGGCGCCAACGACGCGCCCCTCTGCACGGCGGACGGGCGCTGCGCCGCCGGCTGCACCCCCGCCGACCCCGACTGTCCGGTGGACTGCAGCATGAACGGCGCCTGCGTCACCGGCTGCACGCCGCGCGACCCCGACTGCGCCTGCACCGCCGACGGCATGTGCGAGATGACCTGCCCCACCGGAGCCACCGACCCCGATTGCACCTGCATCGCCAACAGCGTGTGTGAGGCCGGCTGCCCCGCGGGGACGGACCCGGACTGCCGCTGCCGCGCCGACAGCACCTGCGAGACGAGCTGCCCCACCGGCGTGACGGACCCCGACTGCGTGTGCGTGCTGAACGGCTCCTGCGAGACGGGCTGCCCCACGGGCGTGACGGACCCGGACTGCCGCTGCCGCGCCGACGGCACCTGCGAAGGCAACTGCCCCGGCGGAGGGACGGACCCGGACTGCAGCTGCAACGCCGACGCGGTGTGCGTGGCCGCGTGCCCCATGGCGCAGCCCGACCCGGACTGCGCGGACTGCGGCGCCAACGGCACCTGCAGCGCGACCTCCTGTCCGGCGCAGGACCCGGACTGCCTGGACGATGGCTCGGGGTGCATGAGCGCCTCGGAGTGCGTGGGGAAGCAGTGCCTCGACGACCGGCGCGGCTTCAAGTTCTGCTCGCGCGCGTGCACCGGCTCGGCGGAGTGCCAGTTGGACATGGTGTGCACCGCCGGCCTGTGCCAGGCGAAGGAAGAGGACAGGGGGGTGCGCGGTGGCTGCGCAGCGGTGCCCACGGGTGCGGTGTGGACGTGGCTCGCCCTCGCGGTCGTGCTGAGCCGACGGAGCCGTCCGGCCACGAGGTGGCGGTGACGGCAGCGTGGCGATCGCCCGAGCCTGAACGGTCAGCCCCTCTGCCCTACGCGAGGATCCGGGAGTGTGGAGCACTCAAGTTGACAACTCGGGGGAGGGGCCGGGGTCTCCCAGCGGAGCACCAAAGTTGCTCCGAAGCCGGCCAACTGGCGCTCCGGCCCACTCTCCTGCTACGCGCAGCCCGCCGTGCTCAACCTGAAGAACCTCGACCTCGACGAGCTCTCTGCCGCGGTGGCGCACCTGTCGCCCAGGCGCACCGCCGTGCTGAAGCTGTTCGCCCGCGTCTTCTCTCACGGCGCGAAGAACATGGCCGACGTGTGGAGCACGCCCCAGGTGCCGGCCGCGATGCGCGACTGGGTGCAGGCAAACGCCACGCTTCCCCGCCTGGCCGTCGTCGAGCGCCGCAAGGCCGACGACGGCTTCGTGAAGTACCTCTTCGAGTCGCCGCTGGGCGGCCGCTTCGAGGCGGTCCGCATTCCCCTCTTCGACACCAAGTACGTGGTGTGCATCTCCGCGCAGGTGGGCTGCGCGCTGGCCTGCGACTTCTGCATGACGGGGAAGCTGGGCTTTGAGCGCAACCTGGAAACCTGGGAGATGCTGGACCAGGTCTTACGCATCCGCGAAGAAGGCGAGCGCCCGGTGCGCGGCGTCGTCTTCATGGGCATGGGCGAGCCGCTGCTCAACTACGCCAACGCGACCAGAGCGGCGCGCGTGATGTGCCACCCGGCGGGCCTGTCCATCAGCGGGCGGGCCATCACCTTCTCCACCGCGGGCTGGGTGCCGGGCATCCGCCGCTACCGGGCGGACAAGCTGCCCTACCGGTTGGCCTTCAGCGTCACCTCGGCGATTCCCCAGAAGCGCGCGCAGGTGCTGCCGGTGGAACAGACCTGGCCGCTCGCGACGCTGGTGGAAGAGATTCGCGCGTACGCGCTCGAGCGCGGCGAGCGGGCGATGGTGGCGTACGTGATGATCAAGGGCTTCAACACCGGGCTGGAGGACGCGCTGGCGCTCAAGCAGGTGTTCGAGGGCGTGCCGCTCAAGCTGGACCTCATCGACGTGACGGACCCGACCGGGACCTACCAGCCGCCGGACGCCGAGGAGCTGGCCGCCTTCCGCGGCCACCTGCAGGTGCTGAAGGTGCCCATCGCGCGGCGCTACTCGGGCGGGAAGGACATCGGCGCGGCGTGCGGCACCCTGGAGGCCTCTCAGCGCGGGGGCGTGGTGCTGGACGCTCCGGTTGCGGCCTGAGGCGCGCGTGTTAGGTGAGCGCGCACCATGAACGGGCTCTTCTACGCGCACTCCGGCCTGCGGTACCTCGTGCTGCTCCTGGCGCTGGCCAACCTGGTGGTGCTGGCGCTGGGCGCGGCGAAGAAGGCGGAGGCCGGGAAGCTGCACCGCGTCCTCGGCAGCGCCTTCGTCGGGCTCCTCGACGTGCAGTTGGTGCTGGGCGTGGTGATGGTGGCGCTGGGCCGCTTCTACCCGCAGCTCATCGGGCACCTGGTGATGATGGTGCTGGCGGTGGCGGTGACGCACGGCCTCTTCGTCATGGCGAAGAGGCGGCCGGAGCGCGCGCTGCCGCTGCGGCTCCTGGCGGTGGGCCTCGCGCTCATCCTCATCGTCGGCGGGGTGATGGCCATCGGCCGGCCGCTGCTGGGCACCACCGCGCCGGCCCCGATGCCCTGAGCGGCCTCAGCTCGGCAGCACGCGCGCGCAGGGCCCGTCTTCCTTCGCCAGAGTGGACCAGCCCGGCTGGCTGCCCGGAGACAGCCGCGCCAGCAGGCTCCCGCGCAGGAGGATGTCCGCCAGCAGCAGCTCTCCGTCGAGCGTCCACTCCACGGCCACGTCCTTCGGGTGGCGGGCCGGCGGCTGCTCGAGGTCGCGCGCGAGCGAGGAGGGATTCAAGAAGGGCACCTGCCGCCGGTCGGTCCAGTCGGCTTCCCGCGGCGCGGGGCCGTGGTTGTAGAGCCAGACGTCGGCGATGACGTCACCGTCGCCGGTGCGCAGGTACGCCCACGCCACCCGGCCGTCGTCGTCGAAGACCACGGCGAGGCCCGTGTCGGGGTGGTGGAATTCGAGGAGCAGGCTCACGCGGGCCGCGAGTGTAGCGGCAGTTCAGGGCGCGGGCCCGCCGCTGGCGACGAGCGGCACTTCACAGTTGCTGCCGCCGCGCAGGGTGTAGGTGCCGTCGCCGTTGACGCCCGCGGCGGTGAGCGAGAGCACCAGGTCGATGGAGTGGTTGTACGTCTCCGAGGGGTTGGTGCTGGTGAAGCCGTCGTGGAAGGCGAGGCCGCAGCCGGCGTCGCCGGCCCAGGCGAGCTGCGAGGTGCTGCACCACGCGCCGGCGTCGGCGGCGATGGACAACTCCCACTCCAGGGGCGGAAGCGGCAGGCAGGGAGAGAAGACGCCGGCGTCGAATCCGGGCGCCAGGGAGGCCAGCACGTTCCAGCGGCCCGGCCAGGCGCAAGAGACGCGCGCTTCGAGGCAGCGCCAGCCGGCGTCGACGGTGGTGCCCGCGTCGCCGGTGGTGCCCGCGTCGGCGCCGGCGTCGTCGGGGAAGGAAGCGTTCCGCCCACAGGCGGAGAGGAGCCACAGGCTCAGCAGGAGCGCGCGTCGCATGTGCCTTCAAGACACTACTGCGGCGGAGGCCATGGAGGTGGCCTCGGCGGGCCGCCTTGAACGGGCCACCAAGCAGCGCCGCCGCCGCCGCCCGTGGCGCCGCCGCCTCCTCCGCCCGTTGCGCCACCGCTACCCGCGCCTCCGCCGCCGCCACCACCCGAGCCACCGTCATCTCCGCTGACCGGCCCGGAGCACGCCGCGAGGGCACCACACACCGCCAGACACGAGCCCCTCTCCTTCGCCACCGCGCCTCGGCACCCTGCGCCTCAAGGACAGGCCGGCCGGGCGTTCGCCCAGCGCTCGTCCAGCGTTCACGAAGATGGACACCACGCCCCCGATGTCGGGCATCCCAGTGGGTCCGCGGACATAGGCCGACGCCCGGCGGGGATTTTCGCCCTGGACTTCTCTCGCCGCGGGCCCTCGCCGACACTGCCTCTACACCAGCCACCGCCCTGGTGGCCCATGTAGAGACAGTGGCGACGCTCAGTCCTTCCGGCGCCGCAGCAGCGGCAGCACGCCCAGCAGGGCGAGCAATTCCAGGCCCGGCACCGCCGCGCAGCCGCCCTTCGCCAGGTCGTCCTTCGGCGCGAGGTTGTTGGTCGGTCCGGGGCCGGTGCCCACCAGCTTCCGCGTCACGGTGATGCGCGCCGACACCCGCTCGCCGCCCGCGCCCGAGGCGATGGCCTCCAGCACGTTGGCGCCTTCCACCAGCGGCACGGTGGCGGAGAAGCCTCCGCTGCCCAGCAGCTCGCCCGCCGCGCCGTTCACCGTCACCGCCACCACCTCGAAGCCCGTCGCCGTGCCGTACACCGTCACCGTGTCCGTCGTCACCGTCGCGCCGTCCATCGGCTCGACGAAGGACACCTGCAGCTCGCCCACCTCGTCGGTGCCCGGCACCAGCGTCACGTGGTGCTTGAGCTGCTGGTCCTCCGGCACCGTCACCGTCTCGCTGGCCGTCAGGTAGCCCGCCGCCTTCACCACCAGCAGGTAGTCCGCGCCCACCGTCATCACGCCCAGGGTGTACTCGCCTTTGTCGTTGGTGGTGGCGGTGGACACCTCGGTGCCCGAGCCCGCCTCGCGCAGCGACAGCACCGCGCCCACCACCGGCGCCGCCGGCTCGCCCGTGGAGACGACGCCCGCCACGCCCGCGGTGAAGGTCGCCACCGCCTGCGCGCGGCCGGTGTTGCCCGCCGCGTCCTTCGCCGTCACCACCACCGTGTTGCTGCCGGGCTTGAGCAGCATGTCCACCGCGAAGGTGCCGCTGGTCACCGGCACATCCACCGCCGCGCCGCCGTTGAGCGACACCTGCACGTTGTTCACCGCGCCGCGGTCATCCGACGCCGTCCCCTTCAGCTCCACCGCGCCCACCGTCAGCGTGGCCTCGTTGGCCGGGAAGGAGATGGCCACCGTGGGCGCCTGCGCGTCCGCCGTCTGTGTGCCGGACAGGCCCACCGAGCCCCAGATGGTCTGCCCCGCCGTCACCGTGCGGGTGGCCGAGTTGTTCATGTACCCCGACTTCGACACCGCCACCGTGTACGTCCCGGGTGGCAGGGTGAAGAGCCAGTTGCCGTCCGCCGCCGTCGTCTTCGTCTGGCCGTTCACCGTCACCGTGGCACCCTGAATGCGCTGGCTCATGTCCGACGGGCTGGCCGGGTTGTAGACGAAGACGGCGCCCCGCAGCGTGCCGGTGGCCTGGGTGGGGTTGATTTCCATCGAGCCCCACACCTGCGCGCCCGCCGTCACCGTCTTGGTGGTGCTGGCCGAGCCGAAGCCGGACTTGGTGGCCGCCGCGGTGTAGCTGCCGGGCGGCAGGGTAAACTGGTAGACGCCGTTGGCGTCGCTGGTGACCGTCTGGCCGTTCACCGTCACCGAGGCGCCGGGCACGCGGTTGGCCGAGTTGCCCCCGGTGTAGATGACGCCGATGAGGACGCCGGTGGACGGCGTGGGCGCGGAGCCGGTGACGAGGCTCATGTACTTCGTCCAGTTCCACCCGCTGCCCGGGTCGGTGTGCCGGCCGGTGTTGCAGTTGGGCGCCACCTCCACGTGGCCGATGATGCGGCTGCGCGTCTTGGGAATGCCGTGGCGGTCGGTGATGTACTTGGTCAGCTTCGCCGACTCCCGGTACATCGCGTCGGTGTACCAGCGGCCTGGATCCGCGACGAAGCCCTCGTGCTCGATGCCGATGCTGCGCGCGTTGTAACACTGGGCGTGCCACGCGGTGTTGCGGTGCTCCACCATCTGCGTGATGGCGCCGTCGGAGGAGCGCACCACGTAGTGCGACGACACGTTGGAGTTGGTGTTCTGGAACCAGGAGATGGCGCCCGAGTAGCTGCCCTGGGTGGTGTGGATGAGGACAAATTCATAGGTGCTGCGCCCCGAAGAGTAGTTGGGAGACGCCACCCACTGCGCCGCCGCCGGGTACTCCTTCACGCCGTCGCGCCGCGCGGTGACTTCGGGCGCGTGCCGCCGCCACTTCGTCGCCAGCGGGGCCTGCACCACGTCGCCGTCCTTCTGGGGCGAAGTGAAGCCGGCCTCGAGCGCGAGGAAGACGTCGGCCGCGTAGTCCGCCGCGCCGGTGGCCGACTCGAAGCCCGGGTAGAGCGCCACCGCCGGGTACCAGTCGCCCGCCTCGTACGGGTCGAGCGACGTGTCGGCTTGCCGCTGTCGGTCGAAGAGCCGGCGCAGCACCGCCGCCGCGCCGTGGAGGCTCGCCACCGGGTCCACGGTGAGGCGGCCTTCGGTGACGCCGGTGAGGCGCGCCGCGTCGCCCAGGGTGTCCCAGTCTGCGCGCCGGGCGAGCTGCATCAGGCCCTTGCCGCCGCTGCCGGACTCCAGGCCAGGCGCGGGGGAGATGCGCGTCTCCGTCCAGGCCAGCCCTTTGAGCACGGCGACGGGCACCTGGTACGCGCGCGCCGCGTCGGCGAAGGCGGCCTCGAGTGCCGAGCTTCCGCGGCCGGCGGGAGGCTGTGCCGGCGCCGACGGAGACTCCACGCCGCACGCCGCAGCCAGCACCAGCAGGGGGAGGATTCGAGTGGGGTGCGTCATGCGCCCAGGGAGGATCAAGCCCGGTGCCATCCGGACGCGGGCGCGCCTGGGCCCGGCCGTCCTCGCGCCCTCGTTCATCGCGGCGTAGTCACTCGGAAATTGGGCGTCACCGGCGGGTGACAGCCCGGTGCGCAGGCGTTACGCAAGCCGCGTTGACAGGGCGACAGCCCACTTCTGACGACACTGGCCTCTCGATGCCGCGTCACCTTCGCGCGACAGCCTTCGGCGGCGCTCTTCAGAACTTCGTCGCCACCGCCCACAGAATCGCCACGAGCAAGGCGGCGCCCGCCACCGCGGCGACGATGAGCGGCGTCCTCGACGGCTTGATGGCCTCCAGCTCGGTGAAGGACAGGCGCGGCGTCAGCGCGGGCGGCGGGGCGGGCGCGGCGGGGCGCGGCGGCGGCGCGGGCTCGCCGGAGAAGGGCTGCAGCGCGTCGGCCAGCGCCTCGGCGGACGGGAAGCGGTCGTCGGGGTTCTTCGCCAGGCACTTCATCACCGCCTCGGCCAGCGCGGGCGGCACGGCCGTGCCGTCGCGCAGCGTCTGGGGCAGCGGCTCCACCGGCCTCGAGGTGATCTGCACCAGCAGCTTGCCGAAGGTGTCGCCGGAGAAGGGCCGAGCGCCGGTGAGCAGCTCGTACAGCATCAGCCCCACCGCGTAGACGTCGGCGCGCAGGTCCACCGGGCGGCCCAGGGCCTGCTCCGGGGCCATGTACTCCGGCGTGCCCAGCACCACGCCTTCCATGGTGCCGGACTTGGGCATCTCTCCCACCTGCTTGGTCAGCTTGGCCATGCCGAAGTCCAGCACCTTCACCGCCTCGTCCTGCCCGTGGAGGAAGACGTTTTCCGGCTTGATGTCCCGGTGCACCACGCCGATTTGATGAGCGGCGTGCAGCGCCCGCGCCACCTTCAGGCAGATGCGCACCGCCCGCTGGAGCGGCAGGGGCCCCGCGTCGCACGCGTCGGACAGCAGCTTCCCCTCGAGGCGCTCCATCACCTGGTAGGTGACGGCGGTGCCGTCGGGCGCGCGGTGCTCGCCCACGTCGTAGGCCAGCGGGATGTTCTCGTGCTGCACGGCGGCGATGGCGCGCGCCTCGCGGACGAAGCGCTGCACCAGCTCGGCGTCCTTCGAGTGCTCGGCCCGCAGCACCTTGACCGCGGCCACCCGGCCGTCCTGCTCGTGCCTGGCCTGGTAGACGCGGGCCATCGCGCCCTCACCCAGCAGGTGCTCCAGCTTCCACGGGCCCAGCGACGCGCCCGTCAAGTCCAGCTCGACGCTCACCTGTTCACTCACGAAGCCGTCACTCCTCCCCGCCCGGGCCTCCAGGAAGCCCGGACGGCCGCCAGCATAGTCCGCGCCCTCGGGGCGCCTTCCCCTATTCCTCCTTGAGGCCCCGCGAGAGGATTTGGGCGGTGAGGCTCACCAGGGGAATGACGCGCTGGTAATTCATGCGCGTGGGGCCGATGACGCCCACCGTCCCCAGCACCGCGTCGGCCGGCCCGTACGGCGTGGCCACCAGCGACACGTCGCCCTGGGAAGAGAACTCGCTCTCGGCGCCGATGAAGATTTGCATCTCTCGCGCGCGCTGAACCCGGTCCAGCAGGGCCAGCAGCTTGTGCTTGTCGTCCAGCGCCTTGAACAACACCTTCATGCGCTTGACGTCCTCGGCGAACTCCCGCTGCTCGAGGAAGCTGCCGGTGCCCTCGATGACCACCCGCTCCGTCGACGGGACGTCGGTGGCCAGCGCGCCCAGCTTCAGCGCCCGCGCCGCCAGCGCGTCGTACTGCGCGCGCTCGCTCTCCAGCTCCTGCAGGATGCGGCCGCGCATCTCCTCCACGCTGGTGGCGTGCTGGAGCAGCTGGTTCAGGTAGTTGGCCGCCTGCGTCAGCTCCTCGGGCGCGAGGGCGAAGTCCACCGTCACCAGCTTGTTCTGTACCTGCCCGCCCAGCCCCACCAGGATGGCCAGCAGCTTGTCGTCGCGCAGCCGGACGAACTCCACCCGCTCCAGCGCCGCCGCCGAGGGCCTGGGAATCAACACCACCGCCGCGTGGTGGGACAGCTGGTGCAGCACCCGCCCCGCCACCTGCAGCCGCTCCTCCACCGCCACGCCCGACAGGCCGGACTCGATGAGTTCCCGGTCCCGCGCGCTCGGCTCCCGAAGCTGGAGCAGCGAGTCGACGAAGAGCCGGTAGCCCTGGTCGGTAGGCACCCGACCCGCGCTGGTGTGCGGCTTCTCCAGGTAGCCCAGCTCCTCCAGCTCGGACAGCACGTTTCGCATCGTGGCCGGCGAGACTTCGAATTCGCCGGTGCGGGTCAAGTGGCTGGACCCCACCGGATCGCCCGAGGCGATGAATTGCTGCACGACGGCCTTGAGGACCTCCTTCGCGCGCGCGTCCAGCTCGTCCGCCATGACAGGGGGAATTGTGGCCACCTTGCGGCCCGTGCTTCAAGTCCGCCGTCCTGCCCGGCGCCCGCGCCCCGCCACCAGGGCCAGCTTCTGGGCGCGCGTCAGCCGCTTGAGCCCCGCCTCCTTCGACAGCGCCTGCGACCGCCCGCGCACCTTCTGCGAGTAGACGAGCGTCACCGGGCGGCGGCTGCGGGTGTAGCGCGCGCCCTTCCCCGCGTTGTGGGCCGCGACGCGGCGGAGGAGGTCGTTGGTGCAGCCGGTGTAGAGCGAGCCGTCCTGGCAGCGCACCAGGTAGACGAACCACGAGCTGCCTGGCGGCCTCGCTCTGCGGCGGGCGGTGCCCTTCACGCCGCGGGGGCCGCCGGGTTGTCAGCGGCCTTCTTCCTGCGCACCGCCGCGAAGACGAGGCCCGCCACCAGCCCCAGCCCCGCGCCGACGCCCGTCCCCATCAACTGCGCGTTCACCAACCGGGCGGCCGTCTGCCGCGTCGTCTCTGCGCAGTCGCACAGCGCCTTGCCCATGGCGGGCGTGTTGTCCCACGTCATCACCCGAGGGGCGACCAGCGTCGTCAACAGCACTCCCAGCAGCGCTCCGCCCACGACGAAGTTCAGCACCGCGCGCACGAAGTTCATGGCCCGAGGGAATAGCACCTCCGGCCGCTGGGCGGTGTGAACTGGAGTGGGCGGGGGTGGAGCCCCCCAACCTGGTGCACCGGGGCTCCATTGCAGGACGGGCCGGCCTGATCCTGCCCGGTTCCGCTCCGGCCTCGATTCTGCACTGTGGGAAGGCATGCGACGCCTCCTCCTCCTCACCGTCCTCCTCGCCGCCCCGGCCGCCTTCGCCACGGGTGAGCGCGTGGTCCTCACCCCCTCGTCCAACCCGCTGGCCGAGACGCTCTGCTTCTCGCTCAACTGCGTGAAGGGCGGCAGCCGCGAGGCCGTGGTGGCGATGCGCCCGGTGAAGGGTGGCGTGGAGTTCACCGTCACCATGGCCAACGGCCAGCGGCGGCTGACGCACCTCTCCAGGCTGAATGGAAACGGCAAGGTGTCCTCCACCGACCTGGTGCGCGCCACCTCGCTGGTGCTGCAGGCCATCGAGAAGGGCCCCGTCCAGGGCGATGGCCCCCAGCCCACCGCGAAGAAGACTTCCAGGCGGAAGCCGATGCGTCTCATCGCCCACCGCTAACCTGCCGGAAACAGGGCGTACTCTCAGAATTCTGGAAGAATCCGTTCTCTCCCCCTCCAGAAGAGCGCAGGGCTTCAGGTATAGAGCGCGCGCATGTTCGACGACACGCGACTCGACGGTAAGTTGCAGGAGCTGTCCCGGGAACTGGTGGCGCGGCCGATGGTGCCGGGCTTCAACGTGGCCGACGCCTTCACGATGCGGGGGATGGACGAGACGGGGAAGCCGGGGCTGTTCGCGGCCATCCTCCTGGTGCCGGGCCCCGCGCCGGAGCTGGGGGCGCTGACCACCTTCCGCGCGGTGCTGACGCAGCGGCTCAAGCAAATCGACACCAAGACGCCGGCGTGGCCCATCGTGGTGCAGGGCGCGCCGGAGGTCATCGAGGGCGCCGACACCATCCCCGGCGGGCGCGACTACTTCGAGCAGGTGAAGCTGGAGCTGCGCACGCGCCAGGAGCGCCTGGTGGCTGCGTCGCGGTCCACGCCGGTGCCCGCGCCCGCGCAGGAGCCGCGCACCGCGTCCCGCGCCGCGAAGAAGCCGCGCAAGGTGAAGCTGGCCAAGAAGGCCCGCGCCGTCACCGCGCGCCGCACCGTCAAGCGCGTCGCCGCCCGCACCGCCCGGGCCGCGCGCGCCCGTCGCACCCGCCGCTGAAAGACTCCTCACTCGGCGACGACTTCCGTGGCGCCGCCTCACACTCCGCGCGCGTCGGGCGGCCAGACGTACTTGTGCTGCTGCAGTTGGAAGCGCACCGGCAGCCGATCCGCGATGACCCACTCGGCCAGCGCCTTCGGAGCCAGCCGGCCGAAGACGGCGCTGAAGAGCAGGGCGAAGGCGCGTCCCTCGAGGCGGCGCGCGTCCAGCTCCCGCACCGCCCACTCGTAGTCGGCGCGGCTGCCGATGACGAACTTGAGCTCGTCGCGGCTCGTCATCGACTCAAAGACGCGCGGCTCGTTGCGGTCCGCCTCGCCCGACGACGGCGTCTTCCAGTCGACGACTTTGTGCACCGCGGCAGGCACCAGGCGGGTGTCGATGGCGCCACTCGTCTCCAGCAGCACGGTGAGGCCCGCGTCCAGCAGCCCCTGCATCAAGGGGTACACGCCGGGCTGGAGCAGCGGCTCTCCGCCGGTCACCTCCACCCGCGGCGTCTTCATCGCCACCACCTCGGCCACCACGTCGGCCACGGCGCGGCGCGCCCCGCCGCGGAAGGAGAACTCGCTGTCGCACCAGGCGCAGCGCAGGTGGCAGCCGGTGAGCCGCACGAAGGCGCACAAGAGGCCCTGGTGGGACGACTCGCCCTGCAGCGACAGGTACACCTCCTTCACCACCACCGAGTCGGCGTGGGGGACGAGGCGCGGCTCGATGCGGGGGCGGCCGGACAGCATGCGGGCGAAGCTCATCGCTCAAGGTGGGGACAGCGGCAAGCCGCGCTTCGCCAGAAGCCGGAAGAATGACCAGCCGCGGGCACCGCCAGGGGCCCTGGTTGAAGGTGCTGCACGTCCCCGTCCGGCAGAGGCGGCCCTCGCGGCAGCGCTGGCCGACGCCCCCGCAGCCTGCGCACTGGCCGTCGTGCCCAGCGGCGCACTGCGGGAGGACGTGCGGTCAGCGCGGGAGCTTCGCCTTCACCGCGAGCGGCAGGGCGCCGCCCACCCAGGCGCCGAAGGCCAGCGCCCTGGGGACGGTGACGACGCGCGGGCGGGCCTCGAGCGCGCGGACGACGCGCCGGGCGGCGTCGTCCACCTCCATCAACTGCGGCATGGGGTGCGTGGCCGTCTCCACCATGCGCGTCTTCACGAAGCCCAGCTTCACGGTGGTGACGGCCACGCCGGTGCCGCGCGTGTCCAGCGCCAGGCAGTCCAGCAGCATGTTGAGGCCGGCCTTGGGGGCACAGTAGGCGGCGGCGTTGGGCAGCGCCCCGTAGCTGGCCAGCGAGGAGATGCCCACCAGGTGCCCGCGCCGGCGCTCCACCATCGCCGGCAGCACGGCCGTCAGGGTGGCGGCGGCGCCGGTGAAGTTGACGTGCAGCGCCTGGGCGATGGCCTCCCACGAGTACGGCGCGCCCTTCGATGGGTCCGCGCCCACGCCCGCGTTGGCGATGACGACGTCGAGGCCTCCCACCCTCTCGTCGAGGGCGCGAAGGCCCTTCACCGTGGCGTCGAGGTCCCCGGCGTCGAGGGCGAGGGCGGCGACGGGGCCGTGGGGGCGCAGCAGCGCGACGGCTGCGTCGAGGGCGGGCTGCTCCCTGCCGGTGATGGTGACGGCGTGGCCCCGCTGCAGGTACTGGCGCGCGAGGCCCAGCCCGAGGCCGCGGGAGCCGCCGGTGATGAGGACGTGGGGCATGGGGCGCCATCTAACCCCGGGCGCGGCGCTGCGCGACGCATGGGCAGCGCTGGGCCGCGCACGCTGACGCCGCGGTTGCTCGCGCGCCGTCGCGCAGGGCCACGCGGCCGCCTTCCGGCGGGGCTCAAGGGCGCTTCAGTCCTCGGGGTCGGGGATGCGCTCTTCCTCGTCGTCGGGGTGCGCGCCGGGGCTGGGCTTCTCGCCCTTCGGGGCGTCCCTCGCCACGACGTACCACTGGCGGCCCTGCTGCAGGCGGCTGCACAGGCCTTCCTTCTCCATCGCCTCCAGGAGGCGGTTGAAGCTGGAGAAGCCGTGGTCGCGCTCGTCGAAGTCGGGCTCCTTGCGGACGATGGTTTCCTTGATGAGGGACGGGTTGAGCGGCCCGGTGGCACGGGCCAGCAGGCCTTCCAGCACCTCGCGGGCGATGTCGGGGATTTCGCGGCGCCGCTCTCCGGGCTTGGCGCCCTCACGCTTCTTCGCGGGGGGCCGCTGCTCTCGCGGCGCCCGCCGCTCCGTCTTCAGGTAGAGGAACTCGTCGCAGGCCTTCACGAACATCGGGCTGGTGGCCTCCTTCACCGCCAGCCCGATGACGAAGCGGTCGTTCTCGCGCAGCTTGGCGGCCAGCGGGCAGAAGTCCGAGTCGCCGGAGGCGATGACGTAGGTGTCGATGTGCTCGCGCAGGTAGGACAGCTCGAGCGCGTCGATGACCAGGCGCATGTCGGCGGCGTTCTTCCCCGCGCGGGTGGACGGCGGCACGTCGACGAGCTCCACGCCGAACTCATGCAGAGACGCCTTCGCCTCGCGGAAGCGCGTCCAGTCGCAGTACGCGCGGCGGAAGATGACTTTCCCCTTCTCCAGCAGCCGGTCGAGGGACGGCTGCAGGTCGAAGCTGGCCGCGGTGATGCCGGTGTTGGTGACCAGGTTCTCGAAGTCGATGAACAGCGCGATGCGGCGGTCAGTGCGTTCGCTCACGCGCGCGTTGTCGCAGGTTTCGCAGGTCCGCGACAGCCTGGCGAACGGGAGGCGGTGGCCACCCGAGAGTCAGGTGCCCGGCTCGAGCCCGAGGCCGTCGTAGCTGGCGTCGAGGGCGCGCAGGAAGTCGGCGTAGGAGTGGTGGAGCCGGCGAGCCGTCGTCATCCGACCCGCAGCCTACCTACGCGAGGAGCCGCGGCTTAACCCCGGAGATCGCCTGAGCAGAGCACGCCTCGCTGGTCCCTTGCCCGGATCTCGTCGTCGCTCGTCGGTCACGGGCCCACCAGCCCGCTCCCTCCTCGCTTCTCGACCTCCGGGCAACGTCCT